>NZ_JBYVYL010000001.1:0-1064270 GCF_058148425.1 Providencia sp. 6390
GAATAATGAGCTACAAGCGATTAAGCTCCAAGCCTCATTAACTGCGCAAACGGCGCAAGTTGAACAGAAGAAGACATTAGAGTCTGAGTTGAAAGCGGTACAGCAGCAATTACAAGTTCAAAAATCTGAACTTGAAAAGCAAAATAAAGAACGTGAGCAGCAAGTTAAACGTCTTGAAAGTGATGTTGACAGTAAAGCGAAGCAAACTGCTGAATCAGACAAGCAGTTAGTTGAAGCGAATAAGCTAATCAGCGCATTGAAACTTGACGCAGACAAATTAACTTCAGTAAATGCGCAATATAAAGCACAAAGTGCTGAGCTAGAGCAGTTGAAGAAGCAATTAGCGGATAATACTAAGTTACAGCAAGAGCTAACGCTTGCAAAAGAACAGTTGAAAAAACTCCAAACTGAGCTAGAAAAACAAAAATCAGTAATGCCTGATGAAGCATTGAAATCGCAGATTATGGATCTCAATAAAAAGATCATGCAACTGCAAGAAGAGAATGACAAGTTAAAAGCGAAGCCAGCGGTATCTTCAAGTGGGCCAATTTCAGTCAAACCATCGGTAAAACAGCCGACAGAAAAAGAACTGAATGTGATAGCTCAAGAGAATGATAAACGTAATCAGAAGATAATTGCTGAAATCACTCAGCAAAAATACAGTAAGTTAGATAGCTTTACTTACTATAAAATATTGCAAAAAGGTAAACCGATTGCGAATGTGAAAAATAAAAACATCACATTTATCATGAGAGAACAGCTAACAGATGGAACGGTGACCGTAATGTATACCGATAAAAACCCTGTTACATTGCCTTATAGCGAGTTACCTGTACCACTTAACTCATTTATTGAGAAAGCAGGTGAAGGTGGAATGGTTAAAGTTTATATTAAGCCTGAAGGTGGTTATGGCGTAAAAGGCATACCAGGACAAATCCCACCTAACTCAATGTCAATTATTGATCTGAAAATTATCAGTGCAAAATAATTAGCGATATCAGAAAAGGCTGTTTACTAAATTAAGTAAGCAGCCTTTTTCTTTTATATTAGTCCACTTTAAATTGTAGCTGTTTACATTGAGGTATAGGGACTATGTTTAATCACTTCTAGTGAGCTGCTTGCTTGTCGCCTATTTATATGATTATGGATTATTGTTTTTAGAACTCGCTTGAGGTTGTTCAAAAGGGGATTTTGTCAGTGAAGAGAATGGTCGGTTAGTAGAGCTATCGTGGAGGGAGTTGCCTTTCTGCCAGTATATAGAGATTATAACTGACAGGGCATGTGTCGCTTTAGCTAATTTAAGACTATCTCATTAGTGAGATGGCGCTCGAGATTTACTCGGCGTGTAACCAAAACGCTTACGATAGCTTTGTGTAAAATAGGATTGGCTAGAAAAACCTGCTTCCATTGAAATTTCGACAATACTCATCTGTGTATTCACCAATAATTGATGTGCATACATAATTCTTTTTTCGCTGATCCATGAACGAGGTGACGTTGAATAAACGTTGTTAAATAATTCTTTAAAAGTCGTTAGTCCCATCCCAAATGTTTTTGCAAACTCAGTAAGCTTCCATTCTTTTAGGAAATTATTCTCCATAAAGTTTTGCAAACGTTCCGCTTGGCGATTACTGAGCTGTCTTAAACTGGACAATAGCTGGGAACCTTGGTCACTATAAGAGAGCAATAACAAGAATTCTGAAATGCGTAATGTCACCATTAGACGAGGGTACTGCTCATTGACGATGGCTTTAAAGCTATTTTTTAGTTCATCAATAATTGCTGAAGTAGTAAACCGAATAACATCATGACTACTATTATCAGTCCGTTCAATTTCACTGAGGTGGCTACCATACAGGTTAATAAATTCACGTAAGAAATCATCTTCTAATGAAACCCACAGAAATTCACATTCGGATTCATTATTGGGGATCTGCAATGCGTAAGAACCTTGTTTATGATAAAGAATATCGCCTGCATGTAATGCTTCTATTGCAGTAGGGCTTTCCCATATGAGTGTGCCACGTTTAATAATGATCAACCCTTTAGTCGGCTGCTCAATAATAGAATGCGGGTTCCCTTTATTAATAACCATCCTTTTTATACGTCGATTAGTTACATTGTAATCATTTTGCATAATGTGTTCCAAATGTTAATTTTCATCACTTAAATGTTGAATGTTTTCATCAAAAGTTACTATTAAATGCTTTTAAGGTATAAATATAAGAAATATAAATTCATCTTTATTTGATTTATTAAAATTATATAAAGCAGCTTTTTTTGTGTCACAATTTAATTCTAAATATTAATAAATGTTTCCAAATTGAATGAAACAGCATTAATGACTTTAATTTGTATTTTTATTAATCAATTTTATTGCTTTTATTTTATGATTTTCTATTTTTTTGGGGTTTATGGGGTGTAAATCTCGGGGGTTATACTTTTGTGGTATAAAATAGGTTTGAATATAATTACGCTATTGGAGTGTTTTTTGATCTAGACGCGGAAACTAATCATTTTCAGTATATTAGTGAAAAATTTAGGTATGGCTTTTGTTGTGGTTAATATCGGAAAAAATACCATTTATTAAAAATATTAATGTTTTAAATTGTTAGCTATGTTATTAATTAAAAGTATTTATCGTAATGATTTATTGTATGTATTAAGGTGGCTATAAATTGCAAATTATGAGACATACATCTTATTTATTGTGCGCATTTACCTTAATTATCATTTCTCATGGATAAATAAACATAGATTTTAATTATTAGTTATAATGGGGTACTAATTTTTAGAAATACGTCGTTCTATCATTGGGGCTGTATGGCAACTGTACTCGCAATAAGACATTTCATTACACATACTAGATAAACTAACAATCTGATATTGACTAAAACCAATAAATGAATGAGTAAAAATTAATACAGCCTCAACAATATAGTGAATGAATATTTTAAATGTTGCTTAATGGTTAGCCATTAGGCAAAGTGATTATTGTGCGAATCTATTCATCTTTTGGTCGTATTCTACGTTGTCTTTGAGGAAGCTCAGGTAGTGGCTTTCTGTCATCCAATAAATGGCGTATTGCTAATATAGGATGGCGAAACAACATTTTAGGGCCGGACCAGCGCATAACAATTTTCATTTGCTCACGCATTTTAGGCTGATAACAGTGTACAGGGCATTGCTTGCAGGCAGGCTTGTTTTCCCCATACCGACATTTTTCAAGTCGGTTAATTGCGTATTTATACAATTGTTGGTATTGGTCAGGGAAATCTGTGGTTGCAGGGTGCGATTTCTCATAGATTAGTATCATCTTTTCTATAGTTTTAATTTCTCTCTGAATTCGTTTCCCTGCCATTTTGCTGTCTCAATAAAAAAACATATAAGATGTATTTAATATATAACTTATTGCCAAGGATAGGAAGTACTGATTTAGGTGACTATATTCGTCAAATGTAAAATGGCATAAGTAGAAACTTATGCCATGATAACGAAAGTGTTATTAGCCTAGATAAACCCCTGATATATACTCGTCATACTTCAAGTTACAGCGCTTTACGTTGAGGTATGGTGACTACGCTCATTCGCACCAGTCACATCGTTTTCTATGTTCCTAGCAACTCATTCACTTGTCGCCTAGCTGCACCTCGAATTATTTAGAGTATATGATGCGATGTATTTTTCTAATGAATCAGTAATACAACAAGAGAATTATGTAAACAGGCGGTTACCTAGTAAGTTTATTGTTAACCTTTACTCACTGACTGCATTATTTTTTGCATTTCATCTTTTATATGTAATTTTTCTTTTTTCAGCTTAACGACTTGCTCATTATAGCCAGCGCCTGATGGGCCTTCTAGCTTACTGATTTCTTTATCGAGCTGATGGTGTTTTTCATAAAGGTTTTGAAAACGGGGGTGTGTGGACACTAACTTTGAAACTAAATCTTGATCTGTAGATAACATACTACCTCCTCAGAATGTATTAAGCCTCAATATCAGTATAAGTCTTGCTTATAATTTGTGCATTAGAACGAAATAGAATTTACATATTTTTTATCTGATTTATGATCACTGTACTAAAATTAGTCATAATGACTTAACTTTAAAGAGTTATATTGAGTGTTTTTACTTAATTTTGAAATTAAGAATTATCCATGATGTAAAAGGCAGTGTTTTTAACTTATTCTATAGCAACTTATTTCTTTTTTTGATTAACTTTATTGCACTTAATAGGATTTTATAATGAAAAGAGCGATTTTGTCTGTTATGGCTGTAGCATTGGTTTCTTCTTGCGCAATGGCAACTGGAGAATTGGAAAAGATCGCACCTTATCCTAAAGCTGATAAAGGTATGACTCGTCATGTAATCCAATTGACTCAAAAGCCGAATGAAGAAAATTTCCAAGTTGAGCTGGTGATTGGTAAAACAATTAAAGCAGATTGTAACCGTCAGTGGTTTATGGGGGAACTCGAAGAGAAAACGCTAGAAGGATGGGGCTACAACTATTATAAGCTGGAAGATGTTAAAGGGCCTGCATCAACGATGATGGGGTGTTCAGAACCCGCAAAAGATCGCTTTGTGACCACTCACTTGGGGGATGAAGCATTTGTCCGCTATAACAGCAAATTACCAATCGTCGTTTATGCACCAAAAGATATGGATGTAAAATATCGTATTTGGTCAACTGACGATCAACTACAGAATTCTGTAACAAAGTAATAAGATTATAACCACCCGCTATGCGGGTGGTTATGAATAGCTAATTATCTGATCACCAATACAGATGTTTTAGCATGGCGCACAATCGTTGAGGCTGTTGAGCCTAATAAATAAGTTGATGTGCTTGGGCGATGTGAGCCAATCACGATTAAACTTGCATTAATGTCATCAGCATAGCTGAGAATTTCATCTTTTGCCGAACCAATCCCTACTTTGCAGATAATCTTATCGTCTGGAACCTGAATATCCTTGATGACATCTTCTAAAGCCCTTAGAGCCAAAGCTGAACGCTCTGCTGAGTTTTTATGGCTTTCAGGTAGGATAGTGACTTCAATTCCAAAAAACAGCTCCGCACTTGGAATGACTGATAGAAAATGAATTTCAGGGGAGCCTAATTTTGCGAGTTCTTCAACATGTTTGATGATTTGTGGATTAAGAGTGTCTTCTAATAGGTCAATAGGGACTAAAATTTTATTATGCATAACCACCTCATTAATATGTGAATTTGAATCAGTATATCAGCAATAAGCAAATTTATCATAGGGGTTTACTATTTTGAAAACGTATCTAATCAAAATAAGAATTAATCTTTTTCTGTTATTCTAATCAATATCAAATTATAAAAAATAATCATTATCAGTTAACATAATAATCTACAATTAAATAACAAGACTTTTCTTTTATATTGTGACATCATTCATTTTGTTTTTGTAATTTATTGATTTTTAAAGTTTATTTAAATGATAATTGTTTTGCTTTTCATTAAGAATATATACTATGGATAAAAATAACCTATCAAATACAACAAGTAATGAGCTTAGCCTGCAAGAAGAAAAGTTCCATGCTGCCAAAAAAAGCACTTTAATTAGTGTGATTGTTAATTTAGCTCTTTCGATATGGCAGATTATTATTGGGGTTATCTCACATTCTCAGGGCTTAATTGCCGATGGTATTCATACACTGTCTGATCTTATTGCTGATTTTGTAGTTTTAATTGCCAACAAAAAAAGCCATAAGAAGCCAGATGAAGATCACCCTTATGGACATTTTCGTTATGAAAATGGTGCATCCTTAATTTTAGGGATTATTTTATTAATTGTTGGCGTTGGCATGGTGTGGTCCGCAATCCAAAAAATGCTCAATCCTGAACTCATTCAGGAAGTTCATTTTATTGCATTAGTGGCAGCACTGATTGCACTAGTAGCAAAAGAAGGATTATTCCGTTATATGCTACGGGTGGCAAATAGGGTCAATTCAAGCATGCTGGTGGCTAATGCATGGCATGCACGTTCTGATGCTGCTTCTTCGTTAGTGGTTGCGATCGGTATTATTGGTAGTTTATGTGGATTTAAGATATTTGACCCTATTGCTGCGTTAATTGTAGGAACATTTGTGTTCCGTATGGGGTATAAATTTACTCATCAGTCAATGCAAGACCTCATGGATAAAGGGGCTGATGAAGAAACACTACAAGAAATTCGTAATGTGCTGGAGAATATTGAAGGTATAAAAGGTTTCCATGATTTGAAAACTCGTAAATCAGGCGATTTTTATTTAGTTGATGTACACCTCGAAGTTGACGGTGATATGTCGATTATGAAGGGGCATGATATTGCAGTGAATGTTCGAGATAAATTGATGGAAAATCCACAAATCCTCGATGTGATGACGCATTTAGATCCATACGATGAAGAATGCCTTCACTAAAATAGTTACCTTTCCATAATGACGGCCAGAAGTTTACGGATTTCTGGTCGTTTTATTTTTATCTTCTAACTCAGACAAGCTGATTGGGTATTTGTGTAAACGTTTACACTAACGCGAAGCCGATCACAGATTGTTATGTTGTCTCGTTGCTATACTCCTCAAAGTCGATTTTGCCATTCAAATTTACTAAGGGGTAAATAATGCAACAAACAAAAGTGCTGGTAACAGGCGGGATGGGGTACATTGGTAGCCACACCTGTGTGCAAATGATCCATGCAGGGTTTACCCCAATCATCATTGATAATCTCTGTAACGCCAAAACAGAAGTACTTAACCGTATTGAGAAGCTAACAGGCCATCGACCTGTTTTTTATCAAGGTGATGTGCGTGATGAAGCATTACTCGATAGTATTTTTGTTGAACATAAAATTAATGCAGTAATCCATTTCGCAGGCTTAAAAGCGGTGGGGGAATCAGTAGAAAAACCGATTGAATATTATGATGTGAACGTGAACGGCACATTAGTTCTAATCAGATGCATGCAGCGGGCTGACGTTTCGCGCATTATTTTTAGCTCTTCTGCGACTGTTTATGGTGAACCTAGCGCTGTACCTATCACTGAAACTTTCCCTACTGGCAATACGCAAAGCCCCTATGGTACGAGTAAATACATGGTAGAGCGTTGCTTATCTGACTTATTTATCTCGCAACCTAATTGGTCTGTGACATTGTTGCGTTATTTCAACCCTGTAGGTGCTCACCCATCAGGTGCTATGGGGGAAGATCCTCAAGGAATACCGAACAATTTGACTCCTTATATTGCACAAGTTGCTGTTGGCCGTCGTGAAAAACTGTCTATTTATGGAAACGATTACCCTACTGTGGATGGTACGGGTGTACGTGATTATATTCATGTGATGGATTTAGCGGATGGACATGTTGCAGCGCTTAAATCTGTTAGTCCAAAAACTGGGCTGCACATCTATAACCTTGGCACAGGTAAAGGAAGCAGTGTGCTTGAGGTTTTACATGCATTCGAACAGGCGGTTGGAAGAGCGATCCCGTATGAAATGATGCCTCGCCGGTCAGGTGATATTGCTGAGTATTGGTCAACTTCAGAGAAAGCACAACGTGAGTTAGGTTGGCAAGCGATACGCTCGATTGATGATATGGCGATTGATTCATGGCGTTGGCAATCAAATAACCCGAACGGTTATGAAACACGATGATCGGAGATAATGCTATGAATAAAATTCAATTTAACCCTTCAGATTGCCCTCATCGTCGCTATAACCCGTTGACGGGGCAATGGGTGTTAGTATCGCCGCATCGTGCTAAACGCCCTTGGAGTGGGCAAGATGAAAAGCCAGAAATCAAACAGCTACCTAGCTATGACGAACACTGTTTTCTTTGTCCTACTAACCATCGTGTATCAGGCGATATTAACCCTGATTATCAGGGAACATATGTTTTCCAAAATGATTATTCTGCACTATTGCCTGACGTATGTGAGCAGCCTGAAAAACAGTCTGCATTATTTCAGACACAAGCGGTCAGTGGGCTAAGCCGTGTGATCTGTTTTTCGCCTGATCACAGCAAAACATTGCCTGAATTATCGACACAACAAATTGGGTTAGTTATCGATACTTGGCAGCAACAGATTGATGAGCTTAGCCAGGATTTTCTTTGGGTACAAATTTTTGAGAACAAAGGTGAAGTGATGGGCTGTTCACAGCCACATCCACATGGGCAGATTTGGGCTAGTGATTTTTTACCAAATGAAATTGCCCGCAAAGATCAACATTTACGTCAATATTATCAGCAATATGGCAGTAATCTACTGTTGGATTATGCACAAGCTGAATTAAATGATGGCTCAAGAACAGTCGTTGAAACAGAACATTGGCTTGCGGTTGTGCCTTATTGGGCTGCTTGGCCATTTGAAACCATGCTGATGCCAAAAGCGCATATCAGGCGTATGGGGGAGATGAATGCAGCTATTCGCGCCGACCTCAGTATTGCGTTGAAAAAGTTAACTTGTCGTTACGATAATTTATTTAACTGTGCATTTCCTTATTCAATGGGTTGGCACTTTGCGCCATTTTTTGCTGATGAACAAAATGTAGATCATTGGCAGCTTCACGCATTGTTTTATCCACCTCTACTACGCTCTGCAACGGTTAAAAAGTTTATGGTTGGCTATGAAATGCTAGCAGAAACTCAACGTGACCTAACACCTGAACAAGCCGCAGAAAAGTTACGTGCAGTGAGTGATATTCACTACAAGCACACGGGCGAATAAATTCATTTTATCGAGAGATTGTTTTATGAACAATAATGAAATTCTTCAACAAAAAGTCACTGACGCCTTTATTCAAAGCTTTGGTGATCAACCTGAGATCTATGTTCAAGCACCAGGGCGCGTCAATATTATTGGTGAACATACTGATTATAACGATGGCTTTGTTTTACCTTGTGCAATTGATTACCAAACAATAACGGCAGCAAAAAAAAGACATGACCAGCTAGTTCGTATTGTTGCTGCTGATTATGATAATGATGTCGATGAATTTAGCCTCAACAGTGAAATTCAATTCTTGCCAGAAAAAATGTGGGCAAATTATGTTCGCGGTGTGGTGAAATTTTTACTGGCAAGAGGCTATCAATTTTCTGGATGTGATATTGCTGTTAGCGGTAATGTTCCTCAAGGGGCAGGTCTGAGCTCTTCCGCATCATTAGAAGTTGTGATTGGTCAAACGATCAAGGCGCTATATCAATTAGATATTAGTCAGCAAGAAATTGCCTTGAATGGGCAGCAAGCAGAAAACCAATTTGTTGGTTGTAATTGCGGCATTATGGATCAACTCATTTCAGCTTGTGGTGATGAAGGACACGCCTTATTAATTGATTGCCGTAGCCTAGAATTAGCCCCAATTTCCATTCCTGATGATCTTGTTGTTATGATCATCAATTCAAACAAAAAGCGTGGTTTAGTGGATAGTGAGTATAATATTCGCCGTCAGCAATGTGAAAGTGCCGCTCAACAGTTTGGTGTTAAGGCGTTACGTGATGTCACAATGGCGCAGTTTGAGCAAAAACAGCATGAACTGCCGCCGCTAGTGGCGAAGCGTGCTAAGCACGTTATCAGTGAAAATGATCGAACACTTGCAGCAGCAAAAGCGTTAACAGAAAATAACTTGCCGCAGCTTAGTGTGTTGATGGAACAATCCCATATTTCTATGCGTGATGATTTTGAAATTACGGTCAGAGAGATTGATACTTTGGTTGATATTGTAAAATCAGTACTCGGTGAGCGAGGCGGTGTACGCATGACTGGTGGTGGTTTTGGTGGCTGTATTGTTGCGCTGATGAAACAGCAACTGGTTGAATCAGTGGTGAAAGCCGTTGAACAACAATATTCAGCTTTAACAGGTTTAACAGCTGATATTTATGTTTGCCAGCCAAGTGATGGGGCTGGTGTGATTAACAAAGCATCAAAGTAGGGAGATTAATATGCAGTTATCAAAAGACCAAGGATATGTTGCACGCGCCTCAAAAGTGATCGCGCTCACCAACAGCAACGGGATGAAAATTTTGCTGTCTACCTTGGGGGCTAGCTGGATTAGCTGCATATTGCCTATGCCTAATGGCAAACGTGATGTTTTGCTTGGTTCGCCAAATATGGCGGCGCAGATGGATCAAGGTGTTTATTTAGGTGCAACGGTTGGACGAGTGGCTAATCGTATTGCCAATGGGCGTTTTAGTTTAGCGGGCCGCCAATATACAGTGACAGCAAACCAAGGTGAACACTGTTTGCATGGTGGGCAAGATAACTTTAGTTATCGTGTTTGGCGAGTGACTCAGGTGAATCCGCAAGAGGCCATTTTTTCATTAACTTCAGAGGAGGGTGATCAGGGCTTCCCTGGTGAATTACAAGCTGAAGTTCGCTATATCCTAACTGATGAAAACAAAGTGGTTATTGCTTACCGTACCCAAGTCAGTGAGTTGTGCCCTGTGAATTTAACTAATCACGCTTATTTTAATTTAGCTGGTGAGGATTCAGCTAAAACGGCATTAGAGCATGATTTACAGCTGACGGCGACACACTATTTACCGACTGACAAAAGTGGCATTCCAACTGGAGAATGGCGCGATGTTAGTGACACTTTTTTTGATTTTCGCTGTAAAAAACGGATTGGATATGATTTTTTACAGGATGATGATCAAAAAGCGGCTGGTGGCTATGATCATGCGATGATATTGGATCCTGAGCTGACAGATGGTGAAAAAACAGTTGCTTCCGTCTTTTCACCCGATGGCGATGTCAGAATGGATATTGCGACAACCATGCCATCGATGCAGATTTATACAGGAAACTATCTGATTTCAGTGCCGGGCAAGTCGCGTTATTACACACCATTCTCTGGTGTGGCATTTGAAACTCAGTTTCCACCTGATGCGGTCAACCACCCTGAATGGGGGGAGCAATACAGTGGTATTTCTCAACCAAATCAAGCCCATTATCAGCTAACTAGCTATCAATTTATTTTTTGATCTTAACCTATTGTTAATATATTTGGCGGATACACATAGAGGGAACGAATGGCGACAATTAAAGATGTAGCGAAAGAAGCTGGTGTGTCGGTGGCGACAGTCTCTCGAGTGATTAATCAATCACCTAAAGCGAGCAAAGCTTCAATTGCCTCAGTGAAAAGCGCCATGGATAAACTCGGTTATCGGCCAAATGCTGCAGCGCGAGCGCTGGTTAGCCAAAGTAGTAATACTATCGGCGTATTGGTGAATGACGTTTCTGATCCTTTCTTTGGGACTATGGTCAAAGCGGTAGATGGTGTTGCCCATAAAAATGGTAAACATATTTTAATTTGTAATGGATACCACACCGCACAGGAAGAGCGTCAATCCATTGAGCTATTGATTAATAATCGTTGTGATGGGTTAGTGATCCACTCCAAAGCGTTATCTGATGAAGAGCTAATTGAGTTTGCAGAAGAAGTCCCCAGTATGGTGCTTATCAATCGGCATATTGATGCGATTGCTGACCGTTGCATTTCGCTAAATAACTATAAAGGCGCTTATATTGCTACTGAGCATTTGATTCGTCATGGTCATACCAAAATTGCTTATATTTCCTCAAATCATAATATTGAGGATGTCGAACAGCGATTACAGGGGTATCGTGATGCGTTGAAACAGCATGCTATTACCTTGCCAGAAAGTTATGTTGAGTATGGTGTGCCTTATGGGGAAGGCGGTGAGCAAGCAATGACTAATTTGCTCACTAAGTCGTTAGAGATCACTGCTGTGGTTGGTTATAACGATTTTATGGCTGCGGGGGCGATTGCTGTTCTTGATGAAAATAATATTCAATCACCTGAGCAAATTTCTGTAATCGGTTTTGATGATGGGTTAATTGCACGTTATATTCACCCGCGTTTAACCACTATTCGCTATCCCATTCAGATGATGGCAGAAACCGCGACTGAGTTAGCATTAGCTCTCGCTGGCCAAGAGCCGACTAAGGTGAAAGGCTCTGTCTACTCACCAACGCTAGTGCAACGCAATTCTGTTCGGTCATTAAAATAATTATTGGGAGCTATTTGGCCCCCAATAGTCATTAAATCACCCACAAATCAATAAATTCGCTGACAGGCATGGCTTCAAGCAGTGGCTTATCTAATGAAGCTGAAAGAATACGTAATTGCTGCGTTTGCGGAAACTGCCGAGCAAGGTTGGTGCGGTATTTTTTGAGTAACAGGGGGATACCTTCTTTGCGGCGACGTTTGTGACCTACTGGATATTCGATCAGAACCTCATCTAGCACCATACCATCTTTTAATTTAATGGTTACACCGTTAGCAATTGAACGTTTTTCAGGATCGTGATAGTCCTGCGTAAAACTCGTTTCTTCACGGCAAATAATCTTGTCGCGTAATAGGTCGATACGTGGATCATGAGCAATGCTATCTTCATAATCAGCAGCGGTTAAGCGACCAAAAATTAATGGTACGGCAACCATGTATTGAATGCAGTGATCGCGATCAGCTGGGTTATTGAGAGGTCCTTGTTTATCGATAATGCGTACACAAGCTTCGTGAGTACGAATGGAAACACTTTCGATATCTTCTGAGCTTTTGCCCAATGATGTTAATTTTTCATGTAATTGTAGCGCGGCCTCAACCGCTGTTTGCGCATGAAATTCGGCAGGGAATGAAATCTTAAATAACACATTCTCCATTACATAAGAGCCATAGGAGCGTTGGAAACGAAATTCTTGACCGTTAAACAAGGTATCGTAGAAGCCCCAAGTTTTTGCAGTCAATGCTGTTGGGTAACCCATTTCTCCTTTTTGCGCCATTAGCGCTAAACGTACTGCTCTTGATGTTGCATCGCCAGCAGCCCACGACTTACGAGAGCCTGTATTTGGGGCATGCCGATAAGTACGCAAGCTGTGCCCATCAACCCAAGCTAGTGATACTGCATTTAAGATTTCTTCACGATTAAGCCCTAGCATGTGTGCGACAACGGCGGTTGAGGCGACTTTAACTAAAATCACATGGTCTAGTCCGACTTTATTGAAAGCATTTTCTAATGCAATGCAGCCTTGAATTTCATGTGCTTTGATCATAGCAGTGAGTACATGTTTTATGGTAATCGGTGTTTTACCTTTTGCAATGGCTGTGCGTGATAGCCAATCAGCGACGGCTAAGATCCCCCCTAAGTTATCGGAAGGATGGCCCCATTCAGCGGCGAGCCATGTATCATTAAAATCGAGCCATCGGATCATTGCACCTATATTGAATGCAGCCTGAATGGGATCAAGTTGGAATTGAGTGCCCGGAACTTTTGCACCATTGGGAACAACGGTTCCTTGGATGATTGGTCCTAACAGCTTTTTACACGCAGGGTATTCAAGTGATTCCATACCGCAGCCTAGGGTATCTAAAAAGCAGTAGTAGGCAGTTTCATAAGCTAAGTCAGAAATAATGGGATACTCAGTGACGTAATCAACGATATCACTAATAACTTTATCAAACTCTTGATGTACAGGGGTAATGGTGGTCATTGATATTATCCTTATGAGCGCTGTTCCATGCGGGTAAATAGTTTATTTTCTGGACCCACATAATTGGCGGATGGGCGAATGATTTTATTGTCTTGACGCTGTTCAATGATATGGGCAGACCAGCCCGCAGTGCGTGCCATAACAAACAGTGGGGTAAACATGGCGGTTGGCACCCCCATCAAATGGTAAGTTACTGCTGAAAACCAATCTAAATTGGGAAACATATTTTTTTCGCGTTTCATGATCAATTCTAAATGGTGGGCGATATCATACAGCTGGCGATTTAGGCTCTGTTCTGATAATTGCAGGGCAACGGATTTGATAATGGGATGGCGAGGATCAGCAATAGTGTACACGGGGTGACCAAAGCCAATGATCACTTCTGATTTTCCAAGTCGCTGGATAATGTCTTGTTCGGCTTCTTCAGTGGAGGTGTAGCGTTGTTGAATTTCCAGCGAAACTTCATTCGCACCACCATGTTTAGGACCTCGTAAGGCTGCAATGGCTCCGGTGATTGCAGAATAAAAATCAGTGCCAGTACCTGCAATCACGCGAGCGGCAAAAGTAGAGGCATTGAATTCATGTTCAGCATATAAAATTGAGGCAATATGCATAAAGCGTTCCCACTGTGCTGGTGGTTTTTTGCCATGCAGTAAATGTAAAAAATGTGCACCAATAGAATCATCATCTGTTTCCGTTTCAATACGGCGACCATGATGGCTAAAGTGATACCAATACAGCAACATTGAACCGAGAGAAGCTAATAACCTATCTGCAATTTCTTTTGCGCCAGCTAAGGTGTGAGATTCTTTTTCGGGAAGAACACAACCCATAACCGAAACGCCAGTTCTCATGACATCCATCGGGTGTGCATTGGCAGGAATCGACTCTAAGGTCTGTTTAACACTGGCAGGCAGACCTCTAAGCGCTTTTAGCTTTTCTTTATAGGCTGTTAGCTCTGAGCTGGTTGGTAATTTTTCATGGATCAGTAGATAGGCGACTTCTTCAAACTGACATTGAGTGGCTAAGTCGTGAATATCATAGCCACGGTAGTGCAAGTCATTGCCGTTTTTACCAACAGTACAAAGTGCGGTATTACCTGCGGTGATACCTGATAATGCAACGGATTTTTTAGGTTTAAATTGAGTGTTTCCAGTCGTCGTAAGTTGTTCATTCATCGGAGTATCCTTTGTAGGGGGACAACTTGTTTCATGGGTATTATTTTTGTTGTGAAAATAGCGCGTCTAACTTTTGTTCATAATCATAGTAATTAATGCTTTGATAGAGTTCGTCACGAGTTTGCATCAGTGGAACGACATTTCGTTGTGTACCTTCTTTGCGCAGAGTGCTGTACACCTGCTCAGCGGCTTTGTTCATCGCCCTAAAGGCAGAGAGTGGATAAAGAGCAATCGCAATACCAACACTACGCAATTCATCAAGGGTAAACAGAGGCGTTTGACCAAACTCAGTAAGGTTGGCAAGAACTGGCACTTTAGTTTGATCGACAAACTGTTGGTACATATTTAACTGAGTGATCGCTTCAGGAAATAGCATGTCTGCACCGGCCTCAATGTAGGCATGTGCCCTCTCTAGTGCGGCTTCTAAACCCTCAACGGCTAAAGCATCAGTACGCGCCATAATCACAAAATTTTCATCATTACGTGCATCAACCGCAGCCTTTATGCGATCGACCATCTCTTGAGTCGAAACAATTTCTTTATTGGGTCGATGACCGCAACGTTTAGCGCCAACCTGATCTTCCAAGTGCAAACCCGCAGCGCCAGCTTTGGCAATAGATTTAACCGTACGTGCCACATTAAATGCGGAAGGGCCAAAACCAATATCAGCATCCACCATTAAGGGTAGCTCACAAACATCCGTAATGCGCCGAATATCAATTAGAACATCTTCTAGTGTGGAAATACCTAGATCAGGCAAGCCTAATGAGCCTGCCGCTACGCCGCCCCCTGACAAATAGATGGCTTTATAACCTGCACGTTGTGCAAGCAGTGCATGGTTAGCATTGATAGTACCGACTAGTTGTAAAGGGGTTTCACTACTCAGTGCCTGACGAAATGCTTGACCAGCAGAAATAGATGACATAATAACCTCTCACCATTGTTATTAAATAGATAGCAAAATGTAGCGTGAATTAATGAGATTATTTACAGCAAGTATCGTGCCATAAATAAAAAATAGCTTGGGAATTATTAAAATCCTTTAAAATCATTGTGATATATTCTTGTCTGCTTTTGTGACCTAACAAAGAGTTTTTAACAAAAGTGGATGAATGTTCCATTGAAATGATGATAGTGTTTCAGTGTGTTTCATTCGAAACAAAATGAACTGAAGAGGATGGTTTAATGCAAAAACCAATCATTTGGACAGTTTCAGTATCGCGATTATTTACTCTTTTTCGCGATATTAGCCCTGAGTTTAGTGCTCAGGCGGATATTACACCGCTGAATATTGGTTTTGAGCAAGCCGCCGCGGAAGTTCGAGAAAAGCTGAAAACAGGGCACTGTGATGCGATCATTAGCGCAGGATCGAATGGGGCTTATTTAAAAAGCCATGTTTCAGTACCTGTGATTATTGTGAAGGTCAGCGGTTTTGATGTGATGCAAGCTCTCGCTAAGGCAAGAGAAATTAGCCACAAAGTCGGTATTATTAATTATCAGAAAATCATTCCTTCACTCGATGAATTTCAAAAAAATTTTGGCTTGCGTATAGAACAACGCAGCTATATTACTGCTGAAGACGCGCGGGCACAGCTAAAATCACTCAAAGCAATGGGGATCACGGTTGTTGTAGGCGCTGGGTTAATTATGGATTTAGCCCAAGAGCTATCAATGACGGGGATCTTTATCTATTCAACTGAAACAATACGTCAAGCCTTTTATGATGCAATAGAGCTGAGCCGTATCTCCTACGATCAAAAAACAACACCTATCGGCTATTTACCTGAAAATAGCACTAAGGTTCGCCATACTATTAATGATTTAATCGGAGCATCACCACTGATGGAATCAGTTCGCCAATATATCATGCTATATGCACGTTCAGAGGCGACTGTACTGATCCAAGGCGAAAGTGGTACAGGTAAGGAAATGGTGGCTCAAGCGATACATCATGAATACTGCTTATTTAATCAACATAAAAGAAACAAAGCTCCGATGCCATTTGTTGCCGTCAACTGTGGTGCGATCCCTGAAAACTTACTTGAAGCTGAACTGTTTGGTTATGAAGAAGGCGCTTTTACGGGATCTCGGCGTGGTGGGCGAGCAGGTTTGTTTGAAATGGCAAATGGCGGGACGTTATTTTTAGATGAGATAGGTGAAATGCCACTGGTATTACAAACTCGATTATTAAGAGTATTAGAGGAGATGACCGTCGTACGCATTGGGGGCTACCGCCCATTACAAGTTAATGTGCGAGTGATCTGTGCGACACATTGTGATTTAGATAACTGGGTTAAAGAAGGGCGTTTTCGGGCCGATTTATTTTATCGACTAGGAGTTCTACGCATGCAAGTTCCTTCGTTATATCAGCGTGGTGAAGATATTTTTATGTTAGCAGAAAGACTGCTAAAACTGGCTTTTGCGGGGCTACAACAATCATTACCTGCTTTTCGTGTCCAGCAGTTATTCAGCTGTCATCAATTCTTCAGGTACTATTCATGGCCGGGTAATGTAAGGGAGTTACGTAACTTGATGGAGCGAGTCGCGTTGTTTTGCAGTGCTTACCCTGAAAAAGCCATTACTCAAGAATTATTAGAAAGCTTATCACCTGAACGCAGAATTGAAACCGATGACGTGACACAACTTAATCCTATTGGTGCTTCTTTAACAGAGGTGATGGATTATTTTAACGGTGATAGGCAAGCGATTGCTCAGTATTTAGGAATTAGTCGGACGACATTATGGCGCCGTTTAAAACAGGAAAAGAATGAAAGTTAGTTTTTTTGTATTTAATTAAAGATAAAAGATCTTCAATTTAAAAAATGAACAAAATTAATTATTGATCCTAATAACGGGAACACTAGAACCAAGACAACAGCATAATATTGTAAGAAACTATTTTTCATCACTCTTCTAATAAAGAAAAAATATTTTTTCTGTATAAAAAACGCTCTATTCATAATCATGAATATTTTTATTTAACTGATTGTTTTTAAATTATTTTATTGGGTTTTCCTGATTATTTTAACAAACTTCCTCTCGAAAAAAAACGTGATTTTTCTCACATAAATATTTTTGCTAGTGAGCATTAGTTTTTCTCATTTTAATTTAGTGAATTAAAGTTCTATATTGCCGGCAAATTAGTCTTATCTTTATTTTAATATCTGCACTAGTCGCCGGACTGAGTTGTTATTTTTTGCTTAGTGTTGCCGCATAGCCCCTCGATGAAGATGCAGCGCATTTAATTTTTTATTAGCGGGAGAGTAGGTCGTGAAACAGGCCTCGACAATAATGCGCAAACAAGACAGTACTTTTGTACCTGTCGCTGGTTTAACTATTTTTGCAATCGCTTCAGGGTATTTGATGAGCCTGATCCCATTATCAATGGGCGGCTTTAATATCGATACCAGCTACGCAGGTTGGCTTGCAAGTGCTTATTATATTGGCTTATTAATTGGTTCGATGATGATTGAGCCTGTGATAGCTAAGATAGGCCATCGCCTTTCATTTATTGCTTTTTTATTAATGCTTGCTACGACGGTAGTGGTTTTACCATGGACAGCAACCATCGGCGCTTGGCTACCAAACCGTTTAATTGCAGGTATTGCAGTTGCTGGGATTTTTGTTGTTGTCGAATCATGGTTACTGATTGGTGATAGCGCCAAAGAAAGAGCGAAACGTCTTAGTTTTTATATGACATCGTTATATGGTGGTACGACATTAGGTCAATTAGCGATTGGCGCAATTGGCACCCAAGGCGTCTATCCATTTATGGTGGTGTTAGGTTTATTATTAATGGCTGTTTTACCACCACTGCTGTTTCGCCAAGGGCAGCCTGCTTGTGATTCCCACAAAAAGTTGTCATTGAAAAAAATTACTCGTTTGAGTAAGCCTGCGATGATTGGCTGTATGACATCAGGTATTTTGATGGGAACAATTTATGGTTTAATGCCGTTATCACTTAAAAATGGCCCATTTACCACTCAACAAGTCGGTGTATTGATGGCGTCGATTATTTTAGGTGGCATGTTGATCCAGCCGGTGATAAGCAAACTATCAATTATAATGAGCAAAACACTGTTATTAGCGATGGTTTCATTGCTAGGGGTATTTGCTATGGGGATTATTTATCTCTCTGAAGATTACCTTGTGATGATTGTTGCGTTAGCGTTGTTAGGGATGTCATCTTTCGCACTGTATCCCATTGCGATCACTTTAGCCTGCGATAACCTTGATTCATCTTATATTGTCGCTGCGACACAAGTAATGTTATTTAGTTATAGCGTTGGTTCTGCGGTTGGCCCATTGGTTGCGGGAACGTTCTTAGAGCAACACAATGGTTTGGTTAGCTTCTTCTTTATTGTGTTAACGGTCACGACAATTTATATGTTGATTACTAGTGTGCGCCGTAAAGCAGGTGTGTTGGCTAACTAATTATTGGTAGTCAAAGAAAAGCCGTGTTGCTGATGAGGTAAACACGGCTTTTTTGCTTATAAAGGTTATTTTTTCTTGTTAGGGAAAGATACAGTGGCAAGTGCACCTTCTATTGCAATATTACCCTCTGCACTAGTAATGCGCTGTTCCCACATTTCACCAAGTCTAAAATCCCATGATAGTGGTTGAATTTCTGTACGACCTGCATTTGGCGCGAACGTGAGCTCACTAAAATATAGCTTTTGATCAGACATCAAGAAATCAGCACGGCAATAGTCAAATGGGCTCACAAGTCGCTGAGCTAGCCTGAGCATTTCTTGAAATAATGGTGGTTCAGCAACAGGCTCTAACATGTTTGGGTAGCCAAAGGTCATTGGCTGTAATTGCCATTGCGTATCATAGATATTGATAAACTCAGTGCCATGTTCATCGGTGTAGTCGATCTCTGCGTACGCAGGTTTACCCGCAAAGCAGTGGATACGGCATGTTTCAGGCACTAACTTTCTATTCTTATTCGCAAATAAATCAATATATTGCTCACAAATGATTTTGGCTTGAATATTTTTATAGTGTCGTTCTCGAGTAATATAATACAGGTTTTTTATTAAATGGAACCCAAGCTTGTCTTTAGCTTTTTGTAAATCAAACCGATTTTTATCCGTACAAATGATGCTACTACCACTATCATGGTTACATTTTAATACAAATCGCTCAGGTAATTTATCAATATTGATTTCATTGACATTATTATAAGCGGCTAAAATTGGTACTAAATATTGATCACCTATTTTTCGTGTAACATATTCACGTACAGCAAGCTTATCAGCTAACTGTGTATATAAAGGATTTCTATCATATATCATGCGGTGATTAACTTTTTCATTAAAACTTTTAGGTATATCAAAATTAGGAATATAACCTATCTTTTTCCTAAATTTATTAGTGAGATAGAGTTTATCACTGATGACTAAGGTGCGTAGCTTTTTGAGTAAATATTCGACTTTTTTCATATGAGTCGCCTAACCATTCTTTATGTTATTATTTAATAAATTTTGTACAGCTTAAAATTACTCAGGAATTATATTTGGCTAAACATAAATAGATATTAAATATGGAGGGTATTGTTAAGTTTTCTGATTTTCTGTTTTCTTATTAACACTTGACTTAAGTGATATATTAATTAAACGAATGATAAACAACCATTGTATTAATAAGTCAATTAAAACTGATATTTGTTTGTTTTTATATCAATATTCGCCAGTTTATTTTAGTTAAGCATAGAACAATCCTAATATTATCCTACGATAACAGTAAAAATCTAAGCAAACCTTAAGGGATTATTTAATTCTTATATTGTTAGTTGGCTAATTAATAGTCACTCATCTATATTTATTGATGTGAATTAATCAAACGTATGATGAGGTGTTTGCAGTGAAAGATAATCAACAATCCCAACCTGACTTATTACTGCTTGATATCGACAATCCTGCCATTGTTGGGTACCACAAGATCACGGGGCAAATGCATAATCTTATTGAAGGGCTTGGTGGTACGCCTGATGGTATTGCCGTTGATCCCGAAAGACGCTTAATCTACTGGAGCAATATGGGTGAGGATTATGCGGCAGATGATGGTTCTATCAATGTGGCCAACTTTGATGGCACAGGTTGGAAAGTGTTAGTTAATCAAGGCCGAATTCGTACACCAAAACAGTTGCAGCTTGATCAAATTAATCAGCGGTTATATTGGTGTGATAGAGAAGGTGGCAAAGTCTCATCCTGTAATACTGATGGCAGTGATTTACAAACACACATTGAGCGACCTAGAAATCATCAAGGTAATGTTGACATACTTGATCAGTGTGTAGGAATTACAGTTGACGTTGTGAATAACTGGTTGTATTGGACTCAAAAAGGTACACCAAAAGGTCACCAAGGTCGTTTATTTCGAGCGCCATTACGACCAACCACAAGTAATGATCCTGCCAATAGAAAAGATATTGAGTTATTGCTTGATAAATTACCTGAACCTATCGATCTGTTACTTGATCAGGAAGAACAGATCCTCTACTGGACAGACCGTGGTGGCGAACCAAACGGTAATAGCTTGAATAAGGCTGATATCACTAAACGTGGTTTGGTTAATTATCAAGTGATCTGCCGTGGCTTTAATGAAGCGATCGGTTTAACTTACGACAAGCCAGCTCAGTTAATGTATGTTGCCGATCTATTAGGTGGTTTATACCGTGTTGCCCTGAGCACAGGAGAAATTCAGAAGTTGTACCAAGGCAACGCATACACAGGGTTAACTCAGTATTCAGCAAAAAGCTAATGAGGCACTTCACCCATTTTACGTAAAAAACGGATCTGGGCATCAAGTAACTGCTGGTAGCTGATACAACGATAAGGCAGATTATACTGCTTAGCTAGCCGAGCAATAATAGTGGCTAAAGCAGGATAGTGGCGGTGATGCCAACCAGGAAATAAATGGTGGGTAAGGTGATAGTTCAGCCCACCAGTTAAACGCCATAACCATTTGGGTGAGGGTAGCCAATCGCAAGCGGTCACAAAATTGTGATGATACCAACCATGAGGCATTTGCTGGTTATCAGGAGCCTCAAAGAATTCCGTTTCAGCCCAATGAGTACCGAGCAGTAAATAAACGACAAATAAAGAAGCTATCATTTGGCTAGCCACATAAGTTAACAAGATAGTCATTATGCCGATGCCATGATGATGCGCGACCAATAATGGCAATCCAAGCATTAAGAGTAAATGGCAAATTTTACTCCCTAAAAACAGCGCCCAACCCAATTTACCTTCTAACACTTTGCGTGATTGCAGCGGCGTTTTTCCCGTTCTGTCTGACCAATCAAAAACTAAGGCAATCCATGTGAGAGAAAATGATGCGACGATTGGCCAATAAATGTGCTGATATCTCATCATTGGTCGCCAATTTTGAAAAGGCGTTTGCCTAAAAATACCATTTTCTTCGGTATCTAAATCGTAATGTTCAATATTGGCATAGCGATGATGAAAATAGACATGGCGTACTCGCCAAAATTCAGGTTCGAGACCTAGAGGTAATGTGACTAGGCGACCAAAAATACGATTTAACCACGTTTGCCTAAATAGGGTATTGTGGCAAGCATCGTGCTGGCCTAACACATTCAGTAGCATGATAAGTAATACAAAGCAGACATAGCCGGCAATATACACTATCGTTGAAGAGGTCAATAATGTGGGAACATAACACATCACAGCGATGACCATCATGCTAACAATAAGAAAAATATCTTTCTTACTTGCATAGACATGATCATTTCGACCATTAAGATAGCTGCGACTGGCTTGCTTTAATGCATCATGAAACGCTTGTTCATGCGCCTGTGTGAATTGCAATTCATTTAATTGTTGGCTCATTATTTATCTTTTTATTTGCAAAAGAGATAATTCATTATGCATCAAGTAGCTCTTGCAACATAGAGCCTGCTTTCTCTAACGATTTTAATCCACCTTTCACCCAACGTCCTTTACCACTCCATTCAAGCCGTGCTGCATGATCAAATTGGTCATAATCGACAGGATAAACGAGGGCTGGGATATTGTTTTCTATGCAATGCCACATAATACCTGCGCCACCATGATGGATCACCGCATCGTAACGTGTTAGCCACAAATCATAATTAACCCACGGTATGCGATAGACATTATTCACTTGCTGAGCACCTTCAGTCATCTGATGTCCATCAGTAAAATGAAATACATACTCAGGCAACGTAGAGGCTAATGTGATCACTGCCTTCATCACAGCATCTTTGTGCCAATCCAAATGTGTACCGAGGGTGACTAATATATGACGTTTACCCTCTTCAAACGGTGGCATCTCACATTGCACTGGCGGTGTATATAACGCAGGACCGATAAAGTGAACTGAAGCAGGCCAACTACGTGGAAATTCAAACTCTTTTTCGCCAAGAGCTAATATACATGATGATGAATACGCATTTTCGCTGCCATCAGCGCGATATAACTGAGTGATACCCGTTTGGCGGATCACGTTTCTAAATAACCAAAACACACTTTGTTTAAATAACCGTACTTTCTTTCGATGAAATGCATGCAACCAATTTTGATAAATATTTTGTGGTGGCATCAACCCACCGCAGTAGGCGGGGACACCATCAGGGGTTTCAAGTACACAAGGGGATGGCAGACTACTCCACCATAAAATATCCTGCCTGCGACAGACTTCACCCACAATGGGTAGTGTAAAATCAGCTATTGCTAAATCAGGTTTACCTTCGTCTAGCCATAGCTGATCTAACTCGTCAGCAAAGTTTTTCAATAAACCAACGACATTGCGAAACTGTCGATATAGACGAAGTGGGTTTGCACCCACTGAATATTGTGGGTTAACCACTTGTAGTAATGGCTGATCATAATCACTTGGAAGAGATAAACTGGTTAGTTCAGCGGCAAGGACGGATGCAGCGGCACCTTGCGTGCTAATAACGCGAACTTGGTAATGCGTAGATAGTGCGCGGGCTAGCGCTAATATCGGATGCAAATGCCCTGAAAAGGGAGGAGCCAATAAATCAATACGAGTGGTACCCGTAGGGATCAAGTTGTATAAGCGCTGCATTTAACCACCAAATCTTCTATAAACTGATTGCATAACGATAACAATTGCGGTTGTTCAAGGTAATTCATATGACCGCAGTCAATACGCTTATCGGCATGTCGAAACCAACAACGGGAAATCCAATCTTGTTTTCCTTGCACTAACAAGTGTTGACAGCTAGGGCGCTGCCGAGCAACAGGCCCGTAAGCAAAAATACTCACCCGTTTTAGTAATGCGGGTTCTAAATGCAGCTGGTTAAATAATTCAAGCCCACAACTACCGGAAAGCAATAGGGTGTGATTGGCTGAAGTTAGCATGTTGATCGTTTGCTGACGATAACGTAATGCAAAATTCGCTGAACGAGATCCGAAATATTCACGTGTATTATTGATGCTAGCGCGTAATAGCCCAGTTGTAGTCCATGGCGTAGTTTGAACTGTCCATGGAAAATTCATCATAACTTGCTGATGAGCACCTACAATTTTTTGTAAAAAAGTAGTTTGAACAGGGCTGAGAGACCAATTATTAGGGCGACTACGACCAGTAATAAACGCTACCTGTAAATGATTATTCATCATAATGAAGTGAATCGCTCGTTACTGAAAATGCGATAACGCCGTGAACGCCAATAAATAGTACGGTTAATTAATGCATGTATTAAATGGAATGGTTGTAATAATTCCGATAGCAATGATAAAAGTGGATTACTTGGGATCTCAGGTGCCATGACTTGCTGAATGTAGCGAAGTATCCAATGACGGGTCACTAATATAACGAATATCAGTACACCACTTGTTAAGTTGCTAAAGGCTATCACTAATAAGCCCCATAACAGCAGCGGATGTAACCCTTGCAGAACAAAAATAACTAAATTAGTTGCAGCACTTTTTTCACGCATCAATAAGGTGGCAAATAGAAACCAACGATGCATTTGTCGAAAGTAAGCTTTACTATTAGCGACGCTTGTTTGCACACAAACCGTTGCCGTGGATTGAACGATAGCGATGTTGTGGCGTGTGAGTAAAGTGGCTAAAGCGAGATCATCGGTTAATTGATGCAATATAGATTTAAAGCCGCCAACGCTTTCTAATGTTTTATTACGGACCACATAACACATGCCATTCAATGTTAGCGGTGGAATGAAAGGCAATAACGGTAAATAAGTCATTGCTGAATTATCGTTGACAAATTGCGCTAATAAACGCGAAGGGAGATTATTCGTTGTTCGATACCAAGGTAACGCAGTGACTAACGTATTATCTGCTAGCTTACCTAACATACAGCGTAATGACTTAGCGCTTAATACTGCATCATCATCAAGAACTAAAATAACGTTATTCGTTATTTGTATTCTTGCTTGTTCTAATTTAAATAATTTAGGATTCACCCCTTCAGGCGCTTGAGGAAAAGAGAGAATTGATATTTGCTGTTGCGGATGGCGTGATTGTAACCGTTGCGTTACTTGTTGTGCTTCTAAGTCATCATTATCAATTAACCAGAAAAAATGTGCTCCGTTTAACTGATTAATGGTTTTTTCTAGTACTGTTTCTAATGCGGGATCACCACTGAGAATGGGCTGCATCACTGCCACTGAATTTAAATCATTATCACAATAGATAGCAGGAACCCGTAATTCTTTGAGGGTAAAATAAAACTTAAACAACAGAATACATAGCCAAATAAGGGCAACTAACAGCATTTATTCATCATCCTATAATGTTGTAAAAACGCCTGAAGGCATTGTTGAAGGTCTTCTTCTGGCTTCCCAAAATCCTCATACATTGCTGCTACATCTAATGTGCAAGTATAGCCGAATACACCAATACCAAAACGCGTAATTGGGGGCTCACCTGATAAAGGTAACCAACGCCATAGCCATTCTAACAAGCCAGCAAATCGCATCGCATTGCTTAGTTTTATTGTTCTAACGGGTAAAGGTAACCCTAATTGACTCAGAACTTGATCCAAAAACGCCTCCGTTTCGACGGCTTGTCCCGCTGAAATGTTATAGCAGCTTTTCAATTGGGGATGATAGGCCGCCCGTAACAAATAATCACATAACATCTCAATAGGCATAATATCAGCCTGTGCCGACATCACTTTATTTTTTAGTCTAACTAGCTGATTTTTTCTAGCAGCCGCTAATAGTGGGGGAAGGAGTAATTGATCGCCAGTTCCAAATACAGCACAAGGGCGCAAAATGGTTTTTTCCCCTTGGTAGGAGCTGATTAATTGTTCTGCTTGATACTTACTGCGGCCATATTCATTGGTAAACGCTGTACTTAACTGTTGGCTTTCTTGCAAATTGAGTTGATGCTCAAAACGATAATAGACTGCGGCACTAGATAAAAAGATTAAGCGGGGAAAGCCACATTGGTTACAAAAATTGATAACTTGTTGAGTCGTTTCAACATTATCCTGATGATACTGCTGTATGGAAGCCCAAGGTGATGTTCTCCCTGCCGCATGAATAACCACATCAGGGGTAAAATCGAGTTGTGTAAGTTGACTCAAGGGCAACGTTTGATAGCGTATAGAAGCAGGAAAACCGCTCACCGATCGTCTCCCAATGCCATAAAGTTCAAGATCAGTATTACCAGCAAAGCGTCGTAGAAACGAACTGCCAATAAAGCCTGATGCACCGGTGATGAGTATTTTCATGATGTTAGAGACTGAAAGATTATTGATAAACATGTTTAGTAGCACAGAATACCACCGGTGACTTAAAGGAGGTAGTTGTACTATCTCTTTTAAAATCTTATTAATAGCTCTAATGTCGAGATGATTTTTTAAGGGAAATTAAGTGACATGATGACACGGCTATAAGATGCCGCTTTATCTGTATTAATCACTTTAGGTGCCTGACCTTTTTCAATCCGTTGAAGAAGTTACTTAAAAAACGATAAGCTACATTGATATTTCTGCGAGGTAAAAGATAAAAATCCAGGGCATCTCCTTTGCTGTCAACTGCACAGTGCAGATACGCCCATTTACCATTTGTTTTGGCATTGCTGCAAAGTTTTACAGGAGATAATTTCACTACCAAATATAGCCATTCATCTGATTTAAAATCCAATATATTGTGGCTATAGCGCTCCAATTTTTATAAAATCAAACTCTGCAACAGTGCCCTGCATTTTTCTTTGTGGCCAAAATATAAAGTAATGTGCAGGAGTAAAACACGATTTAAAATGAGACCATATCGGCAGGATTAAAGGTACTTTTCACGGTCAATGCACCTTTAATCAGAGGAATAACGACTGGCGAGATATATTTGCCTAATGGCAACTCGGCATGGTTGATGCGCGTAAGCATGTCGAAGTCGTTGTTGCGCCCAGTCACGTCATCGCTGATGGCCTTGCCGATGCGCACCGTTTGCGCCACGCCGTGGCCGCTCCAGCCATGTACCATATACACTGGCGCTTTGCTTTCGCTCTTGCGGCTATCGGTCGCACCATTGATGGTAAGATCGGTTATTCCACCCCAGGAATACTCAAGCTTTGGCTTCTCCAACTGTGAGAATACAGTCTCAATACGTTCGAGCAAGTAATTGTTAACATCTCTGGGCGACCAGGAATTCCCCGTACCCTGCCCACCGAATAATAAGCGGTTGCCACGTACAGCACGATAGTAATCGATCTGCAATTGTGTGTCGTAGATTGGAAGATCGGCAGGCAGCAGTTCGCGTACATCAGTTTTCAGCGGTTCAGTCACCCCAACATAAGTCACGAATGGCATCGTAGTGGAACTGCCAGAAATAAATTTGTGCGTAGCATAGTGTACTGCCAACACCGCGGCCTTACGTGCTCTGATAACGCCGGAGGCGGTTGTCACTACCGTGCCTTCCGCAGTCTCCTGAATACCTATGACTTCGGTGTCTTCATACACGCGCCCGCCTTGTTGGACAAAACCGTAAACCATGCCACGCAGCAACGCTAACGGATGAACTTGGCCACCAATACTGTCTAGGGTGCCGCCGTGATAGATGTCTGAGCGGACATATTCTTGCAACTCATGCGGGCCGATAATGCTCACATTACGATCGCCAAGCGCGCGCCGCGCATCGGCGTTTTTTACTAGTGCACCTATATGTCCACTATGTATCGCGGCGGTAAGATGCCCGCGCTTGCGGTCACACTCAAATCCATAGCGTTCGGCAAGTTCATCGATGAGCTCCATAGCTTCAATTGAAGAAAAGCGCCATAGACGTCGAGCTTCATCGGATGGTAGGTTTTCGAGGATGGTGTCGGCCTCCCATCGAGCCAGACCGGGTGTAAGCTGACCGCCGTTACGGCCTGAAGCACCTGAGCCGATGTTATTCTTCTCAACCAGAATCACGTCCAACCCGGCTTCAGTCAGGTGAAGCGCTGTCGAGGCCCCCAACAACCCGCCACCAATGACCACCACATCACAGGTCCGTTCACCTGGCAATGCGCTAAAGCGCGGCCATTCGGCCAGAGAGTCTTCATAGTAATTGGCGGGCATGGCGCCGGAAGCACCCTTGCGCCAGTTCCAGATTCTCGGATCAAGCCCCAACTTGCTCTCCGCCTTACGGGCATCCGGCAAGATTAAAGGCCGTAGAAGATCAGAAGCGCCTGCCGTTGTCACGGAGCTTGGCTCTGTCTGTGCAAACAAATAAAATGGCTGTAGAGCTGCTGCGCCTGAAATGGCAGCCGCCTTGAGTACAAATTCACGTCTGTTCAATTTCATAAATTTTTCCTCTGTTCATCAAAATATCTCAAGCTTGTCAGCCCTTGGGATTGGCGCCATATTTATTATTGCCTGGTGTACTATCTAGCAGGGTGAAGGTCAGCACAACGACAGCCCCGATAAGTGGGATTATATAGAGTAGCACCCACCATCCGGAGCGGCTGGTGTCGTGCAAACGACGCACTGTCACGGCCAGAGCCGGCAGCAAAGTGACCAATAGATAAAGAGCCGTGAACCAACCGAAGAGGATTTCAGGGTTGGCGATGGCAAGTTGACGCTCAACAAAAGAGATCGCTAATACGGCGATGATCTGAAACAGCGCGAAATACCAGTAATCCCTGCGCCGAGTTCGTCCCTTGAACACTGCATACTGCTTCAATGCATGCAAATACCCATTCATTTATTTTCTCCCCACGACTCGAAAAACAAGCTAAACATGATGCGCTCTCGGTCTGCTATACAGTTGTTACATCTATTTGAACAATTAAGTTTGTTTGTTCAAATTAGTATCTAAACCAGATTATCGAATATCAATTAAGCGCCGTCGTTTGCTACAGATACTTCAGTTCAGTGTAATCATATATGCCATACTTTGAGCCTTCTCTCCCAATCCGAGGCTAGCCACGTCGAAACGTCTATCTGAAGCGCTTTCGGATAGCCATTGTCTACCGACTTGCGCCTACTGCACAAACAGGGAAGGGTCTTTCATTCTGGCGGCCAGTTTAAAACCGCTTGTCATCACATTTGCTCCCTACCAGTCAGATCAAGCAGTACGGTTTCGAGGATGCTGAGTGCTTCGTCAAAGTGAGCATCCTCGATGGTCAGAGGAGGCAGAAAGCGGATTACGTTGCTGTACACACCGCAGGTCAGCAAAATGAGTCCACGTTCAAGCGCAGCTAGGCGTACCGCACTGGTGAAATCAGGATTGGGGGCAGATTTATCCGCTTTGTTGAATTCGACTGCGACCATAAGCCCCAGTCCACGCACATCGGCGATCTGCGGCACTCGATCGCGTAAAGCCAGTAGGCGTGCTTTGAGCCTATCGCCGAGCTGCTCAGCGCGCGCAGGCAGGCTTTCTTCCTCAATAACATCAAGCACCGCGTGTGCAGCGGCGATGCTAACCGGATTACCGCCGAAAGTGCCACCTAGACCACCTGGAACCGCCGCATCCATCAGTTCTGCACGGCCGACCACCGCCGCTAGTGGGAAGCCTCCTGACAGCCCCTTGGCCAACGTGATCAGGTCGGCGGTGATTTCATGGTGCTCCATGGCAAAAATTTTACCGGTACGTGCGAAACCAGTTTGGATTTCATCGGCGATCAGTACGATGCCATGGCGATCAGCAATTTCACGTAATGCTTTCATCAGAGCCGGCGGGGCTGCATAGAAACCACCTTCTCCTTGCACCGGCTCAATAATGATGGCAGCCACACAGGATGGTTCAATGTCAACCTTAAACAGTGTTTCCAACTCATCCAGAGTCTGTTCGATACTAATTCCATGTAGCTCGACCGGAAACGGAATACGATAGACATCACCGACCAACGGGCCAAAGCCAATTTTATACGGTGTGACTTTTCCGGTCAGCGCCATTCCCATGAAGGTGCGTCCATGAAAAGCACCACTAAAGGCAATCACGCCTCTACGCCCGGTTGCAACGCGGGCGATCTTAACCGCATTCTCCACCGCCTCGGCACCAGTGGAGACGAATATGGTTTTTTTGGCGAAGTCGCCGGGTACGAGTTGGTTAAGCCGCTCAGCCAACGAGACATAATTTTCGTAAGGAACCACTTGATGGCAGGTATGGGTGAACTTGTCAATCTGCGCTTTAGCCGCGGCGATAACCCATGGGTGGCAGTGGCCGGTGTTGACAACTGCGATGCCGGCAGCGAAGTCGATGTAGCGACGCCCCTCCACATCCCAGATTTCGGCATTTAGCGCACGTTCCGCGTAGATCTGCGTGGTCACGCCCACGCCTCTGGCAATCGCTGCGCTGCGTCTTTCAGGTAGGTTGTATAAGGTCATAACGGTTTTCCTTATTGGTTAAAAATGACTGTTGGCAATAATTGTTAGAAACGTTCTAACTCTATGTTTTTGAGAAAAATCTCGGTCTTTCTCAAGCTATATTCAGGTTGTTGCAAGCACCACTAGGTATAACGCGTTTCCCTCACTGCTCGAGATGCGGCTGCGGTCCTTGCCCTTCCAGAGTGAACCGGGACGAACGCCAGACATTGCGGAAGTCACCACCCGCGAATCTCCGTTAATGACCAGCGCCGGCTGACCTATGGCGCCCAATGCTGGCTGGATGAAGCGTTCCAGTGTCGAAACCAGCACATCTACTGCCGCCACTCCGACAAAGGTGTCATCGATCAATACAGGATGCGCTGCGGTGATGGTGTAAGCGCCATTGCAAACATAGTCCACGTAGGGACCGTCAACAAAAGGCCTGTGGTGGCGGGCGGGTTGTTCGAACCAATCGAATAAACGGAAATCTAGACTTTGCCGAGCTTCTTGATTGTGTTCCAGTTGCGCCTGTTTTATGTCCTTTCCCTCCTGGCGCCACCATTCTAGCGTCCAGTAGCCTTGATTGGTCTGCGTCGCTGCATAGCTGGCAAAACCAGCGCCGTTGCATAAGGGGTTGCTTAGCAGCGCTTTGCGGATGTGCCCTTGAAGTGTTTGCCGGTGCTCGTCGGACAATCTGATACCGTCGCCTTTATAAGCTGAAGAGCCAGACAGAAGACAAACTGCTTCCTCGGCCAGCGTTTCGGCTGTTTTCTGCGCATCCATCAGGATACAATCTAAAATGTTTCTGGCCTGATTGATCTGCGAGTTTTCATGTCTCATTTGTTGCCCCCATTTCGATTTCACCACCGCCTACCTAGCGCTGCGCGGCTTCTTATCTATCTAGCCTGCGATTCGACATCAATACGCAATTTGTCCTCGAGCATTCGATCGGTAAGTACAGCGATCATGCTCTGAGCTAACTGGCAACTGACCAGATCGTCTGCCTCGTGTAGAGCGGTTTCCAGCAAACGATAAATCGCTACGATCTCTGCGTGGATCGTTGCATCCTGATACAGACCTGCCGAAAGTGGCGCCCATTCCCCCTGGATTTCCAGCTCTTGGTTAGCGAGGCGTGCAGATTGGGCATTAGCCGCTAGCATCAGCAGGCAGCGCATGTCTGCCTGCGCCCTAGCTTCTGGTTGTACCGCAGCCGCAAAAGCATCTATCTGTTGCGTCAACCTGCGTATTTCAGTCGGTGTGGATCTTTGCGCTGCTAGCCGAGCGCTGTGCCCAACTACCGCGCAGTGAAATTCACCAAGATCTGCCAGATAGTGGGCTGTCGCCAGACGCAACGGGTGGTGTTTCTGCCTCTCTTCAGAAGACATTTCACACACGAAACTGCCACCGTTACGTCCTCGCCTAGTGTCGATCAAACGCCTGATGCGCAGCGTGTTCAGCGCTTCGCGCACAGTCATCGGCGATACCCCCATCAGACGCGACAGTTCAGTCTCGTTCGGTAACTGCTCCTTCGGCTCCAACAGCCCCGCGATAATTGCATTCGTCAACCGTTCAATAACTTGTTCCGACCGCGTCGCCTGACCGATTGGAGCATAAACAATGGAATGTGCGGTCATGTCTTCTCCTCTAGAGATACGCATCGTGTAAGGTGTGCTTATTGTTCAATTCATCAAAAGGCATCGTAACGACGCCGAGCTTGATCGTCTTTCGGTACGGGCGTGATGGCATCCCATAATTCGATCACCTTCCCCCCCTCGACTCGCCACAGTTCGAAATAAGAATGGCGGACGCCAGCGATACTGCCCTCAGAATGAGTCAGTACAAACTGACCGTCAGCGACGGTATGATGGATACGCTGATAGTTTAGCCCTTGCCCATCAGTCCTCAGCTTATCTAGGAAAGCAATCACGGGTTCCACGCCATCGGTGATGTCAGGGCTATGCTGAAAGAAGGTCTTGCCGTCTGTATAGCGGCGGAAACCGTCGTAGTCACTTTCGATCAGCGTGCGAGTGAAAAACTCTGTCACCAAAGCTCGATTTTTTTCACGGTCATGCCCAGTACCGGGTTCGGTAGGGCCGTCAAGCTGAGTGCGACCACTTGCATTGGGTGCGGCCTCAGGCACCAGACCATCCCAGTGTTTGATGATTTTGTCGCCGGCCACTCGGTATAGGTCGAAACCGACCAGCGGCTGTTCATCCAGACCGATAAAACGCCCGTGTATAGCCACGAGATCGCCATCTTGCAATACTCGGTGGGTTTCATGCCGCAGGTTGGGGTGTGTCTCAACTAACTCGCGCAGGCCCAAAACACCCTCTTTTTTGACTCGCTGTGAGTGCTCGATAAAATCGGGCGAAAAGTAGCGGTCAAGCGCTCCCGTGTCGCGCTCAGTGAATAGTTCGCGGTGCGCACGCGACACCAAGTCGCGTAGGGATTCAATATAGTTCATTACAGTCACTCCAGTTGTCAGTCGTTGGCGCTCATGACGTGCTTGATACGTGTATACTCTTCAAAACTATAGGCTGAAAGATCCTTACCATAACCGGAGCTCTTGAAACCACCATGAGGCATCTCACCAGTCAGCGGAATGTGGGTGTTGATCCACACCGTACCGAAGTCTAGTTCACGTGATAGACGCAGCGCGCGTCCGTGATCGCGAGTCCAAACGCTGGAGGCCAACCCGTATTCCACATCGTTAGCTTTTTCGATGGCATCAGCTTCATCTCGGAACTTCTGCACTGTGATGACAGGGCCAAAGATCTCGGTCTGGATAGCTTCATCATCCTGTTTCAGGCCAGTGATCACAGTCGGCTCGAAGTAAAAGCCCAATCGGTCTGCTTGACGTCCACCGGTCTCGATACGTGCATGGGCAGGCAGGCGGTCGATAAATCCCTTAACCCGCTTCAGTTGGTTGGCATTATTGAGCGCGCCGTATAACGCATCAGTGTCGTCTGGATCACCGAAGCGAGTAGCTTTAGCGGCTGCTACCAATTTGGCAACGAAAGCGTCATGGATAGATTCAGCGACAATCACGCGTGCAGCAGCAGTGCAGTCTTGGCCAGCATTAAAGTAGCCAGTCATGGCGATAGTTTCCACAGCTTTCTCCAGGTTAGCATCTTCGAATACTACCACCGGTGCTTTACCACCCAGCTCCAGATGCGTCTTAGTGAGGTTGGCTGCAGCCGAAGTGGCTACCTGCAAACCGGCGCGCACCGAACCTGTGATGGACACTAGAGCAGGCGTTTTGTGTGAAATAACCTTAGAACCGGTACTTGCATCGCCGAGTACCACGTTGAAAGTCCCCGCAGGAAAGAACGGCGCAGCTAACTCGGCTAGCAATAATGAACTTTCAGGTGTGGTATCGCTAGGTTTAAGCACCACGGTGTCCCCTGCGGCAAGAGCCGGAGCAATTTTCCACACTGCCATCATTAGAGGGTAGTTCCACGGTGTAACCTGACCAACCACACCGAGTGGCTCACGGCGGATACTAGAGGTGAATCCTTCCAGATACTCGCCGGAGGACTTACCTTCTGGCAAGCGAGCCATACCAGCGAAGAAGCGGATCTGATCTACGGATGTCGCAACTTCTTCTGATGCGATAAGGTGCTTGATCTGACCTGTGTTGCGGCTCTGCGCTTCGACCAGTCGATCGCTATTTTTCTCTACCGCATCGGCCAGCTCCAACAACGCCTTCTGACGCATTGATGGCGTGCTGCGCCCCCATATTTTGAAAGCCGCTCGCGCTGCAGCGTAAGCCTGGTTTACATCCTCATCGTTGGAGTTTGGGGATTGGGCGTAGACCTTTCCTGTGACTGGGCTTATCAGATCGAAGCGATCATCACTACTGGATTCGACGTATTCACCGTTGATAAAGTTCTTAAGCGTTGAAACGGTCATCGTTCTCTCCTTAACGGGTGTATGGTTGAAAACAAGTCATATTACATAAATGTTAACAATTTGTTATCCTCATAATTAACTATAACCTATAATGTTATATGTTTAATTAAAATTGCTCAAATTATGACCATGGTCACAATATGGCACTGTTGGGATTTGGAGAGAGACGGAATAATAAACGCCGTTAAATGAAGACGTTGTCGTCATCGTAGGTAAGGTCCTAATCGAGCTTGTCTTAAATGCCGGGGAGTGGAATAGACAGCTTGAATGAAAAGTACTCCCCCGTCATTGGTAAATAAAATTACCGTCCACTATTTGTCTGCCGAGTGTGGGCTTTTTTATGCGTCCAATATAGCAGCCTGAGCGCAACTCAGAGCGCACCAATCACCCGACCACACAACGCAATAAATAAAATGGATCGCACTTACTGCATTGCGCTGGCGAATCACAGAGCCCACGAAATAAAAGTTTTCACCACGTAAAACGCACCCGCCTGCACAATTTGGATCTAAAAATTATTTCAGTTTTAAAATTCTACAAACCATATCGCTAAGCCACACCAATACTAGGGAGCTGCCGAAATTATCAAAATGAAATATATAAATATTTTCTATTTTACGTGGATTTCATTGGATCGGGATCTCGATATCACCCGCGTAATTTCAATAAGTCAGTAACCGTACGGCTTGAGGAGAAATGAAAAACTGAAATGAGTTACAAAATTATTTGGGGAAAATAGCGTGACATACTTTTGAAAAAATAAAAGTCGTCGTGACATGTCACGAAAAAATAAGGGGAAGTAAAAAATTTCAGGCTACGAAAATATCCAATGGTTACATAAAATAAAAAAGCCACTTCTTTCACAGTGGCTTAATGTACTCGTTTGAGAATTAAATTTAACTGTAATTTATTTTAAGCAATTTCGACACTAAAAGAGCCTATAGAACAAGCGGTTAAAGCATCATCGAAGTTAGGGAGAATTAAGTCAATATTCTTATTTGGCGATAAAATTAATACAACTTCTTTAATGGTATTTAAAAATGAATATATTTCACCAGCAATCATCATGGTATACCTTACATCATAAAAATTACCAGTATCTACCAGTATAGAATCTCTATTGTCAACAAAGAACTTAACGCATTTATTGGCTAAATCTAGATTAGGATTTACTTTAAAATTCAAAAATTCTTTAACAATATCAATTGATTTTGATATTCGAATTATCTCTTTACCAACAGTTATAAATACTTCATTTGAGTTAATATTAGATTTTTTGAAATTATCAACATCATGTATAGAGTCTCTTATAGTTAGAAACGTGTTATAACATGAACCAATTGATTCATTTAGATAATCATAAAAATCTGGGTTTTCAGTATCTTCATAATTAGATTTTAAATCGAATGCTTTTGTATATAGTAAGTTGGATTGAAAAATTTCTTCATCTGCACTGGTTTTAACAGATGATAGTAACTCATTTATATTTTTCCTAGATAAAAAATATAAATCTACCTTATTCTTTTTTTCTGTAATTTCAATTTGTTTAGCCATCTGAATCGAGCGATGTGCGTAAACAATAAAAGCACCTAAAATCGGTGATAATGCCAAAATACCTAATGAAAATTTATTGATCTCTAAAAATGAATTATAACCATTGGCATCAAATTGAAATGGGTATGGTGCACTAAGCCATAAAATAAAATACAAACTGGAAATTAGTGGAAAAACTATAGCTAATCTGAAAAGCCATTGCTTTTGTAAGCTATCCGAATTTAATGAGAATCGTTTTCTCTTTTTCCATGCCCAGAATGTAATACATAAAGAAATAAAACAATAAATTATGAAACTCATATTATTACGTAGCCTAATTAAAATTGGTGAGAAAATTACACAAGAATTTTATAAATAGTTAGTAAATTTCATCTAAAAGCAATAGTGTATACTAGTGGACGCAAAGTGGACATTAGATAAAGCAAAGGGGCTGTGTTTTCACGCAACCCCTTGATTTAATTGGTGGGCTGGCGGAGTCTGAATTAAGCTTTTATTGCATTGATTTTAAACTAATAAAATCCAATTCAACTTTTAATTTGGGCCTATTGTTGGGCCTAAAGTTTATTTTGCTGTTTTTGTGATGTGGATTAAAAAAGTAGTTTGCTATTCTAACATGGTTGATTGGTTACGTTGTCAATACAGTTCGGATGTTCCAGATATAGTCATTCAAACCCTGAGATTTATACTTCTTAGTGATTTAGAGTATGCAGACAAGCTGCTGACTATGTTTTTTCGAAGAACTTGGAATGCGTATCGATCTCCCGATATAAAGGGTTGCTAATGACTATAATAGAGTAGTTCACTGCTCATGTTGTTCTGGAGTGAGCAGATGAGAAACACGATATTTACATTTATTTTATGGTGGTAAATATTCTTTTTGATTAAACGTACATTAGAAGCAATTGATACCAGGCTCAGAGAGTTGCACTAAAAGGTAAAAGTCAGGATCATTATCTTTGTTATCTCTGGCCCGCTATAGGTAAGCCTTCTACCCCAGTGGTGTAAAGGATGATCTGCAAGATGCAGAGTTAGAGCTAATGCCACACTATCCCTGAAAAATAAAAGTCACAGAACCCGACAGCGCTGATATCCAGTTACTTAAACAGTTAGTTGAGTAGCGCCGACAGCTAGTTAACTACAGCTCCGAGTGTTGTGTTATAAAGGCTAATATTTTGATGGCAACAACGCAGGCGACACAAACAAAAGATGTTAGTTAAATCATCAACACTTATGATGAGTGAATCGAAACGCTGTTTAATACATTCCCAAATACAAAACTGGTCAAATCACTATCAGGCATTGAGCCATGTATGGACCCACGAATACTTATTTAATTTAGTGATAACCGTTACTAATTTAATAACGAGGGATAAATTCAAAACTATGCATGTATTGAGTCAGTAACAGAGTGAAGGGTCAGAAGATGTGGGGGTTATTGACGATGGTAATGTTCAAAGCTCATCCGACAGGCATTCGCAGAGTGGGCAGCGAAAATAGTTAATTCGTCATATTGACCATATTTTGTTATCAGAGCCAGTGAGAAAGAGGAAAATTACCTCAATTAGCCGCATTTAAATGAATAAGTATCATTTATCGGTGCTGTAAGATAAGAACCAACTAGGATGAAGCAAAATATTTGTTGGTACTTGAAGATAAACTGTTTCTCTTTCTAAGGCTAAAAAAGGTTTGCTGAATGTATCAGGGTGTGAACGTACTTCGAGAAGTCTTTTGTATCAAAGTTATAGGATCGGTTATCACTGGCTTGATTTGGAGGGACTGAAAATAATCATGTGTGTCAATCCAAATATCAGAGCGATGCACTGAGTGAATTTTGTATTATTTATAATAAAAAATTGATACTAGTAATGAGGTTTATTTAAACATGCCGTTAGTGTATATTATGTTTAAAATTTCTAATAAAAATTGAATGTAGCCATGAACTATAAGCAGGAAATAAAAAAATGGAATAATGAAGAAATCTGGAGGAAGTTCTCTGTTGATTTTCTGAATGATATGGGATGGGAGACCTATGAAATATCAGATAATATGGGAATTTGTGATTATAGAGGAATAAAGTACCTTGTTTCTTTCAAACACAACATTAATAAGGGAGCTATAGGTACAGGTTTAGAAAAAAATATTGCAGATAGAATCAGAGAGCATAATGTAGAAGGGTTTATAGGCTTTTATTCAGGGAATTACACAACATCGTTACTTGATAGACTCAGGGCTATGCAAATTAATTTCAAGTTATTTAATGGTTCAAGAATAACTACATTTATTCCTTTTTCGCACTCCAATATTATTGACACTTATTTCGGTAGCGGAATAAAAGGTCTATCTTTTATATCAGCAAATTATTATTTGAACTTAAATGATGAATCACTTTATAAGCCACTTGAGTGCATGTGTGGGTGTGGTGAAGATATTTTAAAACCCATTAATATTGCATATTCTATGGTTTTATTACATAAAAATAAAAATAGTATTTATTTAATCTACGGACTTAAGTCTTGTATAAATAAATATGATGATAACACAGAATGTGGATGGCTTGAGATAGGTCAGATATTACATCCTGACCAATTTATTGAATGGAATCAATCTATTAGGTGTTACCTTGAGAAGAGTAAAAATTTGGAAACCGAATGTTTCTATAAATGTAAAAGACTATTTACCATGAGAATTATGCAAAGAATTAGATCTGTTAATGCAGGTCTTTTTTTGAGGTTAGGGTAAAAAATGAATATATTTCAAAATATGTCTCCGGATGACTGGGAGAATTTTGCTGCATATTATTTAGAAAATATCGGATATACGATTTTAGAAGATGCTTCTGTAGGCCCTGACGGAGGTAAAGATCTAATTGCTGAAAAAGATTCAATACGGTGCTTAGTTAGTTGCAAAAACTATGTGAGATCTAATAAATCGGTAACACTTTTTGATGAGGATTCAATTACTGATAGAATGTTACAACATAATACAGAAAGATTTATAGGTTTCTATTCAACTAAGGCAGGGAAAAATTTAAGGGATTATTTAAATTTATCTGATATTCCTCATTTAATATTAGAAAATACTGAGATAGCTAAAAATTTAACAAGTCTTCCATTCATGGTTAATCAAAGTTTTTTTTACTCAGGAAGTATTACTCAGCCTAAGATATTTGGAGCCGACTATGATCCTTTGCTTTGTTGCTGTGGCTGTGGTGATGATCTACTAAATGCTGATAATATCGATAGTGCTAAGTGTTGTTTACTCTTATTTGATAAGGATTTAAATCTAAAGTGGTACTTAAATGACCATATGGGGAAGCTGAAAATTCTTAAGGAATATCAGTTAAATAAATTCATTCACCTAAAAAAGTTAAATACAATGATCAATGAGATTGAATTTTTTATCGATGCTTCAGAATATAATGTTACTGCTCAATTTGATGAAGCTTTTACTAAGATAGTGGAACTATGCCATCAGATGATTTATCCATCTGATTGGCTTATTGATTAGTCAACCTTTTATGTTTTTCGTCTGCTTTTCGTTAAAATCGTTGGTTAGCTGGCTTATTTGTATATTATATCAGAAAGTTGTTAGCCCGAATCTGAACCAATATATATCATTATTAGATTGATGATTAAGATACCTAAAAAGCACCCGAATCAAAAAATGGCAGATCACTCATTCTGCCATATGTTACCTTGGTAGAGAGCCAAAAATGATTATTTCCCCCCAGCCACACTCATCTTCGCCAGCTCCGGATTATTGGCCTCAAAGATCGATAGCGGTAATTCGATTTTGCGTCCATTCTGATATTCCACCGCTTTAACTACTTCAAACTCAGCAACATCCTCACACGGAATTTCCAACCCTGCAAAGGTGGCTCGAGTGGCGCTAGAATCGCCAAAAGGTTCCACTTCCAGTATCGTATCCCCTAATACTTTTCCTTGCCCATCTTTCATTCGCAGCGTTAGTTCTAGTGCGCCAAATTCAGCGTGGTCTAAAACCATATGGTTACCGCCATTATCGAGGGTAAATGAATAACCACAGTAGCCTTGGTTAATAAAATTTGAGCTGGTATGTGTGATGCTCGCATAACGCTGTTGTTCTTCAGCCAAACTAAATGCACTGGCTGCCAATAAACCCACCGCAAATACGCTTTTTATCTTATTCATTACGTTACCTTTTTGTTCTCTTTTATCGTCCTCACTACCGTCAATGGCGGTAGCGAGAATATAGATTTATTGTTGGTAGGCTTGAAATCCGCCTTTAGTACGATCTTTTTCTTTCCAGCGCGGTCGGTTCTTACCTGAGAACTCTTTTTGCATACTCCAATACCCAATGGGGTAACGGGCTACAATCGTCCCACCAACACCAATATCGACCGAGGAGTACTGACCATTATTAATGGTTCCTTTTTGGACGTAGGCATTAGGGCTACAAGTGCCTGTATCGCGTTGTTGCCAGTTTCCGTCAGTTCTTGCCACGATATAAAAATCACCAAATGCACAGTCTGATGCTGATTTATGATTCAGTACAGCAACATAATGCTTGGTTGAGCCCACAATCCTACAGCTACTGTTTTGGCTTCCACACACTTGCCATAAGGTTTTACCGCCATCCCCTTTATATTCCCAAATGGTATTTTTAGGGGGCTGGCTGGTGGCAGAGGCGGGTGATGTCATCAGCCACAGTGAGGCCAATACAGTCACAACTACATATCTTTTCATTATAAATTCCTATCAACATAAATAGAAACGTCAGATTGACGCTTGATGAACACCGTCTAATGGGTGCTTGGTTTTCCCTGATATGGCGTATTCTGTGGTTATCTGGTGAATAAGGCATTCACAACAAAAATTGCTGATCATGCTTAATGTGATGACTGACGGTTTAGTCGCATTGAAACCCAGTGATGAATTCGCCGATGAAGATAAAAGGCGATACCAGTGGCGATAAGCAAATCAATCAGCAATATTGTGGTGGCGATAACTTCAGTAAAACCGTATAGCCAACCGGATGACATGATAATCAGTAGGCTAGAGAGGGCTAATCCGATAATGATGGTAGAGATAATGGCAACTAATTTGGGGTTGAAATGGATTCTATAATCATTCCCCTTAAAGGCACTTAAAACCCACAAGCCTAATTGCGCCAAGAGTTGTGGGATAACCAAAGCAAAGAGATATAAAACGAGGTACATCAATGTGATCCCATACGGGTTCATGATGAGAGCGATAAGCTGGAAGTGTGTTAACAATACGCCAGTGATCCAAAGGCATAACAAAATACTGATAACGATAGCTATTCTCTCTAAACCCAGTTGTAAGTGTGAAACGGTGTTCATATTTTTAAGCTTCCTTATGTGATGATGAGTTCACGGTGTGAGGGTGATTTTGAATAGGCATGATCCATTCGTGGCCGCAATCGCGGCACATCCAGCCCGTGCCCCATGCAATGATGTCTTGCTCAGAAGAACAGTGGGGGCAATGTGTAGGATGCGATGCTGGTGGGGTTAATAGCGTCATGGTCGGCTCCTTTCTTTGTGTGATGGAAGAGAGGTAAGTACTTGTGATATCAATCGAAAATGCGGTAGTGCCGCGATAAAACTGTTTTGTTGTGACAGTTGCATCACTGCATGTTTCGGTGTGAAGGGGGTATTAAGTGATTGAACTTGCTGGATATCCTCTAACAACAAGACATGTACTTGCTGGTGGTATTCCGCCAATAAGTACCACTGACCTTCACGGTAAATGAGTTGATAAGGTTGTAGTGGATTAAAACGACGCTCAGGCGTGAGTAAGCTAATAGATTGCTTACTGGTAATGGCATACACCAATTGATAGAAATGGTCGGCATGTAGAGCTGAAATCTTATGGGCGTGATGCCAAATCAAACAAGGTGCATGGGGCTGCTGGGTTAACAGCAACCCGAGTAAGCGGCTGTCTAGCCCCGGGAACAACCGAGTCATCCCAATCTGTTTCACAAAGGTAAGAACATCTTTGTCTCGATAAGCTTTTAGCGTATTGATGGGCAAGCGATAACAACCTTGCCGACCTTCTACACCAAGATAGGCCAAGCGTTCACGTAAATCCCGTTGTAACGTGCGTTCAGAAACATTGAACTCTTGGACTAAATGCGAGAGCACAAGGCTTTCTCCTGCCATTAAGCGGGCAATCAGCGCAGAGAGTCGCACAGCCATGCGGTCATATTTTCGGTTGGTCTGAAACATAACGTATTGCTCTCAATAACAGACGTTAGGAAATTAAGAAGTGAGGGAGTTTAACTTAGGGGATTGACAGGTTATGTCTGTTGGGAAAAATTCTCATTGGGCTTTTTAGTGAAAAATGACTATAAGTAATTCATTGATAAATAACGCGATGCTGTTTATTTAAACGATAGGAAAGTGAGGTGTAACGACACAACCTGTCAGGGCGGGAAAATTAGTTGGGCTGACGAGGGGCGAGTTGGTTAAATAAGGTATCTGCCATCACCCACAGGGCTTTATTGAGTTTGATATCGCCATCAATCCCATTCACCGAACGAGTTCGGGCCCGTTTACCTTTTGCGGTTCTGCCTGATAATCCCCCTTTAATCAGGTTTTCTTGTAGACGTTGGTACACCGTCCAAAGATCTTCTTTCTTATCTTCAAAGCGTCGAGGCTGTAGAATTTGCTCTCGTGTGACGGGCTGGAACTCTTCACCAAAGCGGTAGGTCAAAGCCGCTTCAGCAAAGGCTTGCTGGGCGGGAGGCGGTAACAATAACGACTGCATACTTTCGCGTTTTTCAGCCACTTGCTCAAAAGTATCTAGCACCTCATACGCCCCTTCAATCACTTTACCCACCACATCCCCTTTATGGGGTACACGCACTTCCCCTAATACATCGCCGCAGACCAAACCGTTAGAGCACACGGCTCTAAAGAGTCCCGGTAACATTTGATAGCTACTTGAGCCATCATGGCTATTGAGCAAAATAATTTCAGGAACTTGTATTCCCGTAATTTGGTCATGGCGTCGAAGCCGTAACATATGCTTGGTGTGCTCTCGACGACTGATATCCCGTACACGGGTCTGGCAAGCAAAGAACGGATAAAAGCCTTCTTTTTGCAGGCTATCGAGTAAGGTAATGGTAGGAATGTAAGTATAACGCTCACTGCGCGAATCGTGTTTTTCTTCAGAAAACACACTCGGTACAGTACGGAATAACTCTTCGATAGTGAGTGGACGGTCACGGCGAATACTGTTAGCAGAGCCAAAACGAGACGCTAATAAACTCATGATAAAACTCCTGATTAATCAATTAAATGGAAAATGGCAGCGGATTCAGGATGTTGTGAAGCGTAGTCACGCAGCTGATAAAAGCGGTCGCACATCACTTCACTTTCCGTTTGGAATGACCAGATACTGTACAGAATCAGACACACAGCAATCCCTGCCGCTTCTTGACTCACAGTGGCTTCATTGCCGTTGTGCATGTTGAATAGGGTTAAGGTGTCTGCGTTGATATCGGGGAAGATAAAGGCACCGCCATTACTGAGCATCCCGTACTCCCAGTAACCGCCATGATACTCGTCGCAGAATTGACCCATCGTGGTGAAGATCACCACTTCAAAGGTGGCCCAGCCTTTCACTGCACCAAAATGGTTGAACCAAAAATCAAGGCGTTGTTCATCAGGGACTAATTCCATTGTGATAGTAGATTCAGTTGTGTTACTCATAAGTTGATACTCCAATAAAAAGAAATAAAAAAGCGCCAATCCCGTTAAGGACTCGCGCTTGATGTCATCAATGTTGTGTTAATTTAAGAAGTTAAAAGAAAAAACTCCACAGGGATTTAGCGACGGAGACGATGCTATTTTTGACCGTACCAATCGTACTTTTTATCAGTGGTGGCAACGGAATGATGTCGATTAAAGTATCAACAATATCACTGACACATTGCCCAAAATCGTTACGTGCCGAAGTTTCTACAGATTGCGTCCGGTAAGTGTTGTTCAGTTGCCTAGCGACACCGCTACTAGCCTCTGCCGGTAATACCTGTATTAATTGCTCTGCTAATTCAGTCAGTTGGTAACCTTCTGCCGCAGAAACCGTCATCACAGGATGATGCGGCTTAAATGCTGTTATCACGGCTTGCTGCTTTAACTTCAAGTTAGCCGCTTGCTCCGGGGAGGGCTGATGCTTGTGTTCATCCCACTGGCGATAGGGTTCTATTTTGTCAGCTTGGTTAAGCACAAATAGAAAGCGGTTTGGTTGATAACCACATTGTTCCGTGAGAAAGCGGTAGCACTGTTCATCTGACGACCATGCTCTATCATCGGCCTTAAGTACCCAGATAATGAAATCCAGTTCCAGCAATAAGCTGCGATAGAGCTGGTGGTATTCTCTATCTCGCTTAAGGCTTTCCCCTACACCGGGTAAATCAACAAAGGTGAGTGTATGGTTGTTCATCGACATACTGAAGCGCTGGGCTTGGCGTGTACAACCAGAAACATTACTTACAGGCGATAGTGAGGATTGGAATAGGGAGTTGATCAGACTGGATTTTCCAGCTCCAGTTTTACCCATCAGACCTATGGTGGGTGAGTAGTTGATTAGGTGATTGAGTTGGTTGAAAAAAGAGGTTTGGAATGAATGAGGTAGAGCGGATAAGATGGGTTTAAAGTGAGAGCTCTGATGCATATTACTCCTTGAAATGAAAGAAAATGACAGTTATTCAAAGAGATAATATATATCTGAGATTTTTTTATTTGTGTTGTTTTTCAATATTACCAATATTGAATTATTGAAATCGATTTGACACAAAATATTTTATAGGTTCATGAAGTTGGTTAATACAAAAATGATTATGCAAAAATTAATACTAGTGATGTTGATATAACACATAGGATAGTGTTTAAAACAATTGAAAAGCTGGAATCCGAAAAATACTACGATAATATTTATTTTTAATTGGTTACTATAGATCGAGTGAGACAGAAAGGGCTGACGCAAATTCTTCTAAAAGATCTGAATCTAAAGGCCAGTCTCTTACAACTCTATTTTTTCGCTCTATTATTAACCAGCCAGTAAAAATAGAGATACTTTGCTTATAGAATGGATTTTTATGTGCTTTAGTTTTTATCACATTAACCAAGTCATAGGCATCATTTTCAATTATTTTTCGTATTCTTAATTGAAACTTATTTTCAAAAAGATCTTCAAATGCATCTAAAACATAATAGGATGACTTTTGCAATTTTAATGGTGGTGAAGATAGAAATTCTGTGTATAAAGAATCAAGTATTGATACAATTTCATATTGCTCAATAGGTCCTTGTAAGCTAGTACTTACTTCTTTAAAAAAATCGTCTGTAGTTTCAATCAATGCCATGCTTTTAGCGACGGTTCGATGGATTTCTGGTTTAACTATTTTGTTAGTTTTATAAATTGAATCATGCGTTAGCTCCGCGTATGCATGCTGAAGTAGGGTTCGAATTTGTATTTCACATGGTGTACTTTCTGGTATGGTTATACCATCAAACTCTATGTTTCCTTTTGCTCGAACAACAAAATGTACAGATTGATATGTGAATAATAATGGACTCTTGTTACGTTCATCGTTGAAATGCCTACATTCCTCAGCAATCCAAGATGTATCAGATCTAATGATATCGGCAATTTGTTCAACTTGATCAATAAGTAACACTACAAATCGACACCCCACCTTATCCTCAATATCATCGTAAGGCTGTTCATATGACTTGTCCGGCCTATAAAAAGCTTTGTCAATAAGTGAATTATTGTCTTTAATTCGAGCAAAAGGTGTTATCTTTACGTAATTGTTAATATCATATCCTAGCAATTCAATAGATGAGTTGATTTTAGATACGACAAAGTTGCCCCAAGCTTGGTAGAAGGGTTTTTCTATATGCCATTTTTCAAGAAATTCAGCCTCATTCACTGTGGTAAGGCCAATTTTTCTTTTATAACTAGTTTAGTCCAATTTACGGGAATACCGTTTTCATCAAATACAATCGGCTCCATAATTACTTTGTCCTTTAGTATTTCAGCAGGTGCTAATAAGCGTATATTTTGTCCAAATGACACTTTTTGCATTTTAAGTTTGCTGTTAACATGCTGTGTATCCTTTGTAAAGGATGTAGTAGGAACCCCCGAATCCCCTAAGTGAGCGATGAAGTCATCAGCAGTGTCAGAATCGAAATAAGTTCGGGCAAATTTGTCTGGTGATATAACTCCGGATTTATCTAGTTTTAAATAACAGACTAGCGCATTATTTAGCTCGTATTTTTCCTCATTCGATACTTCTAGATTCTTGATGAAGGTTTTAACAGATTCAAAGAATTTTTGGGTATTTCTTGCACTTGATTCTGGATATCCGCAGCCTAAGAATGTTTCATAGAAATACTGAGCAGCTATTTTTCCATCTACTTGGCTAATTTGATAGTCGGATACAGCTACTACCCAGCTATCATTTAAGTCAAGAGTTGTTGAATCGCCCGATTTGGGATGTTTTTCAGCAAATGCTGCGGTTTTAAATAGCTTGGAAGACGGTGTTAATAAAGCCTCTTTTACATATTTAAGAGAGATTTCATGAGTGTTCTCATCTTCAATTTTCTGATAGGCGCTGTAAATATCAGCCTTTATAACGCCAACTATTTTTTTTCTTTTATCCGCTTCGGTTGAACCAAAAGAACCCAAGAACACTACTACTATACCACCCGATAAACCTTTACGTTTTTGAGCATCAGCAAGTTTATCTGCTAATACGTATGTTGTGTCAATAAATGTTACATCTGTAACTGATCTTAGAGATGTGAATAAACTTGGTGTTTTGTCTTTATCTTGTTCAATGATCTTCATATCTACGGCTTTTGATTGAGAGCCAAGAGCACCGATTACTCTTTGTTTGAAGGTCTCCATAGCTACCGTATCGAATTTAACAAGAACTGAACTTTTTTCAGGGGCCTTCTTAGAACCGTCTGGGTTTCTTTTAAAAATCTGATGGATACAAATTTTATCTATTTCTAAGTGAGTTAAATGCATGTTAATCCTATTCTAATCATCTGAATTCTTTAATGAGATGGAATTACGGGATGATGTACGATTTATATTACGCCATTCACTACCATTGTCTTCCCAAATATTTTGGTATCGTTCAAATAACTCTAATTGTTTATCATGTGACATTTGTCCTACAGATTGTGAGAAACAAATATCATTTTTTAATTGATATAAGTGTAATAGAGTCGACTTTTGTCTTATCCATAATTTTTTATAATCAAATATCACATTCCAACCGTTTACAGCAGTAAGTATAGCGCCAAAACAGAGGGCCAAATTTCTTTGATATTCTTGGTAGCCACTAATAGTAAGTCCCAAAGTAACAGTAATCGAAGCACCGAGGAGAAGAGTTAATATATTGATAATTTTTGTTTTCCTCTTAAGGCAATCAACCTTTGATTTGAGTGTGACAATACTATTTTCAACTTCGCTCAAAAGGAATGTATCAGTATTAATGATTTCCACTTATACCTCGTTTATACATTTATGAAAATAATGAATTATGCCATTATATCTTAGTGTTTGAAATATCTAACTTGGTAGTGTGTCAGCTAATTCTGTGCCAGATCACATTGGGCGTTAAAGTGGCTGTTTAAAAAAGAATTTTAGCTTTCTCCGCCCAAACTCACTTGATTTTATGCGATAATCTTAGCCAAACCTATTTTGTATACATTATCGGCAGTTAGCGTAAAAATAATCAACACTAACTCCGCGCTTGCCGATAATAACTGATAAGCAAAGAGAATCTATCGATATGGCCAAATCACCCGCGAAAAAACCAACCAAAGGCTTTGAAGAAACCCTGTGGGATACCGCTAATCAACTGCGTGGTAGCGTTGAATCGTCCGAATATAAACATGTGGTGCTTAGTTTGGTGTTCCTGAAATTTATCAGTGATAAATTCGAAGCCAAACGCAGCCAATTAATCAAAAATGGTCAGGAATCCTTTGTTGATATGGATGTTTTCTATCAACAAGATAACGTTTTCTTTTTACCGCAACAGTCTCGTTGGTCTTATGTCCAAGAGCGTGCGAAGCAAGACGATATTGCAGTCATTATTGATACCGCATTATCCACCATCGAAAAAAGCAACGCATCACTGACGGGCGCTTTACCTGATAACTATTTTTCTCGCCAAGGGCTTGAGCCGAAAAGACTTGCGTCACTGATCGACAGTATTGAAAACATCAATACGCTTGCCACCGAATGTGGGGTGGGGGAAGAAGATCTGGTGGGGCGTGTTTACGAGTACTTTTTAGGGCGTTTTGCTGCCAGTGAAGGTAAGGGCGGCGGTGAGTTCTATACCCCGAAGTCGGTCGTAACACTGCTTGCTGAAATGCTCGAGCCCTATCAAGGCAAAGTGTATGACCCTTGCTGCGGCTCGGGCGGTATGTTTGTGCAATCGCTGAAGTTTGTGGAAAGCCACCAAGGGAAAAGTAAAGATATTGCGATTTATGGGCAGGAGCTGACCAGTACAACCTATAAACTGGCAAAAATGAACTTGGCGGTAAGGGGGCTTACGGGCAATTTAGGGGAGCGCCCAGCGGATACCTTTTTTGCCGACCAACACCCTGATCTGAAAGCCGATTTCATTATGGCGAATCCGCCGTTTAACTTAAAAGATTGGCGTAATGACGCTGAACTAACCAACGACCCGCGTTTTGCTGGTTTCCGTACTCCACCAACGGGCAACGCTAACTATGCGTGGATCTTGCATATGTTGTCTAAGCTCAGTGAAGACGGTGTTGCGGGGTTTGTGCTAGCTAATGGTTCGATGAGTTCGAATACCAGCGGTGAGGGCGAAATTCGCCAAAAACTGATTGAAGATGACCGTGTTGAGTGCATGATTGCCTTACCCAGTCAGCTATTCTTTACTACGCAAATCCCTGTTTGCCTGTGGTTTATCAGTAAAAGTAAACAAGCCAGCGCCAAATATGGCTATCGTGACCGCCAAGGGGAAACCTTGTTTATCGATGCGCGTAATTTTGGCACCATGATCAGCCGTACCCAAAAAGAGCTCACAGCGAAAGATATTGCCACTATTGCCGATACCTTCCACGCATGGCGCAGTAGTGAAAGTGAATTGAAACGCCGCGTAGTAGCCGAAGAAATTGGAATTAAGCAGTATCAAGATCAGGCGGGCTTCTGCAAAGTAGCCTCCCTTGACGATATCAAGGCCAACGATTTTGTGTTAACGCCGGGGCGCTATGTGGGCGCTGCGGAGGTCGAAGATGATGGTGTGGCCTTTGAAACCAAAATGCAGGAACTGACCCAAACCCTTTATCGCCAGATGGATGAAGCCGCAGAGCTGGATAAGGCTATTCGTAAAAATATGGAGGCGTTGGGTTATGGGGAGTGAGTGGAAAACAACTAAATTACTTGAACATTATGAGCTTCGTTCTGGTTTATCTAAACCTGCAAAGGACTTTGGGAGTGGGTATCCATTTTTGACGTTCAAAGATGTTTTTTATAATTATTTCACTCCTGATAAACTCGGTGATCTAGTACAGTCTAATGATAAAGAGCGTGAAAATTGTTCAGTTAAACGTGGTGATGTATTTTTAACGCGAACTAGCGAAACAATGCATGAACTAGGGATGAGCTCTGTAGCTCTTAAAGACTATGAAAACGCAACGTTCAATGGTTTTTGTAAACGTCTTCGTCCAACCCAGCAAAGTGAATTATTACCAGAATATGTAGGGTATTACCTGCGTAGTTCTATATTTAGACAAGCGATGCTAGCATTTTCAACTATGTCAACACGCGCAAGCCTCAATAATGAAATGATCGGTAGGCTTGAAATATCTTACCCACCCAAAATGGAACAGGTAAAGATCGCTACCATTTTGAAAAATATAGATGACAAAATCACTCTCAACCGCCAAATCAATCAAACCCTAGAGCAAATGGCGCAAACCTTATTTAAATCATGGTTTGTAGATTTTGAGCCTGTTATCGATAATGCACTAGATGCGGGTTTTTTTGAGCAAGATTTAGCTTTCTCTGATGAATTACTGCACCGCGTTGAAATGCGTAAAGCGGTGCGCGAAAGTGATAATTTTAAACCGTTACCAGAGAATATTCGTCAGTTATTTCCTGATGCATTTGAAGAATGTGCTGAGCCTGCATTAGGGCTCGGGGGATGGGTGCCTAAGGGGTGGATATATAAGGCTGCGGAAAATATTGCAAATGTATCGATAGGAAAAACCCCACCACGTAAAGAAAGTGAATGGTTTAGCGAACAAAAAGAAAGTAATATTACGTGGGTTTCTATTAGGGATATGGGGGAGTTTGGTTCGTATACAGGAAGTAGTCGCGAGTATTTAACTGCAGATGCAGTAAAAAAATTCAACATAAAACTAGTACCAAAAGGTTCTATTCTACTGAGCTTTAAATTAACTCTAGGTAGAGTAACTATTGCAAGTGAAGAACTTACAACTAATGAGGCGATAGCTCATTTTATTGAACCCAAGCATGATATTAGTGCTTCATATTTATATTGTTACCTAACCAGCTTTGATTTCAATTCATTGGGAAGCACATCTTCGATCGCAACTGCCGTAAATTCTAAAATTATTAAAAGTATGCCAATACTAGTGCCGACAAAAAGTATTTTGAATTGTTTCAAAACAAAGGTCGAGCCACTATTTAGAAAAATGAAATTAATAGATGATGAAATTGTTACACTAACCAAACTCCGCGAGACGCTTCTCCCTAAATTAATTTCCGGCGAACTATCCCTGAGCGATGTCAAAATAGACAACCCAGAAGAAACGCTCATCTAATTTATTCGACCGCTTCACACTTTTATTGTTGTGAGGCGGCTTTTGTTATCGAATCAATTAAACTATCTTAATTAAAACAACTCGATAAAAACTAATATCTAGAATAGAAGCCACTGACATGAGCCATATCTTTACTGAAGCCAAACTGGAACAGGCGATAATTGAACTGTTAGGACAACATGCAAACAATGCAGGTCAGTCTTGCTATCCGCATTATCTCGGCAACACTATCCCACGCAAAGACAACAGTGAAGTATTGATAGTGGATGACTTGCGTCAGTACCTTGCAAGGCAATATCAAGGGGATGGCATCACTGACGGTGAAATTAACTCCATCCTACAGCAGCTTCAAGCTTTGCCTGCCAGTGACCTCTATCAAAGCAACAAAACCTTCTGCCATTGGCTCAGTAACGGCTTTTTACTTAAGCGTGAAGACCGCAACCAAAAAGATCTGTATATCGAACTGATCGATACTCAAACTTTGCCTGACCAGCTGGCGAGGTTATTTGCAGGGGAAGACATCGCATCAGAAGCGGATAATAATCGCTATCGGTTAGTCAATCAGTTAGAAATAGAAGGCCAAGCGCGGAATGGTGGAGTACAACTGCGCATCCCTGATGCAATTTTATACGTCAATGGGTTACCGCTGGTGGTGTTTGAATTTAAATCGGCGGTGCGTGGGGAAGAGGCGAGTTTATTTGATGCATGGACACAGCTTTGCGTGCGTTATCGTCGCGATATTCCTAAACTGTTTGTTTATAACGCCTTGTGTATTCTCAGCGATGGCGTGAATAACAAAATGGGTAACCTGTTTGCCCCTTATGAATTCTACTATGCATGGCGCAAAGTCAACGGTAACGAATCAACGGAAAAACAAGGTATCAATGGCTTGTATACCTTAATTGAAGGGCTATTCCATCCAACGCGTTTATTGGATGTGCTGAAAAACTTTATTTTCATCCCGGATACTAGTAAGCACGAAGTGAAAGTGTGTTGCCGCTATCCGCAGTATTATGCGGCTCGTAAGCTGTATTACAACATCGAGAAAGAGCGTAAACAGATTAACGCAAGCGGTGAAAATATTGGCGGTAGTGGTAAAGGTGGCACCTACTTTGGTGCGACAGGTTGCGGTAAAAGCTACACCATGCAATTTTTAGCGCGCTTATTGATGAAAAGCGTCGATTTCGCTAGCCCGACCATTATTTTAATCACTGACCGTACCGATCTTGATGAGCAACTGGCAAAACAGTTTTGCAATGCAAAAGCTTTTATTGGCGATGAAATTATTGTGCCAGTTACCAGTCGTCAAGATTTACGCGATAAACTCGCAGGGCGTGCTAGTGGCGGGGTATTCCTCACCACGATTCATAAATTTACTGAAGACATTCAGCTACTTTCTGAGCGCAGTAATATTATCTGTATCTCGGATGAAGCTCACCGTAGCCAAATCAACCTCGACCAAAAAATCAGTATCAACCAAGAAGATGGTACGGTTAAAAAGACTTACGGTTTTGCTAAGTACTTGCATGATTCACTGCCTAATGCCACTTATGTCGGCTTTACGGGGACGCCTATCGACGCCACTTTAGATGTCTTCGGGGAAACTATCGATAGCTACACCATGACCGAATCAGTGAATGATGAGATCACTGTGCGTATTGTGTACGAAGGTCGTGCGGCGAAAATCGCTCTTGATAACAGCAAATTAGAAGAAATTGAACGTTACTATCAAGAATGTGAAGCCCAAGGCACTAGCGAATATCAGATAGAAGAAAGCAAAAAAGCCACGGCGAATATGAACTCTATTTTGGGTGATCCTGATCGTATCGATGCACTAGCGAAAGATTTTGCACAACATTATGAAAAACGGGTGGCAGAAGGCTCGACTATTAAAGGCAAAGCGATGGTGGTTTGCGCCAGCCGTGAAATTGCCTATGCGTTTTACCAAAGCCTGAAGTTACAACGGCCCGAGTGGTTTGAAGCGAAGCAGGCAATCGACGGTATTTTGCTAACCGAGCAAGATAAAAACGAATTGATGCGTTTACCAATGGTCAATATGGTGATGACTCGTGGGAAAGATGATCATGAGGCGATGTACAACTTACTGGGGACGAAAGACTACCGCAGAGAGTTAGATAAACAGTTTAAGAACCCGAAATCCAACTTCAAAATCGCCATCGTGGTGGATATGTGGCTGACAGGCTTTGATGTGCCTGAGCTGGATACCATCTATATCGACAAGCCGTTGCAAAAGCATAACCTTATTCAAACCATTTCCCGCGTGAATCGCCGTTTTGAAGGGAAAGAAAAGGGATTGGTTGTTGATTATATCGGTATTAAAAGCCGTATGAATATGGCGCTTGCCATGTATTCTAAGGCGGATAAGTCTAACTTTGAAGATGTGCAGCAATCCATCGTTGAGGTACGTAACCACCTTAATTTGCTTTCACAGGTATTCCATCAATTTGATAGTCGTGATTACTTTTCGGGTTCGCCAACGCTGCAATTAGACTGCCTTAATCGAGCGGCTGAGTTTATTCTGCAAACTAAGAAAACTGAATTGCGTTTTATGGGCTTAGTGAAGCGCTTGAAAGCGGCTTATGATGTATGTGTGGGCAGCGAAGATATCACCCAAGATGAACGTGAGCACATTCATTTTTATCTCGCGGTGCGCTCTATCGTTTATAAATTAACGAAAGGGGATGCACCCGATACAGCGCAGATGAACCAAAAGGTGCGCGAAATGATAGCCGAAGCCCTCAAAGCCGAAGGGGTAGAAGAGATTTTTACTCTGGGCGATGATAAAGCTGAGACCATCGATATTTTTGATGATGAATACATGGCACGTATCAATAAGATCAAGTTGCCGAATACCAAAATGCAGCTGCTGCAAAAGATGCTCCAAAAAGCCATTAGTGATTTCCAAAAGATCAACCAACTCCAAGGGATCAATTTCTCCAAGCGATTCCAAGCCTTAGTCGAGCAGTATAATCAACGCAAAGAGAATGATGTGCTCAATGGTGAAGAGTTCGACGATTTCACGGCACAAATGGCGGATATGATTTATGACATCAAGGCGGAAATGATGTCATTTGAGGATATTGGCATCGATATGGAAGAGAAAGCCTTTCTCGATATTTTGCAGCATATGTGCCAGAAATACGATTTTACCTACGATGACGACAAAATGCTGGCGCTGGCTAAGGATATGAAGCTGATTGTTGATGACAGCACACAATATCCTGACTGGAGCAACCGGGAAGATATTAAAGCGAAGCTAAAAGTTGACCTTATCCTGCTATTACACCGTTATGGTTTCCCACCAGTTGCTAATGATGAGGTGTATAAAAGTGTGCTGGAGCAAGCTGAGAACTTTAAGAAATATCAGTTGGTGTGATGGTTAATAGTTGAAATATAGTTGGTGACTCTAATTTACTGAACTAACACACCTTGATGGGAGGAATTGATGGCACAACCGTTTATTCATACCTCTGAGCTTTGCTGGTCACCTCAAGAGCTAGAAGCTATGGCCCGTGCTATTGAATCTTGCTTTGTGCAATACCAAATAAGAGGTGAGGTTGTCAGTTATGATGAAGGCGCAACATTTGCACTCTTTAGAATCGAACTGGGCAGAGGGATAAAAGCCTCTCAAGTGACAGCGTTAGTGCCAGAATTGTGTCGTTCCCTTAGTGTCATTGATATAAAAGTTATTGATTTTATTGCGGGTACACCTTATATCGGATTGCGAGTGACCAATACCTATCGTAGAGCGGTGCCTTTTGTTGAATGCTTTAATCAATGGTGCGGAAACAATGGGTTGTCTTCGCTTTCTATCATGTTAGGAGAAGATATTATAGGGGATCCAGTTGGCTGGGATCTCGCTCAAATGCCGCATTTACTTATTGCAGGCGTGACGCGTTCAGGCAAGTCAATGTTAATGCATTCCTTGATAATGAGCATTTTATACAGAAACTCGCCGGATAAAGTTCGCTTTGTGATGTTTGATACAAGCCAGCTTGAACTTAGTTTATACAACAATATACCCCACTTATTATTTCCTGTTGCCTCTGCTCCTGTTGAATCAATAAAGCCATTATCGTTTTTGCTCACTGAATTGCAGCGCCGTCAAAAATTACTTAGTGCGTTAAATCAGCGCAATTTGAGTGGTTACAATAGGGTAATTTCAAGTGCGAAAGAGTTAGGTAGGCCTATACCTGATCCTTTCTGGCGCCCTAATGAAAATTATAGCGAACATCCTTATTTAGGCAGTGAGCCTGAAATTGTTGTTTGTGTTGATGATTACATTCAACTTATTGGCGAGTATAAACAAATAGGGGAAATGTTAGTTCTATTGAGCCAGCAAGGTCATGTGGTTGGTATTCATCTAATTCTAACGACTCGCAGCCCTTTATCCACCAGTATTGGTTCACAGCTTCGAATTAATATCCCTACGCGTATTGCTCTTTCTGTATCATCTAGGGCTGACTCTAATTTAATCCTTGACCAGTATGGTGCAGAATCACTATTTGGTTTGGGGGATATGCTATTCGCATCACCGAGTTTATCTGAACCGACTAGGATCCAAGGTACTTATATGAGTGATTCAGACATCAGGGATACAGTCGATTATTGCAAACGATGGGGAAGCGCGAGTTATCTTAATTTTTATGGGGATGCCCAGAATGGAGATGTGGCAGAGGAAGAACTTGACCCATTATTTGATCAAGCAACTGAGTATGTTGTAGAAAAACAACGAGTTTCTATTTCAGGGATCCAGCGGCAGTTCCGGATCGGTTATAACAGAGCCGCAATGATTGTAGAGCAGTTAGAACTACAAGGCATAGTCAGTGAGCAAGACTACAATGGTAATCGTGAGGTATTAGCTCCACCGTATGAGTAGCTACTAATATCGATTATTGTATAGGTGGCCCTAAGGCCACCACAAATATCAATACTGACTACGCCCTAAACTACGACGCACAGGACTGTACTGCTTTGAGTATTCTTTTGCTAAATAACTTAATCGTTTCATGACTAATTGGTAATCGTCAGAAAATGATGCTGAAAGTTTATTTAAGCAATATCGGCAGTTTTCCGGGTAGTGTACTAATGTGCCTGTATCAAAAGAAGGATCAAATTCGAGCTGTAATGCATTGTACCAAGCTGTGGTGATCATGGTCCGTAAATTAGGCTCGAACAAATTGTAGTCCCCTAAATGGTAGTATGCGTCTTTATTGAAGACTAAAAATACATGGTAGTGAGGCTGTATTGCAGTTGCGATTTCTTTTACCCACATATAACGCATGTTGTTTTCAAAAGTACGTTTACCTTGAACCTCTTTACGGTGTTGATCGTGCTTAAGTTTAGCTTTTAAGGAATCAGTAAATCGGGATATAGGACTTCCTTCTAAATAAGGGAAACAGGTCGGCATATCGCCATTATCGATAACAGGCGGAAAGTGAAGGTCAACTCGTATTACAGTGATACGAGAGTATTTCTTTAAAGCATAATTTAATGTATCAGCAATGCATTCTAGATAAAATTCATTATATTCATTTTTAGACATGAGTATTCCCTAGGATAATATTGACTTACCCTTTAATATGATTAAAGTAATATTGGGATAACGCAAAGGAGCTGCGTTATCCCTTCTTGCATGATTTAGTTAATAAGGTTTAAAATGGTTTTAATTAAATTAGATATCGTCTCCTCGGTGGTTTTTTATGTAATGCATTCCCACTATGGTTTTTTATTATTTGTTTAGCTATGATAGATGGTATATATAATACCTATCCAACACGAAAACTATATTTAGAGTCGCACTGTAACTGAATTTAATATTAATTAGTTACTCTGGAGTTAGCCTTATTCGAAAATATCTTTATTCCAGTGGCGTTTTATAGTTGAAAGGCTAATGTTAAGCTTATTTGCTATCTCTCGTTGTTTATATCCTTTGCACTTCAGCTCGTAAATATAATCCTTATACTTACTTCCTGCTGGTCGACCTAATGACTTATTTTGGGATAACAAAATGTAATGTCGCCTGCTTAGTTTTAGTGCTTCATAGCATTCTTCTAAATCATTTAATAGATTCAGCACGTCTAGCAAGAAAAACTTCTGTTCAAATATATTCGTGATAGACTGATTAAGGATGATAACAGCCATACCAAGTTCATGGCATCGAGATAAAATCTGTGCAGCCTGCTGAGTATTATTTCCTATATCATAGAGACTCCTTGTTATTAAAGTGTCTTCTGGTGTTAAAATATGGTCAATATGCTCCATAAGTTGTGGTGGAGGAAGTTTCACATCAAGCAATGGTTGACGTTCAATGATGATATTATCCTTAACCTCAGGGCAAAACGTGACAATTTCCTGTGTGTATTGCTCAAGATTTGCTAAGGCATCACTGTCATCATGTCTTACTCGGATGTATGCATAATGGCTCATTTTATTCCCTTAGGTGTCAAAAAACGTATTAATGACCTGTTATAGCGGGTTTATGATTATGGTGTTTGAGCTTTTGTCTATTCTTCTGCTAGCATTGTTCCTATCAATAACTCCAATTAGAATGCATTGATGGTTTGTGTGATAAATGGGTATAAAAGCTTCATAGGTATGTTTTAACTGTACTTTGCTTTTCTTTATTGCTTCTTCAATGCCAAAGAAAACAATATCATTCATCGGTATGTTAATGATCCCATTAAAGTCAAAAACGTAATTTTTATACTCAGTATTTTTAATTAAAATTGTATTTGATAATCCACCTGCTTTATGTAGCTTATAGTGAACATGCCTATCGGTATAAATAAAGATAGCCTTCTTAATATTGGGTTCGCTAATGTAGTGCTCAAGTTCTTCTTGAATACTTATTTTTTCTTTGAGACCAACTTTAGGGCTTTTAAATGCATGAGGATAAGCATGTTGATCAATAATGACACCTTTTTCTATTATGTGCGTTTGCCATATATCTAAAAGATGTTCAGCTAAAGAAAATGTAGATGCTTTCCCTTGATAATTCATTGCAGATTTATCTGGGGAAAATAATTTACTTTCAAGCTCGTTAGTTAATTGAGTGTATTGGTTTATCTCTGAAATTAATGGGCAAGCACTCTTTAATATACTAGATATTAAAGATGAACGTGAAGTTTTATGCTTACAGCAGTACTCATCTATCTGTTTTAAACTATTTTCATTTTTTACAGTAATAGTTATCCGTTGAGACATGATAATTATCCTCTCTTAAGTTTTGTATAAATAATTTTTAACGTTATTGAATAGTCAATATTCGATAAATTAGGCCAGTTTTGGTTTTACTTCTTTAACTTCTTCACAATAATAAACATTCTCAATAAAACATTAATATCGTTAATGATAAAATAATGACTAGCTAAGTTGACTCTCGTTGAAGTAACCAATCGTTGATTTCGGATTCGATCCAACCAACAGATTGTTTCCCTAATTTTTTTTGTTTAGGAAACGTTGGATCATACCTTGGTGATGTTGGGTTTATCCAGTCGTATAGGGTTGACCGTGCGATCCCAATCCGTTGAATCACATATGGTAGTCGTAATATCTTGATCTTGGGTGAACTCATTGTATTTTCCACTCTTTTATTGAGGAGATATCTGAAGTGTGTTTAGTCTAATGGATATCAGAGAAAGTAAATATACAGCAAGCAAAATTTCTGCTATTTAAGTTAATTTATTATTTTGGAGTTTTTTAAGTGAATGATTATAAAATGTTTTTTGATGAGGCAAAACGACAGGTACATTTTAAGCAGAGGCAATTATTTGAAGAAATAGATAAAGGTTGGAGAGGATTAACAAAAAAATCGAAAGATGATGCAATTTGTATGTTAGTAACTCTAGAGCCTGACACAATCGGCTTAATGGGTGAGTTATATAGGGCTGGTTACATACTTCTAGATCATCGTGTAGAGGGTAAAGTCAGTGAACTATATGAACGCATTTTAAAATACCGGAGTAAATTCAAATTGCACGAAAGGTTGTGTTTAAGCAGAGATACCAAAATAATAAATATGCACACAGGAGTTAATGACTTTTTGCTAGACAGGATTTATTGGTCAAGTGTTAATTATAGATTAGCAATGCGTTTTAATAACAGTGACTTACCAGATCTGAAAATTATTGCTATCCGATCTTTATTGAAAAGTATTGAGATGCTAAGTGAGTGTTTTGGTTTGGGTCTCTTCAGTAATTATAGTAAGGAAGTAAATCGATTAAGCAAGCAAAGAACTGAAGCTGGCAGAAAAGGAGGAAAATTACGTAACAAATATATGGTTGATATACAACAGCGTGCATACATGTTGCTACTTGAACGCCAGCCTAGAGATGAAAAATGGAAAAAAAAGAGTATAGCAGTGAAAGCTATAGAGTTGGAATTGAGAAATTATATTCTGACGTTACAAAAAGAAGATGACTATGTAGGGCAAGAGTATGAGAATTTATATAGAACAATAATGGATTGGTCTAGAGAAGATAATAATTTGGTTAAAAAAGCAATGGAAAAGACGGTTAGAATGAAAAATAGTTAAAAAGATATTGAATTAGAATTTTCTAAATGGTTCCTGAAAAAATCAGGGGAGTGGACAGTATGTGTCGATAGGAAATGTGTGTCAAAAAGATTAAATATTGAACGGTTATGGAGTCTGACTAAAAATGACTATTGTATTCATTCCTTCACTTGTCGCATTGCTTGAGTCAAAAGAGAGCGAGGCTGGGTATGAATTAACTCAGAGTGAGGTTGAGTCGATCCGCGATAATGCTATTACTGTTGAGTTGCCATCAGACATTGTCGACGATATGGACAAAAGCCGTGGCTATCAGGATCTCAATGCGAGTAATGTCTGGAATGATTGGTTAATCTACAAGAAAACTAGATGATTGTGAAAACAGTGGAAGTACTACGAACTGAGTTTATCAAAATTACTTATGGGGTAGGTGGGGGAATACCGAACCCTATGTACTACTTTGATTTAAAAGTGAAATTTGTAGGTTTTTGCACTAATAAAACTAAACTATAGTTAAATTTCAACTGGTCATAAGCTTTGGTATTCTGTTTTGTAGCTAGCTTATTAATTTAATGAGAGTGATGTCTGCAATGAGCGAGGAGCAGACATTAGCTTCATATAAATCATAATAATGTGAAACCCAAAAGTAAGTTGTTTAAATGAGCTAACTTCATGTGGATAATTAAATCCCATTGCATAGCCTATCACATAAAGGATATTAATAGATTAATGATATAAATAATAAATCTAAATTTTAAACTTAGGTTGCCATGAGGGTATACATCTGGCAACCACAAGGTGATTAATATAAAACAAATGCGCAAATGGATATATCATTCAATTAGCTTGCTAGTCTCCTGTTTAGTTTCTCTTCAGAGTAAACTCTCCATTTTTTGTTAAGCTTTTTTTGGGTAAATTTATAAACTAAAGGTAATGTTGCTGGGGCCTTTTCGATAGCAGAGTTATAATCCAACATCAAAAGTAGAGCATCTGATTCCAAGTGTCCCCTTACTGAAATAGACTCAACCCTGTTAAATATTTCACTAATAGATGATGCTGCATTTTTATAAGAAAGTAATAAACCAAGTGCATCCGTTGAGATAACAAATATCATCAAAGCTATCATAGCCCGAGATAGTAATATTAAATTATTTGAATTGAATGAGGTGATTGCTGCACCAGTTACTATAAATATTGCAATTACAAGAATGGATAATAGCACCCACATAACCGTTGCACTAGTTTTCTGTAAGTAGCATGTCCAATATGAGGATTCTTCAATCATTTCAACTAACCGTTTATAGCTAGGCTTTTCTCGGGTCGAAAAATGGTCTTCTTCACGCCGTAATGTTTCTTTCGTAATAGCAACATTAAACTTATCACTAATGCGGAGATTTTGACCGGCAGACGGTATTGCATTTAGACCACTAATCAATAGTACTGCACGTCGAGCCTGATCACCTGCGGACCGATGCCGTTGTTGGGCTTGGCTTAAAAAGAACCATGTCAACAGACATATAAAACCAATTATAGCCAACCAAAACAATACGTCATTCTGACTACAGTAAACAGAAACTGCAGCAATAATAGATATTAAAAACTGTAGTACCATCATACGTATTTGTAAGCTTTCAGCTTTATTTGATTCAGCTCTTTGATAACTGAGTAGTCGATTAACCCCAAATTCGTTACCGACCTCACGTAATCTACTCTCAATGAAATCTTTTTTCCCATTCATATAACCAACGATATCATTTTCATGGGTTTGAGCTAAATTTTGCTTTAAAATAGCATATTCTTTCGAAAAATCATCATCGACAGTTAATTCATTTTTAAAGATAAGCATGTCTCTACCCCACTGACTGTGAGGCTCACAAATATGCACATGATATTTTTTTGAATCAGTACTATATTTTGTCAAAAAATATCTAGGAGTATCATCACATTTCTCACTTACTATGTAGCCTAATCGCTGCAATTCCATAACTACTTTTTCAACATCATCCCAGTCACAAATTGATATTAGGATGTCAATAATAGGTTTTCCACAAAGACCATTTACCGATGTTGAGCCAACGTGGTCAATGTAGCATGTTGAAAATTTGACGGCATTTTTTATTTTTTCAGCTTCTTCTAAAAATTGATTGGCCCAAGAAATATCATGTTCAGTAATTATAACTTTGTTCACCACCTACTCCATCTTCATTAAATTATAATTTATTGTTCTTACTATCCTTGAACAACACCGTCTCAGAATGCAAAGGAGTAGTCTCTGCTCGTATTACAAGCGACTACAACTGCATCCTACATTATATTATGTTCAACTTTTCAATCCCATAAAAGACTGATGATAGATAAAAATTCCGATGTGACGTCAGCTATGTGTTATTAAAGTACCAGCTCAAATTTGAGCTGGTACAAATAAACTACCCAACTAGCGATATTCCCCTTATCCCACCTTCAATAATACTTCCCCTATCAGCCGATTCAATAAAATCAGCCCACCATTGCATCATAGGGCGTCTTTGCTCTAAGTAATCACTGCGGTTATAGGCGCGTCTAACTTCGTTTTTATCAACGTGGGCGAGGGCGGCTTCGATAACATCAGGTGCGAAGCCTTGCTCATTGAGAGCTGTGCTGGCAATTGATCGAAGACCGTGAGAAACCAGTACACCTCCGAATCCGGCACGTTTTAATGCAGCATTGACGGTTTGGCTATTCATAGGCTGGGTAGGCTTGATTCGGCTCGAAAAGATAAACTCACGATTACCACTGAGTGGTTTCATTAGCTCTAGAATAGCCAAAGCAGCGTCAGATAACGGAACTGTGTGCTCACGGTTCATTTTCATTCTAACAGCAGGTATCTTCCATTCCTTAGTCTCAAAGTTGATTTCATCCCAACGGGCTTCAGCGGCTTCAGCAGGGCGCGAGATGGTGAGTAGCTGCCACATGAACAGGCATCGAGTCGATAGGCTAATATTAGCTGTACGCATTGTCTGCATGAGCTTTGGTAGCTGATCAGGAGGAATACTTGGCATATTCTTTTTCTTAGGTTTTTCAAAAGCTTTGCCAATATTGATACTCGGTACGGCATCAATTAAGCCAGTATTTTGAGCATAGATCATCACTTCGTTGATTCGCTGACAAAGGCGACGAGCAGTTTCTAATGCACCTCTAGCTTGAACCGGCTGTATCGCTTGAACCAATATATGCGCTTTGATATCGGTAACGCTGATATCACCAATAGCCGGAAACACATCTCGTTCAAGTGAGCGCCAAATATCGTTACCATAATCTTCTGTTACGGTGGACTTCTTCACTTCCCACCAACGTTCAGCGACAAGTTGAAAGGTATTGGTTTTAGCCTCTTGAGAGTTTCTTATTTGATCTTTCTGATATTCTTGAGGGTCAATATCTTTCGCCAGTAATGAGCGAGATTCTGCTCTAAGTTTTCTAGCATCTGAAAGTGTGACAGCAGGGTAGGCCCCAAAACTTTGTTTGGTCCTTTGTTTTGTATACGGGCGGTAGTAACGGAATTGCCATAACTTGCTTCCGCTAGATTTGATTAGCAATGTGAGTCCATCACCATCATACAGCTGATAGTCCTTGTCCTGCGGTTTAGCTGCTTTGATTTCGGTATCGGTTAATGGCTTAGTTTTTCTTGCCATAAAAAATCTCCATGCGTTTAGGCCCAACAAAGATGTTAGTTCTTTTCGTTGGGCCTATCAATGGGCCTAAAGGAATTAGCTTGGGTGAGATAAAATAGGACAGTGTAGGACATAAAAAAGCCCGCAACTCATTGAGTTAGCGGGCTTTTCAGTCTTCTTTGGACGTCCTTAGAAGATAATTTGGTGGAGCTGGCGGGAGTTGAACCCGCATCTGGAATTGTTTAACCTATTGTTATATAAATGATTATTCTATAAATATTACCCTGCGCATGATTTGCGGCTTAACCGTAGTCCTAGCAGTGGCTATTTAGTGTCTATTCTCTTTAAAATCGAGGTGTTACCGTCGTACTCTTTTAAGTATGCTCCGTAGTGCCTAAATAGCATTTCAGGGCCTTTATGTCCCATCTGTGAAGCCAGCCAAAATAGGTTAACGCCGTTACTAATATGCTTAATCGCAAATGTGTGTCGCGTTTGGTACGGGTTTCTATATCGTACACCAGCTTTCTTTAATGTTGGTACCCATGCTTTTTTTCGAATTGAATCTGCACCAGCCCATGCTTTATTTGTTTTTGGATCTTCGAAAATGGTTTCATTTTTTAAAAAAGTAAATGACTTTTGATTGTTAAGTGCAGTCATGGCATCTTCGTTCAATTCCACGATCCGCGTTCCTGCTTTTGTTTTTGTACCTTTAATGACTCCAACAACACTAGCTGCTTGTACATGAGCAGTCCTGCCTATGAAATCAATATCGCCCCAGCTAAGCGCACATAATTCAGAACTACGTAGCCCGGTATTAATTGCAAACTGGAATAAATTTTTCCATTGGTTATATCTTACTGCGCTATATATGGCAGTTACTTCCTCTGGCGTTAAAGGATCCACAATGTAGTCACTATCTGATGGACTACTTTTAGATTGATATCTTGATGCTGTTACCATATTTGCAGGATTGGATGTAATTAAACCATCGGTTACAGCTTCATCTAATGCACTACGTAAAAATGACAGCTGGTTTCTAATTGTCTTTAATGATGTTTTTTGTTTTTGGATCCATGTTTTTAATATGCCGGGCGTCAAATCTACCACTGATAAATCATGCAGTGTAGAAAGGGCACTTTTACATTTTTTATAGCCACCAATTGTGGAAGGGGATAAACCTCTGGTTTCACAAATATCTAAATATTCGTCCAGATATTCATTTATATTTCTTCCTTTATGTTTATTTCCAAATATTTTTAATTTTGATGATTTAGGAAAATACTCAACATAAGAAAAAATACCTTTTTCAATTTTGTTATATATTTCCCCTAATAAGCGTTCTGCATATTTTATATTTTTAGGGTTAACTTCAAGGTTAGATAGGGGCTCTCTACAGTGAACCCCTTTAAATGTAAATGAAATATTGATTGTTTCCCCTGATTTATGTTTTCGGATCATTACTCCGCGAGGGAGGATTTGTTTTGTCTGGCCCATTTATTGACTTCCTTTATATCAATCCAGCGTTCTTTTACGCCTTCAATTTTCAATACGTGAACTCCCTCATGCCAGACTAGCCTTTGTAACCGCTTATTGATTGCATCTGTTGTCTCGCCAAATAACTCGCAGTACTTTGAAATTGGCAAGCATTCAACTGAAAGGCTTGTATTCATAATTATCTCCACATCTGCCGCATACAGATTTAAAAATTAAATAATATTGCTATCAGGTTTAATTAAATTTTTAAATTTCATTTTATTTTTACTCCATTACTAGTTAGTGCGTCTTGACACTTGGCAATACCTTCACTTATTCCATTGAAGTAATATTTTGTTTTGGTATCTCCACCTATAGATGCATTGCATTTCTTGGGTAATTCAATTTCCAAACTTTCACGTGATTCTTGCCAGCTAATCCACATTAAATCAATGTCACGATCAGCGTAATTTAATCCGTTATTAGCTGTTTCGAATTTATTATTTTTTTCTGCATCATCCATGTGAAACTTAATAAACTCTTCAAATTGCCGCCTTGATTTATCCATCACTCCACCTTTTAAATTTATCAGTTTTTATTAAGAGATTTCCCCATTTTTCAAGAAAACAACATCGCCAACTAAGAAATCGTCATCAAATAATGCGCTCTTGGCGTGCTGTGTTGCAGTTATGTTTACTGGGTAGTTTTTGTATTTACCATCTTCATCAATAACAATAGTGGAGTACTCAATCCCATCGATTATCACAGGCTCATTGAAGTCGATTGTTTGAATATACCCACCAACATACTCTTGGAGCTCGGCTAGCATGAACTCGTTACCGAATTCAGGTGTAATTATTGTTGTGCTATTATTTGCATGTAAAATAATTGCCATTATTCATTCCTCTTATTGCATCCATGCGAGTTAAATCATTAACCAATTTCAATATGGCTTGGTAGCCTAATGAAATGACCAAAATCAGCATCTGAATTACTCAGTACGTCAGTGAATGTTTTTGTATAAACTGACAATCCAGATTCATTAAAATTAGATGCCGCCTTTTTATTATCTTTATCGTAAAGATGCAGCGTATCTTCTCCGCAAGCGTAAAAGCCAATGCGACTGGACGGGCATTCATCAAATACTTTCTGAACCTTTTTAATCCATGCCAGTTCTTTTTTGGTTAGTTTTGCCATAGTTAACGCACCTCACAAAATAATTCTGTAAACTGAATTAACTGTTTGTATATAGCCATCAGTTAAATAAGTATCGATATTGATAACTCGTGATGTTTGAATAGGATCACCATCTTGAAAGCGTTTTTTCTTATCTGAATAAATGTCACCCCAAGCGCATTCACCACGGATTGTGCTTAATCTTATATCTGCATCGAATTTAGGTATCGTTCCTGTTAGCTGGTTATAGCGATAAATAAACATTGCTCTTGCTTGTATAGGTGACAATGGGCTAACTGTAATTAAATCAGTTGCCGGAATACCGTCTAAAATTGGCCAGTAGTTATCACCGTCAACTTCTAAATCTCGACGTTCTGTTGCTAACATTGTTAAATCAGCATAATGCACAATATCACTTAAATTGGCTGGTAAGTTCCATTTGTCAGTTATTACCAGTTGTACTCTGCGCTCAATTTCCTTGTATTCTGTTAACAGCGCTTTCAATGGGCTAGGCAAGTCTTTGCAATAGGCTTCCGATGCATCGTGCAGTAATGCTTCCAGAGCATATTCAGGCGGTACAATTTGACTCACATAAACGGAATGTTGGGCAACAGAATAGAATTGGCTAATTTGCCCGGCAAAGCGACATTCATTAGATAAGCCCTGAGCAATATCATTAATATCGATATCATCCGCACTGATATTGATAAAATTAAAATGCTTTCCTGTAAAAGTTGAAATATAAGACATATTCAAATCTCCACACTATTTATTATTTAAATGACAAAAATGTATCAATGGCTTTAATTGCCACTTTATTATTTGTATATCTATTAATTCCCCATTGAATAGCGAAGCAAGCCCACAAATAATGATGAGAGTAGTCTTTGCATATTAAATCCCAAGTTTCCTCAAAGGGAGAATAATCAAAGCCGCCATTTGAAATATTTTGTATTGCCTCAATCATTGACCACTCTTCATCACTGTTTCTAAGCAGATCTTTTAATTCGCTTTTGTGATGCTCGTATTCGAGTTGATACTGTTTAATTTCTTCTGGTGTTGAGCCATCATTAGATGTCAATTCGTTTTCTTTAACCCAATCATTAAAAAGTCCTTTAAGGCACTTTTCAGTTTCTTCCTGTGAATATTCTTTAGCTATATCTCTGCCGCCACCCGCGCCATGTTGCAATTTTTCAGCCCAATATCCAGCATTGATATTGTCACCGTTAAAAAATTCGAACATATCGTGAAGCCGACTAAATACCCAAGTACCCATATCACCAGAAAAAACCAAATAACCGGGGTACGTAACTAAGTCAAAATGATAGGCACTTGTTTTAGGTTTTTTGAACCTGACATGCCGATATAAGCCATCTTCGTGAATAATGAACATTTGGTGATCTTTGGTTTCACTCTGAAAATGTCTTTTTGAATTATCATAATTAGACATGATTAGTACTCCGTAGCTAATGGCGCCACTAGTTTAGTGGCGCATAAATTAATTAAGCTGAAAAATTCCCAATGAACGTTTCGATCTGAGAGCCTTCAAATTTAGAAGCAAGTAGATCACGAAATTCCTGAGCCATTTGTTCTTCTAAATTTTCAAGTTGAACAATACGAAGAACTAATGCTGGCGTATCGTGTGAAGTTAAAATGCTATAGCGCAATTTAATTGCGCGTTCTTGCAATTCTTCATAGGGAGTACATTTGAACTCAAAAGCAGCTGGCATAATGTCTTTGCTTTTTGCTTCGACGTTTTCCATAATTGATTTCTTAGCCGAAAAATCGCTATCTTCATGATCGGATGAACGGCTTGATTCAATAGTAATTCGACGAACAGCACCAATAGCTTGCTTAATATCGAGAGAATTACCTTCAGCGTCGAAAGCTAATAGGAAATCGCGCCAATCTTCCAACCATTCAGCAAGCTCTTTTTGTCCTTGTCTACGTCCATTAACGGATAGAACAGCAGAAAAAGGGGATGTTTTTTTCAGGCCAATTACAGCAGAGTTATCTGCGTGACCAGGAGCTGCAATAGTACCGAGGTTAAAGATGGTTTTTGCACTCATATCTTCAGCATCGATAAAACAACGAACACCATCAGCATCAGAATAACCAATACTATATTTAACAAAATCGCTAATGCTGGTGGTTCTTAATGAGCCACGAAAGCGGTAACGATTATTTTGATACTTTTCAAGATTTACAATTTCAAGCCCATCAGGTTTAGCAACAGCAGGGCAATGCAGATTTTCTACAACATCTAAACGAACACCGGAAATAGTTAGATCTTTAATTTGTGAAATGGCATCACCGTTTAATTGAGACATAAAAGCTCCTACTTATTTAATAAAGTATTTTTAAAGATTGAGTTTTAAATAAAAAAGAAATTAATTAACTTGTTTTAATTTACCGTCAGGTTCGCCTTTAATTGAAAAAAGCTGCCCCTGATCTTCTTGCATAATCGAAAGCTTGCCACCTTTATTTACGTACATTGGCGTTTCAGTAGTATCCTCTTCCGAACGTTTTCCCTTTGGTGTTGGTGCAGTAAACTTAAGTTTATGTTGGATTAATACTCGCTTCTCCTCGATTGAATTATTCATTCGAGAGATATCCATTTCGATAATAACTTTTCCTTTCCCTGCGTGATTTATAACACCTAGTGCAACATCATTTAATACAGCGGCAACTTTATTTTCAAATATCCCTGCATCTAACTCACCTAAAAATTCAGGTATATTTGTTTTTCTATCTTCACTCATGAGTAGATCCTCATAATTAGGTTATTACTCCACAAATAAGACCGCTAATAATAATTAAAACATATTACCTAGTATGGACTGATTAAATATCAGCGGTCTTATATGTGATGTAAAAAGGGTGGCTACTGAATAGAACATTATCATCAACCTCGTAGCGTGGAAGATTCAGGTCGCCACCAAAAATATCAATAACTACTTACTAGCACTGGCATTATTTCTTTCAGCTAAAATACGTTGATAAATTTCTTCACGATGTACTGATACATTTTCAGGGGCAGCGATACCAATCCGCACTTGGTTTCCTTTGACCCCTAAGATTTTTATTTTAATATCATCACCGATCATTACTTCTTCACTGACTCGGCGGGTTAAAATAAGCATTCCCATACTAAACACTCCACACAGTTAATAAGGTTGCCTGAACTAACTTATCCACATCAGGCGGCTGTGGTATTCTTGGAAGCCCTACACAACCAAGAGAAATTTTTATGAGCAACTTAAAAGGTGTTGTCGTTCATATTGAACATCGTATCGGTTGGATTGCTATCCGTGATGAAATCGGCGAAATAACCATTGCTGAACTTATTGGTGGTTATGACGTCGAAAAAGGAAACATCATCACAGGCAATCTACACTCCGAAGGTGGTGAAACCTTTTACAATCTATCTACAGATGAAGAGCTTGATGTTTACGTTGAATACATTCACCTTACTGAGGCTCAGTCTATTCGAGCTATTCAAAAGTGTGGTCGATAAATCGACGAAACATAGCGCAATCATTCAGCGTCCAATTACATTGTTCGGCGGAGATGATTTTCTCCGCGGGAATGTCTGGATTTAGATCGCGCAATGTACGACCTCTTTTCGCTGCCTCTTCAAGTCGCTCAACCTTATTAAGTAATACCTGTTTAAGGTCTAGGCACTTGCATTTACCATTATCAGAATTGCACATACCTAAGCACCCCACATATTTGAAATTTAGTATCTGTTTTGCTGATGCAATAATACTAGGCATAGCCTAATTATAAGTCAATAGGCTATGCCTAATATTTTTGATATAATTAGACCATATTTATTTTTCTATTTAATAATCAAGTGGATGGAGTTTTAGGTACTGCCTAGTCTAACCAATGGCCATCAGACCAAATTAATTTAAGCCGGGCGTTTTTTGGGTTTGTCGTTATTGTCTTTATTATTCAGCCATTCAGAGGCTTGTCGCTCTAAAGTTGTAATATACGCTCTGGTATCACTATTAACCCAAGATGGTTCGTTAGTGCTATTTTTTAGCAAAAGGAAGTTTATAATTTCTTTTCTTTCCGCAGAGGCAGAAGTGTAGGCATGAAAAAGGTCATCAAATTGCCGATCATTCTGTACGCAGCTTGGCTCTACTTTCTTTAACGGGGTGTGTAATTCTTTTAAGCCCCAATGCTCAGGCCCCACTACATCAGAAAAGTAGCTCCATAATTCAGGGAGTTTATCTTTCGAAATTGAACCTTTTTTTATCCAATCATAAATAGATGGAAGCTTAACATTAAAGTGTCGAGCTATCTCAGTCTTTGATTTGACCGATCCAGATGCCAGTTTCTTATTAATTGCCTGCTCTATCGCTCGGCCTAAATCTTTACCATTAAGCATAGCCTAATTATCTTATCTTTATATTGTGTAGGCAATTCCTATTGATTTAATGTTAGGCTTAGCCTAACATTTGTATTTCAACATAGGTCAGAGGTAACTAAATAATGAACCAAGTAAGAGCTATAACCGCAATAAAAACAGCATGTAGCCATGTTGGTGGACAAGCCGAAATGGCTAAACGTCTGGGTATTTCGCCTCCAACAGTAAACCAATGGATCAATGGATCTCGCCAAATACCCGCAAGACGATGCCCAGAAATCGAAAAAGTCACGTTAGGCATTGTTCGCTGTGAAGATCTTCGACCTGATATTGATTGGTCCTATTTACGAGGAACTCAGTCAGTAGCAGCCAATTGATTTACGGAAAGATTAAACCAGAACTGTAATTTTCATGTAACCACAGCAAATTTAAAGGAGATGTGGGATGAAACAAAATTGGCAAGCAGAAAAACAACCAGCATGGCTGGTGGCTGCAATCAGAAAAACAATTTCATCATTGCCTGGTGGCTATGATGAAGCACCAGAATGGTTAGGCAAAAAGGATACCGATAATCCAACAGGGGTGACAACTCAATCGCTTTATAACCGTCTACGTACGGATGGTGATCAGCTTTTTCCTTTGGGTTGGGCAATGGTACTGCAGCAAGCAAGTGGCAATCACTACATAGCAAATGCGGTTGCTAAAGCATCGGGCGGTGTTTTTGTTCCACAACCTGACATTGGTGATGTTGATAACGAGGATATCAATATCCGATTAATGGAAGCGTTATCTGCTATTGGCGAATACTGCGAATGCATTAAAGAATCTATTGCTGATGGTGAAGTTGATGAAGCGGAGCGAGCGAGAATCAAGGAAAGGTCATATTTAGCGAGAGCCAAGATATTAGAACATGAATCACTGATTTATCGCATATTTTGTCGCCCTGAAAAGGTTGACGCCTCAGATATGCGGTCCGAGGCGTCTGGTGCTAACAACCTTTGCGTGGAGTAATTAGCATGAGGAGTCTATCAAATAATTCAGGTTTAGTGCAACTGAGACGCTCAGCGAGTTCCGCTGGTACCTCACAATTGCAATATGAGCTTATGGTACAGAACCAATGGATCCCCGTAAACCGCAGCTATGTTGAATGGGCTGTGGGCAATCTAAATGTCCGCGTTGATTTTAATTGTGAGGGGAAAGGTGATGTCCAATGAAGATGCCAATAATCTCAATCGTATTTATCTGGATAAGCGTGGTATTCGTGTTCGTGTCATACGTTATGACCGAGTCAAAAAGTGGGTCATATTCTTGCGTGACGGTTATGAACATGAATGCTTCGCCCCTTTGTACAAATTTAAAGCCGAATTCACAAGGGTGATGGAATGAGCAGCTTGTTACTACTTAAAACACGCCCACAAATTGTTATACCTGAACTGGCGGTTCGCTTGGGCTTGAATGAGGCTTTATTGCTTCAGCAAGTTCAGTATTGGCTATCTGAAACCTCGTCGGGCGTTGACCATGAGGGGCACCGCTGGATTTATAACACTATTGAAGAATGGCGTGAACAGTTCCCGTATTTTTCTGAATCCACAATTAAGCGTGCATTTAACAATTTAAAAAAATTGGGTGTATTAAATATTGAGCAAATCAATAAACGCACCCATGACCGCACAAATTATTACTCTATAAATTATGAACATGCGTTGTTATCCGATAAGGTCAAATTGAACTCATCGAACAGTTCAGCCGAGCGTATTCGAACAGGTCAAAATGACCTTATCGATAAGCGCAAAATGAAACGTTCGAATAATACCAAAATGACCCCATCGAACGGGGCAAATTGCCCTGATCTTACAGAGAGTACTACAGAGAATACTCAAGAGATTACAACAGAGAGTAACTCTTTTTGTCAGGCTCATGCTGAGCCCGACTATGCACAGATTGTTTTGGATCATTTCAACAAAATCACTAATTCCAGTTACCAGAACAAGAAAACAACGATGGATCACATCAACGAAAGGCTGGCGGAAGGTTACACATCGGATGACCTTAATCAGGTGGCAGACTACCTAACGGCTAAGTGGCTCAATGATATCGAGTACAGCCAATACCTGAGACCTATGACGGTTTTCGGAAAAGAGAAGTTTGAAAGTTATCACCAGCTTTCCCAAAAGTGGCATAGCAATGGGCGTCCAGTGTGTATCAATAAAAAATGGGTTCAGCAGGGTGAGGTGGTTGTCACGATTGATACTGTTGAGCGCGATATTGTGTTTACCAAATTATTTTCAAGCCACTGGAAGCCAGAAAGTCGGATCCAAGCAATAGCAAAAGAGTTAGCGAACAAATCAGGTTTAGGGCGAAAGACTGAATTTGATGCACGTAATGCATGGATTGGTATTTGGAAGCAGGCATCAGAGCAAGCAGCGAAAGAGGTGACCGTATGATGCGTAGTGAAACTAAAACAATCTATGGCGTTGACGTGCTAGGCATGATTGCCATGTTCAAACAGCTACGTAAATGGCGCACGATTCGCAAGCTTCGTAACAGATGGAATCAATCCCGTCGTGATTTGGTTACCTGCAGGAAGTTTCGCCACTTAAATCATTATGCTGACGATTTTCAAGTTCAGCAGCGTTATAGGCATATGCGTGAGTATGTTAAATCCCACCAGCAGCGGGGTGCTATCTAATGGCTGTTTATTCAAGTAATACCGCACCAGAAGATAAAGATTGCTGGCAAACGCCCCAGTGGTTATTTGAAGCTTTAACGCTTGAGTTTGGTTTTTGGTTAGATGCTGCCGCAAATGAGCAAAATGCCTTGTGTCCATATTTCTTAACCATAGAGCAGAATGCATTAGAAAGTGATTGGGTAAGTCGTGGTGCTATATGGTGTAACCCGCCTTACAGCAAAATAAAACCATGGATCGCTAAAGCCGCAGAGCAATGCACAAAGCAAAACCAGCCAATAGTGATGTTATTGCCAGCAGATAAATCAACATCCTGGTACTCATTGGCACTAAAAAGCATTGATGAAGTTAGAACTATCATCGATGGCCGTATTAATTTTGTTGATCCCAATACGGGAAAAGAGAAAAAGGGCAATAGTAAAGGCTCAATTCTTCTTATCTGGCGTCCATTTGTAGAGCCAAAGGCAATTGGGACACACGTCTCAAAAAATCGTTTGATGGAGATAGGCAAAGCAATCTTAGGGGAGGTGGTATGACTCCTTTGTATCTAAGAATCGCGAGCGAATTCAAGGCAGGTAACGAAATAACAACTAAGAAAATCAGAAGTATATATGCATCATCTAATAATCACACAAAAATCACGATAGATTTTTTGCTCAGAGCTAAAGCGATAAAGAAAACAGGAAGAAAAGAAGGGGCTTTTAGTATTTATGTGATTCAGCAAGATGCTTATGAGAAAACAGTCGAACTAGACAATAAAAGCAAGAGATATAGAGCAAAAACAAATCGGCATGTTAAGTGTGATGTTAAAGAGTTAATGAAAACGCACAACCCATTGATATTACAGTTTAATAAACTTTTATCGGAGGTGAGGTCGTGAACAACATAATTCCACCTATGACGGATTCTCTTGGTAAGTACTGGGACCAACCTAGTCGAAAAAATATCCTTATTGATGATACGCACGCTCTTATGAGTGCCAAAGACTTTAATCTATTGGCTGATTACTCGAGTTCAATTCCATCTGGCGTTTATCCGGGGAAAATGTGGAAAGCTACAACCCTAAGCGGTAAAGCCTTTTTGCGCTGGTTTGGTGTGATTGAGGGGCGTGATGATGTGTGTAGCAATAATCAGCGTGAAATCCTGATAGTAGAGGGCCAGAAGGATGACTGACAATATTATCAAAGTTAATTTCACAGACGATACCAAACCAGTATTAGAAACCCAGATAGAGGATAAAAGAGATTTTAGGCAGGTTCAGTGTAAGCACTATGCCGTTATTGTTAGTGAGCAGCATAGGACAGTTAAGTGTAAAAACTGTGGGTGTATTGTTGATGCTTTTGATGTTTTTTTACTGAGGGCTAATGATGCTGAACATCTTTTTAGGCAAGTCTCAACCCTAACCGAACAGCGTGATGATCTGCGTAAATCAGTTGATGCTTTACTGAAAGAAGAAAAGAACACCAAAGCCAGATTACGTAGTGCTAGAACAGATTTAGCGTTTATTGAAAATAAAAAGCTTCAGCATGAGGGGAAGGTTGGATGAAAAGCAAAATAGCCGAAATTTACCCTTGTCCTCATTGTGGAAGTGAAAACATAACCATCGAGAGCCACAGTTATAGAACATGGTTTTACATTCAGTGCCACAGTTGTGGTGAAAAGGGGCCAGAGGTAAATGATAAGCCTACGGCAGTAGCGGTATGGAATAAGGGGGTAATCAGTGAGTAATTCAATATCTCTTATTTTACCCTTTCCTCCAAGTGTTAATGCTTGCTGGCGGAATATCAACGGTAAAACGTTAATCAGTGCAAAAGGGCGTGCGTTCCGGGTTAGTGCAATAGCTGCTATTTATACCCAATTAAGGCCAAGACCTAGGGTAATTACTGAAAATGTATCCGTCATTGTGAAGATGTTCCCACCCACTTATCACAGAAGGGATATTGATAACTATCTAAAAGCACCATTTGACGCCATAACACATGCCAATATTTGGAAAGACGATGAGCAAGTTAAGCATGTTGATATCACTTGGTGTGAGGTAGTTAAAGGTGGTCGATTTGAAATTGAGATAAGACCCCTCAATGCTGAAGTGGAGAAAATGTCATGAATCACCAATGGATATTAACCCCCATCATTATTCCTGAAGTTAAGGCTGTTATGTTTAGACCAGGAGCAAGCCTTAACATGTTTAATGACAGAATGCTGATCTCGACATTACCTGATGAATTAAAACATCAACCATCGGGTCTTATCTCTCTTTCTGGCCAATACCTCAGCGATTTGGTTGGTGATGAACGGGTATCAAAACCTGTATTAAATTTAACCATCGATCCCGAGCCACCAGCAAGCCTAATGCTAAAGCCAAAATTACAGCGTTGGATTAATGATAGCTACTTGCAGTGGGTAAAATCACAACCATGTTGTGTCTGTAACTCTATCGCGCATGACGCACATCACCTAATTGGTCATGGTCAGGGCGGAATTGGCACTAAGGCCCATGATTTGTTCACTATTCCATTATGTCGCATTCACCACAGCGAGTTGCATAAGGATCCAAACGAATGGGAAAGGGAGCATGGTAGCCAGTTGGTTTTGTTATTTCGATTCCTAGACCGTTCAGCGGCACTGGGTGTTTTTGGTTAATGCGTTGTGCGGAACGCAGTGGAGGGTTTTATATGCCAATTTATGCGCATGACTTGGAATATTTAAGCGATATGGCATGGGTAGCTACATCAAATTTAAGAGTCGCAACTAAGGGGCAGCTTGCAGCATTTGAAGATTTTGGGCTAACAGATACTAGGACAACCCCAAGAATTAGAAAAAGGGATTTGGAATTAAATGGCCGCCTTGTTTGCCGTGATACGGATCCAGTTTATGTATTGGAAACTCGCTGTTGCCGAACTCCAAAGCCGATGATAGACCATGAAGATTTCTTACTGTGTTCATGGCGTAGGGCTATCAATGCGTTAAGTGAAGAGCAACACTCATGGATAAAGTATTGTTATGGGCATAGTTTGAAATTTGACCATCAGGTCAATATTAGCGTTCACATATGGTCTGAATTTGAAAAACAGCATAAAGGTAAGAAAATAACCAAAAAGGTCAAAGAGAGATTGAGGTCATTGGTTTGGTTATCTGTTCAGGTTTGTACTGGTCGTGATTACTTACAAACTGACCTAGCCCGGCTGGTGGGTGTAGAGCGTAATAACTGGAAAATGAACTATGAAGTATATTGGAATGACCTTTTAAATATTTGCTATGAGTTAGATAAACAGGCTTTGTTATCCATGGGGCGAACACGAAATAGTCAAATATCCAAAAATAAGTACTATAACTTGCAAAAATGAACAAAATAGGCCATATTTAACGCTAATTTGGTATGTTGCCCAAGTTGTATATAACCTCGCGATGCGGGGTTTTTTTATGCCATAAATAAATATAAGACTTGCTGTTACATTTGGTCAGAGTTACATGTGTAGTTATGCACAATAACTGACCAAAGGTTTAAAATATCATGGTAAAACAGAGTGATATAACGCAAGAAGCTAAAATTATTTTTGAGGCTACCCCATACGCTGAGGCTGTTACGGCGGGTGAGGTTTCACAAGTCACAGGGCTAACACAGCCACGCTGCCAGTTAATATTAACTCAGTTAGCAATGGCTGGGTTAGTTAAAGAAAACATCAAAGAAAACACATTTCAAAATATCCAACTGTGAAAATGGGCGGCTGGTGGGTGTTGGTAGCACCTTCCCAGCCATCTGCCCGTTGTATTGAGGTCACGGACAAACCAAGGCCCACCGCTTATACGCGTAAAGCTAGGTGAGCTTATCAAAAAAGGTTCTCCTGATCTATGAAAAGCACTGTAATATCAAGCGGTATAAATTTGGTTAATGATGATTCACTCAGTTATATAAAGACACTTCCCGATAATTGTATCGACCTAATCGCAACAGACCCGCCTTATTTTCAAGTTAAAAGCTGTAGTTGGGATAATCAGTGGGAAAATGTCACTGCCTATTTATCTTGGCTTGATGAAATGCTTTCTGAGTTTTGGCGGGTATTAAAGCCAACGGGTAGTCTTTATATGTTTTGTGGATCTAAGCTGGCGGCTGATACTGAAATATTGGTTCGTGAGCGGTTCAATCTTTTAAATCACATCATATGGGCTAAACCATCGGGGCCATGGCGGCGGCAAAATAAAGAAAGTCTTAGAAGTTATTTCCCCGCTACAGAACGTATTATTTTTGCAGAGCATTACCAAGGTCCCTATAAAGGGAAAGGTAGTGAATACTTGCAGCAATGCCGTGAACTTAAAGAAAGCGTGCTTAAGCCGCTGATTGAGTATTTCAAACAAGCCCGTGATTCTTTAGGAATAACAGCAAAAGAAATCCACAAAGCTACGGGTAAGCAAATGGCTTCGCATTGGTTTGGTTATAGCCAGTGGCAGCTACCAAGTGAACCGGATTATTTGAAGCTTCAAGAATTGTTTAAGCGCGTTGCTGAGGAAAAGTTAAGCCATAACCCGTTAGATCGTAAACATGCTGATCTAGCGAGTGAACAAATCACGTTAAGGCTCGAATATCATGAATTAGCCGCGCAATACCAATTATTACGGCGTCCTTTCTCCGTGACTGTTGATGTTCCTTATACTGATGTGTGGGCATATCCTCCAGTGCAGTATTATCCCGGCAAGCATCCATGTGAAAAACCTTCAGCGATGATGGAGCATATTATTAATAGTAGTAGCCGCGAGGGTGATGTTGTTGCTGATTTCTTCATGGGTTCTGGCGCCACAATAAAAGCGGCATTAAAACTTAATCGTCGTGTTATCGGGGTAGAGCTTGAAACAGACCGTTTCGAACAAACAAAGCTAGAAATAGAGCAGAATACAGAGCGACAAAAGCTGTAGTGGCTTACAGCAGCCAGCCTGAGCTAAATCAGGCTTCATTTTCGAGGCACGTTATGACGATCGATGAAATAAAGGCTGTTAACGATGCTTATATAGCCAATGAAAAAAGAAAGGCTGTAATAGCGAGAGCCAACAATAAAGCAGATGGCTACCAAGCTATGAAGTGTATTTTTAAGCTAATGGTGGATGATCGCTACGTCAAAAGGTATGAAACCTATATTGATATTACCGTAATGGGATATGACCACGCGACTACATTTTATAATGCACTTCGTGATATTCCATTATTTATTAAATATGGTAAAGAAAACGGCGTGTGGCAGCATCGATTATTTAAGAAGCTATTTTTTTATGACCAAATAAACTGGTCGTATGGCAAAAACTATGTTCGATTAATGCTGTAATTCTTTTCTCACTTCTTCTTTTATCCCCTCAAATGAGGTCGAAAAAGTAGAAGTTAAAACTTTAGGGGCTGCGCATTGCGTGGCCTTTTTCTATTTAAGAGAGGTAGTTATGAGTAAGAAGTATGAATATAACGCAAATAACTTCACACACATTGATTCAGCTATCAATGTTCAGGTATGTGTTGCACCAAGTAATTTTAATCTATTGCCAATTTTTACTATTTCTGTGCCAGTTGAAAAGAAAGATGGTGAAGATATTGATTATTACCGTGCTGAAGCAATTAAGAAGGCAAAAGAAGTAATAGTTGATGTTGCAAAAGAAGCGGCCGTGTGACCGCTAATTAAACTATTTTATAAAAGGAGCGTCTTTTGGGGAAAATGCTTCTTTTACTGGTTTTTGCAGCAAGTTATTAATTGCTTTTTTTACATCACTGACACCGGAGCTACGAATTCTATTTAAATCATGCTCAAGGTTTTCTTTTAGCAGTTCAGTAATATTTTCATTTGGGAGCTTTTCTGAAATTATGTCAATTAGATGCTTTATTACAAAATTACTCGCTGCAGCATTAACATTTATCTGATGCTCAATCACCTTTAGTTGCTGCTTAATATTCATTAACTCGTAAGACATATATATCCTTACTCCGAAGTTAATCAGCCATCCCTTCGGTAAGTCACATAGGGCTGAACCTCTAACTTAACCTAAATATCAACTGAATTCATTAACCCACACTAGCTTCTGTAGCTGGTGGATTTCTATTAAATCAAGAGAACAAATCATTTATGAGCACATCAATAGGGATAACCCTCGGTGCTGCTGGCGGTGGCGCGATGGGCGGTTTCCTTATTGGTGCCGACTATGGTGTTGTGCTAGGGGCAGTTATAGGCGCTTCAGTTTCCGTCATTGCATCCAAAGATAATAACCGACGAAAGATACTTCATTTTATTTTAGCACTCGGTGCAGGGATCCTCATTGCTAAAGAAGCCTCAGATTTTATTGCTCAGGTATGGCAATGGGAAATTAGCCCTAAGATAACAGCCATTGTTATTTCGGCCTTGTTAATCCCCGTTTTGGTGCTTGCTGCAAACAAAGACAACCTTAGAAAGTTGTTTAGTCGTATTGCAGCATCAATAGACCGAAACTTCAGCAGTATCGCACAGGCCATTAAAGATTGGCGAAATAAAGGGGGTAACTGATGGAAACCTTCTTAACTATCTTCACGGATTTAGCAAGCTGGGTGGAGGCTCACCCGCTGGATGCTGCTGATATTTCGTTCATGCTTGTTTCTGCCGCGACTGTATTTCTTTGTCGTTATGAGAAGCGAAGGGATTCTGTCGTAGGCACTATTTTAATTATTTGTTGGGTTTACCAGATATGGGAAACATTAGGTGGTGAACGAGTGTCAGCACCATCTGATGTTGTATTTGATGGTGTCTTTTTCCTCGTTATCTTTTCCGCTGGTGGCAACATCATGTCAATTGTTGTCATTAGTAAGTTAATGTCCCGAATCAAATCAATCTGGCTGCTAATTAAGCGGCCTTTTACTTTTATGGTGAAGAAATGACAGAACCTAAGTGGCTAATCGAAGCCAGAAAAGAAATTGGAGTTACCCGATTCCCCAGCCCGAACAGCAATCCTAAAATTGTTCAATATTGGAAAGATATGAAATGGTCGGGTATCAAGGAGGACAAAACCTCTTGGTGTGCGGGCTATGCTGGTGCGATGCTTGAACGTGCTGGAATTATCGGTAGTCGCTCGGTCAGTAAGGTCCCTGAATCGGCAAAATCATATTTAGATTGGGGTATTGTATTAAAAGAGCCTCATTACGGTTGCGTGGTAATTTTTGATAGAGCTGGCGGTGGGCACGTTGGTTTTTGTGTAGGGAAAACCGCGGACGGTAAGTTGCTTATTTTAGGCGGCAATCAATCGGATGCGGTTAATATCAAATCATTCCCGCTGGCCAGAGTCGTTGGTTATAGATGGCCTAAAGATGTGGAAATTGATAACCGGCCTCTGCCAATCGGCGACGCAGCATTGTCAGTGAAAGAGTCGTGATATGGGTTCGCTAACTAAAGCATTAATGGCCGCTTGTGCCATTTTGCTATTTTGGCTTTGGTGGGTTGCTGATGACTATGACAAATTGAGTGATAAACACACTAAGTTAGAAAGTAGTTTCTCTAAGTTAAATAGTGATTTCAATGAGCAGGTTGCTATCAATGAAGACTACGAAAAGCGCATTAACTCCCTTCACGAACTCGACACCAAACACACAACGGAACTCACAAATGCAAAAGCTGAAATTGACCAGTTGCGTATTGATGTTATCAATGGCACTAAGCGCCTGCGGATCAAAGCCGACTGTCCAAAGCCCGAAAACGGTTCCACCTCCAGCTTGGATGCTAGCAGATCCGCCACCTTGGCGAGAGACTCTGAACAAGATTATTTCGATCTCCTTAAGCAGCTTGAAACACTCGAAAAGCAATACCTCGGCTTGAGAGATTGGTACTTTGCGGAGTGTAAACGCTAATGGATAATCAAATGATTGAACTTAATCGGTTAGTTGATGCAGTGCCCGGGTATAGAGATAGAGTTGATGCAGCTGAAAAGAAGCTCAGGGAAGTTATTAACTCAGATTATGAGGCTGGCATAGTCGCATTCACAAACATAGCCGAAGACATTCTTCAAAAGGCCTCTAATTAGTTAGGGGCCTCTTCATTTATGGAGACAGTCATGTCAGATAAAAAAGAAATAGCCACCCTATCTATAAAGATATCAGTCGATAGCACTGACTTAGATAAGTTGGAAGCACAACTAAAGCGTATTGAAGGGCTGATGATTAGCGCTGGGCTGAAGCAACAAGCAAGTGGTGGGGCTATTGCAAATTCGTTCGATGTATTTAAGTGCAAAGGTGGCGGTGTTTTTATACCAGAGGCGCATATCAGCGCTGCAAGTATTAGGCAGTTATCAGAATTAATGAGTGACAAAGCCAAAGAGGCGATTGAAAAGATAGCTAAACAGTCACCCACTACCACAATGACAATAACCACAGGTATTAATAATAACCATGAGCAATCATCTGCTGTAGCTGCTGATGCCGCTGGAACGCTAAATAAGATAAATGAAGCATTCCACAATAGTGGCAACAAAGCATTTATTGCTGCATTGGATAAGTCCATCGATATAAATATACCCGTTAGCCATGATGAATTTAAAGAGTTCAAGCAGCAAATTGAGGGTGAGTTTAATCAATTGCAGTCTTCTTTTATGTCAATACAAAATACAATGGCTGATTCAGATAAAGCAATCACTGAAAGCCTGAGACAGATAAACCTAAAGCTTTGTGGGCGCACAGTGAGGTAACGTATGGGCAGTCAAGGTTTCAATAACCCTAACCAATTCAGAGAACAGCTGGACAAGCAACTAAATGATGGCGGTACAAATGTTAAAGGGTATCAACCCAATCGGTCTAGCAACTCCAAGCCACTCCCACCACCAAAGAAACCTTAAACTCATTAGATTGATTAATTTTACGCATAATTCAAAAGGTACTCCTGAGGGGGTACCCTTACCACGAGGCGGCGACCACGCGGGAAACGGCTCATTTTCAATTTTTCATGCTGTCAGCAGCAGGTGCGCTAACCTTTTGATTTAGTTTGTAAATATCAATATTGAGGTGACAATTTTCAAAATGAGTTGTCACCTCAATGTGTTATATCTATCTGATAATAAATAAAAATATTAGTTTTCACCTGACAGAGTGAGGTGTCAATGTCCAACATCAGCAATCTGGGGGACGCCTACAACTGGAGCGTGGCTAAGATTGCTGAAGCATTCGGCTTAAATCGCGGAACAGTTAAAAAGCGATTGCTCGATGCAAATACCCCCATTGCAAATACCGTTCGAGGGAATCCTGTTTATGCATTACGGGATATTGGTCCGATACTTTTTGGTGCCGAACCTGACGCGAATAAGAATTGCTTTCAAGACCCATCACAGATGCTGCCGAAAGATCGCAAAGATTGGTTCCAGTCTGAAAACGAACGGATAAAACTCGAAACCACGCTCAAACAATTGGTGCCGGTTGCTGATGTGCATTTAGAAATGGCGGTGCTGGTTAAGGCAATAACCCAAGTTTTAGATACATGGCCCGATAAATTAGAGCGAGATAAGGGGTGGAACGCGGAGCAGCTCACTGAGGTGCAAATCATTGTTGATGAATTACGGGATATTCTCGCTTCTCGCGTGATGGATGCGGAGGATTTTGACGAATGACAGTAAATTATGCCTCAGCATCAACGGTAAGAAAGGATGTTGCATCCTTATTGAAAGCACCTCGTAGAATGCCAATTGCTCAGGCAGTAAAAAAATATATGCGCGTTCCCATGGGAGAAGGTTCATCAATACCGTGGGATGATTCATTAACTCCCTACATTATTGAACCCATGAACTGCCTTTCAGATCGCCGCTATGATTCGGTGATATTTGTTGGTCCAGCTCGTACGGGTAAATCACTGGGGTTAATTGATGGCTGGATTGTTTATGTCATTGTATGTGACCCCGCGGATTTTCTTCTCATCCAAATGACAGAAGAAAAAGCGCGAGAGCATTCTAAAAAGCGATTAGATAGAACCTTTCGATCTAGTCGTGAAGTGGCTAAAAGACTAAGTCCACACCGTAATGATAACAACGTCCATGACAAAACATTTAGGGCAGGAAATTACTTAAAAATTGGTTGGCCATCCGTCAATATCATGTCCTCTTCGGATTATCGATTTGTGGCATTAACGGATTATGACCGATTTCCCGAAGATATTGACGGTGAGGGTGATGCTTATACATTAGCTGCAAAGCGCACAACCACATTTATGTCGGCAGGAAAAACGCTTGTAGAAAGCTCCCCAGGTCGAGAAATAACAGACAGTAAATGGCGACGAAATACACCTCACGAAGCCCCACCCACAACGGGCATTTTGTCACTTTATAATCGGGGTGATCGTCGTCGGTGGTATTGGCCATGCCCGCATTGTTCGGAATATTTCTTGCCTATTCGAGAAAATATGGTGGGCTTTAGTGAGGGTGATGACCCAACAATGGGCAGCAAAGCCGCTCGATTACAATGCCCACACTGTATGGGAATTATCGAACCTGAGCAGAAAAGAGAGCTAAACAATAAAGGGGTTTGGCTTAGAGAGGGGCAATCTATTGACCAAAATGGCGTTGTGACAGGTGAGCCTAGAGAGTCGCGCATTGCTTCATTTTGGATGGAAGGCCCAGCCGCGGCTTATCAAACATGGGAAAAGTTAGTTTATAACTTACTCAATGCGGAGCAGGAATACGAGCGAACCGGTAGTGAGGAAACACTAAAGTCCGTTATTAATACCGACTGGGGACAACCTTATTTACCAAAAATCAGTCAAGAGCAGCGAAGCGGCGATGATCTTAAAGCTCGAGCAGAGTATTGGGACTATGGTTCAGTGCCTAATGGCGTTCGTTTTCTTGTTGCAACTATTGACGTTCAGGGCGGTAAAAAGCGGCGTTTTGTCGTTCAGGTCACAGGCTATGGCACCAGAGGTGAGCGTTGGATAATTGACCGATTTGATATCACTCATTCACTAAGAACAAACGAAGATGGTGAATCACTGCCCATTAATCCTTCATCTTACGCGGAGGACTGGGATGTTCTCATTACGGATGTGCTCGATAAAACCTACCCAATTCATGATCATGACAACGTTGAAATGGGCGTCCATTGCATGGCAATAGATACCGGTGGGGAAGAAGGGGTAACTGATAACGCGTATAAATTTTGGCGACAATGTAAGAAGGAGGGGTTAGCGAGGCGAGTTTATTTATTTAAGGGGGATGGTAAAGCGAAAAGCAAGCTAATTACTAAATCTTACCCTGATAACACTAACCGTTCAGATCGCCGAGCAAAAGCGCGGGGTGATGTACCTATTCATTTATTACAAACTAATGAGCTTAAGGATCGCATTTCTGCTCATCTTGGGCGAGACACCGTTGGCCCTAACTATATTCATTTTCCAGATTGGCTTGATGATTCTTTCTACGATGAATTGACGTATGAAGAGCGCGACAGTAACGGGAAATGGAGTAAGCCGGGTAAAGGGGCTAACGAAGCATTTGACTTAATGGTCTATGCGCATGCGTTGGTAATTTTGCTTGGTTACGAAAAAATCAAGTGGGAGAACCCGCCTAAATGGGCTCGGTTGCCGGATATCAGTGATGTTAAACCATCTCGTCCAGCGCCTAATCAACCTCCTCAAAAATCAACACAAATTCAAACAGAAACACAAGAAACCACACCTAGCACAAGCTCGGCATGGGCTCCTGTGTCTGCAACTTCAGGGGGATGGGTATGACCCGTGAGCAAATTAAAGAAATGCTAGATGCATATTTAAAAGCAGAAATGGAAATACTGCAGGGGAAGAGCATTACATTTAATGGGCAGTCAATGACAATGGAAAATCTCAGCGAGATCCGCAAGGGGCGAGAATATTGGGAACATCGATATTCACAAAGTAGCGCCGCTAATCGCAAATCACCTGGTTATAAATTAGCGAGGCTCTCATGAATATGTTGGAGAAGGCGATTGCGGTATTTTCACCGTCATGGGCGAGTCAACGAGCCAAGTCACGCTATGCCATTCATGCTTATGAAGCTGCAAATCCATCTCGGCTTCATAAGGCGCGTCGAGAGAATCGAAATGCGAACCAATTAACGCAAGTTGGTGGTAAATCCTTACGTGAGCAAGCGCGATGGCTAGATAATAACCACGACCTTGTGATTGGTATTCTCGACAAAATGGAAGAGCGTATTGTTGGTAGCAAAGGGATTATTGTTGAGCCACAGCCACTATCACTTACAGGGCAGATCCATGATGACCTCGCCAAGCAAATCAGAACTGCATGGTCTGAATGGTCCATTCGTCCAGAGGTTACAGGGCAATTTACCCGTCCAATGCTTGAGCGTCTTTTGGTTCGAACATGGATCCGTGATGGTGAAGTTTTTGCTCAATTAGTCAGAGGAAATCAGAAAGGGCTTGATAAGCAAGCGGGTATTCCATTCTGGCTTGAAGCACTTGAGCCTGATTTCGTTCCGATTCACTTGGATGATACCGGGAAAAATATCCGACAGGGGATCCAATTAAATGATTGGGGCCGCCCACAAACTTACTTTGTTTATAAAAACTTGTTAACCGCAGGCCAGCAGATGGGGGAGCTTAAATCTATCCTGACGGAAAACATGCTGCACTTGAAATATGTGCGTCGATTACATCAGCTGCGTGGTAATAGTTTATTTTCCGGCATCTTAATGCGTTTAAGTGCTCTAAAAGACTACGAAGATGCAGAGTTGACGGCCGCACGTATCGCTGCCTCTCTAGGGATGTACATCAAGAAAGGTGATGCAGGGACTTACGATGATGAGCGGGAATATGAGGACCGCACTATCGATATTGTTCCCGGGATTATTTTTGATGAATTACGACCCGGTGAAGATGTTGGCATGATCAAGTCTGATAGGCCTAATCCAAACCTTGAAAACTTTCGGAATGGTCAACTTAGAGCCGTTGCAGCGGGAAGTCGCGGTAGTTATTCCAGTATTGCACGGGATTATAACGGGACATACAGCGCGCAGCGGCAAGAGCTGGTGGAATCATTTGAAGGGTATTACATCTTGCAAGATACCTTCTGCGGCTCAGTTAGCCGACCTATTTATCGACAATGGTTACAGATGGCTATTGCTGCTGGCGTCATTGTGGTTCCAGCTGATGTTGACCGTGATTCACTGTACAACGCGACTTACAGCGGGCCTGTTATGCCGTGGATAGATCCACTTAAAGAGTCAGCGGCATGGAAAACACAAATTCGAGGAGGTGCGGCAACAGAGAGTGATTGGGTTCGCGCTAGAGGTGGTAACCCCGCAGAAGTTAAACGCCGCCGCAAAGCGGAAATTGATGAAAATGAACGGCTTGGATTGGTTTATGACACAGATCCCGCCAACGACAAAGGTAACGACAATGCAGACGAGAAACACACATCTCATGCTACCAAAAAACAGCACGGCGATGAGTAAACCGCTAATGTCGGCACCGGAGAAAAGCTGGTTTCAAATGAAAGCGACCAGTGAAACTTCAGCTGACATTTATATTTATGACGAAATTGGCATGTGGGGGATAAGCGCCCGGCGATTTACCGAAGATTTAATTTCCCTCGGTAATATCAACCACATCAACCTTCATATTCATTCGCCCGGCGGTGAAGTTTTTGAGGGTATCGCCATTTATAACCAACTCAAAAACCACAATGCCACCATTACGGTTCATATCGATGGGCTAGCAGCTTCAATGGCGTCAGTTATTGCCATGGTGGGTGATGAAGTCAAAATGCCAAAAAATGCCATGATGATGATCCATAAACCTTGGGGCGTGTCGTGGGGTGATGCCAATGATATGCGCGATTATGCCGACCTGCTCGATAAGGTTGAAAATGTCTTAATTCCTGCCTACATGGAGAAAACAGGGAAAACAAAAGAAGAAATTGAAGCCATGCTCAGTGAAGAGACATGGTTAACGGCAGAAGAGTGCGTGGAGCACGGTTTTGCTAACTCTGTTATTGAGCCAGTCAAAGCGATGGCCAGCCTTTCATCTAAACGCATTGAGGAATTTAAATCCATGCCGAAATCATTACAAAACACCTTGAAAAATAGCTTAGCTAACCCACGAAACACAACAACATCAAACGCACCGGCGATAGAGCCTGCACCACAATCACAAAATCCAACTAATACGCAACAGCCAGATACGGCAAGCATTCAGGTGCAAGCACGACAAGCCGAGCAAACGCGCATGAATGGGATTAAAGATTTGTTTGCGATGTTCGGCGGTAAGCATGACAGCATCATGGTTGAGTGCCTGACAGATATCAACTGCACCGTCGAGCAAGCAAAGGACAAAATTTTAGATTTGGTAGCCAAAGAGGCGACACCAACAAATACAAATAATTATGGTGCTCACATTTATGCAAATAACGGTAATATCGTGGGTGATAGCGTCCGCGCATCATTGATGACACGAGCGGGGTATGATGAAATTCAAGCCGATAACCCATATAACTGCATGACTTTACGTGAATTGGCGCGTATGTCATTAGCGGATCGCGGTGTGGGCGTTGCGAGTTACAATCCAATGCAAATGATTGCGATGGCCTTTACGCATACAACCTCAGACTTCGGTAATATTCTCCTCGATGTTGCCAATAAATCCATTTTACAGGGATGGAATGAAGCAGAGGAAACCTTTGATTTATGGACCAAGAAAGGCCAGCTTAGTGACTTTAAAACCGCAACGCGTGTAGGGATGGGGGGCTTCAATTCACTTCGTACCGTCCGTGAAGGGGCTGAATATAAATACGTAACGACCAGTGACAAAAAAGAGACGATTGCACTGGCGACTTACGGGGAGCTGTTTAGCATTTCTCGTCAAGCCATTATCAATGACGACATGTCCATGCTAACCGATATCCCAATGAAATTGGGGAGTGCAGCAAAAGCGACGATTGGGGATCTGGTTTACGTTATTTTAACCAAAAATGAAAAAATGCGGTCCGATAATAAACCTCTCTTTAGTGCCGACCATGGCAACACGATTAAGGGGGGAATGGATGTTGATACTATTGGTAACGGTAGAACTGCTATGCGTAAGCAAAAAGAAGGTGAACGCACGTTAAATATTCGCCCTGCCTTTATGCTTGTGCCGACCGCGTTAGAAATTGCTGCTATTCAGGTAGTAGGTTCAGGTAGCGTAAAAGGCGCAGATGTGAACGCTAATATTATTAACCCAATCCGCAATATCGCTGAAATCATCACAGAGCCCCGTTTGGATATCAACAGCGATACTACTTGGTATATGACCTCAGCAAAAGGTACTGACACCATTGAAGTTGCTTATTTAAATGGCGTTGATACACCGTATATCGATCAGCAAGAAGGTTTCACTTCTGACGGTGTAACCACTAAAGTCCGCATCGATGCAGGCGTTGCCCCTGTTGATTATCGCGGTCTGGTGCGTGTCGAAGCGGCATAATTCGCATTAAACATACAAAAACTCGCCCTAACGGGCTTTTTTTATACCTAAAATCTGGCTCTTAGGAGCCAGAAGGAGAAGTTATGGCTAAGAATTACCAACAGCAGGGGTTAACTGTTGAAATTATCAATGCAGGCACAACCACTATTCTCAGTGGCGATTTGGTTATGGTGGGCGCATTGGCTTGTGTCGCAGCGACAAATATTGAACCCGGTGAGACGGGAGATGGCTTTGCAGAGGGCGTCTTTTTACTAAAGAAAAAGGCGGGCGTTGCATTAACAGCGGGTCAAGCGGTGACGGGGGATAAAGGGGTTGTTGCTGATAAAGGTGGCGTTCCTGTGGGTATTACATGGGGGGCGGCAGAAGCGGGCGCGGAATTAGTGCCCGTTAAACTGAATATTTTCCCAGCAACTGCGGCGGCAGGTGGTTAATTTATGAGTGCGTTTGAACGGTTCGCAGATCGACTGGACGCACTCACCGCAAAGCGAATGGGAAAGCCTATCACCATTAACGGTGTTGACTATATTGGGGTGGAGTCTCATTTCTTACCCGAATTCGGGCCAGTTACGGGGGATGGGCTTTCTTATGTCATTTTTTCTGATACGTATAAGCCCGGGAAGAATGACAGTGTTATTGCTGACGGCTTCCATTATAAAACCACTCGCCGCCAACGCTTTAATGGCAAGTGGATGATTTTCTTAGAGGTTGATGACGATGAAGGGGAAAGATGAAGCGGTTCGTAATCTTGGTATTATCGTTGATAAAGTGACCCCGATTGCCACGGCACAGGCGATAAATCGGATTGCGGCAAGAGCCGTTAGCCGCAGTGTCAAGCAAGTTTCCAAAGAAGTCAAAATCCAACAAAAGATCATCCGTAAGCGTGTAAGGCTTAAGAAAGCCAGTATAAAGCAGGGCACCCCTAAAGCACGGATCACAGTAAACCGAGGTAATTTACCCGCGATTGTGCTCGGCACAGCGCGTGTTCAATTATCTCGTCGTAGGGGAGTCGATAGGCGGCATGGCAGTGTTTTAAAAGTGGGTAAATTTACATTTAAAGGTGCGTTTATTCAACAGCTAAAAAATGGTAAATGGCATGTCATGCAACGGCTCAGCCTAAGCCGTTACCCGATTGATGTTGTCAAAATACCCGTTTCTAAACCGCTAACAGAGGCCTTTGAAGAGCACGCCATTAAAGTTCGTGAAGAGGACATGAGCAAAGAAATGCAATACGCCTTGAATAACCAACTTCGACTTTATTTTAAGGGGGGATAGTGATTAAGCACACCAAGATCCGCCAGTTAGTGATTGAGGGGCTCAAGACTAGCCTCCCAAAATTATCAATTTATGATGGGCGACCCGTTAACTTTGATGAAAGTGAGCTGCCTGTCGTCGCTGTTTATTTAACTGAACCTCATCCAGATCCAAAGTACCTTGATAGCAACCAATGGACTGCCATTCTTCATATCGAGCTTTTTCTAAAAGCGGCCAAAACCGATTCTGATTTAGATAAATGGGTAGAAGAAAAACTGTATCCAGCAATCAAAAACATAACCAATTTAGGTGACGTATTAACCGATATGACGCCAAAAGGGTTTGATTATGATCGTGATGATGAAATGGCACTATGGGCATCGGTTGATATTACTTACCAAATTGAATATGAAATGTAAGGAATTTTAAGATGGCAAAAGTACCAAATCCATTAGCTCCCACGAAGGGGGCGGGTACCACACTTTGGGTCTATACCGGTACGGGTGACCCAACCCAAGATCCCTTTAGCGAAACGGGCTTTGTTCGATTAGCTAAAATTAAGTCACTGGAGCCGGGAGAAATCACGGCGGCAAGTGAAGATGATAGCTACCTTGATGATCCTGATGGGGACTGGGAAAACACCACTCAAGGTGAGAAATCCTCGGGTGAAACCAGTATTACTCTTGCTTGGTTACCGGGCGAGGAAGGACAAAAAGACTTGATTGAGTGGTTTGATGAAGGCTTGCCGCGTTTTTACAAAATTTCGTACCCAAACGGCACGCTGGATTTATTTAAAGGTTGGATTAGTGCCCTCGGTAAATCCATTCCAATCAAAGAGACCATGACGCGTACGGTAAAAATTAAAAATACTGGTCGCCCAACGATGGCGGAAGAAATTACACCGAAGCCATCGGGTAAGACGGCACCTCAACCAAAAGAGTAATAAAACTTTTAAATCAATTATATAGCCACAGAAATGTGGCTTTTTTTGTAACTAAATAAAGGTAATGTCATGTTTTTAAAGAAAAAAGAAATCACTATTGGCGATGAAAATATTGTTCTTTATGAGCTGTCAGCCCTACAACGTGCTGATTACTTTGATTTTTTAGCAAAAAAAGAAAAGGAAACGGACGGTCTTGAAGGCGCTGAAAAAGATGCCAAATCGATGCGTTCAATGGTAGAGAGCCAAGCATGGTTGGTTTCTCGTTCACGTTGGCATGAAGACCGCGATCGTGAGATTGACGATCTCTACGACGAAATCGCGCAAACATGGAGCATGGATGCATTAAGCGAAGCGGTTCGCGCGATCTCGAAAATCAGCGGCATGTCGAGTTCTGAGGGTGATGACGATGAAGCGGAAAATGGTGAGTCTATCACGTTGGAAAAGTAGCCAGCCGTGAGCGTATTTTTGCTTTGCGACTTGCACGTGAATTTGGGCGTCCAGATTGGCGTCGAATGCTAAGTGAAATGAGTGCCTCCGAGTTTAGTGATTGGGTAGCGCACTTTAGCAAGACGCCTTTTATGCCTCAACTTGTTGATATTGAGTTTGCTGCCTTGCACACCTCTCTTTATATGGCGATGGGTGGCACGAAAACCGAGTTGACCGATTTTATGTTGCTAACCGATGTTGAGGTTGACGAGGGAGGAATGTCAGATGAGGCCATTCAGTTAGCTAGCGAGGGGATATCAGGAGGGGTGCGGTATGAGCAACCAAATAGCGGATCTTGAGATTAAGATTGGCGCGAATACAACCGAATTTCTTGAAAAAGCAGGTCGGGTTCAGCGTGAGCTTAACGATCAGGAACGCAAAGAGCAAGCCTCAATTAAGCGGCAGCAAGACTTTTTAGCCAAACAAGCGGCGAAGGCAGAAGCAGCACTAACACGTTCACGGTCACAACTCAAACAGTTTGAAAAAGAGTCTATTTCAGCAGAGCAAAAATTAGCCAGCGAACGGAAGCGAGCTAATGATGAAATGGATACTGCCCATCAAAAAATACAAGGACTCATTCAAGCTGAGGCACAACGGGCGCAAAATGCACGAAGCCAAGAGGTACTTGCTGAGCAATATTATGCACAGTTAGATGCAATTAAAGCGAATGGTAAGGGGCTGGAAGATCTGAGCGCAATTAAGCGCAAGATGAACAAGGACATGCAGCAGGGGTTATTGCATGTCAAAGATTATCAAGCGCTTACCTCACAAGCGATTGGTACATCGAAATCCATTACACAGGCAGAAAATAGCGCGGCACAAGCCAAGCAGCGCTTTATTAATAAGTTAAAAGAACAGGTCACACAGCAAAACCTGTCACGCACTGAAATGTTGCGATTGCAAGCAGCACAGCTTGGGGTATCGAGTTCAGCTGATATTTATATTCGTAAGCTTGAAAAACAAAATAGTGTTATGAAAGGGGTTACTTTGACCTCTGGGCAGTATCGTCAGGCCATGCGTCAGTTGCCTATGCAAATGACCGATATTGTCACTTCTTTAGCTTCTGGCATGCCATTATGGTTGGTGGCCATTCAGCAAGGCGGGCAAATAAAAGACTCTTTTGGTGGGTTTGGTAATTCACTAAAAGCCATTACATCTTTAATTACCCCTTGGAAAGTCGCCATGGTGGGCGGGGCTGGCGTACTAACGGCTTTTGGTATTGCGGCATACCAAGGGTCTAAAGAGCTTAGCGAGTACAATAAGCAACTTATCTTAACCGGTAATTATGCGGCTAAAACTCAGGGTGAACTCAATGCCTTGGCTAAATCCCTTTCGAGTGAGGGGATAACTCAGTACAAAATGGCTGATGCGCTGGCACAAGTAGTCGGTTCTGGTTCGTTTACGGGCTCACAGGTAGACATGGTTGCAGGTGTTGCCGCGAAAATGGAGAAGGCCACAGGTCAATCCATTGATGAAACTATTAAACAGTTTCAGCGCCTTAAAGATCAACCCGTTCAAGCTGTCATGGAATTAGACAAATCCCTTCATTTTTTAACTGCAACTCAACTTGAACAAATAACCACACTTGAGGAGCAGGGGCGCTCTACCGATGCCGCTAAATTAGCCATGGAATCATATGCTAACTCAATGAGAGAGAGAGCATCAGATATAACTGAAAGTCTTGGATTTTTGGAGTCCGCTTGGGCTGGCGTAAAAGAAATGGCAAGTTCTGCATGGGATGCCATGCTTGATGTTGGTCGACAGAAAACACTGGATCAGCAAATAAATACAATAGAACAAAAATTAGTTGATTTTCAAATAAATCCTGCTTCAAAGGGGTTGTATTTTCATGAGACCGGTAAGACGGCTGATGATTTGCGGCATGAGTTGGAGCTGTTAAAAGAAGAAAAATTTCAACAGGATATTAAAAGTTCTAGGGAAAAAGCTGATAACAGAGAAGAAGAACGTAAGAAAAAACAAATTACCGCCGATTTAGCCTTAAAAAAACAATATGAGTCAGCGGAAGAAAAGCATCAAAGTAAACTTGAAAAAATAAGGAATGATGAATACGCCTCTCAAGCTGCAAAAGACCTAGCTATTCAGCGAGAAAAGGAGCGGTATCAAAAAGAACTAGACCGTAAAACACCAAAAGGGAAGGCCTATAAACCAGATATGGGCACTCGGCATGACGAGTCCGCACAAGCAGAGGTTACATCTCTTCAGGCACAATTAAGACTTCTTGAGCAGCATTCTTCAGCAACTGACTTCCTTAGTCAGCAACGTAAAAACCTGCAATTGGAGTTGGCTAAATTTGAAGTTTTAGAAGAAGCTCGAAAGACGCGCAAATTATCTCTTGATGAACAATCTTTATTGAAAAATAAAGAAAGTATTCTTGCGAATAAAAAGCAGTTAGCGGATTTGGGTGACAAAATTGCCAAGCAAGAGCACTTAAATAAACTGCAAGATCAGGCTGATAAGTATGTCAAACAACAGGAGGCGAGGCAAAAAGCAATTGCTGATTCACTGGGTAAGTCCACCATAGAACTTCAGCGTGCCTTGGAAATGGAACAGCTTCGCACTGTTTATGGTGACACACCACAATGGGGCAAAGTTAAATCAGCTAAGCAAGCTACTTTTGATAAGGAGGATGCTGCAAAAACGGATTGGGCATCAGGTGCTAGTACTGCTTGGGGTAATTATCGTGATGCAGCGTTGGATGCTAATGCGCAAATCCAAAATGTAACCTCATCTACGCTCAATGGTTTTAGCTCTCAGCTGGCGGAAACGCTCACGGGTGGAGAGGCTAACTTTAAAGATTTCACTCGCTCTATCCTAAAAATGTTAGCTGAAATTGCGATTAAAATGACCATTGTTAAAGGGTTTGAAGCCTTTGGTTTTGGTAGTGTGACCCCGAATGCTAATGGTGGTGTGTATAATACTCCTGGTCTAAGTGCATATAGCGGTCAGATTGTTTCTAAACCAACGTTATTTCCATTTGCTCGCGGTGCTGGACTTATGGGGGAGGCGGGACCAGAGGCGATACTACCTTTGCGCCGAGGCATTGATGGAAAACTAGGTGTTATTGCTGCGAATACTAAGCAAAATTCTGGTGATTTCTATCAAACCAATCATGTTACTATTCAGAATGATGGTTCAAATGGTGAGATTGGACCTCAGGCGCTTAAAGTAGTTTATGAAGCGGGTAAAAAAGGTGCTGAAGATTATATGAGAAAACAGCGTCGTGATGGCGGCTCATTTTCTTCATAAAGTAAACTTAAAGCCTCCAGAATGAAGGCTAAATAATGGAGGTTTAATGGAAACGTTTAATTGGCCAGTTAAGCCGGGGATGAAAACGGATTTTTCACCCCGAGCAAGATCCGTGCGCTTTGGTGATGGCTATGAGCAGCGTAAAGTCGATGGATTGAATGCACATCTTGAAAAATTCAGTGTTAATTTATCGCTTGTTCCCGAAAAAGCAGACCAAGTACTGGAATTTTTGAGGCGACACGGTGGCGTAAAGTCGTTTTTATTTCAACCTATCAAAAGTGAACCTGCAGTTGTAGTTGTTTGCAGAAAATGGTCTTCAGATAGCGGAAATATCCGCAAAACAATAAGTGCGGAATTTGAGAAGGTCATTTTCTAAGGTTTGATCTCTTTTCCTTTTGCTTCAATGCGCTAATATAATGTCAATTATTATAGTTAGAGGTCATTATGAAAGGATTTGGACTATTTCTTTTGGTTGTTGGCATAATTGGCGCTATAGCCTCTTTCTCAATGGATGTCACTGTAGCAACAGAATATGGAAGAATAGTTAACAATATAGGACTAATGTCGAGCAGACAAAATTTCATACTAATAAGCTGTTTTGTAACCCTCTGTGGTTTGTTAATGATTCTGTTTGGAGGGCGAAAAAACATCAAAGCACAGGTCTTAGATATTAATAACTATCCAGAACTGAATATAAAATGTCCTTATTGTGCCGAATTAATTAAACCAGAAGCTATTAAATGCAAACACTGCGGGAGTGATATTCCAGTAAAAAATTTCAGCACGAATACAAACGGCTCATTTATATTCGATGATAAAAAGTTACTTATAAAAATTAAAGATGGTTATTTAATTGATGATAATGCTGTCATGGAGTTAATTGCCTTAATTAAGGAAAAATATCCCGAGTCTATAAATTTAATAAAAGATAGTGCAGGTGATGTGAGTGATATAAAGAATAAAATTCCTACTATTGTTCATGAAGCATTCACTCGTAAGTTTAATTATTTGATTAATAAATAGGAAGCTTTAATCATTTATAATAACCACCCTCGGGTGGTTTTTTTGTAGGTAAATAAAATGCAAAACATCCCACCTGAGTTACTGATTGCAGTTACTGAAATTGAAGGTGACTCCGAAATAATATTATATGAAATAGATTTAACCAATATTGGTGGTGTCCGCTATCGGTTTCATGATGGTGCGAATGAATTATTAAAACCGATTACTTGGCAAGGGCAACAATATGAACCTTATCCTATTGTTGGTGAAGGATTTGGATTTAATGGTAAAGGCCCATCAAACCGTCCAACTATTTCATTATCAAATATATTTGGTTTAGTTTATGGCATTGCCAGTCGATTAAATTCTGGTATAGGTGGCATAGTGATCCGCAGGAAAACGGATGCCAAGTTTCTCGATGCTGAGAACTTTGCTGGTGGTAATAAAAATGCGGATCCGACTCAAGAGCAAGTTAGCCGTTGGGTAATTGAGCAGTTGACCTCGATAAATGCAGAAGCAGCCACTTTCGAGTTAGCCGCCCCAACAGAAACGGATGGGGCGACATTGCCAGCTCGAGTCATTCTTTCTGATGTATGTAATTTTGTTTATCGGGGTGAAGAGTGCGGCTATAAAGGTGGTGCTGTTGCTGATGAGTTCGGGAACCCAACCCAAGACCCAGCAAAAGATAAATGTGGAAAGCGGTTATCTGATTGTGAATTAAGAAATAACGCAGGTCGAATAGGCTGTTTCCTTTCTTCTTCTCGCCTTAGTCAATAAGGATCCCTATGTTAGAACAAACTATTCTGGAACATGCCAAAAGCATGGTACCACAGGAGTCGTGCGGCCTTGTGATTATTCAAGAGGGTGCTGAGGTTTATATCCCCTGTGAAAATAAGCATGCCGATCCTGATAATTACTTCTCGATTTCAGTTGAAAACTACATTCAAGCCGAGCGTTTAGGTGATGTGGTTGCTATTGTTCACAGCCATCCGTACGGAAAACCTTATCTGAGTTCAGCAGATAGAGCTCACCAACTAAAAACACATCTACCTTGGTGGCTGGTGTGTGATGAAAAAATTATCAAATTTGATTGTGTACCTAAGTTATTAGGCCGTGAGTTTATTCATGGCTCTACAGATTGCTATGGCCTATTCCGTGACGCTTACCATTTAGCCGGTTGTTCATTGCCAGATTTTGACCGCGAAGACAATTGGTGGCGGCAAGGGAAGGAGCTTTATTTAGATAATTTGACTGAAAATGGTTTTAAGCAAGTCAAAAGAGATATCCAGCCCGGTGACATTATTTTGTGTTGTTACGCAAGTTCTCGGGCAAATCACGCTGCAGTCTACCTTGGTGATCAAACCATTCTACACCACGTCCCTAATCAACTGAGCAAACGTGAGGTTTATAACGAAAGATGGCAAAAAATGACTCACTCGATTTGGCGTTACCGAAATTGGCAACCATCCGATTTTATGGGGATCTGCAACGATTTGGCCGTCGATTCGATTTAAATATCAAAACTGCAGCAGAAGGGCTTCATGCCTTATTCCTTCAAGTTCCCAATCTTAAACAGCAATTCCGCGAAGGTTGGTACCAAATCCGTATCAGTGGTTCTGACGTCAAACCCGATGAGCTTCACCAGCGCATTTATGAGCCGCTAATACCTAATGCGGTTATCCATATTGTGCCACGCATTGAAGGCGCTAAGTCTGGCGGTGTTTTCCAGTTTGTGGCAGGTGCCGCTATTTTGGGGCTAGGGTGGTGGGGGCCAGCTTGGATATCAGCGACAGCAGCAACCATGATGATGTCAGCTGGTGCCGCAATGATGCTGGGTGGCGTTGCTCAAATGCTTACCCCACTTCCTAAACGGGCCAGTTTATCTCGCTCTGAGGAGGAAAAAGGGAATACCTATTTCAGCAACCTAGATAATTCAGTGGCTCAAGGGATGGCGGTACCTATCGCATACGGTGAAATCATGTGTGGTTCAAGGGTAATTTCTCAGTCAGTCGAAATTATGGATGACAGTGACGGAAAAGATATTGATGTGGGTAAACACGGCGGTAGTGGGGAGACTTAATCATGGGTAAAGGTGGAGGAAAGCAACGTACTCCGTACGAAGCACCTAACGATTTAACATCAAGGCAAAAACTGTCTATTGTTGACCTTGTAAGCGAAGGGCCAATTGAGGGGCCTGTGGGTGATTTGAAAGGTGTGTATCTTAATAATACCCCTGTGATTGATTCGTCTGGTAATAGCAACGTTAATGGCATGACGGCTCAGTGGGTGTCGGGTACATTAGAACAGCCAGCATTAGAGGGGTTTTCTTCATCCTCAAGTGAAACCCCTGTGGGGATTGAAGTTAAAAAAAACTCCCCAGTTACCCGGACAATTACTTCGCGTAACATTGACCGCCTCCGCTTAACGTTTGGAACTCAAACATTGGTCGAAGTTAAGGATAACGGGGATAGAGTACCCACTGCCGTAGAATTACAAATACAAGTGCAGCGTAATGGTACATGGGTGACAGAGAAAAATATTACAATCCGAGGAAAGCGTAGTAATTCACCTTATTTAACTGCGGTTATTATTGATAATTTACCCTCCCCACCATTTAGTATTCGCATGGTTCGCATTACACCTGATAGTAATAGCGATAAACTACAGAACAATACGATATGGTCAAGCTACACCGAGATCACTGATATTAATCAAACCTATCCGGGGTCAGCAGTTGCCGGGTTGACGTTTGAAAGCGAACAGTTTGGCAATCAATATCCTTCTCGTAGTTACCTCATTAGGGGGCGCATTGTTCAGGTACCTGATAACTATAACCCTGAAACGCGAGAGTATAGTGGTATATGGGGTGGGACATTTAAGCCTGCTTATACCAATAACCCTGCATGGGTTTTATATGACCTATTGACAAATACCCGTGCTGGGCTAGGTAAGCGGTTAAAACTATCAGAAATTGATAAATTTTCCCTTTATGTTATTGGTCAATATTGTGATCAGAAAGTGCCTGATGGTTTTGGCGGCAAAGAGCCTCGTGTTACCTGCAATGCTTATGTGACAGACATTCGCAAGGCTTATGATTTTTTCCAAGATCTCTGCTCACAAATGCGGGTGATGTTTGCATGGAATGGGCAAATGCTTACCTTCATCCAAGATCGCCCGAGTGATGTTGTCTGGCCTTACACAAACGCCAATGTGGTTGCGGGTCGATTTAATTACAGCTTTAGCCCAGCAAAGGCTCGTCATAACATCATTGAAGTTCGTTTTATTGATCCCGATAACGGCTGGAAAACCAGTATCGAGCAGGTGACAGATGATGCATTGGTGGCTCAGTTCGGTCCTAATGTTTTGCGTCTCGATGCATTTGGGTGTACAAGCCGAGGCCAAGCAAGGCGCTATGGTTTGTGGGTGTTAATGACTGAAAAGTTAGAAACACAAACGGTAGAATTTGACGTGGGGGCAGAGGGTTTACGCCATACTCCCGGTGACATTATTGAAATCATGGATAATGACTGGGTCGGTGGTGAGGATCCTATTAGTGGTCGTTTAATTAGCATTAACACCACTCAAAAGGTTTTAACCCTAGACAGAGAAATCACCGCGCCTAAATCTGGCGCAATATTTATTACCCTGATGAATGGTACCGGGAAATATGAGCGTGTAAAAATTACGGGGTATTTATCAAACAATCAAATCAAAGTTGAAATGGTACCAAAAGGACTAAAAGCAAAAACCATTTGGGGGATTAATCCACCTGATTTGGCTCGACGCTTGTTTAGAGCCATCACCGTTTCTGATAAAGGTGATGGTACCTACGGTATTATTGCAGTTCAGCATGTTCCTGAAAAGGAGTCCATTGTTGATCAGGGCGTAAAATTTGAGCCCTTGCCCGATACGCCATTGGGTGGCTATATCCCCCCAGTTGAAAACCTTTCCGTAGAGATCAGCGCTGATAGTGATAACTGGCAAGTAGAAGCCAACTGGACTACGGCAACCGCGATCCGTGGTGTTGATTTTATTCTCAAATTAACCCAAGCAGGGCGTATTGTTGGTACCGCTAAAACCCAAGAAAACCGTTATCGTATTGGGAATTTACCGCAGGGCAATTATTTGCTTTCCGTGGTACCACAAAATAAAGATGGGCAAAAAGGTGAGCAGGCCTCTGTCTCTTTTGATATTAACCCACCGCCACCGCCGTCTTATATTGATGTCGAGCCGGGCTTTTTCAGCTTAGGGATTATCCCCCATGTGGGGGGGCAAAATGCGCTGCGCCTGCAGTATGAGTTTTGGTTTTCCGAGAAGCAGATTGCCAACATTAATGAAGTAGAGTTGCTAGCTGAATACCTTGGCAATGGCACGATGTGGGTTATTCAGGGAAGAAAGCTTAAAGCTGGCCAGACATATTATGTTTATGTCAGAACCGTGAACCCAGTAGGCAAATCGCAGTTTGTTGAAGCCAACGGCAAGCCAGAGGATCGGGCTGATGAAATATTGGAAGTTATTGGCGATAAGTTTCTCAGTACTGAAGCTGGCCAGCGAATGGAATCTCGAATTGAGGATATTGAGGAAGAGCAAGTCAATATCAAACATGACATCGTTGATGTTGACAGCAAGACAATTGAACTTGATAACAAAGTTTTTCAACTCAATACGAACGTTGAAATTGTGGGTGAAGCTGTCCTGCAGAATGTGCAGTATACAACGCGAGTAAACTTTAAGCTGAATGAGGAAGTTAAAGATCGTAAAGCGGAAATCTTTGAAATCAAGCAAGTGCAAGTTGCAGATAGAGAAGCCGCGGCACTTTGGCAGACTCAAACGAGCGCAACAATAGCCTCTAATACATCATCAATTTTAGAAGTTAAACAAGCGCAAGCCACGTATGAGAAAGCTTCAGCGGAAAAAATAGACCAAGTCAAAGCCGATGTAGACGGTGTGACAGGGCGAGTCACACAGGTGGAAAAAGCGACAGCCACGCTGGAAAAAGCACAGGCCGAGTTTAAGCAAACCACAATTGCAGAGTTTGGCGATATTTACGGCGCGATCACTCGCATGGAAATTGCGAACACTAACAAGGAAATTGCCCAAGCCGAAACGGCTATGCAGACCATTGCTAGCTTTAGCAAGATGACTGACCGTTTGAGAACCTCTGAAGCCAGTATTTTACGGAATGAAAAGGCGATTGCGACGGCTGACAAGGCTATAGCGGAAACGGGTGTTCAGCTTAAAGCGCATATTGATGATACTGCGGCAAATATCACTGAAATCAAAAAGGTTCAGGTTGAACAAGACAAGGCACTTGCACAAACCCGAGAGCAGCTCACTGCGGATATTAAAGCGGGTGATGACCAACTGAAGGAGGATATTGATAAACAAGGGCGTGAGTTGTCGGATGTGAGTAGTGTTGTTGATTCTCAAAAAACGGCTATTGCTAATTTGGAAGAAACGGCAACAGAAACGAAAGAAAATCAGCAAAGTATCTATGAAGAAATGCATGCTAACTTTGCACAGGTACGTAAAACGCAGGCAGATCAGGAATTATCACAGGCTGAGTCGACATCTCAAACTACAGCGGAAGTGAGTAAAGTCCGTAACGATAATCGCAAAATCAAGGCTCAAGTTGAGCGTACGGAAGAAGCAACAGCCACACTGGATAAAGCCCAAGCGAAGTTATCCGAAAAAGTTTCTGCCTTAAATGAAGAAACGGAAGCGGCATTTGTCCGCGTCACAGAGTCAATCGCTGAAAAAGACAAGGCCCAAACCCAGCACACCGAGCAAACCCGTGCGGAGTTACAGAAAAACATTGATGAGAAAGGCCAACAAATCGATGAACAAGGAAAGGTCATTGATAAGCAAGGTAAAGACCTTTCTGACGTCAGTTCAGCGGTGACTAAAAACACCAATGCGATAGCTGACACTAATAAAACTGTTGCAGAAAACGAGGAGAAAACAAGCAGCCGCTTTGAGGGTAACGAAGCCGATATTGCCCATATGCAGAAAACAGAAACAGACAAAGAGTCTTCCCAAGCGGAAACACTCTTACAGCTTGCTGTGCAAAATATGAAGCAAGGCAATGATGCAAGGGTAATTAAGGCTAGCATCATTGAGACCAATAAGCTGATTGCGACCAATGAAAAAGCCCATGCTGAAAAATTCTTACAGCTAAATGCACAGTATGAGCAAAGCAATGCCCGCGTGACTCAAATTGAAAAAGTGATTTCAGACAATGAAAAGGCTCAAGCGGCAGCTAATGAGCTAATTCATTCCGAAATTAAAGACACTAAAGCGGAAATTGAAAAACGGGCGGAGACGTCAGTTGATCACAACGGAAATGCCTCTTCGATTTTTGGTATTAAAAATGCGGTTATGGTGAACGGTCAATACTATGAAGCCCAAATGATGATGAGTGCGATTGTCAAAAATGGGAAAGTGACCACGCAAATTGGTTTCAGTGCTGACACATTTGGTATTTTCAATCCCTCCAGCGGTAAGTTGGAACCCGCATTTATGGTTGTTAACGGGCAAGTTGTTATTAATGAAGCGTTTATCAACAAAGCGGTTATAGGCAGTATTGTTGTGCAAACGGATATGCGCTCACCTGACTATGTGCCGGGTAAATCGGGTATGCGTATCGATATGCAAAACGGTGTATTTGAAACAAACAGTAATGATGGTGATTACTCAGTTATCCGAAACAGTAAAGGTAACTACTTCAAATATAAGGGGGTGTATATTATGGAGCAAGGATGGTTCTTATGATTGATAGGTTATTCGGTCTAAAGATCCGCAATTTAGACGGCAGTGAGTTTATCTTCAATGAGCACACTGCCCCAGCGACAAACCTTTGGACTCGTTATGTCAAAAGAAGCGATGGACTATCTCCAGATGGTGGTTGGCTAACATACAAATGGAATTGTCCCAATGAAATTCCAGAAGGGTATGGGTTCCAAGTGGTTTCTTTGAGTGCAGCAGAGGTGACGTTTACGCAAAGTGGCGATAGGCGCTATGTATCAGGCACAAAGGATAAAATTGCGTATAGCTCAAATGGTAGAAAAGTCACAGTGATGGGAATGATGGATTATGACTTAAACTATGTAAAAATTATTGCATTTCCAACTATTGAATCCCAAAAGGTTACTCGTGGTTTTGGGTTAAAAGTGATGGGGAGCTCTATCTTTCTAGAAAATACACCACCTCTTGGTTATGCCTACGCGACTCACAAAGCAAAGGTCTATATTACAGAGGGATTTAACATCGGAGAGACCTTCCCAGGCTTAACGATTGAGAATGCGGTATTTTTCTTTTATACCGATGATAATAAGTCCTTTATTCGCTTAGAGCCTTCGAACGTCCAAAGCTGGGAGACGTTAAAATGGTGGCGTTATGTTAGTCGAAATCGAAACAGCACCAATATTACCGCCTATTCACCCGCGTGGTATTGGGTTGTTGCTTTTACGAATGTGCAGCCCGCCCAACTGGATACACCCGGCTTTGGCTTAAAAATCCGCAACCTTGAAGGGAAAGTCACATTTAACTCTCAAATGGGTGTAATGACACGGCCTATTACCATTCCGGGCAATCAAATACCGCTAGGCTCGGGTATTAACGTAGATTCCATTCGTCGGCCCATGTACACACCGACAAAGGTCGGGGAGATATTCAGCAGTGATGGCGGTTTAGGTTGGTGGCGAGACCTAAATATCGGGAATTTAGGTGAGTCTCAAATCAGCTTATTCCAAACAAGTACCTCTCAACAACGAGGCCATCATGGTAATCAAACGATAGCCCGAACCGCAACACCCGCTATTTTTCTAGACGCTGCAGATTATTTTCCTTTTCCATAGGTAACCAGATGAAAAAAATTAAATATGCGATATTCGCAGGGATCGTCGTGCTTATTGCTGCGTGCAAATCACCTGTAACAGTGACGCATGAGGTTTGTGAAGGGCTATTTGTGGTCACGCAATCAGACACAAATGAATTCAAGCAACATCATTGTATGAAGTAAGTAAACGAATACCTATAGGCCGCTTAATTGTGGTTTTTTTACGTCCAAATTTCGGAGAATCAATCTTATGTATAATATCGGTACCGTTACCACCACAGCAAATAGTCCAAAAATTACAGGGACAGGCACACGCTGGAAAGATAACACCACGCTTGTCTCAGTCGGACAAATTGTGTTGATTGAAAATGGATCCACTCTAATCATCAACTGCATTGATTCGATTGAAAGTAACACGACTTTAACGCTGGGCTTTCCAGTGTCAGTAAAACTGACTAATGTTAAATATAGAATTCTAACAACAATGATTGACTCTATTTCTGACGGAGTTAATAAAGCGACAGCACAAGTCATTGCTAGCGAGATATTCACTGATATTTTCACAGAGCTGATGACAGGTACAGGCACTCTCGATTTTGAATTACCTAATGGGCAGAAAGTTAAATTACGCACTGAAAATGAAAAGGATAAGTTGCTAGATGGGAAGCTTGATAAAACGGGAGGCGAAGTTTCAGGTAATTTATCTGTTACAGGTACAAATTTTACTGTTGGGAAAGATGCAAGCATGTTGCAATTCAAAGCAGGGGCATTAGTACCAAAACCGTTTATCAATTACAGAACTGATTCGACATGGTACCAGCACTACTTTCAAGATAAAACAGGAACACTAATGCATGTGCGAGACTTTGGCATTGGTGCTATTGCGAGTGTCGCAGCAACTGCGCCAACCGTAAGTGATATGAATAGCTTAGAAACGAGTGGATTTTACGGTGCTTCAGGGGCGGGTTCATTGAATGCATTCAATCAAACTTCACCCTGCATTTCAGCAGTCAGAAATGGCGGCGGCTCAGGAACGGGTATGGTTTTGCAAATTCAAGCAAAGGCTAACGGCAGCATAGGGACTAGATTTAGAAGTGAGAATGTATGGTCTTCTTGGATTGAAAATTACAATGTAACAAACACTACCAAAGACGCCCAAGGTAACTTAAGGGTTGCATCACCAATTATTAAAGTATTTGCTGACCATATTGAAACCAATGATGAAAGTGAGGGCGTAACACTCGAAAAACTGGGTGTTGGTCGATATAAACTCAAAGGAGTGTTGGGGATGAACTCTGACGCTAGCTGGGGTGGATTTAACGGTGGTATTGTCATACCAAATGGCATTAATGGTCTTGAACTTGTATGGGCTGATTATAAAGTTCTTGCGGATGGCGATATCATTCTAGAGACTCACTACAGAAAGCACAGCGATTTACCGCCACCAGTAGTTTTAAACCGATTAATTGCTTACCCTGAATTTATGGACGAAAACGGTAATGAACTGGAAAGCTACACGCCTTGCGATATTCCGAATGGCCACTGGATTGATATTCGTGTGCAAATGCCTAGCAACTCTATCTACAATCAAAAGCAAGCTGAAGCTGAGAGACTCGCTAAGATAGAAGCAGAGCGATTAGCACAAGAAGAAGCTAAACGTATTGCTGAAGAAGCGGAAAGGGCAGAGCAGGAAGCTGCGGAACGTAAACAATATGGTCTTGATGATAATAGTGTATTGCTGTAATTAGGCATTAAAAAGCCGCAGAAATAAACTGCGGCTATAAAACATCATTAAGCTAAACTATGTTTTTTGCGGAGGAGTGTCTTTATCTTGCTTGTTTATATCTAGCAAGTTAATTTGTCGATCTATTAACGCTCTATATTTGGCTCTCTTTTCTGCGTCTGTCAGTGGAGAACTGTCTATTAACATAGTTAAGTTGTCGAAATCTTCGTTTATTGTTTTTCCGTTTATAGCCTTTATCAGCGTGCGTATGTTGATTAACAGTATAAAAAAAATAAAAAGGAATGAATTTGTATAAAACCCAACTTGAATACCACATAAATCATTTATTTTATGTGCAAAAATATTTGAAATGCAGACAAATAGAAATCCAATTAGAGCCCCAAATGCCGTTTTAATTGGGTGAGCTAATGTTAAAATATCTAAGAACTTATGGAAAAAAAGGCTAGTCCGACTATCCATTACACCACTCCTTCCTTGGCTCCACCAGCATGTATTTTAGTCTCTTGTAATCCGAAAGGATCTCTCAGTATTCGCCCGCTGCCACCGTTTATGTTTATATCCCTTTTTTGGATGAACTTTAGCAGTTGCATCGCTTCATAATTGTTATAGCCAAAATAGCCATGCTCAATTCTAAACTTCAATAGAGTATTTTTAGCTGCAATGAAGCATGAAAGGATTAATGGAAATGTTAAAAAATATAATGGAGTGTTGCTATACGTACAGAAAACGAAAAGAATTGGTAGGGGCAAAACTAAAATTAGATAGCTATAAAATGCCTTTTTTTGCTCATTCAACAAAAACAGAACAGCTAATGACTCAGCCTTTTTCTCACTCGCTGATCTTTTGTAATGTCGCTTGCGGTAAATTACAGCCTTATACCTTCGAAATCGTTTTACTTTATTTTTTGAGTAATAGATGTTAGCTACAAATCCAGTTAGGACGCTGCAGAGACCGCCCAATAATCCTGAAAATATCACTGTATGCTCTTTAAGCGTATCTTCTGTGAAAGAGAAATGGAGTGTTAGTACCAAAAGGCCTGCAACAATTAATGATATTACGAACCTACCATAGCCATTCATTCAAATATCCTTTGAGGTTGGTTTTCCGTATGTAAGGTAGTTTAGCATATAATTTTATTTTTTTTATAAGCAAGAAAAAGCCCACCGAAGTGGGCTTTTAGTGAACTTAATAATCCGCGTACGATTTGCGTATCATTTGTAGTCCTATTTGTGTCAGTGCGTAGTCCAACTGATTTTGCTAACTTCCTGTTTTTAAACCTGTTGTCCTATCACTGACCCACCAAATTTGGTGGAGCTGGCGGGAGTTGAACCCGCGTCCGAAATTTCTACATCCTCGGTACTACATGCTTAGTCTAGTCTTTAATTTCATTTGCCAGCTGCGGACAGACACGCCACCAACAAACTATCCTGATTAAATTTAACGCTTCAACCCCAGGCAAGGCATCCACGCGATCTCTTTTGGGTTTGACTTCTCTTGATCCCCGTCCTAAGAGAGGAGGCTAGGGAGAGAAGGCTCTAAGCAGGTTATTAAGCTGCTAGTGCGTAGTTTTCGTCGTTTGCGACTATTTTTTTGCGGCTTTTAACGAGGCCAACCGCCCCTCGGCATGCACCTTGGGTTTCGCAAATCCCGTCGAATCCAGAATCAGCCCCAAGTTGTTGAACGCAGTATAACAGAAAAATACTCTAAAAAGCTAGAACTTAGCGATTAGAATGTTTCATTATACGTGCTTTATCTAATTGCCATTCACGATCTTTTATATCTGAGCGTTTATCGTGCGCTTTTTTACCTTTTGCAACGCCAATTTTGACTTTGCACCACGCATTTTTCCAGTATAAAGACAATGCAATGACAGTGTAGCCTTCACGGTTTACTCGACCATAAAGAGTATCTAGTTCTCGTTGGTTTAGTAACAGCTTTCTGCTGCGAGTCGGATCACAGACGACATGAGACGACGCAACATTTAACGGAGTAAAGTTTGCACCGAATAAGTATGCTTCACCGTCCCTAAGTAAGACATAGCTATCACCAATATTTGCTTTACCAGCACGTAGTGATTTTACTTCCCAACCCTGTAGGGAGAGGCCAGCCTCGAACTCTTCTTCGATAGAATATTCGTGGCGAGCACGTTTGTTCATGGCAATTGTTGCCGAACCGGGTTTATAAGCTTTTTTCTTTGTCATAGTTTGTTCATTATACTGTAAGCTGTAGTGAAATAAATCTCTCCAAGCCTAAAATTATGCCGATTGTGCATTTATTGTGCTTAATCGGTTTTGTTTTTTGTTTAACCAATCAATAGTGGTAATATATGTGCAGTTTTTGGGGATAGGAATTGATATGCCACAGATTAGTCGCTCTGCGTTAGTGCCATTTAGTGCAGAACAAATGTATAAACTCGTTAATGATGTTATTGCATATCCCAGTTTTTTACCTGGGTGTGTCGGTAGTCGTGTGATTAGCCATAGTGACGATGAAATGACCGCTTCTGTTGAGGTTTCAAAAGCGGGGATCAGTAAGACCTTTGTCACAAAAAATGTGCTAGAGGATAATACGCGTATTCATATGCAGCTAGTTGAAGGGCCTTTTAGTAAATTAACTGGAGGATGGCGTTTTATCCCTTTGAGTGCCGATGCTTGCAAAATTGAATTTCATCTTGATTTCGAATTTACTAATAAATTGATTGAACTGGCATTTGGTAAAATCTTTAAAGAACTTGCCAATAACATGGTTCAAGCTTTTACGCTCCGAGCGAAGGATATTTACAGTGTCTGAGTTAAATGTCGAAGTCACATATGCTTTACCTGAAAAGCAGTATTTATTGCCAGTAAAGATTACTGAAGGTGCAACTGTTGAGGACGCAATTATTGCTTCAGGCATTCTTGCATTGAGAGCTGATATTGACCTTAAAAAAAATAAGGTGGGTATCTTCAGTCGCCCAGTTAAGTTGAGTGATACTTTGAAGGAAGGGGATAGAGTTGAAATCTATCGGCCTTTGATTGCTGATCCTAAAGAATTGCGCCGTAAGCGAGCTGAAAAATCTAAAGATAATAAAAAGTAATTATCTTTTAGTACTCTATTAAACCGAGAGATTTCTCGGTTTTTTTGTTGATACCATGTAAGAAATAGGCTGGATAGAACAAAGATTGATAGATAACAATGATGGGTGAATAGCAATAACTACCTGTTAAAAACAGGTAGTTATTCAAAACGGTTAACCAGCTATAAAACGGATAACAAAGAAGCTTAGTTATCTTAGTTTGCTAACCATTTCTGATTTGGTGCAGTTGGCTGTGACTCAGTTGTAGGCTCGGTAGCTTTTAGCTGACTTTCTGGAGCTGGTTCTACAGCTGACTGGGTGCTTTCAGCTTCTTTTGCTTCCATAGCTTCTTGTGCAGAAAGATTCTTCTCATTTTTGATGTCGGTGAGTATACCGTTACGATCAAATGTGAGAGTCAATGTTTCTTGCTTAACAGGATCATGACCGAGTTCTTGGCGGAAAACATAGTACCAAGTTTGAGTACCAAACGGGTCGGTTAACATTGGTGTGCCCAAAGTATAAGCGACCTGTTGCTGAGTCATTCCTTTTTGGATCTTAGCAACATCTTTCGCTGTCAGGTAATTACCTTGGTTAATGTCCGGGTGATAGACCAAACGTTCCATCATTGAACAGCCCGATGACATTAATGCGAGTGATAGTGCAGCAGCAGTTAACAGTTTATAACGCATGGATATCTCATTCCTTTTGGAGTCAGAACATCAATGATAATCGACATTGATACAATTTAAAACCTTCCGTATTGACTCTAAGACCATATGAGAGCAAAAAAGTTGTCAAAATTTACGCAGCAAGCAATTCTTTTGCATTTGCCAAGGTGTTTTTAGTCACTTCACTACCTGCTAATAAGCGAGCGAGCTCTTGTAAACGTGCTTTTTTATCAAGTAATTGCATGTGTGTTTCTGTTTCGACACCATTAGTTTCTTTGCTGACATAAAAATGATGGTGACCACAGCCTGCAACTTGAGGTAAATGTGTGACGCACATAACTTGGGTTGATTCGCCAAGTTCACGAAGTAAGCGACCAACAATAGCAGCCGTTGGGCCGCTAATACCGACATCGACTTCATCAAAGATCAGTGCCGGTGTATCCATTTTTTTCGCGGTGATAACTTGAATTGCTAGTGCAATACGTGATAGTTCACCACCAGAGGCAACTTTAGCAAGAGCTTGGTGAGGCTGCCCTGGGTTTGTGGTCACGTTAAATTCAACTTTGCTTGCACCATCTGATTGTAAATGCTCTGGTGTAAATTTGACATCAATGGTAAAGCGACCATGAGGCATAGACAGTTGATGCATGCTGTTTGTGATTAGTTGGCTTAGTTCTTGAGCAAACTCTACACGTACTTGATGAAGCGCTTGCGCACAAGTAATGGCTTGTTGATGAGCATGTTGGACTTGTTCACTCAGTGCTTCACAATCTTCATTTTGATTGGCTATTTTTTCTTTTTCATCAAGGAGTTGTTGGTAAAGCTCTGGTAATGCTTCTGGCGTAATATGGTGCTTGCGAGCAAGGCTGATTTGTTTTGATATACGCTGTTCAAGCTCAAACAATCGGTTAGGATCTAGCTCGTATTGATCGCAGTAATGTCTGAGTTCATCACTTGCTTCACTGACTTGAATTGAAGCTTCTTCCAACATGTCTAATAAATTTGAGAATTTACTATCTAGAGACGCTAGCTCCGTTAATTGATGTTTTGCGATATTGAGTAAGCTCAATATATTGGCATCATCATTATCGGACAATATTTGTACGGCATTTTGCCCAAGTGATAAAAACTGGCCATAATTTGCGAGTTGTTTATATTCTTGCTCAATAGTTTCAAATTCGCCTTGAATTGGTGTGAATTCACTTAATTCCTTTAAATGATACTCGAGTAGTTGTTGGCGTGATTCACGCTCTTGCATTTGCTTTTGAAATAAAGCGAGTTGTTGGCAGGAATCATGCCACTGTTGCCAAGTCTTTTTCATTTGAGTAATTAAAACTTGTTGATTGGCATAGGCATCAAGGAGCGATTTTTGATGTGAGTTATCGAGTAATTGCTGATGTGCATGCTGACCATGAATTTGGATAAGTAAAGCGCCGAGCTCGCGTAGTTGGGAGAGGGGAACCGCAGTTCCATTAATAAAGCCACGGGAGCGACCGTCTAGTGTAATGGTTCGACGTAATAGGCATTCATTATGGTTGTCTAGCTCATGATCAGTTAGCCATTTGGCTGCGATATCGGCATCTATTAGAGAAAAGCGCGCGCAGAGGTCAGCCCGTTGTGCTCCAGGGCGGACCATATTGGCGTCACCTCGGTTACCTAAGCAAAGACCAAGAGCATCAATAGCGATAGATTTACCTGCGCCAGTTTCACCTGTAATTGTGGTCATACCGCTACGAAAATCAATTTCAAGATCACGAACGATAGCAAAATTATTAATGGTAAGTTGGGTAAGCATCTGCGCTCTCCTGTAAAAATACACACCTGTGTTTTCATACAGTTTAAACTGTTTTTTTATACAGTAAAGAGGCAGATGATAAAAATTAGAAAGTTTTTTTAGACCATCCTAATTTTGAGCTTAATGTATTGAAATAATTGTAATCTTTGGGATGGATAAGGTTCAGATTCTTGTTACTACGTTGTATGATAACTTCTTCGCCATCTTGTATTGGTAACATTATCTGGCTATCACAGCTTACTTCGTAGTCAATATTTGTACGTAAGAATTTTAAGCGAATGCTACTATTACTACTTATCACCAGTGGGCGCGATGATAGTGTATGTGGAAACATGGGGACTAAGACGATGGCATCTAAGTTAGGTGTAAGGATTGGGCCTCCAGCTGAAAGGGAATAGGCAGTAGAGCCTGTTGGTGTCGCAATAATTAGACCATCAGAGCGTTGTGAAAAGGCAAAGCGGTCATCAATATAAACCTCAAATTCGATCATATGAGCGACTTTACCTGGGTGTAATACGACCTCATTGATAGCACTACTTTTGCGAGCCTTTTGATTAGGTTTTATGACTTGTGCTTCGAGTAAAAAGCGTTGTTCTTCATGGTATTCGCCATCAAGTACGCGAGATAGTTGTTGTAACGCGTTATCAGGATCGAGGTCGGTAAGAAAGCCAAGGTTTCCTCGGTTAATGCCAATCACTTTATTATTATAGCGTGATAAGATCCTTGCGGCGCCAAGCATATTGCCATCACCGCCAACAACAATCACTAAATCTGCCTGTTGGCCAATTTCGGTGAGATTGCCTGTATTTGCATTATGCAGTTTTAAATCTTTGGCGACTTGTTTATCAATAATGGCATGATAGTTTTTGGATAACAGCCAATTATAGATTAATTCATGGGTAGCCAGAGCTTCGGGGTGGCGCGGGTGGCCAACAATACCGATAGTTCGAAAAAGTGTCTTTTGCGAGCTTTTGTCCTTACGCATATTTTTTTGGCCTCTCATTGCATGACTTCCCTTGAATCCCTGTTTTATATCCCCATAATACTCTAATAAATGGGATTAATGCTAAATACGCGGAGATATTCATGAGTAGTAAAGAACAAAACATGCATGATGAGCAAGCCCCTGAGCTAAATGAATCACAAAAATCGGAGCTAGAGCAAGAAGCACAGCCGGCAGATCAACAAGCAGAAGTGCAAGCGTTGGCAGCGCGTATTGCTGAGCTTGAAGAACAACTTGCGGCATCGCAGAAAGTGGAACGTGAAGCAATGCTTCGCGCCCATGCTGAAATTGAAAATATCCGTCGTCGTACAGAACAAGACGTTGAAAAAGCGCATAAATTTGCTCTTGAGAAATTTTCAAATGAGTTGTTGCCTGTGATTGATAACTTAGAGCGTGCTATTGAAGCCGCAGATCATGAAAGCGAAAATTCAAAAGCAATGTTAGAAGGTTTGGATTTAACTCTTAAAACTTTTTTAAGTGCTGTTGGTAAGTTTGGGATTGAAGTGGTTGGTGAATCGAATGTTTCATTTAACCCAGAAGTTCACCAAGCGATGACGATGATTGAATCACCTGAACATCAACCAAACCAGGTTATTGATGTTATGCAAAAAGGTTATGTTTTAAATGGTCGTTTATTGAGACCAGCCATGGTTATCGTTTCTAAGTAAAACTGATTGGAAACCGGGTTGATTCACCCGGTTCAGGCTGCTGGCAAGCGTATTTTGTTTGTCGGCAGTCGTTAGGTTTTTAAAATCAATTAGGAAAATTAACTTATTGATTTTTGTCTCTATAGAAAATTAACCTTCAATTTTAGGTTGCCAATCGATAGGAGAAAGCCCTTGTTGCTCTAATAATTGATTGGTTTGTGAGAAATGCCCACAACCTAAAAAGCCACGGTGAGCTGAAAGTGGTGAAGGGTGCGGTGCTTTTAGTATGTGATGACGCTTGCTATCAATAATACGGCCTTTCTTTTGCGCATGAGATCCCCACAGTAGAAAGATGACACCTTCTCTGTTTTCGTTGATAGCCGCAATCACTTTATCTGTAAATGTTTCCCAACCTAGATGAGCATGTGAATGTGCATTGCCTTGCTCGACAGTTAATACGGTATTGAGTAGTAATACACCTTGTTGCGCCCAACTGAGCAAGTAACCATGAGTAGGACGCTGGAAGTTTGGAATATCTTTTTCTAACTCTTTATACATATTCACCAGTGATGGTGGTGGCTTAATACCCGGTAGCACTGAAAAGGATAGTCCATGTGCTTGCCCTGGTCCATGGTAAGGATCTTGACCTAAGATAACCACTTTCACATCTGCAAGCTCGGTGTATCTAAACGCATTAAATACATCTGCTTGTGGGGGATAAATGATTTTTCCTTTCTGACGTTCATTAGCAACATAGGCAAGCGTATCAATAAAGTAGGCTTGTGTTTTTTCTGAGCCAATGACATCGTGCCAAGTGGGGATATTTGCCATAAAAATTCCTATAATAATCAAATTATAGCTGTAAGCTTACTGGTTTGGCTGCAAGAGATAAAGGCCCGTTTCTATTAATTGCTCTCAAATATTTTTTAAATTTAGCTAAAAAAATTGATTTTAGTGATCTGCTAAAATTGATTTAAAACAGGATGTTGGCCTATTACTGATTAATTGTCACTCGAAATTATTGATAAATATCAAAGAAGCCATGATGGCTAGCTGGTATATAGTATGTAGAGACATTGGTTAGACCAATTTTTTAATTGACAGTTAAATAATGGGATTGATTTCAATCCTACCTGAAAGTGGAGGTCGACATGATTACTGGTATTCAAATTACTAAAACTGATAATGCAGCGCTATTAAATTCTTTCTGGTTGCTTGATGAAGAGAAAAACGAAGCACGTTGTGTGTGTGCTAAAGCGGAATATAACGAAGGGCAAGTCGTTGCTAAAGATGAACTAGGTGCGTTTGAGTACCGTGAAGTTCCTTTAGAAGTTAAGCCTACGGTGCGTGTTGAAGGTGGCCAGCACCTGAATGTTAACGTTTTAAGCCGTGAAACGTTAGAAGATGCGGTTAAAAACCCTGAAAAATATCCTCAGTTAACTATTCGTGTTTCTGGTTATGCGGTGCGTTTTAATTCACTGACACCAGAACAACAACGTGATGTTATTACTCGTACTTTCACTGAAAGCTTATAATAGGCGTATCATTTCAGATAAAAGTATTAGTTTAAAATTAATTAAAAAAGCCATTGAATTTAATGGCTTTTTTATTCTTCACTAATAAAGTACATTGTTTTTCCCTCCTAAAATTTCCCCTTTAATGATCTCCCTTACCTCACCTTCATCGGGAGAATCTATGCCATATCTTAATAAAAATATTCAAATTCAATCAGCGAATGAGATATCACTAATTCGAGAAAGTCTTAATATTTATCAACAAAAGAATAGCTCATTTGCCTTATGTTCCAAAGCGGCTAAATGGTCAGATAATTTATCGGCTGAGCAGTTTCTTAGTCGACAGTCTCAATCTAATGATTATCTTATTGGATTAATTGCATATGGAGTTTATTTCAAAGATTGGGAAAATATGTATGGCGTTGAACGACTTAGTCATATGCAATTACAAGAAATTGGTATTAATTCAAGCTTACTACGTGATGCATCAACAGGATTTGAAGCCAATATTTGTCGTTACAATGGCTTATATATTATTTGTTTTGCTGGCTCAGATGAATTAGTCGATTTTTATGCAGACATTCGACAAGGCCTTGGTTATTTTGAGCCTCAATACTTTCAAGCTGTAAACTTAACCAACATTCTACATAAAGTATCTAAGGGAAATATGATTTGTGTCGGCCATTCTTTAGGGGGCGGGCTGGCAACATTTGCTGCTCTTGCAAGTAATACGCCTTGTATTGCGTTTAGTTCGGCGGGGGTTGCAAGAAATACGATCCAACAAATTGGTATGGATTATGAGAGTGCAAAGCAAAGAGCAAATGAGGGTCTCGTTCGTTTCTATGTTGTTCAATATGATTGGCTGGATTTACTACAATCGTTAAAACCATTTCCTCCTGCATTAGGTAGTAAGATCATATTAGATTATTACGAAGATGGAAAAACATGGCGTGACTGGTTACCGCACCGATTACTGACTAGAAATTTTATTGCTCACAGTATGCCTAAAATCCTTAAAATGATGTGTCATTTTGCACCTTGGTCAAGTGATCGTAGAATCTTTAATGATGATATAGAGGTGCAGCTAGAACAGTTTAGCTATGGATTATCATTCTTTCATAATGACCAGACTGATTGTTGGCAAAGATGTTGTGAAAACAGTATTAAACAGGGGAATATTGCTAAGTTTAAGCACTTGATCTCAGCCGGTAATAAACCTGCCCATCTCGATAAGTTGGTTGGATACTCAGTCAGGTCGACAGATCCTGAATTTATGAAAACTCTTTTTGCTTCTTCTTATGCAAGTGAAATCAAAAAAACACATTTAGGGCATGAGCGAACTTTTTTACACCTTGCTGCGCAGTCAGGGCGTTTAGAGCAAACTAAGATTTTATTGGTTGATGGATGTGAAATTAATGCGATAGATAGTACTGGTAATACACCGCTCCATAATGCATTAGGAAGTTATGCACTCTTAGTCGCTGAATTTTTGCTCGCTCATGGTGCTGATTGGCGAATTAAAAATCATCAAGGTTATGATTGCCGCGATGTACTAGAAAACCATATGATTAATGTGGAAAATTTATCTTCGCAAGGAAAACTATTGCGTGAAAAATTGAAAATAATGATGCAATAAAAAACGGGCAGGGCCCGTTTTTAAAGTTACTCTGTTTTATCAGTCGTTGGTGTAGTTGAAGTGGTAGCGGGTTTACGGCGTTTACCGATGTTCTTTTTGTCACGAAGACGAACTTTAGCTTTCTTTTTAGATTCTTCTTCTTTTTTCTTTTCTTTACGTTTTGCTAGCACTTTCTTAGATGGTTTTGGTTTATTCATCATAGCTTCTGAAGGTGCTTTAGTGGTCGGGCGTAAAGAATCTACAACACGCATTTTAATTGGATCTTCAATATAACGAGTGATTTTACCAAACAAAGGATAGTCATGCGCTTCAATTAGCGAGATTGCGGTTCCTTTTTTACCTGCACGACCTGTACGACCAATACGGTGTATATAAACATCAGCAGTGCGAGGCATATCAAAGTTAAATACATGGCTGACATCGTCGATATCTAAACCACGGGAAGCGACATCGGTCGCAACTAATACTTTAACTTGACCGCTAACAAGGCGGCGTACCGCTTCATTGCGTTTTGCCTGAACCATTTCACCTTCAAGGTAGCAAGGTTCAATACCTGCATCGCGTAACCATTGAACCACTTCACGAATTCGCTCGCGTTTGCGCACAAAAACAATCGACTTAGTGACATCATCTTGTTTTATGAGATGGCATAACAAAGCTGTTTTATGTTCCAGTGTATCTGCACGATAGTAAAATTGTTGTATTTTTTTGCGTTCTCGACGAGAGGACTCGGCGTCAATTTCAATAGGATCTTCTAATAAGCGCTCAGAGAAGTCACGAATAGCTTCCCCTTCAAGGGTTGCTGAAAATAACATGGTTTGTTTGCGCCAACGTGTTTCACCTGCAATGGTTTCAATATCATTGGCAAACCCCATATCCAGCATACGGTCCGCTTCATCAAGGATCAAAATTTCTACTGCACGACAGTCAAAATTTTCTTCTTTAATATATTGCAGTAAGCGGCCTGTTGTAGCCACTACAATGTCTTGGTTTTCGCTGAACACTTCAGCATGGTTCATATACGCGACACCGCCAGTAATAGTAGCGATATCAAGGTGATTATGAGCACATAATTCTTTTGCTTGATCTGCAACCTGCATTGCTAGTTCGCGGGTTGGTGTTAAAACAAGTACTCGAGGTGGACCTGATTTTTTTCTTGGAAAATCGAGTAAATGTTGGATAGCTGGCAGTAAGAACGCGGCAGTTTTACCGGTGCCAGTGGGAGCTGAACCTAAAACGTCACGACCATCCATTGCAGCAGGAATGGCAGCGGCCTGAATTGCAGTAGGGCGTTCATAGCCTTTATCTGCCAGCGCGTTAATCAGGCTTTCATCTAGTTCAAGTTCAGAAAATGTGGTTGCAGTCATGATATACCTCTATTTGGGGCGCTGATTATAAACAGGTTAGCCAAATTGTTCATCTGAAAATATACATCTTTTGATAAAGTGTACCTGTTTTTGCGTGCAGCGGGCAGTAATATTGCCAGAAAGCGTGCTTTTCCGAGGTATGAGGTGAAAAGCACGCAATCAAAAGAAATTAACTTAGGATATTAATTAACCATGTATGGTAAGGAATGCCGACTAAGTCAATCAGTACTGCACCACTTAGTGGAACAATCATGAATGCTTTCATGGAAACTTGTTTATAGCGTTCACAAACTGAAGACATATTAGCCATTGCGTTTGGTGTTGCACCTAACCCATGCCCCATTAAACCGGAACACATAACGGCCGCGTCATAATTTTTACCCAGTAGTCTAAAGATGACGAAGATCACTAGCAAAATAAGCACTACAACTTGGGCGAACAGGATAATAAATAGCGGTAAAGCGACTTCTTTTAGCTCCCAAATTTTTAGCGACATCATTGCCATGGTTAAAAAGAGCCCTAAAGAAACCTCAGAAATTAAATCGACAGATTTTTGGTTAATTTTAAATAAATGAACGTGATCGTTGATATTACGAATAACAATGGCAATGATCATCGCACCCACATAGCTTGGTAATGAAAAGCCAGTGGCTTTGGTGAATTGAGCGGAAGCGAACTGGCCGATAACCATTATCCCTAGCACCAATGCAAGCATTTTTAAAAATGCATGCGCGTCGATCGACTCTATTTTGCTGGTAATAGTTTCAGTGACTTTCGGGCTTTTAATTGTTTCATCAGCTTCAATTGTGACTTTATGTTTTTTAATTAAGTACGAAGCAATTGGGCCACCTAACAAGCTACCTGTAATTAAACCAAAGGTCGCAGCTGCGATAGCCGCTACTGTTGCTGATTGTACTCCAAGTCCTTCTGCCATTTGGCCAAATGCAGCTGCACCACCATGACCACCAGTTAGTGATACCCCTCCAGCCATAACACCAATGACAGGGTTAATCCCCAATAAATGTGCTAAACCAGCACCGAAAGTATCTTGGAATAAAACGGTAAACCAACAGATAAATAGGTAGATAAATAATAATCGGCCACCGCTTCTTAAAATGCGGAAGCTGCCATCAATACCAATAGTGGTAAAAAAGGCGACCATTAGAAAAGTTTGTAGACTGGTGTCAAAATGAATTTCGGCTAAATTAAAGGATTTTAAGCCCCAAATAATTAAGCTAACAAGAAAACCACCAATAACGGGGGATGGAATACAAAAGCGTTGCAACCATTCAATACGTTTTTTTAGGTGGATCCCCATAAGAAGGCAAAGAACAGTGAGTAAGAGTGTCGATAAGGTGTCTAATTGTAATGTAAAGTTCATATAGTTTCCCTGTAGACACCGTTATTTTGCCAGTATTTTCCTTAAACTCTGTTGTTATGGTTTCATTTAAGGAAAATGTCGAAAACATTACTGCAAATTTACGGTGTGTTTATCAGTCGCATTGTTGTGTGTTTATTAAAATAAGAATTGGTAAATCAAATAAGCTGCTAATTTTGAAGTATGATTATCAATATCAAATTCTGGGTTACATTCAGCGATATCAAAGACGGCAATTTTTTTACTAGCCTTAATCACTGCAAATAGTTCATCAAACGTTTCGGTATTAATCCCTTTTGCTGCTGGGGCACTGACACCCGGTGCAATTGACGCAGAAAAAACATCTAAATCGACGGTGATATAAAGATAATCGACTTGATCAATAAATTGCTCAACTTGTTTAATGGCTTTCGGTAATTGGCTTTGAGATAGTTCTTTATCACGAATATAGTGGCAACCAAGTTTATCCGCAGTATCAAATAGCACTTTAGTATTACCATGATCTGCAATTCCCAAACATAGGTAATTAAATGGGCGGTTATGTTGCTCACATAATTTTGCTGATTGTAAAAATGGTGTTCCCGATGTGGCCTCAGTTGCCGTTCTTAGATCAAAGTGAGCATCAAAATTAATGATACCAATGGTTTTAGTGGGTTCAGTTTGGGCAATAAAATCAAATAACCCTTGGAAACTCGCAAAGGCGACTTCATGGCCACCACCTAAAACGATAGGGGTTTGCTTTGATGATAAGATAGTGATTAGTTCATTTGAAAGTTGACGTTGTGCTGTTTCGAGATCGCCATCATCACAACGGACAGTGCCTGCATCACGGATCGCCAAAGGTTGGTGTAATGGAAGCCCTGCCAATTGTTGACGGATAGCATCAGGGCCTGCTTTAGCTCCTAGCCGTCCTTTATTACGCTTAACCCCTTCATCAGAGGCAAAACCAATTAAAGCAAATTGCGCAGGGGTGTTTTTATTCATGACTTGATGGAATCGTAAGTGTTCTTCTGTATCGCCATCAGTACGGCCTTGCCAAATAAAATGTGCTGCCATAATTACTCCAAATTAATCAGTTTGGTTATATTGAGCGCTGCTTTGCAGGTCTCGGTAATAAACTCATCAATTCGATGAGTAGAGCGAAATTCAGGCGCCATGACAGAAACCACGGCAATGACATCGTTACCTTTAAAAATGGGAGCAGAAACGCCTAATACGCCTTCATCAATTTCACCACAAGAGATGCCATAGCCTTGTTGGCGAATTTGCATCAAGGCTTGCTTTAATTGCGTTATACTTTCAGTTGATTGTAATTGTTCACCATGAGTTTCAAAAACCAGTGATTGATAATCGACATTGCGAAAAGCCAATAGCGTTTTAGCACTGGCGCCTTTGATCAGTGTGTTGCCACGACCAATAACAAAGGAACAACGTAGCGCTTGTGAGCTTTCAATCATGTCAACACAGATGGTTTCACACAGGTTTGATGTAATGATAGCGACCGTTTCTTGTGTTTTTTTACTCAGCGACTGCAATTCAATCTTGGATGAATTCATCAGTAAGCTATGGTGATAGTATTTTTCTTGTGTTTTGATACTCTGCGCACCAACGGTGTAAGTGCCATATTGTTTAGCATAAGTGATAAATTCCCAATTTATGAGAATTGCTAGCAAACGATAAACAGTAGAAATAGGAATATTTAATGCACTCGAAATCATTTGTGGAGTGAGGGGAACCGCACTGGCAGTGATATAGGATAAAATATTCAATGTTCTGTTAATACTGTTCATGGTATCCCCTTTTTTTTGAACTTAGCAGTAAAAATTTTCAGTCTCAAATAATATTCTCATAATGTGAGAATTATTTTGTAGGAAAAATGTGATATTTTCATTTTTAAATTGTCACATAATGAAATTTTGAATGATTAATATATGGGTTAGAGTGGTTGAGTAACGTGAAAAAAAATTATCGCAAAGGCGGTTTTACCTTTAAGCAATTCTTTGTTGGACATGACCGTTGTGCAATGAAAGTGGGAACTGATGGTGTATTGCTTGGGGCGTGGGCGCCTGTTCAACACACTGAGAGAGCATTAGATATTGGTTGTGGTAGTGGGCTAATTGCTTTGATGTTGGCTCAACGAAACTCTCAGTTATTGATTGATGCGGTTGAATTAGATAATGCAGCGGCAGAGCAAGCTCAGGAAAACTTTATAGAATCACCATGGGCTGAGCGATTACAAGTTTTCGCACAAGACATTATTGAGTTTAGCGCGAACAACCAGCAACAATATGATCTTATTGTCAGCAATCCCCCTTATTTTGAGCCATCGGTATCTTGTAGTACAGAGCAACGGGATCAGGCCCGTTATACAGCGACACTCACTCATGAAACACTACTTGATTGTGCTAAGCAATGTTTAACACCTGATGGGCTATTGTGCTTAGTTTTACCTTATGAGGTGGGTGAAAAAGTTGAAATGATGGCAAGTAAAGAAGGGTGGTTTACGGCATATCGTATTAATATTCAAGATAAATCAACAACGGTATTTCACCGTATGTTATTAGGGTTGAAATTGACTGCTGTAGAGCCGCAAGTATCAATATTGGTACTAAAAGAGGCGAATAATCAGGTTTATACTGAGGATTTTCAGCAATTGATCCGTGAATTTTATTTGAAATATTAGAGCTTGTTTATCTTTGAAGGTGAATTTTTATTCGAATTAAAGACATTTTAGGCAAGGCAAGAGCCTCTTCTAATAGCCAACCGTAGTTGGCTATCCTTTGATCAAGGTTTGAGAATAGTTGGACCTGAGTGTTCAAGTAATTCAGGGTAGTCTAAGGTGTAGTGTAACCCCCGGCTCTCTTTACGTTCTAGAGCACAGCGAACCATCAGTTCTGCGACTTGAACTAGGTTTCTTAATTCAAGTAAATTATTTGAAATCCGGAAATTGGCATAGTATTCATGAATTTCTTGCTGCAACACATGGATGCGTCGTAAGGCTCTTTCTAGGCGTTTAGTTGTTCGTACAATTCCCATGTAATCCCACATAAATAAGCGCAGTTCATGCCAGTTATGTTGAATGACGACTTGTTCATCGGAATTATGAACAAGGCTATCATCCCATTCAGGTAAGGTCTCAATATCAGCAATTTGCGAGATAATTGTTTTGATATGTTCTGATGCTGACCAGCCATAAACAAGGCATTCGAGTAATGAATTGGAAGCCATGCGGTTTGCACCATGTAAACCGGTATAGCTGACTTCTCCAATTGCATAAAGGTTATCAATGTCTGTCATGCCATTTTGATCAACTTGAACTCCACCACAGGTATAGTGAGCGGCTGGGACGATAGGTATCGGTTCTTTAGTGAGATCTAACCCTAGCGTCATCAGTTTTTCATAAATAGTTGGGAAATGGTTTTGAATAAAATCGGCAGGTTTGTGGCTAATATCCAAATACATGCAATCTGCGCCTAAGCGCTTCATTTCATGGTCTATTGCTCTGGCAACAATATCACGTGGGGCGAGCTCACCGCGTGGATCATAATCAGGCATGAAACGACTGCCATCAGGGCGTTTTAGATAGGCTCCCTCGCCACGTAGCGCTTCTGTCAGTAAAAAATTACGTGCCTGTGGGTGGAATAGACATGTTGGATGAAATTGGTTGAATTCAAGGTTAGCTACGCTACAACCGATGCGCCATGCCATTGCGATCCCATCACCAGAGGAAATATCTGGGTTAGTGGTATATTGATAAACTTTTGCGGCACCACCAGTAGCCAAAACGACGATCTTGGCGCGGATCGTTTCGACTTGCTCTTTTTGTCGATTCCAGACATAGGCTCCCACGATGCGATTATTGCCAGATAAGCCCATTTTATCTGAGCGAATCAGATCGACGGCGTTATAACGTTCTTTTACATGAATATTAGGGTGAGAAAAGGCAAGGTTAACCAGTGTTGTTTCAACTTCTTTGCCTGTCGCATCTGCGTGATGAAGGATTCGGCGATGGCTATGCCCACCTTCACGGGTTAGGTGATATTGTGTTTCCCCTGTGTCAGTGACTTCTGTATCAAAGAGTACGCCCTGATCAATCAGCCATTGCACACATGCTTTTGCATTGGATGCAATAAATTCAACAGATTGCTTTTCACAAATACCTGCTCCTGCAATCAACGTGTCTTCGACGTGGGATTCAACGCTGTCCGTATCGTCGAAAACAGCAGCAATTCCGCCTTGTGCGTAGTATGATGCCCCTTCATTTAGCTTACTTTTACTAAGAATAGTCACTTGATGAAACGGTGCGAGCCGTAATGCAGCAGAAAGCCCTGCAACACCGCTACCAATAATAAGAATATCAGTGTAATGCTGTGTGGAGTTTTTCATAAGTGGTTGTATGCTGTGTAGTATTAATTGGAGGTTTCATGTTAGCCTATCGCACTGATCAATGCTATTTGTGAAAGCGTCTTTAACGTTACTGGATTATCTTTTATGTCAGTCAGGTTTGAATTTGGCGTTTCTACTCGTCATACTTCAAGTTGCAGCGTTGTTGACTACGTTTACTCGCGCCAGTCACATAGTCTTCTATGCTCCTAGCGACTCGTTCACTTGCCGCCTAGCTGCACCTCGAATTATTTTGAGTATATATTGATTAAGCGGTATGCTACCTAAATGGTTTTAAAGTGATTTTCTGCGGATCGTGAGGATCCTTTATTAGTGAGAAGCGTTTTTTATTGTAAGTTTTTTACTATTTTTATGCATTAAATTGAACTTCATCTATTTTTACTACTCAAAGTTATGCTTGCTTTAGGAAGGGAGTGATGATCAATTTAACAAATTTACAGCCTGAGTTCGGGAGATTTTCCCAGGAATGAGCGAGCAACTGACAGACCAGATGTTGGTCGAAAAAGTCCAAAAGGGCGATCAAAAAGCTTTCAACTTGCTGGTGATTAAATATCAGCACAAAGTTGCAAGTTTGGTTTCCCGTTACGTACCTCAAGCTGATGTGCCTGATGTTGCTCAGGAATCTTTCATCAAAGCTTATCGTGCGATTGGGTCGTTTCGCGGTGATAGTGCATTTTATACTTGGCTGTATCGTATAGCAGTCAATACAGCTAAAAATTATTTAGTTGCTCAAGATCGTCGCCCTCCCGCGTCAGATCTGGAAGCTAGCGATGCAGAAAACTTCGAAACTGCCAGTGCATTAAAAGAAATTTCGAACCCAGAGAACTTAATGTTGTCTGAAGAACTGAAAAGGGTAGTTTTTCGAACTATAGAGTCATTACCTGAAGATTTAAGAATGGCAATAACACTCAGGGAGCTCGATGGTTTAAGTTATGAAGAGATCGCCGAAATTATGGATTGCCCAGTAGGCACCGTACGTTCGCGGATCTTTAGAGCTCGAGAAGCTATCGATAATAAAGTACAGCCACTGATCCAGCAGCATTAAGAGTTATTTGTGTGATTGATTTTTAAGCACAGAATGTAGCGCAGATAGAACAGGATCAGGGCATTAAACTGTAATTGTGATGCAATTAACTGAAGGTATTCGGGCATGCAAAGAGAGAAACTTTCCGCAATGATGGATGGCGAAGTTCTTGATATAGAGCTAGTAAACGCCATTACATGTGATTCAACGTTACAAAAACGTTGGGAGAGCTATCATCTTATTCGTGATACTCTGCGTAATGATACCCCTGACGTCATGAATTTTGACATAGCAGGTAAAGTTGCCGCAGCATTAGAGAATGAAGTTGTGCGTATTAATCCTCAGGTAGTTATAGAGTCACAACCTGAGCCAACAACATGGAGCGGAATGCCTTTCTGGCAAAAAGTGCGTCCTTGGGCGAGCCAAATTACACAAATTGGTGTTGCGGCTTGTGTATCGCTTGCGGTAATTGTTGGGGTACAACAGTACAATCAAAGCAATTCAGTTGATTCTGCGATTGATGAGCCTGTATTTAATACCATCCCAGCCGGTGCTGGTGCACCTGTTAGTTTAAACTTCTCTGATGGCCAACTATTTGGTAATGAGCAACAAATGCAACAAGTTGAACAGCAAAATCAACGTGTTAATGCAATGCTTCAGCAGTATGAAATCGAAAGGCGTTCAATGCTGAATCAACAATATCATGAAAGCGATAAGGCTGTAGTACCTGCAGGAGTTAAACTGCAATAATGAATAAGTGGTTATCCGTCATCTGCCTGACGGGCAGCCTGATTATCTATAATCAAGCTTCGGCATCTCAACAGGATGCCGAGGTTCTCTTCAAAGAGATGGGAAGCGCTGCCCAAAATCTTTCCTACGAAATGTCGTTCATGTCTTTTAGCCCTAGAAGCATTATTCCAGTACGTTACCGTCATGGGATCATTAATAATGTTCCCGTATCTCAGATGATACAAATGGATTCGTCTCGACGTGAGATTGTGCAAAAAGGGCAGCAAATCAGTTACTTTGAGCCGGGCTTTGATGCATTTAGCTTAAATGGTAATCATATTGTTGATAACTTGCCATCAGTGCTGTTTGCTGACTATGAGAAAATCAAGCCTTATTATAATTTCATCGATGCAGGAAGAACCCATATCGGTGATAGGCCTTCGTTAGTGATCCGAATTATTTCTAAAGATAATTCACGTTTTAATTATGTCTTACTAGTTGATGAAGAAACTAAATTACCATTACGGGTTGATCTGCTAGACAATAACAGCCAAACCATAGAGCAGTTTCGAGTGATATCGACAGTTTTAGACAGTAAAACTGTTAATGATTCATTAGTGAATTTAAGTAAGATTAACTTGCCGCCACTGTTAGTTTCTCCGCAAAATAATAGCCCATCATTTAAATGGCGAGTTGGCTTTTTGCCGCCAGGCTTTGAAGAGGTTTCACGCTCAGAACGTAAGCTTGCTGAGAATGATGAAGTTGAAAGCGCATTATTTAGTGATGGATTATTCACATTCTCAGTTAATATCACTAAGGCCGAGCAGGGGTTACCGTTAGAACAACCGATCCAAAATGGCCGTCGCACTATTTATACAATGACTCAGAAACAAAATGTGATTACCATAATAGGTGAATTGCCATTAGCTACGGCACAGCAAGTTGCTGCAAGCATTCGTTTCTAGGAGTAAATGATGATAAAAGAGTGGGCAACAGTTATTCGTTGGCATCAAGGAAGAGCGCTATTGCGTTATGGGGCTTCTTCAGGGTGTGGTAGCTGTAGTGCTCGAGGGGCTTGTGGTTCTTATGCGTTAAGTAAAATTGGGCCAAATACTGAGCACCAATTAGAGGTAGAAATTGAACAACCTTTAGTTGTTGGCCAGAAGGTTGAAGTCGGTATCCCTGAAGGTAGTTTACTACGATCTGCCATGTTGGTGTATCTCACACCGCTTATTGGTCTATTTTTAGTCGCTTTATCAGTGCAACTTGCTGGTTTTGAACAGGTGTGGGTTGCTGTATCTGGTATTGCTGGTGGTTTTTTAGGCTTCTTTTTAGCTCGTAAAATCGCATCTTATTGGCGTGATGAGTCAGCATTTCAGCCAGTCATCTTACAAATAGGGCTTCCTCCAGGGGAGCTTTCTGTTCAAGTTGATTGCTAATAAACGCCGCCTGTGATGACAGGCGGTTTTGTTTTATAACCTAGTCATTCATTCGCAAGTTCAAGACTTAACTTGAATAATAGTGAGTCATCGTTACCACTGATTAATATAAAATCAATTTATTAGTCTGCTTTTTTTATTGTAAAAATAAGCGGCAAAGGTCAACAGTCCTTAAGTAGTTTACAGTTGTTTTACATTGAACCTTTGTGTTAGAGGGAGCTTCTATGTAAAATGCTGCTAATTAGCAATCTTGTGATAATCATAGCATTTTAGTTCTGCGGCAAGTATTTAGGCAGGGCTGATTTTGTAGGCAATTTAAAAGAAGATATTACCTTGAAAATCAACAATATAAGAAACTTTTCTATCATTGCTCACATCGACCATGGTAAATCAACACTGTCTGATCGCATTATTCAGATCTGTGGTGGTTTAACGGATAGGGAAATGGCAGCTCAGGTTCTCGACTCTATGGATTTAGAGCGTGAGCGTGGGATTACAATCAAAGCACAAAGCGTAACGTTAGATTATAAGGCCTCTGATGGTGAGACCTATCAATTAAACTTTATTGATACCCCTGGTCACGTTGACTTCTCTTATGAGGTTTCTCGCTCATTAGCGGCATGTGAAGGTGCTTTACTGGTTGTTGATGCAGGGCAAGGTGTGGAAGCTCAGACACTTGCAAACTGCTATACTGCGATTGAAATGGATCTTGAAGTTGTTCCAGTTCTAAACAAAATTGACTTACCAGCGGCTGATCCTGAGCGTGTTGCTGAAGAAATTGAAGATATTGTGGGTATTGATGCTCACGATGCAGTGCGTTGTTCTGCAAAAACCGGTATTGGTGTACAAGATGTTATCGAACGTTTAGTACAAACTATCCCAGCACCAAAAGGTGATATTGATGCACCATTACAAGCACTCATTATTGACTCATGGTTTGATAATTATTTGGGCGTTGTCTCTTTGATCCGTATTAAAAACGGTACATTACGCAAAGGTGATAAAGTTAAAGTAATGAGTACTGGGCAGGTTTATAACGCTGACCGCCTTGGTATTTTTACACCTAAACAAGTTGATCGTGATTCATTAAGCTGTGGTGAAGTGGGCTGGTTAGTCTGTGCAATTAAAGACATCACTGGCGCACCTGTTGGTGATACCTTAACAGGTGCTCGTAATCCTGCTGATAAAGCGCTCCCTGGATTTAAAAAGGTTAAGCCGCAAGTTTATGCAGGCTTATTCCCTGTAAGCTCTGATGATTATGAAGCCTTCCGTGATGCGTTAGGTAAATTGAGCCTTAATGACGCTTCATTATTTTATGAGCCAGAGACATCCACTGCGCTTGGGTTCGGTTTCCGTTGTGGCTTCCTTGGTTTACTTCATATGGAGATTATCCAAGAACGTTTAGAACGTGAATATGATTTAGATCTGATTACGACGGCGCCAACGGTAGTTTATGAAGTTGAACAAACCAATGGTGATGTAGTTTATGTTGATAGCCCTGCTAAATTACCACCTCTAAATAATATTGAAGAGCTGCGGGAGCCAATTGCTGAGTGTCATATGTTGATGCCTAAAGAGTATCTGGGCAACGTAATTACACTTTGTATTGAAAAACGCGGCGTTCAGACGAATATGGTCTATCATGGTAATCAGGTCTCATTAACTTATGATATCCCAATGTCTGAAGTTGTATTGGATTTCTTTGACCGCTTGAAATCCACATCACGTGGTTATGCATCATTGGATTATGCGTTTAAACGCTTCCAAGCATCAGACATGGTACGTGTTGATGTGATGATTAACGGCGAACGTGTTGATGCATTAGCACTGATCACCCATCGTGCTAATTCTCAGTATCGCGGTCGTGAGTTGGTTGAAAAAATGAAAGAGTTGATCCCGCGACAGCAGTTTGATATTGCGATCCAAGCGGCGATTGGCAACCATATTATTGCTCGTTCTACAGTTAAGCAGTTACGTAAAAACGTACTTGCTAAGTGTTATGGCGGTGACGTTAGCCGTAAGAAAAAACTGTTACAGAAGCAAAAGGACGGCAAGAAACGCATGAAACAAGTCGGTAACGTTGAGTTACCTCAAGAAGCGTTTTTAGCTATTTTGCATGTTGGTAAAGACAACTAATATTACAAGGAGTCTCAATGGCTAACACCTTTGCCCTGATCCTAACATTAGCCACCTTGGTTACTGGGATTATCTGGTGCTTAGATCGCTTTAAATTTTCGCCTGCGCGAAAGAAAAAGCTGAAACAGATACAGGAAGCGAGCCAAGGCTCATTGACCCAAGACGAAATGGAAAAAGTAGTGCGTCGTCCATCATGGGTTGAAACAGGATCATCTATCTTTCCTGTTTTAGCCATTGTTTTGGTGGTGCGTTCATTTATTTATGAGCCATTTCAAATCCCATCAGGTTCCATGATGCCAACATTATTAGTTGGGGATTTTATGTTGGTTGAGAAGTTTGCGTACGGTTTGAAAGACCCAATCACACAAACGACTCTGATTAAAACGGGTAAACCATCGCGTGGGGATATTGCAGTCTTTAAATATCCTAAAGATCCAAGTGTTGATTTTGTAAAACGTGTGATTGGCTTACCAGGTGATAAAATCGTCTATAACCCTGATGCGAAAGAACTGACTATTTACCCAAATTGTGCAGATAACAATTGTACTCAACAATTACCAATCACTTATGGTCCTTTGGCACCAAGTGAATGGACCATGTTCTTTAATGTGGATTCTGTTGTTGAAAGCCAAAAAGGTAATTATCAAGTTCCTGTCGATCAGCCTGTTCCAAGTAATGCATTACGCCAATATCAAAGATCTGAGAAGTTAGATACAGTTGAACATCAAATTTTGATTATCCGCCAAGCGATTACGGAATCACGTTATGTTCAACCTAATATGCCTTCGAATGAATGGATAGTGCCTGAAAAGCATTATTTCATGATGGGTGATAATAGGGACAATAGTTCTGATAGCCGTATGTGGGGCTTTGTTCCTGAAGAAAACCTTGTTGGTCGAGCAGTGTTTATCTGGCTAAGCTTAGATAAACAAGAGAATGAATGGCCGACAGGTATTCGCTTCAGCCGCATTGGGCCAATCGGGTCATAACTTGAAGTATGGCGGGTATACTCTAAATAATTCGAGGTGCAGTTAGGCGACAAGTGAATAAGTCGCTAGGAGCATAGAAAACTATGTGACTGGCGCGAGTGAACGACGTCAACAATGCTGCAACTTGAAGTATGACGAGTTAGATATGGGTTTTGTTAGCAAAACCCATATAAACCGAAGCATTATTATTTTTCTCAGTGTACAATATAATTTAATTAAACATTTATTGGCTTCTTAATTAATTCCTATCATTTTATTAAGTGTTTACCATTAAAAAAGTGGGTAAGACGTTAGAAGTCAGTGCAAACGCAACAGTTTTGTTTTTTACAGGTCTGTTGCGTGTGCTTTTTGTCAATCAGAGAAATGGCTAGGCGTGATGAACCCCTCTTTACTTGAGCAATTACAACGAAAACTTGGTTATAAATTTAATCAACATGACCTTTTAATTCAGGCGCTCACGCACCGTAGTGCGAGCAGTAAGCATAATGAACGTTTAGAATTCCTTGGCGATTCTATTTTAAGTTTTGTGATAGCAAATGATTTATATCATCGATTCCCTAAAGTGGATGAGGGTGATATGAGCCGAATGAGAGCAACGCTAGTACGTGGCAATACGCTAGCAGAAATTGCTCGTGAATTTGAACTGGGCGAGTGTTTACGCTTAGGGCCAGGTGAGTTAAAAAGTGGCGGTTTTCGCCGTGAATCAATACTAGCGGATACAGTGGAAGCACTGATCGGTGGTATTTTTCTCGATAGTGATATACAAACCATCGAAAGAATTATTTTGGATTGGTATCAAACTAGGCTGAATGAAATTAGCCCGGGTGACAAACAAAAAGACCCGAAAACGAGATTACAAGAATATCTGCAAGGGCGTCATTTACCATTACCTAATTATATTGTGGTACAAGTAAAAGGCGAGGCTCATGATCAGGAGTTTACTATCCACTGCCAAGTTAGTGGTATTGAGCAGCCAATTAATGGCATTGGCTCAAGCCGCCGTAAAGCTGAGCAAGCCGCTGCAGAACAAGCATTGAAAATTTTGGAGATTGAATGAGTGAAAAACATCCCCACTGTGGCTTTGTTGCCATTGTTGGGCGACCAAATGTGGGCAAGTCAACGCTGTTAAACCAGCTGCTAGGGCAAAAAGTTTCGATTACATCGAGAAAGCCTCAGACAACCCGCCACCGTATTATGGGGATCCATACTGAAGATGAATATCAAATCATCTATGTGGATACTCCAGGTTTGCATATTGAAGAAAAACGGGCAATCAACCGTTTGATGAACCGAGCTGCATCCAGTTCTATTGGTGATGTGGAGTTGGTTATTTTTGTTGTTGAAGGCACGAATTGGACCGATGATGATGAAATGGTTCTCAATAAACTGAAAAGCCTTCGTTGCCCAGTAATATTGGCCATCAATAAAATTGATAATGTAACGGATAAAACGGTTCTGTTACCTCATATTGGTTTTGTTAGTCAAAAAATGAATTTCCTTGATGTGGTGCCGATTAGTGCTGAAAAAGGTAAAGGTGTTGATACCATTGCTAAGATTGTAAAACAGCATATCCCTGAAGCTGACCATCACTTCCCAGAAGATTACATCACTGACCGCTCACAGCGTTTCATGGCATCTGAAATCATTCGTGAAAAACTGATGCGTTTCTTAGGCGATGAGCTCCCTTATTCTGTAACGGTTGAAATTGAACAATTTAAAGTGATGGAAAAGGGTGGTTTCCACATTAATGGCCTGATTTTAGTTGAGCGTGAAGGCCAAAAGAAAATGGTGATTGGGAACAAAGGTAGCAAATTGAAAACTATTGGTACTGAAGCACGTATTGATATGGAAAGACTATTTGATACCAAAGTGCACCTTGAACTTTGGGTTAAAGTAAAAGCCGGCTGGGCTGATGACGAACGTGCATTACGCAGCTTAGGCTATGTTGATGACCTAAAATAATAGGTAAATACCGTGAGTGGTTGGCAACGTGCGTTTGTACTCCATTCTAGGCCTTTTAGTGAAACCAGTTTATTAATTGATTTTTTCACTGAAGGCGAAGGCAAGATCCGTTTACTGGCAAAAGGTGCTCGTCGCAACCGCTCACCACTTAGGGGTTGCCTACAACCCTTTACTCCTTTGCTGATCCGTTGGGGCGGCAAAGGAGAAATCAGAACGCTGATCAATGCGGATCCTATTTCATTATCACTCCCTTTAAGCGGCACTGTGCTCTATAGTGGTCTATACCTCAATGAGTTAGTAACGCGTGTTATTGAGTTTGGTACTCCTTATTCAGCATTATTTTTTGATTACCTTTCATGCATACAGTTGCTCGCAGCGAGTGAGCGAACCCCTGAATCTGCGTTACGGCAGTTTGAATTAGCACTTTTATCCTACCTTGGCTATGGGGTTGACTTCCTACACTGTGCCGGAAGTGGCGACCCTGTTTCTGACACCATGACTTATCGTTATCGCGAAGAAAAAGGATTTATCGGTAGCCTTGTAATTGATCAACTTAGCTTTACTGGCAAACAACTTAAAGCATTGGCCGCTAGAGAATTCCCTGATAGTGACACTCTTAAAGCCGCAAAGCGATTTACCCGTATGGCATTAAAGCCTTACTTAGGTGGAAAGCCACTAAAAAGCCGCGAGCTCTTTAGGCAATTTGTGATACCAGCCACTCCTAATGCGATCAAATCATAAGTTTAGTCTGACTTCGGCCATCATCTATTTCTAGTTATGTTTTGTCATTCATTTATATTTTTCGAGCTGTTTCCCAAAATCTAATACATTTGCTGAAATATGAAGCGAAGTTTGGAGAGGTGCTCGAATGAAGTAGAGATTTATTCCCACACATAGTTAAATTGCAGTAGGATAGTGGCATTGAGGTGTACTTGACTGTATTAATTATTGGGGAGTGAAAAATGGCTGAGCTTTTGTTAGGTGTGAATATCGATCATATTGCAACAGTGAGAAATGCACGGGGTACTCAATATCCGGATCCTGTCCAAGCAGCATTTGTTGCAGAGCAAGCTGGGGCTGATGGTATTACTGTGCATTTGCGTGAAGATCGCCGTCATATCACCGATAGAGATGTAGAGCTGTTAAAAGAAACTATTCAAACACGCATGAACCTAGAAATGGCAGTAACTGATGAAATGGTAGATATTGCATGCCGCGTTAAGCCTGCCTTTTGCTGCTTAGTACCAGAGAAACGAGAAGAGGTGACCACTGAAGGTGGTTTGGATGTAGCAGGGCAGTTTGATAAAGTATCAAAAGCAGTTAAACGTCTTACAGAAGCAGGCATTCAAGTTTCACTATTTATTGATGCAGACCATACTCAGATTGATGCTGCACAGGCATCTGGCGCACCATTTATTGAAATTCATACAGGTGCTTATGCAGACGCGAAAACTGAACTGGAGCAAGAAGTGGAGTTCCGGCGTATTCGCGATGGTGTTGCTTATGCAGCGGGTAAAGGTCTGAAAGTGAATGCAGGGCATGGCTTGACCTACCATAATGTTCAGCGTATTGCATTACTGCCTGAAATCTATGAACTTAATATTGGTCATGCAATTATTGGTCGTGCATTGTTTAGTGGCTTAGCGGATGCTGTGTCAGATATGAAAAAATTATTAAGAGAAGCTCGTTACTAATGGCTATTGTTGGCCTTGGAACAGATATTGTTGAAATTGCTCGAATTGAAGCAGTAATAGAGCGCTCTGGTGATAATTTAGCTAAGCGTATATTAACTGAAAATGAATTTAAGCAGTTTCAACAACAATCTCAGTCAGCTCGTTTTTTGGCTAAACGGTTTGCGGTTAAAGAGGCGGCAGCTAAAGCGTTAGGGACTGGTATTCGCAATGGTTTGGCATTTAATCAGTTTGAAGTGACCAATGACCCACTAGGCAAGCCATTACTAACGCTAACGGGTGAAGCCGAGAAGCTAGCGGACCGAATGGGGGTTACACATTTTCATGTCTCAATAACTGATGAGCGGCATTATGCTGCAGCAACAGTGATTATTGAAAGTATATAGAGTGACTGCTCTTCGCCGTAAACGGCGAAGCTTCTCACTTCTCAGGCCGCTACCGTCTGTACTACGGGTTTACGGCGGATTTAGCTAACTTTATGGGTTTAACAAAGAGTGTCGCAACCTAAACTATGGCAACTATACTCAAAATAATTCGAGGTGCAGTTAGGCGACAAGCGAATGAGTCGCTGGGAGCCCATATAAGTAGGTGACTAGTGCGAATGAGCGTAGTCAACAACACTGCAACTTGAAGTATAACGAGTATATACGCAGTTGAATTGTTGGTAGATGAGGTTTAGCTATCAACAATTAAGCTGCGGTAATAAAATTAGGGGATGATTTTATAAGGCAGAAAAACACAGTGACTGAGAACAGTGCGATTGTTGAGTGAATACCAGTCATCAGTATCTGTGAGTTTGTAATTTTTTATCAAATTTTATCGGCATGGTGGATCATCACGAACTTATCCCACAGTTGTTCTTGACTTTCAATATGAGCAGGGTCGGTGATAATAGTGTTAGTGATTGGGCAAACGGATTGGCAGGTTGGTTTATCGTAATGACCAACACACTCGGTACAAAGGTTTGTATCGATCTCGTAGATTTCATCGCCCATGTAGATTGCATCATTTGGGCATTCAGGTTCGCACATATCGCAATTGATACATTTTTTGGTGATTAGTAGTGCCATGTTAGCTGGATAAATCTGTTGACTGTGATACAAATGAAGCGACTATTATACACTCAAATCAAAAAATTAAATAGTAATTTGAAAAGAAATAGTATAGTTATATTACACTTATCACTTTACTATCATACACTCGATAACTACCGCCTTCACCGACACTTATAAAATAGCCTTCTCCTTTAATAGCAAAGAGCTCTGTAGCTGAAAAGGATTTATTCAAAAATACCATTTTTTAGATAAATTAATTCTATGTTAGTTTAAATTCTCCATGCTTTAATTTTACTCGACTAAATATTCAAATGTTATTTGAATATATTAAAAATAAGATAGCCTAATTAATCTGTTGATTTTGGCTATCTTATTTTTCACACTAGGTTTTATTTAATATCAGTAAAGACTACTCGGCTAATTTCCCAGCCTTTCGTTTTTTCGTTTTGATAGTAGTAATATATAGTACCATTAATCGCATAATACAATGCCGTCCTAGCTGCTGAATTTGGATTAGATATGGTCAATTCATAAAGCTGCTCAAGATTACCAGTATCTAGTACTCTAAAAAACTGGATCGATTTATCTACTAAATTAAAACCAAAAATATATTGTTTAGCTGTTACTACATCTATCATTGTCTGGAGGTTACTAAGGTAAGCTGAGAATTTTCCTTTAATAACAGAAGTTGCTCCTTCAATAGAACCTTTATCATTCATGTTATAAATATAATAAGCGAAGTCTTGATTTGTATGTCCTAGGAAATATGTTTTTTTAGTCGATGTTGTATAAACAACATTAGAAGGATAGAACTGATCGAAAATACCATCTACAAATATATTTTGTGAAAATCCCATTGTGATTCCTTAATTTTCAATTTAATGAAGTAATGTTTAAGCGCATTCATATTATTAAATTAAAAATCATTTGAAAATAATGTTTGTTATTAGTCTATTTCATATATATAAATAATTAAAAAATAATGAAACAATTTAATATTCACATTGCTAGAATATTATGTTAATAATAAACAAAAAACTATAGGGTCATTATCATGTTTGAAAGTTTTGGTGTGTTAAACTTCTGGACCTATTTAGCAGGTCTAGTTTTAATTATCATTGTGCCAGGCCCAAATTCCTTATATGTATTAAAATCAAGTACTTCATATGGAACTCGAGCTGGCTATCGGGCTGCACTGGGGGTTTTTACTGGTGATGCAGCGTTGATTTTTCTTTCATTCATTGGTGTTGCATCAGTGATTAAAGCATCACCTACGCTGTTTATGATTGTACGTTATTTAGGCGCGGCCTATCTACTCTATTTAGGCTGTAAGATCCTTTATGCAACCTTTTGGCAGAAAAAAGTAGCTAAAGCTGATGATGAGCCAGTTATTGTTAAATCTGAAAAAATTTTCACACGTGCTTTGATTTTGAGCTTAACTAATCCGAAAGCGATTTTATTTTATATCTCATTTTTTATTCAGTTCATTGATTTTAGCTATAGTCATGCTTGGGTGCCATATTTAGTGCTAGCATCAATTCTGGAACTTGTTAGTTTTATGTACCTCAGTTTACTTATCTTTAGTGGTTATTTAATCGCTCGTTTTTTACGTGAAAAACAAGTGTTAGCTAAATTAGGTAATTGTACGGTTGGAACTTTCTTTATGGGATTTGCAGCGAAACTGGCTATCTTTAGTAATTAAAGTATATACTCTAAATAATTCGAGGTGCAGTTAGGCGACAAGTGAATGAGTCGCTGGGAGCCTACATAAGTAGGTGACTAGTGCGAGTGAGCGTAGTCAACAACGCTGCAACTTGAAGTATGACGAGTATACAACTAGTACTGCTCATCGCATCATATCATCGGTTAAGTTGTTACCATTTTGATTGTTTTGGTGGCAACTTAAGTCAATTTTCCATCTGTTATCATCGATACATTATTCAACTCCAATTATTTTCAGTATAATTTATTAAAAATACTGTTAAGAGGTTAGTGTGACGCAATTAGACGTTGATGAATATTGGATGAAGCGTGCTTTGGAATTAGCTAAAAATGCTCAAGATGCAGGTGAGATCCCTGTAGGCGCTTTGCTTGTTAAAGATAACCAACTAATTGCGTCAGGTTGGAATTGTTCCATTGAAAATCATGATCCAACGGCTCATGCAGAAATAATGGTACTAAAACAAGGGGGGCAGGCGCTCAGTAATTATCGACTATTAGATACAACTCTCTATGTTACTTTAGAACCCTGTATAATGTGTGCAGGCGCAATGATCCATAGTCGTATAGGTCGTTTAGTTTACGGCGCGAAAGATTTTAAAACTGGCGCATGTGGTTCGTTTATTAATATTATGGAACGACCTGGTTTAAATCATTATGTTGATGTGACAGGTGGAGTGTTAGAAGAAAACTGTTCCTTAATGCTTAGCGCTTTTTTTAAAATGAGAAGGGCACAGAAAAAAGCGCTAAAACGTTCGCTGAATCAAAGCAATGAACATAATTAAATAAATCATTGGCTATGGTATTGATTAACTGACTCGCTCTCTTTTTTTATATCGTTATCAGGGTTGACGGAAAGAAAATATTGCCCCAAAGATAGCTTATCGCTAGGAGGAGAAATTGGTGGCAATTTGTACTGAGGCTGAGTGGATTCAACGTATTTTAGGCTAATTTTTTCCTGTGCGTTCCCTTGAGTGACCTCTGTTATTTTAGGAGCCGTCTTAAGTTCTTCTTCACTCTTTGCTGGCAAATCTTCTTGGCTTGGTGTTACGAGTGGTGGAAATAAAATCAATGATTTTTCCGCGATAGCTAATGATCGTTGTTTTTTATCTTGATTTTGTAAATAACCAACTAAACTTTGATGGTAACGGCGGATGTTTTCTACATAACGATAGGCTTCATGGCCTCTAGCATAGCCATAATTCAACTGTGAATAATATTTTTTCTGTGTGAGTAACGGTAGCCTCGATTTTACATCTAGCCAGCGATCAGGATCACCACCTTGCATTTCAGTCAGCTTTCTAACATCTTGCATATGACCATAGCCCATATTATAGGCAGATAAAGCAAACCAAATCCTATCATCATCAGCAATAGAGACGGGTAGCCGTTGCATTAAGTATTCAAGGTAAGCTGCGCCCCCTTTAATACTTTCCTCTGCATCGAGGCGATCTGAGATACCCATGGTTTCAGCCGTTGGTTTGGTAAGCATCATTAGCCCACGAACACCCGTTGGTGAAGTTGCAAGGGGATCCCAATGTGACTCTTGCCATGCAACAGCAGCTAACAACTTCCAATCAACAGCACTTGCATATTTTTCAAACAGGGGCTGGTAGTTAGGTAGCTTATTATTGATTGCATTGATAAATGAAATAGTATCGAAATAATCGAACGCTCCAACATGGCTGAAAAATTTTTCATCCAGTCTCGCTAATAGATCAACTTCATTACTGGTATTGAAAAAGTCCAATAATGCTGCATTGAGGCTGTCATCATTCAGTCTTTTCATATACCAAGTGACGGCATGATCATCCACTAAATCAAATCCCACCGCAATTTCGGGGTGTATACGCTGTTGTAAAGCCACAGATATAGAGTCTTCCAGTGTGTAATCAATCAAGCCTTCAGCTACCATTTCTAATAACTGGTTAGTTGTGAAATCGGTCGTTTCTTCCCATATTAGATTTGGGTATGTTTCTTTTAATGACTTTAATGTGCTGGCATGAGCCGAGCCTGCCATAACAACGAATTTACCCTTGATATCATTAAAACTTTTAGGTCGAGTTGAGCCTTTTCGATAAACCAATTGCTGCGTGACATTGAGGTAACTCGGGCCTGTTTTCATTTTTTGTAGCCGTTCTTTATTATAAAGCAGCCCTGCAACACCGATGTCAGCTTGTTCATTTTCAAGGTCGCTAAAAATAAGTTCAACCGTCGGTCTCATGGTGATAACCAACTTGACTCCAAGGTAATCAGCAAAACTCTGTGCAAGTTCATAATCAAAGCCATGTAGATTAGCGTCATCATCAAGATAAATGAGGGGGGAGCTGATTGCACTCACCCGCAACTCACCTCGAGAGATGATTTGATTAAGTTGATTGTTTGGCGTACTTGGCCAGCGAATACTAAGCCCAATAATAAGCACAGCAAGCAATGCCACAATCACAATGATTAAATAGTTGACCTTGATGTTATTCAAAAATGTATCTCATATGTAAACCCTTGTACCGCATATTATTGTTCTTACTTAATCAATGCAGCTGTTATCCGGATCATATCACGAGGGCGGTATTCGGTATTTTTATTTCCGCCTGTAGTTCGGAAAATCATGGGTGTTGTAATAGTAAAATTATTATAAGTAATGGTTATATTCCCAGTATTTGGACATTTTGCTCAACAATTATGATCTGTGCAACCAATATCGTGTTATTTCACTCCTAATAATATTTAACAGTTTGCTTTATTTTTAGTCACGCAAACGGTTTCGTATTGATGCACATTGCTCTATAATGTGCTCCGGTTCCCCTGCTTTTATGATCAGGGCTGGCGTTTAAATGAGAGAAATTAAGACTATGGAAATTTTGCGTGGTTCACCTGCTCTATCAGCATTTCGTATTACTCGCCTTTTGGCGCTGTTCGCTGAAAAACAGCTTCCTGTTATGGATATCTATGCTGAATATATGCACTTCGCTGAATTGTCAGCGCCTCTAAGTGATAGCGAGCAAGGCAAACTGCGTAGTTTGCTAAAGTATGGTCCTTCTCTCACAGAGCATGAGCCTTTTGGCAAATTAATTTTAGTCACTCCACGACCAGGCACCATTTCTCCTTGGTCATCTAAAGCGACAGATATTGCCCACAACTGTGGTTTATCACAAGTTGAACGCATTGAACGTGGTATTGCCTATTATGTGCAGGCGGAAGGGTTATCGCAGCAACAGTGGTTTGAAGTTGCGGGATTACTACATGATCGTATGATGGAAAGCATCTTCAGTGAGTTTGAGCAAGCTCAAGCGCTTTTTGCTCATCATCAACCTACACCAATGAAAGTGGTGGATATCATTACTAATGGTCGCTCAGCACTTGAAAAAGCGAACCTAGAAATGGGCTTAGCCCTCGCTGACGATGAAATCGATTATTTACTCGCCGCCTTTAATCAGCTAAAACGCAATCCAACAGATGTTGAATTGTATATGTTTGCACAAGCAAACTCAGAGCATTGTCGCCATAAAATCTTTAATGCAGATTGGATTATTGATGGTGAAGAGCAGCCTAAATCGCTGTTTAAAATGATTAAAAATACCTTTGAAACAACACCTGATTACGTATTGTCGGCTTATAAAGACAACGCCGCAGTCATGGAAGGTTCTTCTGTAGGACGTTTCTTCCCTGAACCAGATGGTCGCACGTATCGCTATCATCAAGAAGACGCACATATTTTGATGAAGGTAGAAACGCACAACCACCCAACGGCAATTTCACCTTGGCCGGGTGCCGCAACTGGCTCTGGTGGTGAAATTCGTGATGAAGGCGCAACAGGCCGTGGCGCAAAACCGAAAGCTGGCTTAGTGGGTTTCTCTGTTTCTAACTTACGGATCCCTGGCTTTGAGCAGCCTTGGGAAGAGGACTTTGGTAAGCCTGAACGTATTGTGACCGCACTCGATATTATGTTAGAAGGCCCATTAGGTGGTGCGGCGTTTAATAATGAATTCGGCCGTCCTGCACTTTTAGGTTACTTCCGTACATATGAAGAAAAAGTGAATAGCCATAATGGCGAAGAGCTACGCGGTTACCATAAACCAATCATGCTAGCGGGAGGGATCGGTAATATTCGTGCTGATCACGTTCAAAAAGGCGAAATCCCTGTTGGGGCAAAACTGATCGTTCTTGGCGGCCCATCAATGAATATTGGTTTGGGCGGAGGCGCTGCCTCATCAATGGCATCAGGCCAATCAGATGCCGATTTAGATTTTGCTTCAGTACAGCGTGATAACCCTGAAATGGAACGCCGTTGCCAAGAGGTGATCGATAATTGTTGGCAGCTCGGTGATGATAATCCAATTTTGTTTATTCATGATGTTGGTGCAGGCGGTTTATCGAATGCCATGCCTGAATTAGTGAGTGATGGCGGTCGTGGCGGTTGTTTTGAGCTACGTAAAATTTTAAATGATGAGCCGGGTATGAGCCCACTCGAAGTGTGGTGTAATGAATCACAAGAGCGTTATGTATTAGCGGTTGCTCCTGAGCAAATGACGCTTTTCACTGCCATCTGTGAGCGTGAACGCGCACCTTTTGCAGTTATTGGTGAAGCAACTGAGCAACGTGAACTGGTATTGAAAGATACGCATTTCAATAATCAGCCTATCGATATGCCACTTGATGTGTTATTAGGTAAAACACCAAAAATGTTGCGTGATGTTAGCACGTTGAAAGCTCAGCCAGATGCGCTAGATAGAACATCGATCGATTTAAATGAAGCAGTAAAACGTGTGTTGCATCTTCCTGCTGTTGCTGAAAAGACATTCTTGATCACCATTGGTGACCGTACAGTAACAGGTATGGTTGCTCGTGACCAAATGGTTGGTCCATGGCAGATCCCTGTTGCTAACTGTGCCGTGACTACTGCCAGCCTTGATAGCTATTATGGCGAAGCAATGTCAATTGGTGAAAGAACACCTGTTGCATTGTTGGATTTTGCCGCCTCTGCACGCATGGCGGTGGGCGAAGCGTTGACCAATATTGCTTGTGCTTATGTGCAAGATCTTAAGCGAGTAAAATTGTCTGCAAACTGGATGTCTGCTGCGGGTCACCCAGGGGAAGATGCAGGCCTTTATCAAGCGGTTAAAGCAGTAGGTGAAGAGCTATGCCCTGCGCTTGGTTTGACTATCCCTGTCGGTAAAGATTCGATGTCAATGAAAACACGCTGGCAAGAAAATGGCGAAGAGCGTGAAATGACATCACCACTATCATTGGTAATCAGTGCCTTTGGTCGTGTTGAAGACGTACGTTTGACCGTGACACCTGAATTAAAAACCGGTATTGATTCTGCTTTAATGTTAGTTGACTTAGGGCAAGGTCATAATGCGTTGGGTGGCTCAGCATTGGCACAGGTGTATCGCCAATTAGGCAATAAAGCACCTGATGTCCGTGATCCTCAGTTGTTGTCTGGTTTTTTTACTGTAATCCAAAACTTACTGTCAGAACAAAAATTGTTAGCCTACCACGACCGTTCTGATGGTGGTTTGTTTGTGACATTGGCAGAAATGGCATTTGCTGGTCATTGTGGCATCAATGTCGATATTAGCGAATTTGATGAAGATATTTTAGCCGCTTTGTTCAATGAGGAACTCGGTGCTGTTATTCAAATTAAACAGCAAGATAGACAATACGTCGAAGCATGTTTTGCTGATGTAGGGCTTGCTGAGTGTGTGCATTATTTAGGAACTGCGACACAAGACGATGCAGTGGTGATTAATAGTCGTGACACTGTTGTTTATCGTGAATCACGTAGTACATTGCGCCAGTGGTGGGCAGAGACAACATGGCAAATGCAGCGCTTACGTGATAATGAAGTGTGCGCTGATGAAGAGCATAATGCTAAGTTGGACACCCAAGATCCAGGTCTAAATACTAAGTTAACTTTTGATATTGCTGATGATATTGCAGCTCCTTATATTTCGTCAGGTGCACGCCCTAAAGTGGCAGTACTACGTGAGCAGGGTGTGAACTCGCATGTCGAAATGGCTGCTGCATTTGACAGAGCAGGTTTTGATGCCGTCGATGTGCATATGAGTGATTTGTTGTCAGGAAATCTGTCATTAGCGGGCTTCCAAACATTAGTAGCGTGTGGTGGTTTCTCTTACGGTGACGTATTAGGTGCTGGTGAAGGCTGGGCTAAATCAATTCTGTTTAATTCACGTGTTCGTGATGAATTTGCTGCTTTCTTTGCGCGTCAAGATACACTATCGCTTGGTGTCTGTAATGGCTGTCAGATGATGTCGAACTTATATGAATTGATCCCTGGCGCAGATTTATGGCCTCGATTTGTTCGTAACCGTTCTGAGCGTTTTGAGGCTCGTTTTAGCTTAGTTGAAGTCGCGAAAAGCCCATCATTATTATTACAAGATATGGCAGGTTCACGTATGCCAATTGCAGTTTCGCATGGTGAGGGTTTAGTTGAAGCACGTAACCCAGCTCACATTCAGCAATTGGAAAATAGTTCGCTGGTGGCACTGCGTTTTGTGGATAACTATGGGCAGGTGACTGAACAATATCCAGCTAACCCGAATGGTTCTGTGAAGGGTATTACGTCTGTGACTTCAACCGATGGCCGAGCAACGATTATGATGCCGCACCCTGAACGCGTCTTCCGCACAGTGAGTAATTCATGGCATCCAGAAAATTGGGGTGAAGATAGCCCTTGGATGCGTATTTTCCGCAATGCACGTAAACAATTAGGCTAAATAAGCTAGTTTAGTTTAAGTTGTTAAAAAGGCTGCAGCGCAGTGCGTTGCAGCCTTTTTTATCTGTAATAAATGGTGTCAGTTTACCAGCCTTATCTCTTATCACTCATTTTATTTGTTTTTACCTCATCAAGTTATTGCGCATAGTAATTATTATCAATATCATTTCTATCTTCTTTTTTGGTTATACTTTTTTTGATAAGAGAGTTACATCGTGGGATCAGTCATTGTTTCTTCGGCGAAACGACGTTTTTCGTGGGTTTATTGCTCTGTTTTTGTCATGTTATTTCCTGCTAGCGCTGCTTTGGCTACTCAATCATCAACTAATAACTCAAGCAATGATGTGCTGGTTGTCACTGCTGCACCAGATGAAAGTTATAGCGGTGATAATGTTTATTCAACCTTGAAAACACTGACTTCGCGCAATGAAACGCCACAGTCTATTAGTATTGTGACGCCACAGGTGATCAATGATTACAGTGTGTCCAAGGTTGATGATGCGGTTAAATTTGTTAGTGGGGTAACACAAGGAAATACCTTGGGCGGTATTGAAGATGGTTTTGTTAAGCGTGGTTTTGGCTCGAATTCAGACGGTTCTATTTTTATTGATGGAGTGCGTAGTAACCAAGGCCTAGCAATGGATGCCACGGTGGGGCGAGTTGATGTACTCAAAGGTTCTTCATCATTGCTTTATGGCATTCTCAACCCTGGCGGCATTATCAATTTAGTGACTAAAAAGCCTGAGTATCAATGGCAAGGACGCATCAGCGGGCGAACCAATAGCCATGGCGGCGGTACGGGAAGTGTCGATTTGACAGGTCCTTTGGGCAACGGGTTTGCTTTTCGTTTGATTGCAGAACGGCAACATGAAGATTATTGGCGTAACTTCGGTGAAAATGAACATACATTAGTTGCACCTTCGATTAGTTGGTTAGGTGATTCGTCTTCATTTAATTTTTCGTATACAGAGTATAAATTTGATGTGCCTTATGACCGCGGTACAGCTTTTGTCGACGGTAAGCCCATTAGTATTCCTTACAATGTCAGGATCGATGATGAAGCGAACCATGCATGGGGTAAAAATAAACGTCTCAATGCAGAATATCGCTATGAATTTGATGAAACATGGGAAACTGGTTTTAAGTATGCATGGTTCCAGCGTCGTTATGACAGTAACGAAGTACGCGCTACTAAAATTGATGTCGATACTGGCGTTGTGACTCGTCGAGCCGATGCTAACCGTGGTTTTAACCATCAAACAACGTATTTATCATGGGATGTTCGTGGCACACCCGAAATTTTAGGTATGCAACATGACGTGACTTTTGGCGCTGATTACGAGAAGGCTCAAACATATAAAGCCTATTCTTATCGCGGTAAGGTCAGTAAGACATTCAATATGTACCATCCTGTTTATGGCGAAGAACCAATTGTGAGTGATGCAACGGTAGATGATAAAAAAAGCAACTTACGTTCTACCGTATATAGCCGCTCAATCTATGCTAAAGACAGTATTCATTTGAGTAACCAATGGATTGTGGTATTAGGCGGGCGTTATCAAGGCTACACTCAGAATGCCAGTAGCGGCTGGATAAAGAAACAAACGGACCTGCATGATCGTGGTAATCAATTTATTCCACAGGCAGGTTTGGTGTATAAGGTGTTGCCTGATTTGGCGTTATATGGCAGCTATAGTGAGTCTTTCACACCATCGACACAGGTAGATGATGATGGAAACGTCGCTTCGACTGAAAAAGGCAAAACATATGAGATCGGCGCTAAATGGCAAACAACACCAACAGTATTAACAACATTAGCCTTGTATCGTATTGATGAAAAAGATATGTCTATTTTTATGAATGGACTTAACCGTAATATTCCAAAAGCACGTTCTGAAGGCATTGAGCTGGAAATCAATGGTGAAATTGCGACGGATTGGCAGGTGATCGCCAATTACAGTTTTAACAACACTCAAATCAAACAAGATAATTTGAAACCTGAAAACGTGGGTAATCATCTGGTCAATGCTCCTCGCAATATGGGAAGTTTATATTTAACTCATAAATTAACTCTTTCTGATGTGCCGGGCTCTGTACGTGTTGGCGGTGGTGGGCGCTATGTTGGTAAACGTGCGGGTGATCCTGAAAATAGTTTCTTCATGCCGGCATATACCGTTACCGATGCATTTGTCGCGTGGGATCACCAAATTGGTGGGCATAAAACACAGTTAAAGTTGAATGTGAATAATGTTTTAAACAAAGAATATTATGCTTCTAGTGCTGGTAATCTACGCGTTATCGCTGGGGAACCGCGTACAGTGTATGTAAATGCTTCTATCGATTTCTAAGGTGAAAAAATGAAACGATATTTGCTATGGTGTCTATTAATATGCTTACCAATGTTTTGTTCGGCGAAAATAGTGACAGATAGCTTAGGCAGAGAGGTCGTGATACCTGATGATCCACAACGCATTGTGTTAGGTGAAAGCAGGATGCTTTATACACTTGCATTGATTGAAAGTGGTGATCCTGCTGCGAGGGTCGTTGGCTGGCCCGCTGATTTAAAACGGCTCGACCCCCAAACATGGCAAAAATATACGGCAGCTTTCCCTGCAATGACCAATATTGCGATTGTTGGGAACGACAATTTTTCGCAGATGAGTAGCGAAAAAATTATCGCATTGCAGCCTGATTTATTGATCATGCCTGTATATGCTAAAACGCAACCCGATGAGCAGGTGTTCATTCAGCAAGTTGAAGCTGCGGAGATCCCAATTATCTATCTTGATTTTCGCGTTGACCAACTCAACAACACCGTGCCTTCACTACAGGTGTTAGGTGAAGTACTCAATCAGCAGAAAAAAACAGCAGACTTTATTCAGTTTTACCAACAACATATGGCAGTGATCCGTGAAAGGCTTGCACAGGCTAAACCAGTTAGGCCAAAAGTAATGTTACAGCTTCACCTTGGTAAAAAATCGGAGTGTTGCACGACAGTAGCGAGAGGTAATTTAGCCGATTTAATTGCATTTGCTGGTGGTCATAATATTGCTGTTGGTAAGTTTAATGGTGTTTTTGGCCGGTTAAGCCAAGAGCAAGTGCTGACAGAAAACCCAGATTATTATTTGGTAACAGGAAGTGGGGGGCTAGATAGTACTTCTCAGTTGCAGCTTGGGCCGTTAGTTGATCACGACACCGCGAGAGTTAGCTTACAACATCAGTTGCAAAGTGATGCCATCATGGCAACGTTACCGGCAGTGCAGCAGGGTAACGTCGGCGCATTATGGCATCATGTTTATATGAGCCCTTGGCATCTGTTGGCGGTTGAATTTTTTGCAAAACAGTTTCACCCACAATTATTTGAGGACGTTGATCCACAAAAGACCTTAAATGAAATGAATCAACGTTTTTTAGTTGTGCCAGAGCAGGGAACATATTGGTTGTTTGCTCATTAACTCAGTTTTACCCCGTTTTCACGGGGTAAAATCTTTACTCAAGAATAAACATACCGTAAGGATGGATTTGCAGATAGAGGCTTTCCCCTATTGTGGGTTGTAGCTGTGTTGCATTGATTTGTAATAACATTGATTGGCCATGCCAATCCACTGTCACCTCATATTGAGGCCCCATATAAGCGACATGTGAAATGGTGCAGCGCTGGCTCTCTTCGCCTTGAGAACTTAAGGTAATGGCTTCAGGTCTGACGCCAACAGTGACCTCTGTTTTATCGGTTGTTAGCTGAGCAGGGCGTGGCAAATGATAGTTAAATATATTCACGCTATCACTGGTAAGCGTTGCAGGGAAAATATTGGCATCCCCCATAAAGCTGGCCATAAACTTAGAAGCAGGCTGGCGGTAAAGATCTTGTGGTGAACCAAGTTGCATAATTTTACCTTTGTTCATCACTAGGACCATATCAGAAACGGCAAAGGCTTCACTTTGATCATGGGTGACATAGAGTGAGGTAATATTAAACTGTTGTTGTAACTCACGAATTTTTTCGCGCATGCTGCGACGTAAATTGGCATCCAAGTTACTTAGCGGCTCATCGAATAGCAGCACTTTGGGTTTTAAGATCAGCGCACGAGCGAGGGCAACGCGTTGTTGCTGCCCGCCTGAAATCTGATCAACAAAACGATCAGCAAACCCAGCTAAATCAACCAACTCTAAAGCTTCTTCTACGCGTTGTTTAATTTCAGATTTAGGTAAACCAAGCATCTTCAAACCATAACCGACGTTGTCCCCTAATGACATATGAGGGAATAGGGCGTAGGACTGAAATACCATACAAATATCACGCTGTTGGATAGAGCGATCAGTGACATCTTCACCGTCTATGAACATTCGGCCTTCAGTGGGTTTTTCAAGGCCAGCGACTAAGCGAAGGACAGTGGTCTTACCGCAACCGGATGGACCTAATAAAGTCACCATGCTGCCTTGTGGGATAGATAGACTTAAATCATCGATGACCGTATTGGTACCAAAGCGTTTAGTCACATTTTTAAGTTCAACAAAATTTTGTTGGGTCATGTTAGTTACTCCATGATTACTGTGCATTTTTGGCTTTGGAACGTGAAACACGGGCTTCGCCAATCAAATAGTCAAATAGGAAAATAATGGCGAGCATCACCACAATCAGGATCGAGCCATAAGCAATAGCGACACCGTATTCACCATCTTCAACACGGTTTAAGATGTAAGCGGTTGCGACACGAGTCTCTGGTGTGACCAAGAACACAATGGCACTAACAGTGGTTATCGCACGCACAAAGCTATATATCAGGGCAGAGAGGATCGCAGGGCGTAGCAGGGGTAATAAAATATGGAAAATGGTTCGCATTGATCCTGCTCGTAAGCTAAGCGATGCCTCATCAAGGGATTTATCAATTTGTCCTAAACCCGCAATACCGGCACGGATCCCCACAGGAACGTTACGCATGGTCATCGAGATGATCACAATTGCTGCAGTACCTGTTAAATAGAAAGGGGAATCATTGAAAGCTAAAATATAAGAAACACCAGCTACGGTTCCCGGTACGGCAAAGCACAGCATCGTAGTGAATTCGATAGTCTTTTTACCGCGAAATTCTTGGCGAACCACAATATAGGCAATCAATAGCCCTAAGACAGCAGTGATTGGCGCGGCGATACCTGCATACAATAGGGTATCTAGCAATGATGGCCATGCACCATCACTCATTCCTTGGCCGAATAATTTGATAAAGTTATCGAAGGTGAGGGTGTAATCAACGCCCCAGTTAACGGTGAAGCTGCCATAGAAAATACTACCGTATAGTAGAACGTTAAAAGCAACCCAAATCGCCAAAAAAGTAGTTACTATGGTGACTAATGAAGTCGGAAGTGGTTGAACATCGCCACGATAGGATTTACCTGATACGGTGACATAAGAGCGTTTACCAATCCACATGTATTGCACGCAGAAAACAAGCAGTGAGAATACTAGCAATGAAGCGCCTAAGGTACTTGCCGCTTGGTAGTCGAGCTGTGAACCAGTGATGTAGAAATAAATTTGCGTCGCTAAGACGTCAAAATTACCACCTAATACTAATGGGTTACTGAAATCGGCGAGTGACTGAACAATGACAATTAAAAATGCGTTTGCCAAAGCGGGTTTCAGTAGTGGCATAAACACATTGAAGAACGTTTGGTAACGATTGGCTCGCAGTGTATAAGAGGCTTCTTCAAGTGATGGGTGGATCGTTTTGATTGCGCCATCTAAAATCATAAATGACATTGGGGTAAAAGCGAGAACTTGCGCCAACCAAATACCCGTAAAGCCATAAAGCCAGTTAGTATTTTCTAGCCCCATATAGGTGGCTAAAAATTCAGTAATATAGCCTGAGCGACCCATCATCAGTGTGACACCAAGCCCAACCACAAAAGGTGGCGTGACTATTGGTAAAATAGAAAACACACGTCCAATGATAGCGGAACGTTTGGCGATCCTTGACGTGTAAATAGCCAGAATCAAACCAAAGAAAGTACAACCTGCACCTACCGCCAGCGATAGGAAAACAGAGTTAATGATCACTTGTACAATGTGCGATTGGGTTAATATCGCTACAAATGCGAATGGCGCAAAGTCACCATTATTATCCGTAAACATAGGGATAAAAATCGCCACGCTTGGGAAGACGATAAATAAAGCGATAACCGCGACAACGGTGATGAGTGAGCCAATAACAAATTGATCTCCCCCCAGCCATTCTAATCGTGTTAAGGCGAGTGTCATGATCATGCCTAATGAGATAAATAGCACGATAGATGAATAGCCTAAGCCTTTGCCTTCGAAAATAGCAGAAACGACCACTGCGATAGTGGTAATAGCAGCAATGGAGATATCAAAATAGTGGCGTGCTTTATGGTAACGATCAGCGGCCTGCATAGGGCGAATCAATAGGATAGAAGGCAATAAATACCACAGCCAACTGATGTTCACGCTGCTCCAACCATAAGCCGCCAGTATTTCATCTTGCGTTGAGTCGAACACACCATAATCTAAGCTCCACGATGGCAGTAATGCAAATCCCAGCCATGCCAGTAGTAGCCAAAAGAAAATGGTGTCTCTTCCCTGTTTTTTAGACAAAGTAAGGGTGTGAGACATAAATCCCCCGAATGTTGACATCGTTATTATTGTTTTGTAGAAATGGGAGCACCGCTATTGATGCCCCCACCAAGTGATTACTTACTCATTTTGACTTCAGTAACCCATTTGTTGATTAGGTTCTTACGGACGTCAGCATCGCCGTATTTATCCATATCGTAGTTGATCAGGTTTAGATCATTCAGTTTTAATGAAATAGGGGAAGACTCAGCGGTTGTGTTGGTTAAGATTTGATAAGACTTACCTTCTTTCCAGCTGAGCTCTTGGGCTTCTTTTGACAATACAAAATCAACGAACAGTTTTGCGTTATCAAGGTTACGCGCATTTTTCAAAATACTGATACCACCAATCTCATAACCAGTACCTTCGCAAGGTGCGATAAGTTCAAGTGGTGCACCATTTTCAACTTCTAAGGAATAGTCATGTAAGAAGCCAATGCCGATAGCGGATTCACCACGCGCAGCGTTACGCGCTGGTGCAATACCTGATTTAGTATATTGAGAGATATTGCCATTCAATTTTTTCAGATAGTCAAAGGCTTGGTCGGTTCCCCACAATTGGTCGAATGTGGCGAGTGCGGTGTAAGCAGTACCTGAGCTTTGTGGATCCGCGATTTGGATTTCGCCTTTGTATTCAGGTTTGGTGAGATCTTTCCAGCAAGTTGGAATTGGTAGACCTTTTTCTTTTAAGCGATCTTTATTCACGCCAAACCCTAAAATACCGATATAAACCGCAGAGGAGTAGTTACCTTTACGTTTCGCTGGATCTTGGAATTGAGGCATGATTTGTTCTAAGTTAGGTGATTTGTAGGGTTGTAATAAATCCATTTCACCTGCTTGTGAATGTGGATCTAATGTACCACCATACCAGACATCGGCTTGTGGGTTGCGTTTTTCAGCTTCAATTTTTGCCAATGTGCTGCCTGAACCATTGCGAATAAATGTGGTTTTTACATCATATTTTTTGGCAAAAGCTTGGGTTTCAGTTTCACACATGGCGTTGGTGGCGCTGCAATAAACAACTAATCGGCCTGCTGCTGAAGTGGTTGTTGAAATCGCCGCTAAAGATAAGCCGGCAGCAATAAGGGTAGTAAGGGTTTTCAGTTTCATTTTCAGTCCTTTTTATCAGGTTTTATCATCGGATAGTGAAACAGTACCGGCCAAATGCTCACGTTTACTGACATTAGCAATCAAAAGTGGCATTAGCAGTAATCCCATCAGCGCCGCAGCACTGGCAAGTAAGGCAAACATACCTGACCAACCATAATGTGCTATGACCTGAGAGAGAGGCCATCCGGCAATTGCCGCCCCTAAATAAGCGTATAAGCCGAGATAGCCAGTTACCGTTCCAGCTGCATTTTTATGACAATATTCTGTTGCAGCTAGACCGATTAACATTTGTGGCCCAAAGACAAAGAAGCCAATACTAAAAAAACAAGCAGCCAGTAAGGCATAGTGATGAATGGGTGTTAGCCACAATGCACTCACTGAAATCGCCAGCCCCAATGAAAAGAGCAAAATCATCGGCGCGCGCTGCCCACGAAATAACAAATCAGAACCCCAACCTGAGCAAACCGCTCCAAGCAGACCACCCAATTCAAATAGCGATAATGTGGCATTGGCGCTGAGTAAATTAACGCCATGGGTTTCTGATAACCAAAGATTTCCCCAATCGTTTATTGCAATACGTATTAAATAAACAAGAATGTAAGAAAATCCGAGCAACCAAATCATTCTGTTAAATAATATTGTTTCTTTTAATATGGTTAGCATTGGTTGCGGAGGCGAGAGTCTTTCTTGCCTCAGCTCTAAAACATCATGTCGCCATTGCCCGACTGTGGGTAAGCCACTTTGCTGTGGTGTCCCTTTGAGTTGATTACACAGCCATAGGCCAATCACAACACCAATAATACCGGGGACAATTAATGCCATTTGCCAGCTATAACGGGTTGCTAACCAAGCCGTTAACAAGGGCAGTGACATGCCTCCTAAGTTGATGGAGATATTCCATAGTCCCCACCAAAAGCCTCTTTCATTGCGTGAATACCAATGAGTCAAAATGCGTGCACAAGGTGGCCATCCCCAACCTTGAAAGAAACCATTTAATGTCCAAACAATAAGTAGTGCAGGAAAAGAGAGACAATAGGCAAATAAGACATTGAGTAGGCCTGTCATTACTAAGCCAATACCCATAAACCAACGATAGCCTGTGACATCATGAAAAATACCAGAGATAAACTTTGATATTCCATAGGTTAAATAGAAGGCAGTCGCAATCCAGCCGATATCACTTTTGTCTAAAAATAACTCCACCTGCATAACGGGCATCACAAAATTAAAGCTTTTTCTGGTGAGATAAAAAGCGGCATAGCCAACAATCATTGATAGCATTAACTTACGTCGCCAAAAGCGATAGGTGCTATCTAAAGTACGCGTGCTTTTGCCAATCATATCGATGTCTCCCGTTCGGCAAAATGTAATCAAATTTTTAACAAAAAGGATGAGATAAGGTATTAGAGGGCTAGGAATAAGTCTTAGTTTTGGCTTATTTACTCTCAAAGTGTGGGCAGGTTAACAATAATTTGTGTTCCGTTTTGAGTGGTTAGCGTCCAATCTCCTCCTAAAGCGCTGACTCGTTCCTCGACGCCACGCAGTCCAAGCCCACTAGTTCGTTGGCTAAAAGGGACGCCGACACCGTTATCATTGACGCGGAGTTGGATTGTCTCCTGCTTTTGTTCTAGAGAGATACAGATATGTGTGGCTCGTGCATGTTTACTAATATTATTTAATAACTCTTGAACCAAACGATAAAGTGTAAAAAGTACGGTATCGTTTTCAGGTGTTTCAGTGAGCTTATAGTGGAACTCACATTGAATCCCACTCTGTGCAAAGGCAAACTCATCAATAAGATGGCTTAATGCTTTTTCTAATGACATTTCATTAAGTACAGGAGGACGCAGTTGACGCAATAGCTGCCGTGTTGATTGATGAATTTGTTGTGCTAGCTGGTTAATTTGCCCAGCGGCTTGATGACTGAGAGGATCAAACGCGGTCTTTTTAACGAGCATCGATTGAATCTGAATAGCGGTAATATTTTGACCAATTTCATCATGAAGCTCACGAGCAATTGCTTTTTTCACGTCCTCTTCGGTGTGAACCAATTGGCGCATTAATTCTCTTCTGGCTTTGAGCTCTTGCTCCAAGCGTTGCCGATAACGTTGTAGATTACGTGCAAGTTGTTGTTGTCGGCTGATAGCGATCCCTAAGCCAATTCCAATCAGTGCTTGAGAGCTTAGAAACATTTCAAGTTCTTGCAAGTCAGCGAAAGCGCCATGAAATTGGCGGGCAAAGGTAATAATGAGACTACCTAATAATGCGGATAGCACACCACCTTGCCAACCATAGCGATAAGCCATAAATACATTGGGTATAAATACCAATAAAACAATTAGTTGTTCGATTTCGGGGGTAAAAAAAACTTGTGCACTAAGGCCAACTAAACAAAATAAGAACGCCCAAATCAATAAAGAGGTTCTGAGTTGTTTGTCAGGTGTGCCGTAGTCGAGCAACATTTGGTAATGCTGTTCATGCAAGTATTCATAAATAAGATAGATAAATGGTGTTAATAATATTCCGCCAGTAAAGGTGGTTAGAAACAGTTGGCTCGCTGAAAAGGACGGAAGCCAACTAAAAACGATCACATGCAGTAAACTGTTGGCTGCGACCCCTGCAAGTAATAATAACAATCGTTGCCAGTAAAGCGTGTATCGCCACCAAATGCCTTGGATCACATAGGCAACTGCCAAGCTCAATAAAGGTGAAAGTAACAGGAGTGGTTGCGATAATAGTTGCTCTTGAGCCAACCAAATATTAAGAGTTAATTCACTAACCAGTAGTGTTGGCCAATAGCGCCGCCATAGTATGATCATTAAGGCTAGACGTAGCCCTTGAGGTAACAAAAGAGTGGCCTGGAAACCATTTTGACTGAGATAAAATCCAATAATCCATAAACCAATCCAAATTAATGAATAAGTAAAAAATAGAAAGATGGATTGTAAGAGAAGGCGGACTCCTTTGCTCATCGGTTATCACCTTGAGATCAGGTTATGTTCTAAAGCATAGTGAACAAGGTCGATAGTGTTTTCACATTGTAGCTTTCCAAGAATATTGGCACGGTGAACATGAACGGTTTTATGGCTTAGGTTTAATTGATCAGCAATCACCTTTACACTTAGGCCAGCCACCAATAAATCAAATATTTCTTTTTCTCTTGGTGTGAGTTCAGCTAAGGCGCGACGCTGTTGCGGTGCTTGGCGTAACACACGCATCGCATCTGAGCACAAGTAACAACCACCATTATGGACAGAGCGAACTGCTTGGACAAGCTCTTCTGGGCCACATCGCTTGGTCAGATAAGCACTGGCTCCTGCATCTAGTGCGCTTTGGACAAAGGCAGGGGTATCATAAATACTGAGTATAATGGTACGAAAATCAGGTTTTTTTTGACGTAAACGAGTAAGAAGTTGCAAACCATTTTCATCAGGCATGGAAATATCCATAATAGCAACATCAATATCAAGGCTAATTAAATTAGACCAAGCTTCTTGAGCATTGGCATATTGACCAATAACGCAAATGTCAGGCTCAAGAGCGAGTAGCTGTGCAAAACCAGAACGCACCACAATGTGGTCGTCAATAAGGGCAATCTTTATCATTTTTATAGCTATCAATATATGAAGTAACTTTTAATGCTTATATCAACACAGGATGAGATAAGCTAGTGTTATGCATTAAATGTTCAATCTGTATCAAATTTAAGATAGCTATTATGTTATTAATAATTTAAGCAGGTACGACCTCAATGACATATATACTGTGCGCTTTCCATGTGATGTAAATCAGCCGTGTTTTTTTGTTCCATAGCTAACCTCTTTTTAATCATAATTTAAATTACTCATTAATGGATCTTGTAAGTATGGATTAAATTTAAGGTAATTAATTACTTGTATTAATTAAGGCTTTGTTTCAGCGTGACTGAGTGATGTCTCATTAAATGTTAACTTTTACTAATTTGTTCTAGGGTTTTTTGAGATAAGTAAGCTAAAAAAACAGTACTGCTATTCTCTTTGTATAAAATTAACGACAAACACCTTGTTAGGGTGTCTCCAATAGGTGACATTTAATCAATTGAAAAATATAGTAAAAATAAATAGGGTGGAGAGGTGTCTTTAAATAGCGACAAATTTACTATGAGGAAAGAATAGAAAAGATCACAGATGGAATCTTTCTCGAAGGGTAAATAAATAAACCGTTAAATAACAATGAATTAAAAAATAAATTGAAAAGTTGGCACGATGTATGCATAATAATATTCAGTTGCTCATTCAACATTATTATGTCGGTCCACAATTAGGTGGGAACATACCACATAAAGCAAGAATGATGCCAAAGTAAGGTGCCTACCGTCCAACAGCACAGATATTCGTCTTCGGGCCTTATCAAACACAGGGCGACACGTGGAGTGAGGCACCACCTATATGACTATAGATAAATAGCCATATAATGATGTATCAATATCATCGCTGGCGGAATAAAGTTGAATACTTTATTCCGCCTTCCTATTTTTACGCCTTTCTATTTCTCTGATTATCTTTATCCTTTTTAGCAAGTTGGCATGTGGCTTGCTGTAACTCATTGATCTTCATTTTCCCAATACACTTTTCATACTTCAATCGATAGCGCTTTGCGATGAAGTATGGTGACGACACGAGAGTCTGAATTATTCAAACGTACAGCGAAGAAATAACCGTTGTAATCGTGCTCACGTAATACGTTGAGTTCTGCTACCATGGAATAATGTTTAACAGGTGTGAGATGAATGCATTGAGTAAATGGCGCCTTTTTCCGCGCTCCTTGCGCCAATTAGTTGTGATGGCATTTTGGTTAGTGCTATTACCACTGTTGGTTCTGGCCTATCAGGCTTATCAAAGTTTGGAGCAATTGAGCAACCAAGCAGCTCAAATCAACAAAACAACACTTTTAGATACTCGGCGTAGCGAGGCGATGGGCGGTCTGGCTTTGGAAATGGAAAGAAGCTATCGTCAATATTGTGTTTTAAAAGATGAGTCATTGCATACGCTTTACTTAAAGCAATTTTCTGATTACCAGCAAATGTTTGAACGGCAAAAAACCATTTTGCCAAAAGAGACGGATTCATCTGCACTTGCCAAGGCACTTGATGGCCTAAAAACAGTAAGCTGTGATAATAATGAGTTGCCAAAAGAGGTTACTAGTGCATTTAGCCAATTTTCAGAGCAAAATAATTTATTGATCCAAGAAACACGTAACGTGATTTTTAGTCGAGGTGATCAGTTACAAAAAGCGATTGCCAATAAAGGGCAGCTGTTTGGTTGGCAGAGCTTAATTCTGTTTTTGTTAAGCGTATTATTAGTCGCGTTATTTACGCGTATGATCATTGGCCCTGTAAAGGGTATTGAGCGCATGATTAACCGCTTAGGGACTGGCAGGACACTTGCTAGCAACTTAGAGCGTTTCAAAGGGCCTCGTGAATTGCGATCTCTTGCTCAACGTATTATTTGGTTGAGTGAGAGGTTGGCTTGGCTTGAATCTCAACGCCATGAGTTTTTACGTCATATCTCCCATGAATTAAAAACACCATTAGCAAGTATGCGTGAAGGGACTGAATTGCTAGCTGATGAAGTCGCAGGTCCATTGACTGAATCACAAAAAGAAGTGGTTGAAATTCTCGATCACAGCAGTAAGCATCTTCAGCAACTTATTGAACAACTTCTCGATTATAATCGTAAATTAGCTGATAGCCCGCCAGAAGCACAGCATGTTGATTTACAAAAACTGATTGAAGATATTGTGTTGGCTCACAATCTTCCCGCAAGAGCGAAGAATATTCAAACAGATATTCGTTTACGTATTGACCATTGTCTTGCAGAACCCACACTTCTTGGGCGGGTTATTGATAATATCTACTCCAATGCGGTGCACTATGGCAGTGAATCAGGTAATATTTGGATCACAAGTCGTAGAATAGATAATAAGCTTGTTATTGAAGTTGCGAATACAGGCACGCCGATCCCTGAATCAGAACAAAGCATGATATTTGAACCTTTTTATCAAGGTTCATTGGTGAGAAAGGGCGCTGTAAAAGGCAGCGGGCTAGGGCTGAGTATTGCACAAGATTGTATTAAGCAAATGGGTGGGGAGCTTTCACTCGTTTCCAGTAAATTAGCAGATGTCTGCTTTAGAATTGAACTGCCTTTAACTGCAGAGAATGAATAATAATGGCAAATTGGTCTACAGAGGCTTTGCTTACATCTTGTTTAGCGATGCGAGCAAAGCAATATATAGGATTAACTAGAAGAACCACGGCATTAATCCGAAATCATAAAACGGTGCATATTGGTACATTATTGTTGTCTCTTATTTTAACGGGATGTGCGGCGAAAAGTGGCCAATCGCCCTTAGAAACACTTGCGCAGGTCGTGGTACCTGAAGTGAAAGTGACAGATTATCGTTACACTTCTTGTGATGGTATTTGGGATAATAATCAACCCAGTGCGCGTGAAAATGCGTTGTTTTGGCTGCGTATGATGGATTGCGCTGATCGCCTTGATCCTGCTATAGCGCGCAAGGATGCGGCACAAATGCCTGTAGATAATTGGTCGCAAGCTTTCCAGCAAAGTATTTTAATGGGGGCTTCAGAGCCTACGATTGTTGAACGTCGAAAAATGGTTGATAGCATGAATACTTTCAGCCTTAATTTTCCAACTTCAATTCGCCCATTGCTACAGCTATGGCGTGAGCAGCAAGTTCAGATTATCAACCTTGCAGAAGCAAACTCGCGTTTTAAACGATTACAGCAAGATACTGACAATAAACTTGATCGCATGAAAGAAGAAAATGCCAAGTTGGTTTTTGAGTTAAACACCACATCGCGTAAATTGGAAAACCTGACAGATATAGAAAGGCAGCTATCCTCTCGTAAGCAAAGCAGCAATGAAACTGAGAAAGAAGTTGAAGCTGTAGAAAAAGCTCAAGAAAAAGAAGCCCCTAAAGATGAAAAGCCAGTAGCTGAAAGTCGTGAGCCATCAACAAATAATCAAACGGAGGGTGAGCGTCAATGACTGGCCGTAAATCAGCAAACCTATTATTGGTGGATGATGATCCGAGTTTGTTAAAACTGCTTGGCATGCGTTTAAGCAGTGAAGGTTTTAAAGTGACAACGGCTGAAAGTGGCCCTGCAGCTTTAAAAATACTGCAAAAAGAAAAAATTGATTTGGTTATTAGCGATCTCAGAATGGATGAAATGGACGGCATGGCGCTGTTCGATGAAGTTCAGAAACAGCATCCTAATCTGCCTGTAATTATTTTAACTGCCCATGGTTCGATCCCTGATGCTGTCGCTGCAACTCAGCGGGGGGTATTCAGCTTCTTAACCAAACCTGTTGATAAAGATGCATTGTATAAAGCGATTGATGAAGCGCTAGCACTCTCTTCCACGCCCATTAGTGATGAAGAGTGGAGCGAAGGCATAGTGACACGCAGCCCATTAATGATCCGGTTGCTAGAACAGGCACACATGGTAGCACAGTCAGATGTTAGCGTACTGATTAATGGGCAAAGTGGTACGGGTAAAGAGGTATTAGCACAAGCGATCCATAAAGCCAGCCCTCGAGCCCGTAAGCCTTTCATTGCTATCAACTGTGGTGCATTACCTGAGCAATTATTAGAATCGGAATTATTTGGTCATGCGAAAGGCGCATTTACCGGAGCAGTAAGTAGCCGGGAAGGTTTATTCTTTGCGGCGAATGGTGGCACGCTATTTCTCGATGAGATCGGTGATATGCCAATGCCTCTACAGGTAAAACTATTGCGTGTGCTGCAAGAGCGTAAAGTTAGGCCGCTGGGAAGTAACCGTGACCTCGACATTGATGTGCGCATTATTTCCGCCACGCATCGTAATTTACCAAAGGCGATGGAAAAAAATGAATTCCGTGAAGATCTCTACTATCGGCTCAATGTCGTCAATCTACGTATTCCAGCATTGAATGAAAGGGCTGAAGATATTCCTATTTTAGCTAACCATTTATTGCGTGAGTCGGCAACAAGGCATAAACCATTTGTACGCAGCTTTTCTACGGAAGCAATGAAGTGCCTTATGTCAGCAAGTTGGCCGGGTAACGTACGTCAATTGGTTAACGTGATTGAGCAATGTGTTGCATTGACAACCACGCCAGTGATCAGTGAAACCCTAGTTAGCCAAGCTTTGCAGGGTGAAAATACAGCATTGCCAACATTTGTTGAAGCACGTAATCAGTTTGAACTCAATTATCTACGAAAGCTGTTGCAAATGACCAAAGGTAATGTAACGCAAGCTGCGCGTATGGCAGGGCGAAACCGAACTGAATTTTATAAATTATTGGCTCGCCACGATTTAGAAGCGAATGATTTTAAAGAATAATTAAACAAAGTATCAATACACCTGCTCGGGAGAAGAAAGACCTTATGAGCCGTAAGCTTAATATTTCACTAGCTCAATTAAATTGGTTAGTTGGTGATATTGAAGGCAACTGCGATCGTATGTTGCAAGTTGTTGAACAACAAAAAAATATTGCGGACATCGTGATGTTCTCAGAGCTATCACTAACAGGGTATCCGCCAGAGGATTTATTGTTTCGCCCTGATTTGACTCAGCGTTGTTTAGTGCAATTAGAACGCTTACAAAAGGCAAGTAGTGAAACAGCCATTGTTGTTGGTCACCCATGGTCTGAAGGTGGCAACATGTACAATGCGTTGTCTTTTTTCTACCAAGGTGAATTATTAACACGTTATTTTAAACAAGAACTGCCAAATTACGGTGTTTTTGATGAGTTACGTTACTTTAGTGCAGGCAACACAACCTGTGTTGTTGATTTTAAAGGTTATCGTCTAGGTTTGTTAATTTGTGAAGATATCTGGTTTGACACGCCTGTTGATGCCGTTAAACAGGCTGGTGCTGAAATTTTATTGACCATCAATGCTTCACCATATGATCGCAATAAAGAACATATCCGTAGTGATTTGCTGGTAGCACATTGCCGGCGCACACAGCTGCCAATTATCTATTTGAACCAAGTGGGTGGGCAGGACGAATTGATTTTTGATGGGGGTTCTAAAGTATTATCCAGTGATGGTGAAATCACTCATCAGTTATTCGATTTCAATGAACAAGTGGTTAATTGCCAGTTCAATGATTTAGTGATTGTGCCAATGGATAACCCTGCACCAGTACTGGCGCCAGTTGCACAGGTTTATCAAGGTTTAGTGATGGCAACTCGTGACTATATCAATAAAAATGGTTTTAATGGTGCGATATTAGGTTTATCAGGTGGAATCGATTCTGGTTTGACTGTTGCGATTGCTGTTGATGCTATAGGCAAAGAACGCGTTCAAGCGGTTATGATGCCATTCCGCTATACCGCAGAAATGAGTATTCATGATGCCAAAGAGCAGGCCGAACTGCTAGGCGTTGAGTTTGATATTGTTTCTATTGAACCGATGTTTGATGCATTTATGGCGCAACTGCAACCGATGTTTGCAGGCACACAAGTCGATACCACCGAAGAGAATTTACAGGCACGTTGCCGTGCTGTTATTCTAATGGCGATGTCAAATAAACGCCGCCGTTTAGTGTTAACCACCAGTAATAAAAGTGAATCAGCTGTTGGTTATTCCACTTTATACGGTGATATGGCGGGCGGGTTTGATGTGTTAAAAGATGTGCCAAAAACGTTGGTGTTTGAATTAGCTAAATATCGTAATACGATATCGCCAGCGATCCCTCAGCGAGTGATTGATAGGCCGCCTTCAGCTGAGTTGGCTCCAGGGCAGCTCGATCAAGATAGCTTACCGCCTTACGATATTTTGGACGCATTGTTAGAAGCTTATGTAGAAAAAGATTACTCAGTTGCTCAACTGATTGAACAAGGCTTCGATGAAGCAACCGTTCATCGGGTTGTGCGTCTTGTCGATATTAACGAATATAAACGCCGTCAAGCACCAGTTGGACCACGTATTACGGTGCGTAATTTCGGAAAAGATCGTCGTTATCCGATCACGTCGGGTTTTGGCCGTAAAAACTGGTCATAGCAGGAATTATTTATGAAAAAAATTGATGCAATTATCAAGCCATTCAAACTTGATGACGTTCGTGAAGCGCTAGCAGAAGTGGGTATTACTGGTATGACCGTGACTGAGGTGAAAGGCTTTGGTCGCCAAAAAGGCCATACAGAGCTGTATCGTGGTGCAGAATACATGGTCGACTTCCTGCCAAAAGTAAAAATTGAAATTGTTGTCCCCGATGATATCGTTGAAAGCTGCGTTGAAACTATTATGCAAACGGCGCAAACAGGCAAAATCGGCGATGGTAAGATCTTTGTGTATGATGTTGCCCGTGTGATCAGGATTAGGACAGGTGAGCAGGACGAAGAAGCCATCTGATCCTCGTCATAATTCGCACTACAGCGTTGTTGGCTACGTTCACTCGCCCTAGTCACATACTTATGTATGCTCCTAGGGTCTCTTTCACTTGCCGCCTAGCTGTAGCACGAATTATTTAGAGGATCCCCCCTCGTCGAATTTCGTGCTGAATGTTAGCTAATTCTTTGTTTAAACAAGCTATTTTCTATTTCTTATAGGGAGAAAGCGGTAATGGTGTAAACACAGGAATGGGATTAAAATAGTGTTTATTATGCGAAACCATTACCGCAAATTTGCCGATTAATTTAATGGCAGAACTTTATGAGGGCCAAAGCACTCATAATGAATGTTATCTGCTGAAACTCCCATCTCAATCAATTGCTTGCCAATATATTGCATAAAACCAACGGGCCCGCAGAAATAAAATTGCATATTTGGGGCTGTTAACCATTCTTTTACTGGTGACAAATCCATTAACCCACTGAACTGATAGTCAAAGCCTTGTTTGTCTTCAGGGCGGGGCTGATTGAACCATACCGCAGATTGGCTATTTTGATGGTGAGATAAATGTTTATTTACTTCATGATGGAACGCATGTACTGCACCATTTTCTGCTGCATGTAGCCAATTAATTTGTGCATCATGACCTTCTTGAGTTAATTGGTTAAGCATGCTTAACATTGGTGTTAAACCAACACCTGCAGAAATCAGCGTGACTGGTGTTTGATTGTCGACATCAATGAAAAAATCACCACAAGGTGGTGCCAATTGCACTATGTCGCCTTCATTGAGCTCACGGTGAATATAGCTAGAGACTGCGCCATCTTGTTCGCGTTTAACTGCGATACGATAGCTGTGACCATTCGGGGCGGTAGTGAGTGAGTATTGACGAATCTCTTGGTTAGCTAAGCTGTCATCATTGATGTAAATCGTAATGTATTGACCCGGACGATAATCTGCAACAGGTTGCCCATCAACAGGAACAAACTCGAAACTGGTGATCACATCACTTTGTGCTTGCTTAGAGGCAATGCGGAATTCACGCAGACCTTCCCACCCGCCTTTTTTATCGGCATTTTGGCGATAAATATCCGCTTCTCGGTTAATAAAAATATCCGCTAAAACGCCATAAGCTTTACCCCAAGCATCCAAGACTTCTTGACCAGGACTTAATAGCTCATCAATAGCTGCCAGTAAGTTTTCACCGACGATAGGATAATGTTCAGGTTTAATATTTAAACTTGCATGCTTTTGAGCAATTTTTTCAACTGCTGAAATTAAAGCTTCAGGGGTCTCAATATAGGTTGCGTAAGCACAAACCGCATTAAACAACGCTTCACGCTGTGATCCATTGTTTTGATGTGTCATGTTAAAAATATCTTTGAGTTCTGGATGCTGCTTAAACATTCTGTCATAGAAATGTGCAGTCAATTTAGGACCTGTTGCAGCAATGGCAGGGATAGTTGATTTAACAATAGCGATAGTTTGTTGGTCTAGCATGGCAGACTCCCTTGAAAATTATTCACTAGCAGATGAAATTTATAACATATATTTTAAATGCAACTTATAACTTTTAACTCACAATGTAAATAGCCTTATGAAAAAAAAGGTCTGAAAATAGAGTGTTCATGAGTATGAAGTCACAAAAGTAGCGTTTAATATCTTAACAATGTGAATATGACTGATTTTATTTTGCTGCAACTTACACTGATTTAGCATCAATAAAATATATGCAAACGTTTGCGTATATTTTTTGTTTAGGGCTATCACCTCGAACAAAAAGAGTTTACACTGTGTGTCATTGCATTAGTTTTGTTACCAACTTATTGAATAGCTGAGGCAGGAGAAGCGAATGTTAAAGCGTGAAATGAATATTGCAGATTATGATCCACAACTGTGGGAAGCAATGGAGCAGGAAGTTGTACGTCAAGAAGAACATATTGAATTAATAGCTTCAGAAAACTACACCAGCCCACGGGTGATGCAAGCTCAGGGATCTCAGCTAACAAATAAATATGCAGAAGGTTATCCGGGGAAACGTTATTACGGCGGCTGTGAATATGTTGATGTTGTTGAGCAATTAGCGATTGACCGTGCAAAAGAACTATTCGGTGCTGACTATGCTAACGTACAGCCGCATTCAGGCTCACAAGCTAATGCTGCTGTTTACATGGCATTACTGCAACCAGGTGATACCGTTTTAGGGATGAACCTTGCTCATGGTGGTCACTTAACTCACGGCTCACCAGTTAACTTCTCTGGTAAACTGTATAACATCGTGCCTTACGGTATTGATGAAAGCGGCAAAATCGACTACGACGATATCAAAGAACAAGCTTTAAAACACAAGCCTAAAATGATTATCGGCGGCTTCTCTGCTTATTCAGGTGTGGTTGATTGGGCTAAAATGCGTGAAATCGCAGATAGCATAAATGCTTACTTGTTCGTTGATATGGCACACGTTGCAGGTTTGATCGCAGCAGGTGTTTATCCAAACCCAGTTCCACATGCACATATCGTTACCACCACCACGCATAAAACACTAGCAGGTCCTCGTGGTGGTTTGATCCTTGCAAAAGGTGGCGATGAAGAGCTGTATAAAAAGCTGAACTCAGCGGTATTCCCAGGTTCTCAAGGTGGTCCGTTAATGCATGTTATTGCAGGTAAGGCGGTTGCACTGAAAGAAGCGATGGAGCCTGAATTTAAGGTTTATCAACAGCAAGTTGCTAAAAATGCGAAAGCGATGGTAGAAATTTTCCAACAACGCGGCTATAAAGTGGTGTCTGGTGGTACAGAGAATCACTTATTCTTAGTTGATTTAGTTGATAAAGATATCACAGGTAAAGATGCAGATGCTGCGTTAGGCCGTGCTAATATCACTGTGAACAAAAATAGCGTTCCTAACGATCCTAAGAGCCCATTTGTGACCTCTGGTATCCGTGTTGGTACACCTGCAATCACGCGTCGTGGCTTCACTGAAGCAGATGCACGTGAATTAGCTGGCTGGATGTGTGATGTGTTAGATAACCTTAATGATGAAGCGACCATTGAGCGTATCAAACAAAAAGTATTGAACATCTGCGCTAAGTACCCAGTTTACGCATAATTTAATTTAGAATTAAATATGTTTCAAAACCCGCTTCCAGAGCGGGTTTTTTGCATTGAAAAACAAGGAGGAATGATGGTAGTTCCATCAACGCGTTGGCTTGCAATTGACTATTTTACCTACTTTTTTGCCTACAGTATTTTCTTGCCGTTTTGGTCAATTTGGCTACAAGGGGAAGGCATTGACGCTGAAATGATTGGCTTACTGTTAGGGATTGGGCTTGCTGCGCGTTTTCTTGGTTCAATGTTTATCACACCAATGGTCAAAGATCCCTCTAAGCTAATTACTGCGCTGCGAATACTGGCTGCACTTTCTCTGTTATTTGCTGTTGGTTTTGCTTTTGGATCTCACTGGGCATGGTTATTCTTTGTTATGATCGGGTTTAATTTGTTTTTTTCACCGATGGTTCCTCTTGGCGATTCATTGGCTGGGACGTGGCAAAAACAATTTCCATTTGATTATGGCAAGATCCGCGTCTGGGGCTCAATAGCATTTATTATTGGTTCTTCATTGATGGGGTATTTCGCAAGTGTTTTTGGCCATCAATCGATCATGGTCGCATTAATTATTAGTTGCTTAGCACTATTATTAGGCGCAATGCTCAAACCAATGGTTATGCCTGCTGGGGCACCTAAAATTACAGGTGAATCAAAAGTCACCATCAAACAACTTATTGCAGATAAAAACGTCATCAGATTTTTAGTGTGTGTCAGCTTATTGCAAGGCGCACACGCGGCGTACTATGGGTTTGCTTCACTGTTTTGGAAAGAAGCGGGTTATTCAGACTCAGTAATTGGGAATTTATGGTCACTTGGCGTTGTCGCTGAAGTGATCGTCTTTATGTTAAGTAATAAATTATTCCGCCGCTGGAGTGCTCGTAATTTACTATTGCTCTCTGCGGTGTGTGGCATTATTCGTTGGAGTTTAATGGGGGCTTTTACTTCATTACCAGTATTGATTATTGTACAGATATTACACAGCGGAACGTTTACGGTTTGTCACCTTGCTGCGATGCGTTTTATCAGCTCACGTAAAGAAAATGAAATTATTCCATTGCAAGGTGTTTATTCAGCATTAGCGATGGGCGGCGGTTTGGCGATAATGACCATTGTGGTGGGGGCAGTTTATGAACGCGTACCTGATCAACATGGTGTGGTATTTTATTTAATGGCATTGTTGGCAATTCCTGCGCTGTTTATACGACCAAAAATAGCCGCGCAATAATTAGCCATTATCTGCATTATGATTATCTGCATACTTATAATGCAGATAATCATATATTTCAAATTGCATAAGGAACTTGTAGGTTATTATCCTCTCCATCCGCAGGCATTAAGTGCGCTAAGTAAGTTGTCATTATCGAGCCCTTGAGCAACGTGACCATTTCCTGATACTGTTTCCGCTGCAATTAATGCATTAATAATTGATTCTTCAACAGCTTCCGCCGCCGCTGCAAACAACGCTGAGATATGATCATCATTAACCATATTAACGGGAACAGTAAAATCACCTTGTCGTGAATAATCAGCAGCGGGTAAATTATTATTACCTGTTGAAAAGGCGAGAAAAATATCACCACTAGAGTTTTCCGTTCCACCACCGGTTCTGGCAATACCAATACTGGCTCTCTGTGCTAACCGAGTACATTGATGAGGTAATAAAGGTGCATTGGTGGCGATCACCACTACAATCGAGCCCATTCCAGAACTGTGAGCTAATTGTGGTTTAAATGGAGAGGGTAGGTGTGCTAGATGCCTACCGACAGGGTAACCACCGATGAGCAAGTTTTCTCGTTGCCCGTGGTTAGCTTGTACGATGGCTCCTACTGTCCATCCACCTTCTTTTGCCTCCAATTGACGCGATGCAGTGCCAATTCCACCTTTAAATTCGTGACAAATCATGCCACTTCCACCGCCAATGGCCCCTTCTTCAGGTTGACCTGAATGGGCATTCTGCTGTGCTTCGAGCACATGCTCCGCTTTTACATGGAAGCCGTTGATATCGTTTAGCAGCCCATCGAATGTTTCCATGACGACAGGCATGCTCCAATACAATGTATCATCTTCACTAGCTAGAGCGGCACGTTCACTAATGATAAGTGTATCGCGAACGATACCAACACTATGTGTATTGGTAAAAGCAATCGGACTCGTGAGCAGACCCGATTCACGGATCCATTCTAGGCCTGTTGCATCACCGTTGCCGTTAAGAACATGAACACCAGCAAAGCACGGTGATTGACGAGCCAAGCCACTTCTTGGCTCAATCACGGTGACGCCTGTATTGACATTTTTACCTGTTGATGTGCTAGTACGAATAGTTGAATGGCCCACACGAATACCTTCAATATCGGTGATTGCATTGAGTTTCCCCGGTGTTTTTTTTCCAATAATAATTCCTAAGTCACGCGATCGTAATTTCATTATTATTCTCCTTCAGTCGGTCGTATGGCTGTATTAACTACTTTTTTTCGGTGTTTAAGATTGAGTAAAAGACCTACCACAATAATTGCAGCGATAATAATAAAATCAGTAATTTTACTGCTGGTAGCAATTGACCAAAGCACATAGAGACAAGCGGCTAAGGTAATGATGGAAGGTATCGGCCATAATGGCATTTTATAAGGATGATAAATATCTCTATTACGGCTGAATAGCGTCGCTATTGCCATGATTATGTAAATAAATAATAACAATATAACAGTAAAGGAAGTCAGTTCTGCAAGGTTGGAGCAAAAAGCGAGTAGTGCTGATGGGACACAGAAAATAATAGTGGCAACCCAAGGTGTACCAAAACGTTTATGGATTTTGATCAGGTTACTATTCAATGAGGCAAACCAGAAGTTATCGCGTCCACTTGAAAATATCATTCTGCTGAATTGAACAACTATCGCAATAATAGCATTGAATACGGATAAATAAATCGCGGCACAAACCACTTTGGCTAATGTCGGCCCTCCTAGTTGAGTAATAATATAACCAACAGGATCCGCCTGTTTGGACATTTCTGCAAGTGAAGGGGCACCAATAATCAATGCTGCAAGTGGTACAATTTCAACCACTACTACAATTAATAGTGTCAATAAGATAGCAATGGCCATCGGTTTACCTTGTTCTTGCATGTCTTCAGCCATGTAAACCGCAGCACCATAACCATTATAGGAAAATAATGCTGTTCCAACCATAGCAACAATTAGCCCAAGGCTAACAGGCTCTAATGTGCCTGCCTCGTTATATACAGTTGGTGAAGTGAATACTTCAACGGATTGATGTGGATTACTGAATCCAAGGTATGCAATAAAGACAAGTATGGCTATTTCTAAAAATAAAAATACACCTGTGACTAATGCATTGGTTTTAATATTCAGTATAGCCAGAGCACCGCCAACCAATACGGTCCACATACCCGCCGTTGAACTGCTAAATTGTGTGCCAAGTGCGGTATTGAGATAAGGTATTGCACCACTGGCTAAGATAGCAGGTATAAACAGGGCACAAGCTAAAATAAACAAATAGGTTTGTAGGCCATATAAAGTGCCAAATAGTCGTTTAATGATGCTGTATTCACCGCCTGCGCTGGGGTGAGCTGCCCCCAATTCGGCATAGCAGAGTGCAATGTTGGCGGCAATAAATGCCGCAATCAGAAATGAAATGAAGGAACCTCCACCTGCACTAGCAATGGCGAGTGGAGCAATCACAAAAATTGAACTCGCTGGCGTAACACCTGATGCGGTGATCATAACCACATCAAAGATGCTGAGTTTTCTTTCTTTTTTTGTTGAGGCATTTTTTGTTTTCATTGTAAAACCCTCTCATTAAATACTTGGAGAAAGAGTGACAACAACTCGTCCATTGCCTTACGAATGTCACGAAATAGTTGGAGCTTGATAGTTTGTAATAATGTTAAGTAATGATGTGCTATGAGTGTCCACTTAAGAATGCAAATTGAGAGGCTTCAGAAGCTGAACGCTTCGGCCAACGTTGAGTTATGGTTTTGCGGCGAGTGTAAAAACGTACGCCATCGGGGCCGTAAGCATGCAGATCACCAAATAATGAACGTTTCCAACCACCAAAACTATGAAATGCAACGGGAACAGGAAGGGGGATGTTGATCCCGACCATGCCGACTTCGATTTCATCCATAAATAGGTGAGCGGCTTCACCATCACGAGTAAATAGACAAGTACCATTGCCATATTCGTGTTTATTGATCAGGGTAATCGCTTGTTCAAGACTTTCTACACGGACAATACATAGTACAGGGCCAAAGATCTCTTCTTGATAAATTCGCATCTGTGGTGTGACATAATCGAATAAGCAGCCACCAAGAAAAAAACCATCGGGATTATTTTCTGAAGCGAAATTGCGACCATCAACTAATAATTGCGCGCCACTATTAACGCCATCATCAATATAGCGTGTTACTTTATTGAAATGAGCTTGGCTAATGAGTGGGCCCATATCAAAGCCAAATTCGGTTCCTGCACCAATTTTAAGTGACTGTACATTAGGGATCAGTTTTTGAACGAGAGCGTTGGCTATTTTATCGCCAATGCAAACGACCACAGAAATAGCCATACAGCGTTCGCCACATGAACCATAAGCCGCGCCCATTAAAGCGTTGACTGCATTATCTAAATCAGCATCAGGCATTAAAACAGCATGGTTTTTGGCTCCACCAAGCGCTTGTACTCGCTTGCCTTGTTGAGTTCCTTGTTGATAAATATATTCAGCAACCGGTGTCGAACCCACAAAACTGATAGCACTAATGTCAGGATGATGAATCAAGGCATCGACGGTTTCTTTATCACCATTCACTACATTAAACACACCAGGTGGTAAGCCTGCTTGTTGTAATAAATGAGCGATAAATAAGGTGGAACTTGGCACCTTCTCTGAAGGCTTAAGCACAAAGGTATTGCCGCAAACAATCGCAAGTGGGTACATCCATAATGGCACCATTGCTGGAAAATTAAATGGAGTGATACCTGCAACAATACCAACAGGATGGAATGTGCTCCATGAGTCAATATCGGTACCTACATTACGACTAAATTCGCCTTTTAATAGTTCAGGCGCGGCGATAGCATACTCAATATTTTCAACCCCGCGCTTTAACTCGCCAGCGGCATCTTCACGTGTTTTCCCATGTTCTTCACTGATTAAAGTGACAATTTGTTGTTCATGATCTTCTATAAGTTGTTTAAATCGGTAGAAAATACGTGCGCGATTGATTGGAGTGGTCGCCTTCCAATGGGGAAGAGCCTCTTTAGCGGCTTGTACCGCATAATCGACTGTTGCTTGGCTAGCGACTTCCATCTGACGGATCACATCTCCAGTTGATGGGTTTTCAATATCAATATGACGATCATTATTTGTAAATGATTGACCATTAATTAATTGGGTTATTATTGTCATAATTGGTAAGCCCTAATTTAAATGTTGTAAAGTATTACCCACTGCATCGAACAAGCGATCAATATCCGCTTCTTGGCTATTAAACATTGGGCCAAATTGCAATGTGTCACCACTAAAGCGAACATAAAAACCCGCTTTCCAAAGAGCTAATCCAGCCTTAAAGGGACGAATGGTCGGATCACCATTTCTAGGCGCAAGTTGGATTGCACCAACCAAACCACAATTACGTATATCAACAACGTGTGAGCAACCTTTCAATGCATGCAGTTTTTGTTCGAAAAAAGGAGCAAGTTGTGCTGAACGTTCAATTAAATTTTCATTTTCAATTAGTTGCAATGTCGCTAAAGCAGCAGCACAAGCGACAGGGTGAGCTGAGTAGGTATAGCCATGAGGAAGTTCAACCGCATGCTCAGGTATATCTTGTGACATGAACGTGTTGTAGATTTCATCGGATGCGACAATGCCGCCAAGCGGAATAGCGCCATTGGTAATTTGTTTCGCAAAATTAAGGATATCTGGAGTGACACCAAAGAATTCAGCTCCGCTCCATGTACCCATCCGACCAAACCCTGTAATCACCTCATCGAAGATCAATAATATGTTGTACTGATCGCAAATTTCACGTAGGCGTTGCAAATAACCTAGAGGTGGAACAATTGCGCCTGCTGATCCTGATAGTGGTTCGACAATGACCGCAGCAATATTGGATGCATCATGGAGTTCGATTAGTTTTAGCATCTCATTAGCTAAAGCTATTCCACCTTCCTCCGCCATACCTTTTGTAAAGGGGATGTGAGGCTGTAAGGTATGGGGGAGGTGGTCAACATCCATGAATGAACCATAGAGCTTACGATTACCTCCTATACCACCTAGGCTAGTCCCTGCAATATTGACACCATGGTAGCCTCTTGCTCGACCAATAAGTTTAGTTTTTGACGACAGTCCTTTTATTCGCCAATAAGCACGAGCAATTTTGACTGCGGTATCTGTTGATTCCGAGCCTGAGCCGGTAAAAAACACATGATTAAGTGGCGTAGGCAATAATTGGGTGATTTTTTCAGCTAATTGAAATGATAAGCGGTGAGCAAATTGGAACCCAGGGGAGTAATCAAGAGTTCCTAGCTGTTGCGTAACAGCTTGTTGTATTTCAGCTCGAGTATGTCCAGCACCACAAGTCCATAAGCCAGATAGGCTGTCATAGATTTGACGTCCTTGTTCATCGGTTAGCCAGCTGTCTTTCGCCGATGTAATGATACGAGGGTCACGATGAAAGTATCGATTTGAGCTAAAGGGCATCCAATGTGAAGCATAATTTAACGGTGCATGCACGGTATTATCTGACATAAGCTGTCCTCCTTTTATGAATATTAAATAGTTTGCAATAGTGTATGTATAATGTTAAATAAAAATTAACAAATGTTTACTTGAGGGTTTTGTAAAGTAAATGAAACAAAAATCATTAGGACAAATTGCTGATTTTGACTTGAAATTATTAAGGATCTTTAAAACGGTTGCTGAGTCTGGCAGTTTTTCAGCAGCGGAAAGTTTGTTAGGCATATCCAGTTCCGCTATTAGTCTTTCGATGAGTGATTTAGAAAAACGATTAGGTATGAGGCTGTGCCAGAGAGGAAGATCCGGTTTTTCTCTCACTGATGAAGGTCGTGAAATTTTACAAATGAGTGAAACGATGCTGGCTTCTATAGAAAATTTTCGCCTACAAGTTAATCAAATGCATAAGCAATTACGAGGTGAATTTAATATAGGCATCATTAACAATTTAGTCACTCAACCTCAGATGCGATTGACCAATGCATTAGAAAAAATACGCGTCAAGGAGCCGAATATTCGTATTAACCTGAGCATGAGTACCGCTTCTGATATTGAAAGAGGGCTAATGGATGGGCGACTGCATGTGGGGGCATTACCTTACAATAGTCAAATCTCAGGTTTACATTACACTTCACTCTATGATGAAACGTCCTACCTTTATTGTAGCAACAAGCACCCACTATTTTCGGTAGTCGATCCGTTGGATGGCAACGAATTAACCCAGTTAGAAGCAGTGGTTCCAACATGTAGAATGACGGGAGAAATGGTTGCGATACATCAGCAGCTCAATTGTGTTGCCACAGCATCTGATCGAGAAGGAATTGCATTTTTGATCCTGACAGGGCGTTTAGTTGGTTTTTTACCTGATCACTATGCTGCAAGCTGGGTCGATAATGGCATAATGAGAGCGATATCGCCTGAACGATTTGTTGTGAAAAGAACAATTGCGATGGTGACACGCAAAGGTCAACATCCAAATGGCATAGTTGATTATTTTATCAAAGCATTGTCATGATAATTTGTCTCTAACCACCAACCGTGGTTTGATAGCTTTCATGGCTACCAGTATCACTAATATAAACGGCAAGGATCTTCTTATTAATTAGCGGGCTACCTTGGTAGGTAACCTGTTGATGAGAGAAAGGCGCTACCAAAATATTTTCTATTAATGGTTTCTCTGTTTCGTGTGTCATATAAAGCCCCGATAATGTTAAAAAATAAGGCGTTGGATTATTAATAGCTAACTGTTGGCCTGATTGGGTAAATTTAACGCTATCAGGCGCTTGTTCTCTTTTAGTGCTCAATCCTTGCGGTCGGTAGAAGAGTTTAATGCGAGTTTGTAAAGCGAACTGTAAAAAATTAGCATTTGAGGTTTTCTGTGGTTTCGGTGCGATATCTCGTACATTTAAATAAAAGATCGACTCTCGATCAGAGGGAAGCGTATTACCAATAAATTGAATTTTTAATTGCGTGCCTTCATTTGCATCAATTTTAGTCATCGGGGGGCTAACAATAAAGGGGGCATTGGTTGTTTCAGGCGTAGAATTGATATCTCCTTCATCGACCCAACTTTGTACTAATGAAGATTGTTCACTGTGATTGACAGCCTGAATCAATACATGTTTTTTATTGCTCGGGTACACGATACGAGTGCCTTGAAGCACAATACTGGCATGAGTTATCCAACTAGTTACCAGTAGCGATAATCCCAAAAACAGATACAGGTGAATGATAGTCCGCATGGTTAATTTATCCTTTAATTATAAGCAAATACAAGAGTGGCATTACTTGTCATCGGCCCTTTGGTTATATTGTTGGGATCATATGGATAATAATAAGCTCCCATATTAATTGAGAATGAAGGCGATAAAGCACTGCCTTTAGTAACACTAAAAATATTGGTAGCGTTATTTTGTGCACTGACACTATTAGAAAAAATAATGGGGGAGCTCGTAGTACTTGCGTTTACTAGACGAAACCCAACGCCTGTTGCGCCTTGTGTCGCTGTATTTGTGAGAACAGTATTGTCAGTTGCCAATAAATTACTACTGGCTAAAAACATTGAAATATCACGAGAGGCACTAGTACCTCCAGCAAGATCACTACAAGTGAAATTCAGTGTAAATGGCGTGTAGCCTGCGAGACTGTTCGCTTTGACATCATTAACACTGATAAGCGGCAGTGGTACGGTTAGCCCTTGATTTGAAAAATTACAGGTTGTTGTTACAGGGTTATAAGTTAACTGCATCGGTTGATAAAACATGTCTTCGGCATGGGTTGGCCATTGCAAGGTGATTAAAAATGTTACTAAATCAGATATCAGGCGCAGTAACCAATTAACAAGGCCTAATGACGTCACGTCAGTTGCCATCATCACAGGGCTGATTAACACAGTACTCCCTGCAACTACTTTATAATTGGAAGCCGGCGGACTACTCAGTAATTTAAATTGAATGGTAAAATTAGTATCAAGAGTCGACGCGGCATAGTCTCCGGGTTGGATATTGGTAACGCTTTGTTGACCTATGCTGTTAACTGAAATGGAAACCACTTGTTTTCCACCATTAAACCCAATAGCGATGGTGGATTGGCGAAATGGGCTATCAATACCAACGTTATTTTGTTGAAGAAGGCCTGGAGCTGAACAATGGTATTGCCCTGGAAATGCTGTTCTAGTTGGTTTATTGACTGTTGTTGAGGTGCTACTGAGATCTAATGATAAATCAAAATTGAGTGCAGGCGCGTCTTTGTTCCCTGAGTTATTACAACTGGCCGATACATAATGGCTAGTGAGTAGTAGGGTGGATGAAAGGAGTGCCAATAGAGACTTTTTCATCATAGCTTCCTTTATTGACAAAAATTATGGTTTTTATCCAGCGTTACTATTGGGTTATCAATAACGCATTCTTTTTTATCTTGCATATTGAGTTTAACGATCAGCGATGAAGGCAGCGTTTCATTCCTAATGTACAAAATGCCTGATTGGCCGACATTACCAAGATCATGGCCTTGGCGATCGGTAACCTCAGTGCCGAAGGGGAGGCTTTTACCATCGGCAAGAGAGGCTCTTAAAATAAAGGTTTGGCGAGGATCTGTTTCGAGGTTGATAACATTCACAGATCCTTGATAAGGCGTCACATGGCCCATATTGCCGACAATATCAGCGCCGGAGCTTTGATCTGTTTCTGATAAGGTATAAGTATTCATCCTATACGGCACTGTATTGGTTAACAGCACAATCCCTTGCTGGTTAGTTAAGGATGTCTGATTACCATTCACCATCATGTTATCTGCATTAGGCGCATCAATAATGGTATAGGTTTGTCCCATATCACCTGATAGAGCGACATGATAAGGAACCGCGACGACACTACCTCTGGCACCAACACCACCTTGGCGATAATTGTTGGCTTCACTGTAAGAGGCTGAAAGTGTGCTATAAGGATGTTTATAGCCAATATTTGCACTGGCTAAATTATTTCCACCTGATTGGTTAGAACCACTCAAGGTATAATTGACCTGACTTTCTTTACCTGTGACACCACTCATGCTGACAGTGGTTTGTTGATAATGGGAGTCAGCAAAGTAGCTTGATAAACTGATGTTGCTTGGCTTATCAAAAATAGACATCGGCACGCTGACATTTAAGTAATAACGCGTTTCTTCTTTGTTTTCATAGTTACGAATACGTGAAACTGAAATATTGTATGCAATATCTTGATAGTTATTGGCATAACCAACTTGATACTCTTTACTGGTGCTGTCAGTATTCCAATAATTACGATGCGTTGCAGAAGCAAAAACGGAGCCGTAATTGGCACCTAATTGCTGATTAAGATTCACCGTAAAGGTATTTTTGGCTCTAAAACCACGTAAGGCATCAAAGGTAATTAAAGACAGATCTGAAGTGCCATTATTGTTATTACTATTTTGGGCATCATCCAGATTTTTTCGATATTCATCCCAAGCACGGTAGTTATCTTGTGCATAAATAGAATCAATAAAACTGTAATAACCTTTGGTTGAATAACGATAGGTTGCGAAAGTTAAATTGGTTGATGTTGCAGTCACAAACTTACTGTAGGTTAAACGATAGCTTTGACCACTTTGATTACCTGAATCGAGATCGGTTTCTGCATGTGAAACATCGGCAGAGAGTGCACCAAAGCTGAAATTCCATCCACTGCCTACAACGGCCGAACGATATTTGTTGCTGAAAAGCGCTCCTGCATACAGCGTCACTAGATTATTCAAACCATAATGGATTTCACTCTGTGCAAATTTAGGTTGAAAGTGTGTATTATTGATTTTAGCTTGGCCTGCTAGAGCACTATAAGTCAAAACACCTTCTTTAAGCATTTCTGGCACAGAAGAGTAAGGCACACTAAACGACTCTTTTCGTCCGTCCGCTTCTTGGATAACCACCAATAGATCACCGCTACCAGCACTTGGCTGAATATCTTTAAACAGAAACTCTCCAGGGGGAACATTTTCTTGGTAAACCAAATTGCCATTTTGATAAACACTGACTAGCGCATTAGTTTGAGCAATTCCTCGGATAATGGGCACAAAATTTTGACTTGAATCAGGCAACATATTCATTTCAGTTGCCAAGGAAATACCACGAAAACGGATACTATTAAATAAACCGGCAGGGCTATAAAAATCACCAACGGTCATGCCTGATTTTATACTACTGAGTGGACGATAAGCATAACGAGTATTGTTTTTCCAGCCTTGTTGACCATGTGAATAGTAGCTATAGCTCGACTCATCACGAAATTGCCAAGCACCTAAGTTAATACCTGAATTTAATGTGGCAAAGAAATTCTCATTGTTTCGCTTAGCGTCTTTTTTTTCTTTATAAGTATAGTAGTTGGCATTATAGGCTAAGATGATTGCCGGTAAGCCGTGTTGCCAGAACTCAGGGTCAACATAACCGATAGCGGATTGCTGTATGGCGACTTGTGGCACTGCAATATTTAACCTTAATTGATTAAGGTCGAATTTAGCATGTAGGCCATCAACCAGCGTATTGATGGGAACCCATGTGTCTTGTTTGCTTTGTTCTAGTATCGTTGGTGATAAATTTAACCCTAATTTATTAATATCTTTGCTATTCAGATCAATTTTTTCACCATCATGGGTGATATCAATGATAAATTGTCCACGCCAAGTATTGTTAACATAGATGTCAGCAAGCTGCTTTCCATCAGGAATAGTATCTTTATGGTTTAATCGTGAAATATCTCCTAATGCAGATTGGCCAATCAATAGCGACATATCGAAGTCATCCGCTAGTGAATATTTGGTATAGTTATGCAGCCCAATTAATATAAATATATAAAGACAATGTTGTGTTTTCACGATGGTTTCTTCTTATTAAAGTTTTACATGTTCTGATTTATAAGCACCATAGTCGTCAACATATTTAATTACCAAGTTATGGCTAGTTAATCCCCCTTTTAATGGCAGTTCTTTGGAAGATAAAGGCGGGATCATATCAGCTGCAATTAATGATTTATTTAAATTATCTTCAGATGATATTGAGGCAATAGTAAAATGATAAGGTGAGTTATTTTTTACTAATATATGGTTATTGTTTAATTGGAAAATTATTTCTTTATATGCCTCATCTGCTGCAACAGTTAATCCTTTAGGGCGATAAAAAACTTTAATTCTTGAACGTGTTGCGAGTTGGATATAGTTTTTCCCTTTTGCATAATCAGGGGTTTTTGGAATATCTAATACATTAAGGTAGAAAACGCTCTCAATGTTATCAGGCAGTTTTTGTTCTAGCTTTTTCAGCTTTAATTGCTGCCCTTGATTTCCTTCTATTCTAACTACGGGGGGGGATAGATAAAAATTTGAATCACTGCTTTCTGGTGTAGAATCAAGATTACCGTTATCCACCCATGCCTGAACTAAAGCTGCACTATTACCTTCATTAGTTAATTGAATAGGGATACTATCCATCCCTTCAAGATATATAAAACGCGTACCATTGATAATAACATTAGCGAATGTATCTAATGAGAATAATAGGCAAGTTAAAAATAGTAATTGTTTTTTCATAAATGATTATCCATAGAAAACCAGACTCCTAAAGAGGCTGGTTAGACCGCAGACAAACGTATTTTGTTTGTCTGCGGTCGTTAAGGTTTTTGAAATAAACGAGGAAAATCAATTTATTGATTTTCGGTTGATAACACGGAGCGGGAAAAACCACGCTTTTATCCCGCTTCGTCAACAACCTCACCAGACCCTAATGAGTCTGGTTTTTAGTGTTATAGATAAGCTACAGTATAGATAACGTTAGAGTGTACGGCACCAGTAGTAGCTGTAGTTGCATTTGTTTTGTAATAACTGACTACGAATGAGTATGATGACCCCCCAGCTGTTGAAACAGCTGAGCTAGCGAGACCAGTATCAATGCCTGTTGGGCTATTTAATGTAAGTGCTACGGTTGGGCTAGTTGGAGTCGATATACTGAAACCAACGTTTCTAGCAACAGCAGGGTTTGTCTCATCAACAGTATCATTGACTAAGTAGAGGCCACTGGATGAAATGCTAGATGAACCAAAGAAATGAAGTTTTAAATTACCCGGAGAGGTTGCGGTTGTTGTACAGTTAGATAATGTTAGCGTAACTGTTTTTTGGTTTTTTGCAATAACGGTATTTGCTGTTGTACCTGCATCTGTAATGCTAATTGGATCGAGTAAAATAGTCATATCTGCACTATTTCCGCCATTAATAGTACATGTTGTATCACTAATAGCTCCTGTAATATTAATTTGACCACCAGATACAAGTGCTGCCGATAATGCAGAGCCAGACATCATAGATACAGATAATAAAGATAGCGGAAGTATGTATTTAAACATAGCTAACTCCATAAAGATTATATACTCGTCATACTTCAAGTTGCAGCGTTGTTGACTACACTCACTCGCACTAGTCACCTAGCTGCACCTCGAATTATTTAGAATATAGATTAGAATACGAAATAAAAATCTATTTCTGTTGTTTTTAATTTCAGCTGAAATAGGAAAGACTTCAGCTTATTTGAGCGTAGATATGTTTAATATTTATTTCAACTCACTATGAGAGTTTTTTTTGGTTTTGCCATTTATTAATTTTATTCAATAAGGTTAAGGTGAACTGTGTATTAATTAATGGTGTTATTATTTATTTTTGAACATTAATTGGGTTTGTTGAATTAAATAATTTATTAATAACATGGTCTTTAAAAAGCCAATTTATTCAACTAGTTTTGCATGGAAGTTAATTCTGGTGATATGTCAATTTTTTATTAAAAAACTTTTATTAAGAGAATGAGATGCCAATCTAATAAGAAAAACAAATTTTGATTATCTTTATTTGATTGGTTGAGTAAGGGAGAGAATCGATTTTTTTAGCAAGCATTTAAATAAAAAAAGACGCTGGATTATTTCCAACGTCTTAATAAGATGTGTTACTAGCGCTTTAATGCTTCAGATAATTCTTCACGCATCACAGACAGGATGTCTTTAACAATACGTGGGCTACCTGCAACAATATTGCCTGAAGCGAGGTAGTTATGGTTGCCAACAAAATCGGTCATAATACCGCCAGCCTCACGCATGATCAGCTCACCACCTAAGAAATCCCATGGTTTTAAACCGATTTCATAGTAAGCATCAACGCGACCCGCTGCAACATAACATAAATCCAGAGCAGCAGAACCTGTGCGACGGAAATCCGCACAACTTTCAAACATTTTGCTCATGATATTCATGAAGACGACAGAATGTTGTTTTTGTTTGAATGGGAAACCTGTTGCGACAATTGCACCATCCAGTTCGCGAGCGTCAGCACCACGTAAACGATAACCATTTAATTGTGAACCTTGACCACGAACTGCACTAAATAATTCGTTACGCATTGGATCGTAAACGACAGCAACTTCTGTGCGGCCTTTAATACGGACAGCGATAGAGACAGCAAAGTGAGGGAGACGTTTTGTGAAGTTGGTAGTGCCATCCAGTGGATCGATTACCCATTGAATCTCATCTTCTTTACCTAATAATTCACCACTTTCTTCTGTAATGATAGTGTGGTCTGGGTAAGACTTACGGATGACTTCGATAATCAAATGCTCTGATTCACGGTCAACGTTAGTCACAAAGTCGTTAGTGCCTTTTTGAGTGATTTGAACATTATCAGGCGTTTCATAGCTTTTAGCTATATGATTACCGGCCTTACGTGCAGCACGTATGGCGATGTTAAGCATCGGATGCATGGGCTTTTTCCACTGGAATGTTAAAGAACGAAAAACTTTGAGTGGGCGGATTATATAGATGTTCATCACAATAAGCAATTTTGTGTTAGACTCTTGCGATTATTTTTTATCAAAACGACTAAATCATGTTAGATAACATTCGTATTATTCTTGTAGAGACCTCACACACTGGGAATATGGGCTCTACTGCCCGCGCCATGAAAACCATGGGGCTATCCAATCTTTATTTGGTAAAACCACAAGTTCAACCTGATTCACATTCGATTGCACTTTCTGCAGGAGCCAGTGATGTGATCGGTAATGCTACCATTGTTGAAACACTTGATGAGGCATTAGAAGGTTGTAAGTTGGTGATCGGTACAAGTGCTCGTTCACGTACACTGTCTTGGCCAATGGTTGCACCGCGTGAGTGTGGTGAAAAGTCTGTCGCTCAAGCAAAAACAGCACCGGTTGCGATTATTTTTGGTCGTGAAAGAATAGGGCTAACCAACGAAGAATTGCAAAAGTGCCAGTATCATTTATATATCCCAACCAATCCTGAATATGGTTCGCTCAATTTAGCGATGGCCGTGCAACTGGTTAGCTATGAAATTCGTATGGCGTACCTCGCTATGGATGAAAAAAATACGATTCACACACAAGAGGATGAGGTAGAATACCCGCCGTCAGAAGATGTTGAACGTTTCTATGTGCATCTTGAAAGTGTTTTGAATGAATCAGGCTTTATCCGTAAGGCCCATCCAGGCATGATTATGAACAAGTTGAGGCGTTTATTTACACGTGCTCATATTGAAACTCAAGAGCTACATATACTACGTGGCATTTTGACTTCGATGGAAAAATGGGCAAAAAAATGAGTGGTATACTCTAAATAATTCCGTGGATAATACTTGAGTATTTTAGTCAGGTAAATAGTTGACTAAATTAGTCAGGAATGTCACAATTGGGCTATATTTTACCACGGAGTATATGTTATGAGACTCACTTCCAAAGGGCGTTATGCAGTAACCGCGATGCTAGATGTCGCGTTACACTCTCAGTCAGGTCCAGTACCTCTAGCTGATATTTCTGAGCGTCAGGGAATTTCCCTCTCTTATCTTGAGCAACTTTTTTCGCGTTTACGTAAAAACGATCTCGTTGCGAGTGTTCGCGGTCCAGGTGGTGGTTACCTGTTAGGTCGTGATGCTGACCAGATCTTCGTTGCTCAAGTGATTGCTGCGGTTGATGAATCGGTTGACGCAACACGTTGTCAGGGCAATAAAGAAGGTTGCCAAAATGGCGATCGTTGCCTAACACATGCTTTATGGCGTGACTTAAGTGACAGGATCACCAGTTTCCTAAGTAGTATCAGCCTTGATGAGTTGGTTAAAAATCAGGAAGTCATGGACGTTGCGGATAGGCAAGATAACGAAAAACGTCGAGCAACACTAGGTGGCTTGTCACCTGAAACCATTATCAATGTTCGTGCTTAATATAAAATAATTCAATAAATTGCAGTTGATGCAGTAGGCAGTCGAATGAAAGCCACATGTGTCATTGGAAAATGAAGACAATTTTGTCTTTTGGAGTAAGTGAGCAATGAAATTACCGATTTACCTTGATTATTCAGCAACTACACCGGTTGATCCCCGTGTTGCTGAAAAAATGATGCAATGTCTAACTATGGACGGCAATTTTGGTAACCCCGCTTCGCGTTCCCACCGTTTTGGTTGGCAAGCAGAAGAGGCCGTTGATATTGCACGTAATCAAATCGCTGAACTAGTCAACGCAGATCCACGTGAAATAGTATTTACTTCAGGTGCTACTGAATCAGACAACTTAGCGATTAAAGGCGCAGCAAACTTCTATCAGAAGAAGGGTAAGCATGTTGTCACTTGTAAAACTGAACATAAAGCAGTTTTAGATACTTGTCGCCAACTAGAACGCGAAGGTTTTGAGGTAACTTACCTCTCTCCACAGCGTAATGGTTTGATCGATTTGAAAGAGCTCGAAGCAGCTTTGCGTGATGACACTATCCTTGTTTCTATCATGCATGTGAATAATGAAATCGGTGTGGTACAAGATATTGCGGCTATTGGTGAAATGTGTCGTAGTCGCAACATCATTTTCCATGTTGATGCCACTCAAAGTGTTGGTAAATTGCCTATCGATTTATCTGCTCTGAAAGTCGACTTGATGTCATTCTCCGCCCACAAATTGTATGGTCCTATGGGGATTGGTGCGTTATATGTGCGCCGTAAACCTCGTATCCGTATTGAAGCACAGCAACATGGTGGCGGTCATGAGCGCGGTATGCGTTCAGGTACATTACCAGTACACCAAATCGTTGGTATGGGCGAAGCTTATCGTATTGCTAAAGAAGAAATGACTGATGAGTCTGCGCGTTTGCGTAAGCTACGTCTGCGTCTTTGGAATGGTATTAAAGATATCGAAGAAGTCTACCTCAATGGTGACTTAGAAAATGGTGCACCACACATTCTGAATGTCAGCTTCAACTATGTTGAAGGTGAATCATTAATGATGTCTCTTAAAGATTTGGCTGTATCATCAGGGTCAGCATGTACTTCTGCGAGCCTTGAACCTTCTTACGTTCTGCGTGCTTTAGGAATGAATGATGAGCTAGCACACAGCTCAATTCGTTTCTCTTTTGGTCGCTTTACAACTGAAGAAGAAATTGACTATGCAATCAAACAGATTCATGGCGCAATTGGCCACTTACGTGAACTGTCTCCATTGTGGGAAATGTTCAAAGACGGCGTAGATCTTAACAGCATTGAATGGTCTCACCATTAATCAGACAGTTTCAGGAGCTTAAAAATGGCATATAGCGAAAAAGTCATCGATCATTATGAAAATCCACGTAATGTGGGTTCATTTGATAACAATGATCCAAGTGTTGGTAGCGGCATGGTTGGTGCGCCAGCGTGCGGTGATGTAATGAAATTACAAATTAAAGTCAGTGATGAAGGCATCATTGAAGATGCTCGCTTCAAAACTTACGGCTGCGGTTCTGCAATTGCATCAAGTTCACTTGTCACTGAGTGGATGAAAGGCAAGAGCCTAGATGAAGCCGAATCGATTAAAAATACGGCTATCGCAGAAGAGCTAGAGCTGCCGCCTGTGAAAATTCACTGCTCAATTCTTGCTGAAGACGCAATTAAAGCTGCCATTGCGGATTATAAAAGCAAACGCCAAGGCAAATAAAGCTTTATACTCTAAACAATTCGAGGTGCAGCTAGGCAACAAGCGAATGAGTCGCTGGGAGCCTACACAAGTAGGTGATTAGTGCAAATGAGCGTAGTCAACAACACTGTAACTTGAAGGATGACGAGTATAACACCGGCGGCTAGCTGTATCAGGTTCATAAAGAAAACCTGTGCGGCTATATTATAGGTCGGTATAATAATAGTATTTTAGGGCGGATGCTAAAAGTAAACATAGTATCTGCCTTGTTTGTTTCTATAGTGAGGTTTGCAATGTCTATTTCTCTTACAGAAAGTGCTGCGCAACGTATTCAAGCTTTCCTAACTAGCCGCGGTAAGGGCGAAGGTTTACGCCTTGGTGTCAGAACCTCAGGTTGTTCAGGTATGGCTTATATCCTTGAATTTGCAGATATTATCAATGAAGAAGACACTGTTTTTGAAGACAAAGGTGTTAAAGTCATTATTGATGGTAAAAGCATAGTCTATTTAGATGGTACTGAACTGGATTTTGTCAAAGAAGGTTTGAACGAAGGCTTTAAATTTAATAACCCTAATGTCAGCAGTGAGTGCGGTTGTGGGGAAAGCTTTCACGTATAATACTTTCTATATACTCTGAATTATACTCTAAATAATTCAAGGTGCAGTTAGGCGACAAGTGAATGAGTCGCTAGGAGCATAGATAACTATGTGACTAGTGCGAGTGAGCGCAGTCAACAACACTGCAATTTGAAGTATGACGAGTATATTTATAGCATGACGAGTATAGACAATATTTTTGACCAATGCACTTATTGTGATTGTGACATGTCACGGCAAATCGTTTTCATAGATCTGCATTGGTATTTCAGTTCGAGAAACTAAATACTTATGGATTATTTTACTCTTTTTGGGTTCACTCCCAACTATACGATAGATAATGAGCAACTCGTTCAACGTTTTCAATCGTTACAGCGTCAATATCATCCAGACCGCTATGCAATCTGTTCTGAACAGGAAAAAATGCAAGCACTCCAACAAGCTGCAACGATCAACGCAGCTTATCAAGCTCTTCGCCATCCATTGAAGCGTGCAGAATACATGCTGTTATTGCAAGGCATCGATATTAATAACGAACAACATACGATGCACGACACTGCCTTTTTAATGGAGCAACTTGAACTACGTGAAGAGCTGGATAATATCGAAAATGATAGTCATGCTGCAGATTTAATTGTGAGTTTTATAAAAAACGTTAAGCAAATGCAAATAGCACGCTTGGCTCTGATGGTGACACAACTCGATCGAGAGCAATGGGAGCAGGCAGCGGATACAGTACGTAAACTACGTTTTCTTGACCGATTACAGCAGCAAGCTGAGCAGCTCGAAGAGCGCTTACTGGACGATTTTTAAGAGAAATAATTATGGCTTTACTTCAAATCAGTGAACCCGGTATGACTGCCGCACCGCACCAACGTAAGCTTGCTGCTGGGATAGATTTAGGTACTACTCACTCTTTAATTGCAACTGTACGTAGCGGTGAAGCCGCGGTATTACCCGATCATGAGGGCCGCTATTTATTGCCATCAGTTGTCAATTATCAAGCTGACAACAAACAAGTGGGTTGGGAAGCCAAACAACTTGCGGAGCTTGACCCTGTTAACACGATTATTTCAGTGAAAAGAATGATGGGGCGTTCATTAACAGATATTCAAAAACGCTACCCTGATTTACCTTATCACCTTACTGCCAGTGAAAATGGCTTACCATTTATTCAAACGGCCTCAGGGCAAGTTGACCCGATCCAAGTTTCTTCAGATATATTAAAAACGCTTGCTGAGCGTGCTGAAGAAACATTGGGTGGTGAAATGGATGGCGTGGTGATCACTGTTCCTGCGTATTTTGATGATGCACAACGTCAAGGCACTAAAGATGCGGCACGTTTGGCTGGGTTGCATGTATTACGTCTACTCAATGAGCCCACTGCGGCTGCTATTGCTTACGGTCTTGACTCTGGGCAAGAAGGAGTGATTGCTGTTTATGACCTTGGCGGCGGCACCTTTGATGTGTCTATTTTACGTTTAAGTCGTGGCGTATTTGAAGTGCTTGCAACGGGGGGTGATACTGCATTAGGTGGTGATGATTTTGACCAAGTATTGGCAGAGTGGATTGCTGAGCAAGCGGGCATTATCAGCCAAGGCGATCATCGTTTAAATCGTCAATTACTCAATGCAGCAACTGAAACGAAAATCGCACTCAGCGACACAGATAGTGTACAAATATCATTGCCACAATGGCAGGGTGAAATTCACCGCGAACAGTTTGAACAACTGATTCAAAACCATGTGAAACGTACACTAATGGCATGTCGACGTGCACTGAAAGATGCTCAAGTCGAAGCTGAAGATGTGCTCAATGTTGTGATGGTTGGTGGTTCGACTCGTGTCCCATTAGTTAGAAATAAAGTCGGTGAGTTTTTTGGAAAATCGCCATTAACTTCGATAGATCCTGATAAAGTTGTGGCAATTGGCGCTGCAATTCAGGCTGATATTTTAGTGGGTAATAAACCAGATAGTGACATGTTGCTACTTGATGTCATCCCACTTTCTTTGGGTCTTGAAACGATGGGGGGGTTAGTGGAAAAAGTGATCCCACGCAATACCACTATCCCTGTTGCTAGAGCGCAAGAATTCACTACGTTTAAAGATGGCCAGACAGCGATGACTGTGCATGTGGTACAAGGTGAACGCGAAATGGTTTCTGATTGTCGTTCTCTAGCACGCTTTGCGCTGCGTGATATTCCTGCAATGCCTGCTGGTGGTGCACATATACGCGTTACCTTTCAAGTGGATGCAGATGGACTACTGAGTGTGAGTGCAATGGAGAAATCGACAGGTGTCGCAGCTTCAATTCAGGTGAAACCTTCATATGGGTTAACTGACACTGAAATCTCAAACATGATTAAAGATTCGATGTCTAATGCTCAAGATGATTTCAACGCTCGTCGCTTAGCAGAACAAAAGGTTGAAGCTGCTAGAGTGCTTGAAAGTTTGACCAGCGCATTAGAGCAAGATGCACATTTATTGGCTCCAGAAGAAGAGTCAGCGATTGATAATGCAGTCAATGCATTAATTGAAGCGGTAGAAGGCACAGACCCTACCACTATTGAAAATGCCATTAAACAACTGGATAAGCAAACACAGGAGTTTGCAGCTCGCCGAATGAATACTTCTATTCGCCAAGCGCTGTCAGGCCATTCTGTGGATGAGATATAATTATGCCTAAAATAGTTTTTTTACCTCATACTGAGTTATGTCCTGAAGGTGCAGTTGTTGATGCACAAGACGGTGAGTCAATTTTAGATGCTGCGTTACGCATTGGTATTGAACTTGAACATGCATGTGAAAAATCATGTGCATGCACGACTTGTCACTGTATTGTTCGTGAAGGGTTTGACTCACTGGAAGAAAGCAGTGAATTAGAGGATGATATGTTGGATAAAGCTTGGGGGCTAGAACCAGAAAGCCGCTTGAGCTGCCAAGCGAGGGTCTCTGACGAAGATTTAGTGGTTGAAATTCCTAAATATACAATCAACCATGCTCGTGAGCATTAAATTAACGCGGAGAACTTAATATGAGTCTAAAATGGTCGAATAGTCGGGAAATCGGCGAAGCACTGTATGATGCCTACCCTGATTTGGATCCCAAAACAGTTCGCTTCACAGACATGCATCAATGGATATGCGATTTAGAAGATTTCGATGATGATCCGCAAAAATCGAATGAAAAGATCTTAGAAGCCATCTTGTTAGTTTGGCTAGATGAATTTGAATAACGATTCAGTTAAGTGAGTAAACCGGACTTTTAGTCCGGTTTTTCCATTTAATCAGCACTATATTGATATCTGTTTGACCGCTAATCGGTTAAGTTACTCATATCGACGGGTAAGCATTGATAACATTACCCGCAATAATAGCTAAAGTGAGAGAAACGATGACAAAACAAATTATGCCAGTAATGATTTCATCTGAAGCAGCTGCACCTTGTTGGGGTGAGGGCGCTTTAATCAGTTCTGGCGATAAAGGGATCACTATCCACTTAAAACATCCGGGTAAATTATGTGCAGTGCAAAGTGCTGGGCGTAAATTAGATAGCCAAGGTATTCGTAATGTATCCCTAACTGGTGAAGGTTGGGATTTGGAAAAAAGTTGGGCATTTTGGCAAGGTTTTCGTGCACCAAAAGGCGCGAGAACGATTGAATGGCCAGTACTGGCCGAAGCTGAACGTACAGAATTAGAAAACCGTATTCGCACTATTGATTGGGTTCGCGATGTGATCAATGCGCCAGCTGAAGAACTGGGACCTGAGCAGCTAGCACAACGTGCAATTGATTTGTTATGCCATGTAGGTGCAGAAAATATTAGCTATCGCATCGTAAAAGGTGATGATTTAGTTGAACAAGGTTATGCGGGGATCCACACAGTTGGTCGTGGTTCAAACCGTTCACCTGCGTTATTGGCATTAGATTACAACCCAACAGGTAATGCGAATGCACCGGTTTTTGCTTGTCTTGTAGGTAAAGGTATTACTTTCGATTCAGGGGGATATAGCATCAAGCCATCTTCCTCAATGAATTCCATGAAAGCAGATATGGGCGGAGCGGCTACATTAGTAGGCTCATTGGCATTAGCAATTAAACGAGGTTTGAAAAAACGCGTTAAACTGTTCCTTTGTTTAGCTGACAATATGGTGAGCAGTAATGCCTTTAAATTAGGTGACATTATCCGCTACCGTAATGGTAAATCTGTTGAAGTGATGAATACTGATGCAGAAGGGCGCCTAGTACTTGCTGATGGTTTAATTGATGCTTGCAAAGAAAAGCCATCATTAATTATTGATGCAGCCACATTAACCGGCGCTGCTAAAACAGCCGTAGGTAATGATTACCACTCAGTTCTTAGCTTTGACGATAAGTTTGTTGCTGAATTAATGGATTCTTCAGAATCAGAACATGAACTCTTTTGGCGCTTACCATTAGCGGAATTCCATCGTCAACAATTGCCATCAGGTTTTGCTGATTTGAATAACATTGCTGCACCATCTCATACCGCAGGTGCGAGCACTGCGGCAGCATTTTTGTCTCACTTTGTTGAAAACTATCGCCAAAATTGGATCCATATCGACTGTTCAGCAACTTACCGTAAGTCACCAGTGAGCCTATGGGCAGAAGGCGCTACAGGGATCGGTGTGAGAACAATAGCTAACTTATTAGTCAAAAAAGCAGGCTAAGCAGTATTAAAATCAATAAACAGGCACGAAGAGGGCGACTTTTCGTGCCTGTTTTTTTATTATAACGGTAATCATTTTTATATTTTCTATAAGGCATTAATATGTCGCAGCAACCTGAAAATAATCATTCATCAAACGCAGACAATGACGTCGAGTTTACTGAATTAACCATTCCACAAGGCGCATCATTGAAACTAAGTGTACTTGAAAGTGAACCCGTAGCATTAACTGAAGCGCTAATAGAGTGTTTTAAACAACATAAAGTCGTACGTCGTGCTTTTATTGTTTCTGCTCAAGAGGAAAACAATGATAGCGGCGAAGCAATTTTAATGGTGGCGTTAGAATTTGTGCCAGGAACTGAAAATATTGATGAAATTATTCATCAAGCGGGCACATTAGCATGTGATTATCTCGAAGATAATGAATCTATTGATTTCTGTTTAGTTAACGAAGCAGAAAAAGGCATTAGCCACTTTATCACTGAGCATATTGAACCTTTCTATCAGCGTAAACTAGGTAGCTGGTTACGCGATACCATTCCAGTTAAAAACACCAAGTAAATATAATGATGGGTTCGGTTAGAACCCATTATCCCACCATCAGTTGTGATCCTCGACAAACGCCAAATTTAATTTTTCGGAGAAACTTTAGTGCTGAGTTAATCGGGCAACTAATGATCCTTTTATGCCCCTAATGATACGCTTTTCGCGCAGTCATAAGCAGTAGGGTTTGTCGTTTATATCTATGAAAAATAGCGCTAGCAATGAATATTGCTGTATTACGAGATTAGCAGTCATTTGAAACACGATTTCCCTTCTAAAGTGAAAACCTAAAAGCAACCACAAACGATGCTAGTTGTTTATTGGTTGGCTCAGATAAGGCTCAGTAATGAAGAAGGCACATAAACATTCAGTTCACGATGCAGCATTTAAAAGTTTTATGTCTCAAGTTGAGAATGCTAAAGATTTTTTCCACTTTCATTTACCAGAACATATTAGTGCGTTATGTGATTTTAACACGCTGACACTGACTAACTCCTCCTTTGTGGATAAACAGCTACGTTCACGGTTATCTGATGTGTTGTATTCGGTGCAAACCACAGAAGGCGAAGGGTATATTTACTTGCTTGTCGAACATCAATCAACTCCAGATAGGCTGATGGCGTGGCGATTAATGCATTATGCTTTTTTGGCAATGAATCAACACTTGCAGCAAGGGCATAAAGATTTACCGCTAGTTGTTCCTATTTTGTTCTACCATGGTGATACCTCTCCTTATCCCTATTCGCAACTATGGACAGACTGTTTCCCATTAGCGAGTATCGCAAATCAGTTATATACAGGCTGTTTTCCTTTGGTTGATGTAACGGTGGTGGATGATAATGATTTTATCAATTTTCGTAAGGTTGCGATTATGGAATTGGTGATGAAGCATAAACATTTGCGAGATCGAGATAAAGGTAAGCACGTAATCTCTTTGATAGCCCAAGTGGTTAATCGCGACTATAATACTGATAGTGATGTCATCACTATTCTCAATTATCTGTTCGCTACGGTTGATGCACCGAATGTTGAGGAAGTGGTTCAACAGTTATGTAATCAAATTGAAAAATATCAAGAGGTTATTATGAGTATCGCACAGCGCTTGCAAGACAAAGGCATAAAAGCAGGTTGGGAAAAGGGTCATCAACAAGGTTTAGAAGAGGGCCTAGAAAAGGGCATTGAAAAAGGGATTGAAAAGGGCAAACATGAAGCGAATCTAGCTACTGCGAAAGCCCTTTTAAAAAATGGTGTTAGCCTTGAATTAATCATAGATAGTACAGGATTAAGCCGAGAAGACCTCATATCTCTACAGTAAATTGAACGGTTATGCTTTGTTGCTATAGCAAAGAAAGAGTAGGTGTATAGGTTGTTTGTTTAACAAAGCATAACTTAAATAAATATCCAGTTTTACTTGTTTTAGGTAATCATCACCCACTACAGACCTAATTATTTTAAGTGTAATGGAAATAATTAATAATCCATTTAATTTAAGTAAGTATAATAACTAATTACACATAATATTGAGCCATTTTTCCGTTTTGTCTTATAGGTGTTCATCTCCCTCTCTGTTAAATTATACAACCGATTGATACAAATTATTTCAGTCTTCGCCTATTTTTATTATCAGGTCAAAATTTTTGTTGCTTTCAATATATTGATTGGAAGTAAAACTCAATAAATTTAACTATAAAAGGAAGAGTCGGTCATGAATCAACATTTTAGTTGGGCTTCATTGGCGGGTCTAAAAACAAAAAAACGTTATATTGCAGCGGCTCTCGCATCTGTCATTGCATTAACGGGTTGTGATAATACAGACGATACAAGCAAAAAAGAAACCAATGTCGCGACTGAAAAAAAATCAGCGACAGAGAATCAAACTAAAACCGCCCCCCTAGCGGCAGAAAACAAAACTGCGCCGAAACTCTCAAAAGAAGAGATGATCAAACGCTACGCAGGTAAAGATGTGACAATCCTCGATGCATCTGAGCTGCAATTAGACGGCGCAAGCGCAATGGTTGTAACCTTCTCTGTACCTCTGGAACCGAACCAAGACTTTGGACAGTTCTTGAACCTAGTTGATGTAAAAACAGGAAAACTTGATGGTGCATGGGAACTTTCTGATAACCAAATGGAATTACGTTTCCGTCATCTACCTCCATCTAGAGAACTAAATCTGACCGTTAACTCGGGGATTAAAGCCGTTAATGAGCGCACAATTACGGCGCCATTTGAGAAAAAAATACAAACAGCACAAATTATTCCAACTGTTGGTTTTGCTAGCAAAGGTTCTTTATTACCAAGTAAAGTCGCTCAAGGTCTACCTGTTATGGCGCTTAATGTTGATAAAGTTGATGTTAACTTTTTCCGAATTGATGAAGAGCAACTCCCACAATTTTTAGCTATGTGGCAATATCGTAGTAACTATGAATATTGGTATTCAGAAGAGTTTCTCGATAAGGTCAAATTGGCATATACAGGCCGTTTTGATCTGAATCCAGAAAAAAATACTCGCCAGAACATTTTATTGCCATTAAAAGATATCAAAGAACTGCAACAAGATGGCGTCTATTTAGCGATCATGCAAAAGGCGGGTAGCTATAGTTATCAATTCCCTGCCACCGTATTTACACTCAGTGATATTGGTGTATCACTGCATAGCTATCAAGATCAAGTTGATGTATTTACACAATCTTTAGCGAAAGGCTCCGCATTAAAAGGAGTTGAATTACGCATACTGGATGAAAAAGGCCAGTTAGTGAATAAAGCAACGACGGATGGTGATGGTCATGCCAAATTAGATAAATTGGCTGGAGGGAAACTACTTCTAGCGACCCTGGATGGTCAAACAAGCATGATTGACCTCACTCAGCCAGCGCTTGATTTGTCTGAGTTTGATATTTCAGGCCCTGTTGGTTATGCGAAACAGTTTTTTGTATTTGGCCCACGAGACTTGTATCGTCCGGGTGAACTATTGCTGGTTAATGGCTTATTGCGTGATGGTGATGGGAACCCAATTAAAGCGCAGCCAGTGAAAGTGGATGTATTAAAAACAGATGGTCAAGTGGTTAGAAGCTTTGTTTGGCAGCCTGAGAAAGACCAAAATGGCCTTTATCAATATCAGTATGAGATCCCAAAATCAGCGGAAACAGGTGGTTGGTCATTGCGTTTTGATTTAGGCGATGGTTCACCACTGCGTTATTACAAGTTTAATGTTGAAGATTTCATGCCAGAGCGTATGGCATTAGATATTACGGCGCAAGACAAACCTATCTTAAATAATCAACCCGTTGAATTCGATATTCAAGGGCGCTATTTGTATGGTGCGCCAGCCGCAGGTAATGAACTGCAAGGACAAATATTGATCCGTCCTGATCGTGAAGCAGTGGCTAAATTACCAGGCTTTGAGTTTGGTTTCGAAAGTGAGGAAGGATTGCAACGCAAGTTAGATGAATTCGATCTCACCTTGAATGATAGCGGGGAAACCGTGATTGCGGTTCCACAAAGCAATTGGGAATCACTTGGTTCACCAATTAAGGTTATTGCTCAAGCAAGTTTATTGGAAGCGGGTGGGCGACCTGTTACACGCCGTGCTGAGCAATCTGTGTGGCCTGCAAATACCTTAGTCGGCATTCGCCCTCTGTTCAATAAAAAAGAAATTTATGACTATCGCACTGACCGCTATACCAAGCGCTATAACGTTGATGAAAACTCTCTTGCAGAGTTTGAATTAGTTCTTGCTGATGCAGCTGGAAATAAATTAGCGGCTGAAAATTTAACTACTCGCCTTATCTATGAGCGTCGCGATTATTTTTGGAGCTGGTCTGAAAGTGGTGGCTGGACATCAAATTACGATCAAAAAGATTTGGTGATGGCAAATGAAAATATCAAGATTGAAAAAGAGGGTACTGCAAAAGTATCGTTCCCTGTTGATTGGGGTTCTTTCCGTCTTGAAGTCGTCAATGAAGACAATAAATTAGTCAGTAGCCTACAGTTTTGGGCAGGGTACTCATGGCAAGATAATGCGGGCGGCAATGGTGCAGTACGTCCTGATCAGGTCAAACTTAGCTTAAATAAACCTGCTTATTTACCGGGTGAAAAAGCGAAAGTTCGTATTGAATCGCCTAAAGCAGGTAAAGGCTATGTGTTACTTGAGTCAAGCAGTGGTCCACTGTGGTGGCAAGAAATTGATGTACCTGAAAAAGGTATGGAAGTTGAAGTTCCCGTAAACAAAGAATGGGCACGTCATGATCTCTATATCACGGCGGTAGTTGTGCGCCCTGGTGATGATTCAAAAGAAGCGACAGTTAAACGTGCAATTGGGGTGTTGCATTTACCATTGGCAGATGAAAACCGTAAAATTGGTTTAGCATTGACGGCACCTACTAAGATGCGACCAAATCAAGATCTCACCGTAAAAGTGAAAGCAACGGCACAGGATGGTAAGCCACTTCCTGAACAAGTGAATGTCCTCTTGTCAGCAGTTGACACGGGTGTGCTGAATATTACTGATTTTAAAACACCTGACCCGTATGACGCCTTCTTTGGACGGAAACGTTATAGCGTCGACCAATATGATGTCTATGGCCATTTGATTGAAGGACAAGGTAAATTAGCCAGCCTACGTTTTGGTGGTGATAGTGAAGATGCCGCGCTAGAACGTGGTGGTCTGAAACCATTAACTGAAGTTCAAATCATTGCTGAGCAAGCAAAACCCGTCACGTTAGATAAAAACGGTGAAGGTGAAATCACATTAGCAATTCCTGATTTTAATGGCGAATTACGTGTGATGGCGCAAGCATGGAATGAAAAAGAATTTGGGCATGCAGATAGTAAAGTCGTGGTTGCTGCACCATTAGTGACACAAATGTCTATGCCACGCTTTATGGCTGGTGGTGATAAGTCATACTTTGCTTTAGATTTAACCAATACCACGGATAATACGCAAAATGTCACAGTGTCCTTTAAAGCATCAGGTATGGTGAAATTAGAGGGCCCAGCATCAAAAGAGCTGTCATTAGTTAAAGGTAAACGTACTACTATTACCTTGCCTGTCCGTGCGGATTATGGTTATGGTGAAGGTGATGTTTCAATGACAATCAATGGTATTAATTTACCGGGTGAATCATTGAAAGAATATAGCAATAGCTGGAAAGTGGGTGTTCGCCCAGCACAACCTGCAGAAACGATTTCTTATGCGATAGCTGTAGAACCAGGTGAGCAGTGGACATTACCACTGGATGATTTACGTGGCTTATCAGCGGACACATTAGAAGGGCAGGTTCTGTTAACTAGCCGTCCTCCATTACAAATTGCGCGTTATATTCGTGAGTTATTTGCTTATCCATATGGCTGCCTTGAGCAAACCATTAGCGGGTTATACCCATCATTGTATTCTTCTCAAGCAGAGCTTTCGAAACTGGGTGTGAAGTCACAGACTGATGATGATCGTCGTAAGGCTATCGAAGTGGGTATCCCACACTTATTAAGTATGCAACGTGCGGATGGTGGATTCTCATTATGGGATCGTAATGGTAATGAGGAGTATTGGTTAACGGCTTATGCTGCCGATTTCCTAAATCGCGCTAACCAACGTGGCTATTCAGTACCTCAAGAAGCTATCACTAGCGCAAACAGCCGGTTACTAAGCTATTTGCAAGATGGTAATCAAATCAATTACCCATACACTGATAATCCATCAGCAGCACGCTTTGCAGCTCAATCCTACGCTGGTTTAGTGTTAGCAACCCAACAAAAAGCACCTTTAGGTGCATTACGTCAACTGTACTCAAGAGCCAATGAAGCCAATAGTGGCCTATCGTTAGTTCAACTGGGTGTTGCGTTGAATTTGATGGGAGATAAAACACGCGGCGATAGCGCGATTGTTGATGGTTTGAAAAAACAACGTGCTCGTTACAGCTATGATGGTGATTATGGCTCAATCGTTCGTGATGATGCACTGATCATCGCATTGTTGAATGAACATCAATTGATGCCGAAATCACGTGACCAAAAACTGCAAACGTTGTCAAATAACCTAGTATCACAGCAATACTTCTCAACTCAAGAAAGTAACGCGTTGTACTTAGCGGGGCGTTATTATGTCAATGATACAGAGTCACCATGGAAAGCAGTGATTAACGGTCAACAACCACCTATGTCATCAGACAAACCAGTCAATGAATTCTTAACCAAAGAGCAATTGCAAACGGGTTATAGTATTGAAAATACGGGTACCAACACATTGTATAGTCGCTTAAATGTTGTGGGTTATCCGATGTATACACCACGTCCAAGCTCTAATGTGTTGAATGTGAAACGTACCTATTTGGATTTACAAGGTAAGCCAATTTCACTTGATCGTCTAAGAACAGGTGAAATGGTGGTAGTGAAATTAGAAGTGAATGCTACACAAAGAGTACCTGATGCATTAGTGGTTGATTTATTGCCTGCTGGTTTGGAATTAGAAAACCAAAATCTTGCTAATAGTAGTGCTAATCTCAGTGAAACAGCACCGAACTTACAAGAAGTGATCGATGATATGCAGCAATCACAAATCAGTCATATGGAATACCGTGATGACCGTTTCGTTGCCGCTGTTGAAGTTCAGCAATATAAACCGACCACGTTGGTGTATTTAGCGCGTGCAGTGACGCCGGGTGTATACAGTGTTCCTGTACCACAAGTGGAATCAATGTATGTTCCGGAATGGCGCGCTGTTGGCAATGCTAACGGTCAATTAGAAATCGTTCGTTAATCTTAATAAAGCCCTTATACTACTTGATATAAGGGCTATTTCCTTGCGGTACATCCATCTATGAAAAAAGGGTTACGACGCACTGGGCTGACTTTGCTCTGCTTGGTGATTTTTTTACCTCTCTTGTTTGTATTGGCTGATAAAATATGGCCATTACCCATCAAACAAATTGAGATGGCGCGTACAGTAGTTGCCGCAGATGGCACACCGCTTTGGCGTTTTGCTGATAAAGAAGGAATATGGCGTTATCCTGTCAAATTGGATGAGGTCTCACCTGAGTTTATTGAAGCACTTCTTACTTATGAAGATCGCCATTTTTATAGCCATCCGGGGGTTAACCCTTTCTCATTACTTAGAGCATTATGGCAGGATATCAGCTCTGGGCGTATTGTTTCGGGTGGTAGTACCATTTCTATGCAAGTTGCGCGTCTGGTTGATCCTCATGATAGAACCGTAAGCGGTAAACTAAAACAACTATGGCGAACAGCTCAACTTGAATATCATTATTCAAAAGATGAGATATTGGAAATGTATCTCAATCGTGCTCCGTACGGTGGAACGATTGAAGGGATCGGTGCAGCAAGTTGGGTATATTTGAATAAATCCCCCGATAAATTAACGTCCGGAGAGGCTGCATTGTTTGCAGTGTTGCCACAAGCGCCAAGCCGCTTAAGGCCAGATCGTTATCCATTAAGGGCTCAAGCTGCCCGTAACAAAGTGCTTGATCGACTGGCTGAATACCAAGTTTGGTCATCAGAGAAAATTGCTGATATTAAGCAAGAACAAATTTGGCTTGCACCGCGTAAAAGTCCAAATTCAGCCCCATTATTGGCTAGACGCGTGGTCAAAGATGTGCAAGACCCAATTATTGAAACAACAATTGATGCAGGATTGCAGCGCCAATTAGAAGACATGGCAATGAATTGGAAAAACCAATTGCCGAAGCAAACTTCGCTGGGGCTGCTGGTGGTTGATCATACAGATATGAGTGTAAAAGCTTATATTGGCTCTATTGATTTTCAAGATAATAACCGTTTTGGTCATGTTGATATGATCACAGCGTGGCGCTCACCAGGCTCTACGCTAAAACCGTTTTTATATGCATTGGCAATGGATGATGGTTTGATCCATGCCGAGTCATTGCTACAAGATGTTCCCCGACGCTTTGATGATTATCGACCGGGTAATTTTGATAGTGGATTTAATGGCCCTGTAAGTGTTAGTGATGCATTAGTACGTTCATTGAATTTACCTGTTGTTCAGGTTCTTGATGTCTATGGTAGCAAACGTTTTACTGCTAAATTACGGAATGTAGGAACTGAATTGCGCTTTCCATTAGCGAGTGAGCCTAACTTATCTCTGATTTTAGGTGGAACAGCGGCACGTATGGATGATCTTGTTTCGGCTTATAGTGGCTTTGCTCGTCAAGGTAACGTAGCACCTTTACGTTATCGACCAACAGACGTCTTACGTGATCGTCAATTAATGTCACCGGGTGCGGCTTGGATCATTCGTCGTATTATGGGAGGGGAGGCGCGCCCTGTTCCTGATAGTAGTTTAACCGCTCAAGTGAACTTAGCGTGGAAAACAGGAACGAGCTATGGTTACCGTGATGCATGGGCAATTGGTATAAATCCGCGTTATACGATAGGGGTTTGGGTAGGAAGGCCCGATGGTACACCTGTAGCCGGTCAATATGGTTATGCAACCGCGATCCCAATTATGAACCAGGTAAATAATCTATTGTTGGCCCGTTTGTATCAATCACATTTATCGATGCCCAAAGATCCTCGACCTGCAAGCGTCAGTCAAGCCGTGATCTGCTGGCCAAGTGGTACGGCATTACCAAAAGAGGATAGTAATTGCCGGCAACGTCGCTTGAGCTGGATTTTAGATAATACCATCCCACCAACGTTAATGGCGAAAGATCAAGAATCTTTACTAGGTTTGAGGCAAAAGGTTTGGATTAACAGCCAAGGCTTACAAGTTGCCTCCGATTGCCCAAATGCAACCGAAAAAGAGATCTATTTGTGGCCGATAACCTTAGAATCATGGTTGCCCTTAAGTGAAAAACGGGTTAACCGTTTACCAAAAGCTGATCCTCAATGTCCTCCGTTGCGAGCAGAAATGCCACCCCTATTGATATCAGGCGTTCGTAGCGGAGAAGTGCTACAGCGGTTACCGGGGAAGAGTAGTTTGGATCTGCGTTTAGTTTCTCAAGGTGGGCAAGGTCGCCAATGGTGGTTTTTAAACGGCGAACAAGTGCAAGAAACCAATCATAATGGCACTATTTTGCTAACGTTGGATAAATCAGGAAGCTATCAAATATCAGTTTTAGATTTGGGTGGGCAGGTAACGTCGGTGGATTTTAAAGTGAAGTAGCGCATTAAAAGTGTGACTTAGCCAAAAAAATAGTGTTTTTTGCTATAAAAAGTTTAACAAAATGTTGATGTGACTGTAGGAAATTGTAACCGTAGCCCCTATAATCAACGCCTTATTTTCTGTTGCTGGTCAGCAGAAGAGGCACACAATAAAAAACGACAACTGATATCTACTTTTCATTTTAATTGACTTGAAGAAGAGTTGAGAATTCAGGGTAAAAGTCACGGTATCGCTAAAGAGGTTATTTATGACGGTTCAACGTACATTTTCTATTATCAAGCCAAACGCAGTGAAGAAAAACGCGATTGGTGCAATTTATCACCGTTTTGAAAGCGCAGGTTTTTCAATCGTTGCCGCCAAAATGCTGCATTTGACTCGTGAGCAAGCAGAAGGTTTTTATGCAGAGCACAAAGGCCGTCCTTTCTTTGAAGGTCTGGTTGAATTTATGACTTCTGGCCCAATCATGCTGCAAGTTCTTGAAGGTGAAAACGCTGTTCAACGTCACCGTGACCTAATGGGTGCAACTAACCCAGATAACGCGTTAGCAGGTACACTGCGTGCTGACTATGCAGATAGCTTCACTGAAAATGCGGTTCACGGCTCAGATTCTATCGAATCAGCAAACCGCGAAATTGCGTATTTCTTCGCAGAAGATGAAATTTGCCCTCGCTAAGTGATAAACTGGTGTAATGCATTAGCATTATTCTTATAAAGTTTGTACAATGCGTCGCCCTGTTAATATAATTGTTAACAGGGCGATTTTATTATTAACGTTGTGCTACTCAATAGCACTCGCCGAAAGTGTAACAACGAGGCAACTCAAAATGTCCGATATGACTACTAGTGCACAATGTGCAACTTCCTCTGCTATTTCTGTCACACCAGAAACTAACTCACAAAAAATCAACCTGCTGGATTTAAATCGCAAGCAGATGCGTGAATTCTTTGCGCAAATGGGTGAAAAACCATTCCGTGCTGACCAAGTAATGAAATGGATTTATCACTACTGTTATGACGATTTTGATCAAATGACAGATATCAATAAAGTTCTTAGAGCGAAACTAAAGGAAGTCGCTGAAATCCGTGCACCGGAAGTTGCCGAAGAGCAGCGCTCTGCGGATGGAACGATTAAATGGGCGATCACTGTGGGTGATCAACAGGTTGAAACGGTTTATATCCCTGAAGATGACCGTGCAACTTTATGCGTATCCTCACAAGTGGGCTGTGCACTTGAATGTAAATTCTGTTCAACGGCACAACAAGGTTTCAACCGTAACTTACGCGTTTCAGAAATTATTGGGCAAGTTTGGCGTGCCGCAAAAATTATTGGTTCGTTAAAATCCAGTGGTCGCCGCCCGATCACCAATGTGGTGATGATGGGAATGGGTGAGCCGTTATTAAATCTCAACAATGTTGTGCCAGCAATGGAAATCATGATGGATGATTTCGGTTTTGGCTTATCTAAACGCCGTGTCACCTTATCAACGTCTGGTGTTGTACCTGCTTTAGACAAATTGGGCGATATGATTGATGTGGCTTTAGCTATTTCATTGCACGCGCCAACAGATGATGTGCGTGATGATATTGTCCCGATTAATAAAAAATACAATATTGAAACCTTTTTGAGCAGTGTTAGACGCTACCTTGCTAAATCAAATGCCAATGGTGGTCGGGTCACGGTGGAATATGTGATGCTTGATCATATTAATGACAGTACTGAGCAAGCTCACCAGTTAGCTGAATGTTTAAAAGATACCCCAAGTAAAATTAACTTGATCCCTTGGAACCCGTTCCCTGGGGCACCTTATGGTCGTAGCTCAAATAGTCGTATCGACCGTTTTTCTAAGGTTCTAATGGAATATGGCTTTACTACGATAGTGCGTAAAACTCGTGGTGATGATATTGATGCAGCCTGTGGTCAATTAGCAGGTGAAGTGATTGACAGAACAAAACGAACATTGAAAAAACGTATGGCTGGGGAACCTATCAAGGTTAAAGCAGTCTGATGTTAATATACTCGTCATACTTCAAGTTGCAGGGCTTTTTATTGAGGCATAAGTGACTACGCTACGCTCGCCGAATCACAGAGTTTATCTATGCTCATCGGCTATCTTCGCTTGTCACCTACCTGCATCTCGAATTATTTAGAGTATAGATGGGGTCTAAACATTTGGCCTGGTTATCATTTAGGTCATTTTATGGATAGGCAAAATGCCCCTCATCACCTACAATGTTTTGTAGGTGATGATATTAATTTAATTGTCACATTAGGATTATCACGAGTAAAGCTTAGGAAAAATAGCTTTATATTTCATTCACTCGGAAACAGTGTTGCCAGCAAATGACTATCGATAACAATACCGAACAAACCCCAATCACTGTAGGAAAACTATTATCTCAGGCTCGTGAGCGAATGGGACTCACGCAAGAGGCAGTTGCGGAGCGCCTTTGTCTTAAGGTAAGTACGGTAAGAGAAATCGATGAAGATATAAAGCCAGCTGGTGTTGAACCGACGTTTTTACGTGGCTATATGCGCCTTTACGCACGCATGGTGAATGTGACTGAAAGTGAATTAAATGCGTTATTAAAAACTGATGAACCGATTGCAGTATCAACCGTTTCATCAATGCAAAGTTATTCTTTAGGCAAGAAGCGCAAAAAACGCGAAGGCTGGCTAATGAAAGTGACTTGGCTAATTGTGATTGTTTTGATCGCAATGGTCGGTGTGTGGTGGTGGCAAGACCATCAAGCACAGAAAAGTGAATTAACCACGATGGCAAATCAAAATGATTTGATCCTCTCTCAGCAAAATAGCACCGAAAACCCAATTGAATTGCCGAGTGATGTTTCTGATAACTCTGCGGCAGTGAATGCACCATTGACTGCTGAAAGCACGCCAATTGATTTAGCACCGACTCAACCTATTGATAGTCAAACCACTGAGCCGCAACCCGTTAGAACTGTACCGTTGCCAAATACACCAAATACAACGGTCGCTATTGACCGCACGCAAACCAACGAAGAGCCTGAAGTTGTACCTGCAGTTCAAGATGCGTTAGTGATGAATTTTAAAGGGCCTTGCTGGCTCGAAGTCCGTGATGCCAATAATAAAATTTTGTTTAGTGGCACAAAGAACAACGGCGATAAATTAGATTTACAGGGCACACCTCCTTACCGGTTAAATATTGGTGCACCTGCAAATGTTGATGCACAGTTCAATGGTAATGCGGTTGATCTAAGCCGTTTTATTAAAGCAAACCGCCCAGCTAAGTTAAAAGTCCCTGAAGCGTAATTTCAGGGCATATGGCTAAGAATTGAAAAGACGTAAACTGTATCCTAAAACATTAAATGTGATAGTTTGCAGTTTACGTTTTTGTGTATAGTGATTATTGAAGCAATGATTATTACTACACAACAGTGTTTAAGAGCACACGGAAGTCCGGAGAGTTAAATTAAAATGCATAATGAATCACCGATCAAAAGACGTAAATCCACCCGAATTTATGTAGGTAACGTACCTATTGGCGATGGCGCACCTATTGCCGTTCAGTCTATGACCAATACCCGCACAACGGATGTTGATGCAACGGTACGTCAAATACAGTCATTAGAGCGTGTAGGCGTTGACATCGTACGTGTTTCTGTTCCGACGATGGATGCTGCTGAGGCGTTTAAACTGATTAAACAACGTGTTGATGTGCCTTTGGTTGCCGATATCCACTTTGATTATCGTATCGCGTTAAAAGTGGCAGAGTATGGTGTTGATTGTCTACGTATCAATCCAGGTAATATTGGTAGCGAAGAGCGTATTCGCCAAGTTGTTGACTGTGCCCGCCACTATAATATTCCTATCCGTATTGGTGTTAATGGTGGTTCTCTTGAAAAAGATATTCAAGAAAAATATGGTGAGCCAACTCCTGAAGCACTTGTTGAATCGGCAATGCGCCATGTTGATATTTTAGATAGATTGAACTTTGATCAATTTAAGATCAGTGTTAAAGCATCGGATGTTTTCCTTGCGGTAGGTTCTTACCGTTTACTCGCTAAGAAAATTGACCAACCATTGCACCTTGGGATCACTGAGGCTGGCGGCGCACGCTCTGGCTCAGTAAAATCAGCGATTGGATTGGGTATGCTGTTATCTGAAGGGATTGGGGATACCTTGCGTATTTCACTGGCCGCTGATCCGGTTGAAGAAGTTAAAGTTGGCTTTGATATTCTTAAATCGCTGCGTATTCGTTCTCGTGGCATTAACTTTATCGCTTGTCCAACTTGTTCACGTCAAGAATTTGATGTTATCGGGACTGTGAATGCGTTAGAGCAGCGCTTAGAAGATATTATTACCCCAATGGATGTTTCAATCATCGGTTGTGTGGTAAATGGTCCCGGTGAGGCAGAAGTATCGACCCTTGGTGTTGCTGGTGCTAAAACGAAAAGTGGTTTCTATGAAGATGGTATTCGTCAGAAAGAGCGCTTTGATAATAACAATATTATCGATCAGCTTGAGGCGAAAATTCGTGCAAAAGCAGCAATGCTGGATGAAAGTAATCGCATAGAGATAAACCAAATAGAAAAATAGTTGTCCAATAACTGGCTCTTTGCGAGCCAGTTATTGTTTTTATCTCTATTAAGCGTATCAAATCAGCACATTGTAGAGTAAAAATTAACGCTATCTATCGCAAAAGCACAGATAATTCCCGATTGAGCAGGAATATTGTAGTTTGTCGATTGAACCCAATGACCTTTCGCTTTTATAATCGAGTTTATTCGATTCTGAAAATAGAGACATAACGTGGCAAAAAATATCCAGGCCGTTCGTGGCATGAATGATTACCTGCCGGCAGACACTCGAGTCTGGCAGAAAATTGAAGCAGTACTTAAAAATATTTTACAAGGTTACAGCTTTAGTGAAATTCGTACCCCGATTGTAGAGCATACCCCGCTATTTAGCAGGGCAATTGGCGAAGTGACTGATGTGGTTGAAAAAGAGATGTATACCTTTATCGATCGCCAAGAAAGCGATAAAGAACAAATCAGCCTTACTTTGCGCCCTGAAAATACTGCCGGTTGTGTCCGCGCAGGCATAGAGCATGGTTTGCTGTACAATCAGGAACAGCGTTTATGGTATCTTGGGCCAATGTTCCGTCATGAGCGCCCACAGAAAGGCCGTTATCGGCAGTTTCATCAGCTGGGTGCAGAAGTGTTTGGTCTAGCAGGTCCTGATATTGATGCTGAAATGATTATGATGACGGCTCGTTGGTGGCGTGCACTAGGTATCAGTGAACATGTTACCTTAGAGTTGAATTCGATTGGTTCTTTAGACGCGCGCGCGCGTTACCGCGAAGCATTAGTTGCTTTCCTTGAGCAACATAAAGAAAAACTCGATGAAGACTGCAAACGCCGTATGTACACTAATCCAATGCGTGTACTGGATTCGAAAAATAAAGATGTTCAAACATTACTTAATGATGCACCTGAGCTGTTTGAATATTTAGATGATGAATCTCGTGAGCACTTTGATGGCTTGTGCAAATTATTGGATGCCGCAGGTATTCAATATCGTGTCAACCAACGTTTAGTACGTGGTCTTGATTATTACAATCGTACCGTGTTTGAGTGGGTGACAACCGCATTAGGTTCACAAGGTACAGTATGTGCTGGCGGCCGTTATGATGGCTTGGTTGAACAATTAGGTGGTCGTGCAACGCCAGCAGTCGGTTTTGCAATGGGTATGGAACGAATGGTTTTGTTGGTCAAAGACCTCAATCCAAGTTTCACTGCTGATGAGTCCGTGACTGATGTGTATTTGGCTTCATTCGGTGAAAATAGTCAAAAAGCGGCGCTATTATTAGCAGAGCAAGTGCGTGATGCACTGCCTACATTACGAGTAATGACTAATCATGGCGGTGGTAATTTTAAGAAACAATTAGCGCGTGCGGATAAACAAGGTGCAAAAATTGCTTTGATTTTAGGCGATGATGAAATCTTAAATAGCCAAGTTGGCGTTAAAGATCTACGCACAGGTGAGCAAGAAACGGTTTCACAGCAGCATTTAGCCCAGCGTTTAGCTGAACTGTTAGGTTAAGGAGAGACAAGTGGAAGTCTATACAAACGAAAATGATCAAGTTGATGCGATTAAACGCTTTTTTGCTAACAATGGTGTTGCGTTAGTGGTTGGGCTTGTTTTAGGTGTAGGGGCTGTTTTCGGATGGAACTATTGGCAGTCTCATAAGACTAATGTGCTGCAAGAAAGTGCTCAGAAATTTGAAAGTGTCAGCACTCAGTTGCATTCAGGTTCAGCTCAAGGTATTGAAGCTGCACAAAAATTCGCAGCGGAAACCAATGATGTTTACAGTGCGATGATCGGTTTAGAACTTGCTCAGGTGGCAGTTGATAAAGGCGACTTGGCAATGGCTGAAAAGTCATTAGCAGGTGCTTTAGATAAAGCCAAAACTGAAGATATGGCGGATTTAATTAATCTGCGTTTAGCAAGAGTACAGCTTGCTCTCGGTAATGCAGATGCAGCATTAGCGTCAATTGGGAATATCAAAGCGAAATCATGGCAGGCAGCTGCACAAGATGTTCGTGGGGATGCATTACTTCAAAAAGGTGATATTGCAGGCGCTAAAGCTGCATATACACAAGGGCTGGATAGTGAAGGCTCACAGACCCTTAAAGGTCTTCTTACCCTTAAACTGAATAACGTGTCTAATTAATTCATAACATAACGTAGAAAGGAAACGATTAACATGCAGTTGCGGAAAACACTTTTGATTGGCCTAGTCGCTTCAGCTTTACTTGCCGGTTGTTCCAGCGAAACTGATTCTATCGTTATGGCACCACTCCCACAGGTTGAAAATCAATTCACGCCAACTATTGTTTGGGATAAATCAGTCGGTAATGGTGTTGAACAGTTTTACTCTGATTTATCACCAGTTTGGGATGGTAGTTCGATTTATGCAGCGGATCGCAAAGGGCTAGTGAAAGCATTTGAGCTTGATAGCGGTAAAGAAATTTGGTCTGTTGATCTTTCTAAGCGCACAGGTTTTCTTTCTGCCAACTTATCTGCACTGTTATCAGGTGGGTTAACAGTTTCAGGTGATCATATTTATATCGGCACTGAACGTGGAACCGTGATCGCCCTAAACAAAGAAGATGGTTCAGTTGCGTGGGATGTCGAAGTTGCAGGTGAAGCGCTTTCTCGCCCAGTAGCCAGTAACGGCTTTGTGATTGTTCATACCAGCAATGGGATGTTACAAGCGCTTGACGAAAACAACGGCGAAATTAAATGGACAGTGAATATGGATACGCCATCATTGTCCTTACGTGGTGAATCAGCGCCAAGTGTGGCATACGGTGCCGCGATTGTTGGTGGTGATAATGGCCGCGTAAGTGCTGTATTACTGTCACAAGGTCAATTGATTTGGCAACAACGTATTTCTCAAGTGACGAGTTCTACTGAAATTGGTCGTTTGGATGACGTTGATATGACGCCAGTTATTGATGATGGTATGATCTATGCTATCGCTTATAACGGAACGTTAGCGGCGCTGGATATGCGTTCAGGCCAAATCAAATGGAAACGCGATCTTGGTTCTGTAAACAATATGGTGTTGTCTGGCGAAAACCTCTACCTAGTCGATCAAAATGATCGTGTGCTATCGGTGCGTAAGAGCGATGGCGTAACATTATGGACGCAAGAAGGGTTACTAAACCGTAATCTGAGCGCGCCAGAAATGTACAATGGCTATATTGTGGTTGGTGACAAAGAAGGTTATCTACACTGGTTAGATATGAGCACAGGTGGTTTTGTGGCACAAAATAAACTCAATAGCTCAGGTATCCATAGCCGTCCAGTGGTAGCCAGCGACAAGTTGATGGTTCAGGCAAGAAATGGCACAGTTTATCTGTTGACGCGTTAATTTTCTGACAAGTCACCAATTTCTCTATAAAATTAACGGTTCCTGATGTAGGAACCGTTTCGTTTTTTGTTTTTTGTGTTTATTTTAGTTGCAACACAAAATTCTTTTAGTTAATTAAAGTAGTGAGGCATCAAATAATGATACCCGTCGTAGCGCTGGTTGGGCGTCCAAACGTAGGAAAATCCACGTTATTTAACCGATTAACCCGTACCCGTGATGCACTGGTAGCGGATTTTCCCGGTCTGACTCGTGATCGTAAATATGGTCGTGCTGAAGTTGAAGGGCATGAATTTATCATTATCGACACCGGTGGTATCGATGGCACTGAAGAAGGTGTCGAGACCCATATGGCTGCTCAATCATTGCAAGCGATTGAAGAAGCCGATGTTGTCCTATTTATGGTCGATGCACGAGCAGGGCTAATGCCTGCGGACGAAGGGATCGCTAAGCACTTACGTAGCCGTAAGAAAAAAACCTATTTAGTTGCCAATAAAACGGACGGTATCGATGCTGATACTGCAATTGGTGATTTTTACTCTTTAGGTTTAGGTGAAATCCACTCTATTGCTGCATCTCATGGTCGTGGTGTAACCCAGTTAATTGAAAAATCACTGAAGCCTTTTATCGAAATCGAAGAAGAAGTTGAGCTGACCGAAGAAGAAGAAAATGCAGCATACTGGGCAGCTCAAGAAGAAAATGCAGAATTCGAGGACGAAGAAGACGATTTTGATCCAACTGGATTGCCAATCAAATTGGCGATTGTCGGTCGTCCAAATGTTGGTAAATCAACACTCACAAACCGTATTCTTGGTGAAGATCGCGTTGTCGTATTTGATATGCCCGGCACAACACGTGATAGCATCTATATCCCGATGGAGCGTGATGAACGTGAGTATATTCTGATTGATACGGCGGGGGTACGTAAACGTGGCAAAGTTACTGAAACCGTCGAAAAATTCTCAGTAATTAAAACATTACAAGCTATCGAAGATGCAAACGTTGTATTGCTAGTCATCGACGCACGTGAAGGGATCTCAGACCAAGACCTATCACTCTTAGGTTTTATTTTGAACGCAGGGCGTTCTTTAGTCATCGCTGTTAATAAATGGGATGGCATGAAACCTGAAGATCGCGACCATGTAAAAGACATGCTCGAATTGCGTCTTGGTTTTGTGGACTTTGCGCGTATCCACTTTATTTCTGCATTACATGGCAGTGGTGTTGGTAACCTATTTGAATCTGTTCAAGAGGCTTATGAGTCAGCAACCCGACGTGTGGGGACGGCTCTACTAACACGTATCATGAAAATGGCGGAAGATGAGCACCAGCCACCATTGATCCGTGGTCGCCGTGTTAAAATGAAATATGCACATGCAGGTGGCCATAATCCACCGATTGTTGTGATCCACGGTAACCAAGTTTCTGATTTGCCGGATAGTTACAAACGTTATCTGATGAACTATTTCCGCCGTTCATTGCAGGTAATGGGAACACCAATCCGCATTCAATTTAAAGAGGGTGAAAACCCTTATGCAAATAAAAAGAATCAGTTAACGGCAACACAGCTACGTAAACGTAAGCGTTTAATGCAGCATTTGAAGAAACGTTAATTATATGAAGTCACAGAGAATGTGAGCTTCACAAAAGCCGTAATGGTATGCACTGTTACGGCTTTCTAATATTGGGAGAAAAGCGCTCCCTGCGATGCAGATTACAGAGGGTAACCATGCAAACTCAATCTTCTACACGTCTTAACAAGTACATTAGTGAAAGTGGTATTTGCTCAAGGCGTGATGCAGATCGCTACATTGAACAAGGCAATGTTTTTATTAATGGCAAACGTGCTGCTATTGGTGACCAAGTTTTTAGTGGTGATATTGTTAAAGTCAATGGGCAACTTATTGAGCCAAGGAATGAAGAGGATTTAGTGCTAATTGCACTGAATAAGCCAGTCGGTATTGTCAGTACCACTGAAAGCGGCGAAAAAGATAATATTGTTGATTATGTTAACCACAGTAAGCGTGTCTTCCCAATTGGTCGTTTAGATAAAGACTCACAAGGTTTGATTTTTTTGACAAATCATGGGGACTTGGTTAATAAAATCTTGCGTGCCGGTAATGAACACGAAAAAGAGTATTTGGTTACTGTAAATAAACCGATTACCGATGAGTTTGTTCGTGGTATGGGAGCTGGGGTACCAATCTTAGGTACGATGACCAAAAAATGCAAAGTGAAAAAGGAAGCTCCATTTGTATTTCGTATCACTTTAGTTCAAGGGCTAAATCGTCAAATTCGTCGTATGTGTGAGCATTTTGGCTTTGAAGTCACTAAATTAGAGCGCGTTAGAATTATGAATGTGGGTCTTTCGGGGATCCCATTAGGTGAATGGCGTGATTTAACAGATGATGAATTAATTAAGCTGTTTGAAATGATTGAGAAATCAGAGTCAGATGCTAAGCCAAAGAAACCTACAAAAGCTAAAACCCCCGCGAGTGGAAAAGGAAATAGTAAACCAAACGCAGGAAATAAACCAAAAGCAACTGCGGATACTGCATCCCGTAAGCGTTTTACGCAACCGGGCCGTAAAAAGAAAAAACGCTAATGCTATAAAATGTCAGCCGTATCCTATACTTATGGCTGACAAGTTTTGCCATTACTGGCAGACTACTTTATCGAAATGACTACACAAACAGACCAACACCTTCCCAGCTCTTACGGGTAGCATCAGCAACACTATAATCAAACTCTTGAGTCGCTGTGTTAATAGTTGCTTTTGCGAATTCCTTAAACGTCGTTTTTGAGTGTAGTGTTGTATCATACATAGTTTTAATCCAAACTTTTCCTGCTACCTCCCATGAGTAACCACCAAGCGCAGTGGCTAACAAGTAGAAGGCTTTATTCGGGATCCCTGAATTGATATGTACGCCGCCATTGTCTTGAAGCATAGATAGGTGCATATAGTCCTTCATATGGCCCACTTGCATATCTTTCATGTTTCTCTGACCAGGAACAGGAATATTATATGCCGTACCAGGTGCTTTCATCGAACGCAATGCAGGCGCATTAGCTCTATCAAGGAATAAGTTTTCTCCTAACAGCCAATTGGATTCATCTGCTCGTTCGTTAGCGGCATATTGTTTCACCATCATACCAATTACGTCAGCAACAGACTCATTGAGTGCACCTGATTGGAACCAATAATCAAAATCGGTAGTGAAAGTGACAAATGCATGGCTAAGTTCGTGACCAATAATATCGATATCATTATAGAAAGCTCTCGTATATAGCCTGTCGCCATCACCAAAGAAAATGGCTTGCGAATTCCAAAATGCATTCGGATAGTCTTTACCATAGTGGATCACGGCATTGATTTGGGAATCACAGCCAAATAATTTATCAATACCCAATTTTTCTTTGTAAAAAGAGCGTACTTTACCAACAGATTCATAGACAATACGCGCAGCATTTGAAGGTGCAACAATATCGCCTTCTTTCATGATGATTTGATAATCTTCGTGCGGCATATGGAGAACATTTGGATTCGGGATCTTGTCATCTAATGAAAGATCAGAACGTGAGCAAATAGGTAAATCAGAATGTGCATGACCAGGAAATTCATCGTTTTGTTCTGCATCTCTGATAATACGCTCATAATTGTTTCCCGGACGTGCAGAATTAATAAAAAGCGTTTTTAACAGTTCTTTATCTTCTATGCTGTACGCTTTACTCATTAATTCATTCGCATGAAGTAATGCAGACTTCATATTTGATGATGGTGATCCTTGATACATTTGATCAACAAGATAAGGGGGAAGGTAAGAACGCCCAAGGATATGACTCATAGATAGACTCCATTTTGTTTGTGAGAATGGAATCATAGGCGACAAAGTTGATTATGTAACTAGTTGATAGTTAATCATGTTTATTAAAATTTGCTAATTTTTATCACAAAAGCCGCCAAGTGTTTTGGCGACGTAAATGATGGTAATCACCGTTATTCTTTAGCTAGCCAATCTTTTTTAGTGACTAAGAAATCACGATATAATTTTGCTTCGGGGCTATTGGGCTCTGGGTGATAATCATATTCCCAGCGCACTAGCGGTGGCATCGACATTAAAATGGATTCAGTGCGCCCGCCACTTTGTAAACCAAATAGCGTTCCTCTATCCCAAACTAAGTTAAATTCGACATAGCGACCACGTCGATACAGTTGAAATTGACGCTCTTTATCTCCCCAAATATGTTGACGGCGCTTTTCGACAATAGGAACGTAGGCATCTAAGAAGCCATTTCCAACTGCTTGGGTAAATGCAAAGCAGGTCTCGAAATCGGGTTTATTTAGGTCATCATAAAACAAACCGCCGACACCTCTTGGTTCGTTGCGATGTTTTAAATAGAAATATTCATCGCACCAATTTTTATAGGTTTGATAGGTATCAGTGCCAAAGGGAGTGCAGAGGTCATGAGCAACTTGGTGCCAATGAATGACGTCCTCTTCAAAGCCGTAATAGGGGGTTAAATCGAATCCACCACCAAACCACCAAACAGGATCATGGCCTTCTTTCTCTGCAATAAAAAAGCGCACGTTGGCATGGGTTGTTGGGATGTAAGGGTTGAGAGGGTGGATCACTAATGATACCCCCATCGCTTGGTAGCTACGACCCGCTAGCTCTGGACGATGTGCGGTGGCTGAAGCAGGCATTTGGCTGCCTTGAATATAGGAAAAGTTAACGCCAGCTTGTTCAAAAATAGCGCCTTGCGTTAATACACGGCTGCGGCCACCACCTCCTTCAGCTCTTTCCCATGTTTGTTCTAGGAAGGTTTCCTTACCATCCAGTTCAGTTATTTTTTGGCAAATCGTATCTTGTAGTTCGCGTAAAAAAGCTTTCACGCGAAAAATATCAGGGTAATTCATTGTTTTCCAATCGAACAGTTGGCAGAAAAAAGTGGGTAAAGTATACCTTTTTGAATTAAAAAAGGCATATTGAATATTGATTGTGCGCCAAAAGCAGTGATAATGACAGAAAGCTCAGTTAAAACGGGTCATTAATATGGAAATACGTATCTTCCGCCAAAGTGATTTTGAGGAGGTCATCGCATTGTGGGAACGCTGTGATTTAAATGAGTTTGGGGGTGATCCTGAACTTGATATTGAACGCAAATTACAATGTGGGGCTGATTTATTTCTTGTTGCTGAAGTCACTGGAGAGGTTGTCGGTACCGTGATGGGAGGCTATGACGGCATTAGAGGCTCAGCTTATTATCTGGCTGTTCACCCTGAATACCGCGGGCGGGGCATTGCAAATGCTTTGGTTAGCCGTTTAGAAAAGAAATTACGTGCTAGAGGCTGTGGCAGAATTGAATTACTGGTTAATGAAGAGTCAGACGCTGCCATTTGCATGTTTGAAAAAATGCTTTACGAAGAAGAGCAGCCAGCACGTCTTATTTATGCGAAAACACTAGCGAATGATTTAGATTTTTAGCGTTGGCTGGAATGTTTTTAAAAATAGGTTGTCACAGTAAGCATCAAGTAAACCATTAATAGAGGATGTTATGCCTAAAAGTGCAATTGTGAAGGTTTCTCAGATAACAGCATTGACTAGCATATTGCTATTGTCTGGTTGCGCAGGCTCAGGAGGGTTCTGGTCTTCACTTTCACCGATGAACTGGTTCAGTAGCCCAATAACGGCTAAAGCTGCGGGGGTCGGTGGGATAACTGGTTTTACACCGATGCAAGCAGATATTATTAAAGAGCGTTTGGATAATCGTTATACCATTCGTAGTGGTATGCAAACCGAACAAGGTGAAATTGTGACGGTTTTCCAAGGTATTGATGATGAGACGGTTAAAGTTGAGGTGATCGGTCCTGAAAAAGGACACGTTTCTCGCGTTATTATTAATGATCCTAAAATTGTGACTGAATGGGGAACGAAAATTGGTTCGCAATTTAGTGATATTTATGAAAAAGCATTTGGCGCTTGTAAAATGGCTGAGCCAATTAATGACCAGCCAACAGTTGAATGCGTTGCTCCAGAAACGTCACATATTTTCTATAGCTTTAATGGTAAATGGCAAGGACCTGAAGGTTTAATGCCACCAGATGATGAGTTAAAAAGCTGGACGGTATCGCAAATTACTTGGAAAAAATAATCTGAATTTCATTCAATGCATGCTTTGTTGATCAGATAAAGCATGCCATTCCCTTTGTTGGCGCAATGTTCGATTTAATCAAACCAATCCCATCTATTTCTTACCTGCTGGCAATTATTTGCGTTAAAATAAATGGGGATCACTTACATATAACAAGAGGTTGATTAAATGTCTCACTCTCAGAGCGGTATTCTGAAAGATCATAGCCGTTTCGGCATTTTCATTGAAGCAATGGTGCAAGGATCTTTGGATGATATTAAATTAGGCTGTCAGCGCTTTGTTGATTCACTGACTCAATTACAAGAACAGTATCCAGCCGATCGTTTGGGTGCTGTTGTTGCATTTGGTTCAGATATTTGGAAACAACTTTCATCCCCTGAAAGTGCACCTGAATTGAAGCCATTTCGCCAATTAGGCAGAGGTTTAGCGCCTGCAACTCAACGTGACCTATTTATACATATTCAATCTCAACGCCATGATATTAATTTCTCGCTAGCGCAAGCTGCTTTGAAAGCATTCGGTTCTGCCATAAAAGTTGAAGAAGAAACGCATGGTTTCCGTTGGGTGGAAGAGCGTGATTTGAGTGGTTTTATCGATGGTAGTGAAAATCCACAAGGTGAAGAGATTGCGGAAGTTGCCCTGATTGCGGATGGTGTTGATATAGGGGGTAGCTATATTCTTGTTCAGCGTTATGAGCACAGTTTGAAAAAGTGGGATCGCTTCTCTGAGCATGAACAAGAAAAAATGATTGGCCGTACTAAAAAAGACAGCGTAGAGCTTGATGAAAGTGTGCGTAATGTGACGTCCCATGTATCACGTGTTGTGGTTGAAGAAGATGGCGAAGAACTGTCTATTATGCGTCATAGCTTACCTTATGGCACTGCCAGTGGTAAGCATGGTTTGTTCTTTGTTGCTTATTGCGCCCGCCTACATAATATCGAACAACAGCTATTAAGTATGTTTGGCGAGAAAGATGGCAAATATGATGACCTGTTACGTATGACAAAAGCAGTATCAGGTAGCTACTATTTTGCTCCATCTATTGATAAGTTACTCTCACTATAAGTAAAAATGATTGTCGCAAGGAAGCGGCAACTACCGTTTTGACTCCATTCTTTTTGTTCTCATTCAACGTTTTCATGAACACCTCTCATATGGCTAACTGATTGATGATAAATGCCATTTTGTTGCTTATTGCCATAATGTATGGATTATATCAATTTGATATATTAAAAAGCGATTGATAACTACACAGTTATAACTAAAGCAGATAAAGTAACTTCAATGGCATGGTTTAGGTTTAGTATAAGTAGGTGTCTAATGAAGAAAGCTTTCTTAAAGAAAACAGCCTTAGCAGGATTTGCAACAATTTCACTGATGGGAAGTGCACCATTAGTCGCTGCCGAATTACTCAATAGCTCCTATGATATTGCACGCGAATTATTCGTTGCTTTAAATCCTGAGTTTGAAAAACAGTGGAATGAGTTACACCCCAATGACAAGGTGACAATTAAGCAGTCACATGCAGGCTCATCCAAACAAGCTCTAGCTATTTTACAGGGACTAAAAGCCGATGTGGTGACCTATAACCAAGTCACCGATGTACAGATTTTGCATGATAAAGGCAATTTGATCCCTGAAAATTGGCAAGCTCGTTTACCCAATAATAGCTCACCTTATTATTCCACTATGGCGTTTTTAGTGCGTAAAGATAACCCAAAAGGTATCAAAACATGGGATGACTTAGCGCGCACCGATGTTAAATTGATATTTCCTAATCCGAAAACATCGGGTAATGGCCGCTATACCTATTTAGCTGCATGGGGAGCATTTGCACAAGAAAACAAAGGCGACGAACAGAAAACGCGTGAGCAAATGAAGCAGTTTTTGAAAAATGTCGAAGTATTTGATACTGGAGGCCGCGGTGCAACCACCTCGTTTATTGAACGTGGTCTTGGTGATGTGTTGATAAGCTTTGAATCAGAAGTCAATAACATTCGTCAACAATACGGCGAATCAGACTATGAAGTTATCGTTCCACCAGTGGATATTTTAGCTGAATTTCCAGTAACGTGGGTTGATAAAAATGTACAGAAAAACGGTACTGAAGATTTAGCTAAAGCGTATCTGTATTACTTATACAGTCCAAAAGCCCAAGAGATTATTACTAGTTTTAATTATCGAGTTAACGATAAAGACGTGATGGCTGCGAATAAAGATAAATTCCCTGAAACGCGTTTATTTACGGTGGAGTCACAATTTAAGAGTTGGCCAGCGGTGATGGAAACTCATTTTGCAACTAACGGTGAGTTTGACAAATTGATGGCAGAAGGGCGCCGTTAATGCGTAATTCAGGGAAACGTTTCTTGCCCGGATTCGGCCTCACATTAGGTAGCAGTTTGTTCTATACCTGTTTGATCTTACTGTTGCCACTGAGTGCCTTAGTGATCCAATTGTCAGAAATGACATGGCAGCAATATTGGGCAGTGATCAGCTACCCGCAAGTGGTGGCTGCTTATAAAGTGACTTTGTTGGCTGCGTTAGTGGCAAGTTTGTTTAATGCTGTTTTTGGTATGTTGTTGGCATGGATCTTGACTCGTTATCGCTTTCCAGGGCGGACTTTCTTGGATGGCCTTGTTGACTTACCTTTTGCATTACCGACAGCCGTGGCTGGTTTAACATTAGCAACGCTGTTTGCGACGTCCGGTTGGTATGGGCAATATTTACACCAATTTGATATTAAAGTGGTGAATACTTGGCTAGGTATTGCAGTCGCAATGGCATTTACCAGTATCCCATTTGTGGTAAGAACGGTTCAACCCGTTTTGGAAGAGCTTGGCCCCGAATATGAAGAAGCGGCACAAACGCTAGGAGCGAGTCGTTGGCAAACATTTCGCAAAGTGGTGTTACCTGAGGTTTCGCCTGCACTATTAGCAGGAACTGTTCTCTCTTTTACCCGTAGCTTGGGCGAATTTGGTGCCATTATTTTTATTGCGGGCAATATTGCTTGGCAAACAGAAGTTGTTTCATTGATGATTTTTAGTCAGTTACAACAGTTTGATTATCCAGCAGCGAGCGCAATTGCATCGGTGATTTTAGCTGCATCATTACTGTTGTTATTTAGCGTTAATATCGTACAAAGCCGCTTTGGCAAGCGATTGGGGGGGAAATAGTGGCTCAAGTTACACCAATGACAGCAACTTCGCGCCAACCCATTAATTGGGCTAAGTGGTTCTTGATAGCAGTTGGCATATTATTTTCGGTCATACTGCTGGTGGTTCCTATTCTTTGGATCTTTATGACTGCATTTTCGAAAGGGGTCGATGCAGTTTTACTCAACTTAAATGATTCAGATATGTTGCATGCAATTGGTTTAACAGTACTGATTGCGCTGATAACAGTTCCAGTTAACTTAATTTTTGGCACCATGCTTGCGTGGCTGGTAACCCGCTTTCAGTTTCCGGGAAGACAGCTATTACTGACATTAGTTGATATTCCTTTTGCAGTGTCGCCTGTAGTTGCTGGCCTGTTGTATCTACTGTTTTACGGTTCTAACAGCTGGTTTGGCGGTTGGCTTGAGGGCTATGACATTCAATTGATGTTTTCATGGCCAGGCATGGCATTAGTCACCATTTTTGTGACTTGCCCGTTTGTGGTTAGAGAGTTGGTTCCACTGATGCTAAGCCAAGGTAGTCAAGAGGATGAAGCAGCAGTGCTACTTGGTGCATCCGGTTGGAAAATGTTTTGGCGGGTGACATTACCGAATATTCGCTGGGCCCTGTTATATGGTGTTGTCCTAACCAATGCAAGGGCAATTGGTGAGTTTGGTGCAGTTTCTGTGGTCTCAGGTGCAATCCGGGGTGAAACCTATACGCTACCATTACAGGTTGAATTATTGCATCAAGACTATAACACCGTAGGCGCATTTACCGCCGCGGCGATCCTTGCTGTGATGGCAATTATCACTTTGATTATCAAAAGTGCGTTGCAATGGCATTTGAGCCGGCAGCAAACCGAATCAGGAGTTCATTAACAATGAGTATTCAAATCGAAAAAATCGGCAAATTATTTGCTAAGACGCAAGTGCTGAAAGATATCTCATTAGATATTGCTTCCGGAGAAATGGTTGCGCTACTTGGCCCATCGGGTTCAGGTAAAACAACACTATTGAGAATTATTGCAGGTTTAGAGCAACACAGCTATGGCAGTTTACGTTTTCATGGTCAAGATGTGAGCCGAATTCATGCTAAAGATCGCCATGTTGGGTTTGTGTTTCAGCACTATGCACTGTTTCGTCATATGACGGTATTTGACAATGTCGCGTTTGGTTTAACAGTAATGCCTAGAAAGCAACGTCCATCTTCACAAGCTATTCAGCAAAAAGTGATGCAATTATTGGAGATGGTACAGTTAGCTCATCTTGCGACACGTTATCCCTCGCAGTTATCTGGTGGGCAAAAACAGCGAGTCGCTTTAGCGAGAGCGCTTGCGGTAGAGCCGCAGATTTTATTACTTGATGAACCTTTTGGTGCTTTAGATGCGCAGGTACGTATTGAACTGCGCCGTTGGTTACGCCAATTGCATGATGAATTAAAATTCACTAGTGTATTTGTAACTCATGACCAAGAAGAAGCGATGGAAGTGGCTGATAGAATTGTGGTAATGAGTCAAGGTCACGTTGAGCAAGTTGGAACGCCAGATGAAATTTGGCAGCACCCTGAAACGCGTTTTGTATTAGAGTTTATGGGGGAGGTGAATCAACTCCACGGCTATATTAAAGGCTCTCAGCTACAGATTGATGGTTATGATTTTCCATTGCATCACACCAGTGCTCATCAAGGTGAAGTCGATGTTTTCTTACGTCCTTGGGATATCAGCTTAGTTAAAGAAGCTGATGAACAGCACCGTTTGCCAATAAGAGTGATTGAATCAGGTCCTAGAGGGCATTTCTGGCAGTTGACTGTCCAGCCAATTGGTTGGGGAAATGAACCTTTATCTGTAGTTTGGCAATCATCTCACTCAATCCCTGCGCGTGGCGAACAATATTTTATGGGTAGCCATCAAGCAAAAATCTACCAAGGTGAAAATGAACTGTTTTTCCCCCAGTTAGCTCAAAGCGCTTAATATCCAATCAATTAAAATTGCGCCAATAGAACTCTTTTTATTGGTGCAATCCTCGTTTATTATCTAATTTAGTTGTAAGTCCAATCGATTTTATTAATTATTGATATATAAGTGAATTTTTTTCATGCAAACTATTTGCTCATAATAGGATATCATTTATAACCATCAGAAAGAGCATTAGAGATAAATGAAATAAGGAATCGATAGTGGCAACTCTGGAACAATTTATTGGCAACACGCCTTTAGTTAAACTTCAGCGCTTAGCTGATGGCATAGATGCTGAAATTTGGGTGAAATTAGAAGGTAATAACCCCGCAGGTTCGGTGAAAGATCGCGCTGCGTTTTCAATGATCACCGAAGCAGAAAAGCGTGGCGAAATAAAAATCGGTGATACCTTGATAGAGGCAACAAGTGGTAATACTGGTATTGCACTTGCCATGATAGCTGCTGTGAAAGGTTATAAACTCAAATTATTGATGCCTGAGAACATGAGTAAAGAGCGCCAAGCATCAATGAGGGCTTATGGTGCTGAATTAATTTTAGTCAGTACTACGGTTGGAATGGAAGGTGCTCGTGATTTAGCACAAGAAATGGAGGCTCGTGGGGAAGGGAAGGTGCTTGATCAATTTAATAACCCTGATAACCCACTCGCTCACTTTAATACGACAGGCCCAGAAATTTGGCAACAAACTCAAGGGCGGATTACACACTTTGTTTCAAGTATGGGTACAACAGGCACTATCACAGGTGTGAGCCGTTATTTAAAATCCCAGTTGCAAGATGTGCAAATTGTTGGCTTACAGCCCGCGGAAAAAAGCCAAATACCCGGTATTCGCCGCTGGTCGCCAGGGTATCTTCCGGGGATTTTTGATCAAAACTTAGTTGATAACGTATTAGACATCAATCAGCAAGAGGCAGAAGACACCATGAGAGCACTTGCAAAGCAAGAAGGTATCTTTTGTGGGGTTAGCTCTGGTGGAGCGGTAGCAGGGGCACTGAAAGTGGCTAAAGCCAATCCTAACGCAGTGATTGTGGCGATTATTTGTGACAGAGGCGATCGTTATCTTTCAACGGGTGTATTTGATCAATAACGCCATATCATAAAAAAACCATCAGTAGCGTAGGCTATCTGATGGTTTTATTCTATCGCCATAAGGCGATGACATTATTTCTTAACGCGCATGATAACCGTTTCACCAACAGTTACGGTACCACTCAGCTTAGTCAGTTCTTTAATTTCATCCATGTTAGAAATAACTACAGGGGTGAGAACTGATTTTGCTTTTTCTTCCAGTAATGCGAGATCAAACTCGATAACTAAATCGCCTTTTTTGACAGTTTGGCCTTCTTCAGCAATACGCTTAAAGCCTTCGCCTTTTAGCTCAACAGTATCAATACCGAAGTGAACAAATAGCTCAATGCCATCATCGGATTCAATGGAAAACGCATGATTGGTTTCAAAAATCTTACCAATAGTCCCATCTACAGGAGCGACAATTTTGTTACCCGCAGGTTTGATAGCAATACCATCACCAACAATTTTCTCAGCGAAAACAACGTCGGGAACGTCTTCAATATTGACGATTTCACCTGATAAAGGTGCGATAATTTCAATACTGCCACTGCTATTTTTATCATCCGAAACCAGTGATTTCAGTTTGTCAAACAGACCCATGGATCTTCTCCTAATCGTTTATATGGGACCGAAACTAATGTGCTGTTTCTATTGTGCTGCCCCTAGCATAACGTTTTTTCTTGGATAAAGGTATCGACAAGTTTCATTAATTCATCAGCGGTAGGTTGAGCAAGTGCTTGTTCAGCTAGCGCTTTAGTATCAGCAAAGTTTGCATTACGAATTAATTTTTTAATACGAGGAATTGATATTGCACTCATACTAAACTCATCTAATCCCATGCCAAGCAACAATAAGGTTGCACGTTCGTCACCTGCTAACTCGCCACACATTCCTGTCCATTTACCTTCTGCATGTGATGCATCAATCACCTGTTTAATCAGATTTAAAACTGCAGGTGACATCGGATTGTAGAGGTGAGAAATCAGCTCATTACCACGGTCAACAGCTAGAGTATATTGAGTGAGATCGTTCGTCCCAATACTGAAAAAGTCAACTTCTTTCGCTAAATGATGAGCAATAACTGCGGCAGCTGGTGTTTCCACCATGACACCAACCTCAATTGATTCATCAAAGGCTTTGCCTTCTTCACGTAATTGACCTTTTAGCATCTCAAGTTCTGCTTTTAGTTCACGGACTTCCTCAACGGAAATAATCATCGGGAACATAATACGCAGTTTACCAAAACTTGAGGCTCTTAAAATAGCTCTTAACTGAGAATGTAGAATTTCTTTGCGATCAAGGCAAATACGAATTGCACGCCAACCTAAGAATGGGTTTTCTTCTTTAGGTAAATTCATGTATGGCAGGTCTTTATCACCACCAATATCCATGGTACGTACAATCACCGCTTGGCTGCCCATAGCTTCAGCAACGGCTTTATATGCTTGGAATTGTTCTTCTTCCGTTGGCAGAGAATCTCTGTCCATAAATAGGAATTCGGTACGATATAAACCAACACCTTCAGCACCATTACGCTCTGCGCCTGCGACATCGCGTACAGTCCCGATGTTTGCACACACTTCGACCTGATGACCATCAAGAGTGATTGCTGGCAAATCTTTTAGCTTAGCCAGTTCATTTTTTTCTTGCTGGTATTCTTCATTGAATGTTTTCAGCTTATCAATTTCTTGATCTGATGGATTCAAATAAATGTGGTTGTTTACGCCATCGAGAATGATGTAGTCGCCATTTTTAATTTTAGTCGTTGCATCTGAAGTACCGACAATCGCAGGTAGCTCAAGTGAACGTGCCATGATTGAAGTATGTGAAGTACGGCCACCTAAATCGGTGATAAAGCCAAGTACTTTATCAAGGTTAAGTTGTGCGGTCTCAGAAGGGGTTAAGTCTGCGGCGACGAGGATCACTTCTTTATCGATAGCGCTGAGATCAACAATTGGCATACCCATAATGTTTTTTAACAGGCGCTTACCAATATCTCGTACGTCAGCTGCACGCTCTTTCAAGTATTCATCATCAAGAGCTTCAAGGGCTTGCGCCTGATCTTCGATGACGGAATAGACTGCAGCGTCAGCAGTTTTTTTGTCGCCTTTAATCAAGGTAACAATTTCTTGCTCAAGCTCTTCATCTTCCAACAGCATAATATGGCCTTCAAAGATCTCAGCTTTTTCCGCACCAAGATTTTTTTCGGCTTTTTCTTTGATGAGGCTGAGTTGTTCGGCTGATTTGTTGCGTCCATCAATGAAGCGTTGGATCTCGGTTTCTATCTGGTTGTCAGCAATTTTTTTAGTGCTAACAACGATAGGGTCTTCTTTGAGGAGTAAAGCCTGACCAAAAGCAAAACCTGGGGATACTAAAATTCCTGAAATCATATTATTACCTTACTACTGCGGGTCGGTGTTCTGATGTTGAAGAGATTACAGTAAGTCTAAACTGATATCCCTGAATAAAAGTATTCAGGGATAGAAAATTAACTCGGTAACACTGGTTCTCTTGCGAGCAAGATTACTCCAGTTCACCCATCAGTTTAACTAAATGTTCTACTGCTTGTTTTTCGTCTTCGCCTTCGGCTGAAATGGTCACAACAGTACCTTGAGTTAAACCCAGAGTTTGTAGCTTGAATAGGCTTTTTGCGCTCGCTGATTTGCCACCTGAAATCAAAGTGATATCAGAAGTGAATGCTTTGGCTTCTTTCACAAATTGAGCTGCTGGGCGGGTATGTAAGCCGTTTGGTGCTGTAATAGTGACTTCTTGCTGGAACATATTATTTCCTCAATAACTTTAGTTTTTTATAAGTGTAGTTGATTTAACTTAGGTTTGTATACTCTTCATATTTCAAGCTATAGCGTTGATGACTACGCTCACTTCATTCACTTGTCGCCTAGCGCTATCTTGAATTATTTAGAATATACACTCTCTCACCATACTACAGTTTAAAGCTGTATTTTGCATGACAGAGTGTGCCTAGTTAGATTATTCACTGTTAAAAAGGTTTCGACTCTGTCGAATATCAATCCTTTTTCAGTTTATACTCCTTATACTTCAAGTTGCAGCGCTTTTCGTTAAGGTATAAGTGACTACGCTCACTTGTCGCCTAGCTGCACCTCGAATTATTTAGAGTACATAGCCTAAATAATACCAGTTTGATGATCAAATTTTTTGACTTAAATTGGATTAATTTCGCGGCTCAAAATAATTACTATGTTTAATACTAAACCCTCGATTAGAAATCATCTCAATCCGTGCTAAAGTTTGATCCATACCACAAAAAAAGCACCCATAAGGTGCTTTTTTAACGAATAGTTAACGCTTTTAAAATTAATCTGCTGCAAGATCGGCGAACAATACAGTTGAAAGATAGCGTTCACCCGAGGAGGGTAGAATAACCACGATGTTTTTATTTTTGAACTCAGGCTCTGCTGCCAACTTAACCGCAGCAGCAATCGCAGCACCTGAAGAGATCCCCGCAAGAATACCTTCATTCTCCATTAACGCGCGAGCCGTTTTGATGGCTTCGTCATCAGTGATTTTAAATACTCTATCAATGAGTGAAACATCTAAGTTGCCAGGAATAAAACCAGCACCGATGCCTTGAATTTTATGAGGGCCAGGCTTCACTTCTTCACCCGCTAAAGTTTGGCTGATTACTGGTGATGTTTCCGGTTCAACTGCAACGATAGTGACATCTTTGCCTTTAGTATTCTTTAAATAACGACCAATCCCTGTGATGGTTCCACCTGTCCCAACACCGGCAATAACCACATCGACTTGACCATCAGTATCTTCCCAGATTTCAGGTCCTGTGGTTTTTTCGTGGATTTCAGGGTTTGCAGGGTTATTAAACTGTTGCAGTAGAATATATTTGTTTGGATCACTGTTGACGATTTCTTCTGCTTTTTCGATAGCGCCTTTCATACCTTTAGCGCCCTCGGTTAAAACGAGGTTGGCCCCAAGTGCTTTTAGGAGCTTACGACGTTCAACACTCATGGTTTCAGGCATTGTTAAGGTTAATTTGTAACCTCTTGCTGCGGCAACATATGCTAATGCAATCCCTGTATTACCACTGGTTGGCTCGACGAGTTCTTTCTCTTTGGTTAGAATTCCTTTTTTCTCAGCATCCCAAATCATATTCGCACCAATACGGCATTTAACGCTAAAACTTGGATTGCGCGATTCAACCTTCGCTAAAATATTGCCGTTTCCGAAATGTTTTAAACGTACTAATGGGGTATGACCAATGGTTAGCGAATTATCATCATAAATTTTACTCATGGGATATCCTTATAATAGTCAGTTAGAGCTGAGAGTCGGATGTAAGGTTGAGTTCAACATACTCGAATGTCCCCTTATTGCAAATATGAATTACCTATATACTTATATCATTAAGTTATTTTGCAGGGGGGGATTCTAATAAAAGGTTATGACAAAAAACGCCAATCTGGCAAGGAACTGTAGGGACCCAATGAGTAAAAACGCGAGCTATTTATCAATAACGTCGCGTTTTTAGAAAGATTAGTAACGTGCGTAGCGAGCGCGGTAGCGGTCAACCCACATTAACGTTGCGCCACATACAGCGACGGGCATGATCAGCAAGTTAAGGATTGGGATCATCATCAATATGCTAACTGCACCGCCAAATTGAATATTATTCATACGGTCTTTTGATAACGCTTGCTTCATTTCGCTAAAGCCAACTCGGTGGTTATCAAACGGGTAGTCACAGTATTGAATTGACATCATCCATGCGCCGAATAAGAACCATAGGATTGGGGCTACGGTTTGCCCTATACCTGGAATAAAAAATAAAATAAGCAAACCAATCGCGCGAGGTAGGTAGTAGCCAATTCTCACAAATTCACGCTTAATCATTCGTGGAACATCTTTAGCAACATCAATAATACCCCCATCAGGAGCAGGGATACCCGTTAGTTCAGATTCCAGCTTTTCAGATAGCCAACCATTGAATGGCGCTGCAATAATATTAGCAACAGTGCTAAAAAAATAAGTAAATACGAGCAAAATTGATATAACTGCAACTGGCCAAATGAGATAGTCAAGCCATTGTAGCCAGCTTGGAATGTAGCTCATGACTTGAGTGATCCAGCCACCTAGCTTGCTATATAGCCACCAAAATGCGCCACCGAGTAAAATAATGTTGGCTAAAAGCGGCAGAATGACAAAACGTTTAATACCTGGGCGCGTGACTAAGCGCCATCCTTGTGCGAAGTAGTAAAAGCCAGAATGGCTTTTTTGTTGCGGATCTGTCGATTGGATCATACTTCTTGTTCTCTCCTTTACGGTTGACCATGTATCATATAGGTAGGATTTTAGGCTGGCTAGTCAGTATTTGCTTAAAAAAACAGCAAACGAAAGCAGAATTGTCTCTTTCTTATAAGAAAATCGTTCAGAGGGTTGCACTTAGCACGTTTGCCAAATAATCTTAAGATATATCCGTCATATTTTAAGTTGCGATTGTGTTGACGGTGCTCTGTTGTATGAATGCCTTAAAATTATATAATAGATTGGCTTTAAGGTAGGATTTACAGCTTGTTAGCTTGCAGCTTAAATTATTTTGGCTTAGTTTTTGCCGTGGTGGCATTATCATTCAACAACTAGAGATAGCAGCGATGCAGGATTTGCGTCTGATATTAGTGGTCGTAGGTGCGATAGCCATAGTTGCGCTGTTACTGCATGGTCTATGGACCAGCCGTAAAGAGCGCTCAAAGTTATTCCGTGATCGTCCCGTAAAACGCCGAAAACATGACAGTCAGGATAAGTCATCAGATTATGATGATGATTCTGCATTATTCAACGAAACTGAAGCGCAAGAGCAACCAGTCTCTCAGCCTATGGTTTCTGAACCTGTGCGTCAGGTAAAAGAAGAACGTCGTGTCGAACCTGATTTGCCACCCATTTCACCTTCTATTCACGATACCGAGCCTGTATTAAACATGACGCCTACGCGTTCAGAGCCTATTGTATCTGATGCTGATACACAGGTTGATATTGTGAACGAACAACCTGTTGTGAAAGCTGAGCCTTCGCAACTAACTGCTGCTGTGCGTGCATCTCATACGCCAGAGCAACCTGAATTTGATTTCGACATTAATGACGGTAAAGAGGAGCTGCAGCCGATACATCATGAACAGGAACAGGCGCACACTGAGAAGAAAATTGAACAACCGCAAAATCAATCTCCAGCGAACAACAAGGAGACGGTTCTGGTTCTTCATGTAGCTGCTCATCAAGGCCAAGTTTTACAAGGTGAAGTGCTGTTACAAAGTATTCTACAAGCAGGGTTCCAATTCGGTGAAATGCGTATTTTCCATCGCCATGTGCATCCATCGGGAACTGGGCCTGTGCTATTTAGCCTTGCAAATATGGTTAAACCGGGTTCGTTTGATCCTGAGACTATGTCTGAGTTTACAACACCGGGTGTCTCCATGTTTATGATGGTGCCATCTTATGGTGATGCAAGCCAAAACTTCAAATTGATGCTACAGGCAGCACAACGCATTGCTTCCGATGCGGGTGGTGTTGTCCTTGATGATGAGCGTAAGATGCTAACACCTCAAAAAATAGAGGTGTATCATGCGCGGATCCGCAATACGTTGAATTAATTATCAGAACGACTTGAACCCCCTTGATTGGGGGTTTTTTATATTTATGGGTGAAACATGACCACAAAACAACATCTCGATGCGCTCAAACAGCAATTACGTTATCACGAGTATCAATATCATGTATTAGATGCACCTGAAATTCCAGATGCTGAATATGACAAGCTAATGCAAGAACTAAAAGCCATTGAAGCAGAGCATCCTGAGTGGATCACCAGTGATTCGCCTACACAGCGTGTTGGTGCGGCACCACTTGCGGCCTTCGATACTGTTCGCCATGAAATACCGATGTTATCTCTTGATAACGTGTTTGATGAAGAGAGTTATCTTGCATTTGATAAACGTGTTAGAGATAGACTGAAAGATCAGCAAGAGCAAACTTTTTGTTGTGAGTTAAAGCTTGATGGTTTAGCTGTGAGCTTACTATATGAAAATGGTGAGCTAGTACAAGCAGCCACACGAGGTGATGGTACTGTTGGTGAAAATATTACCTCAAACGTTCGAACCATTCGTGCTATTCCGTTACGTTTAACGGGTGACAATATTCCTGCTCGCGTTGAAATTCGTGGTGAAGTCTTTATGCCACAAAAAGGTTTTGAGGCACTGAATGAAGAAGCGCGCCGTACTGGCGGCAAAGTGTTTGCTAATCCTCGTAATGCAGCAGCCGGTTCATTACGTCAGCTTGATCCCCGTATCACAGCTAAAAGACCACTCACTTTTTATTGTTATGGCGTAGGTTTAGTAGAAGGTGAAACATTACCCGACACGCATTATGAACGTTTGATGCAATTTAAAGCGTGGGGCTTACCTGTCAGTGATTATGTTCAACTGAGAACTGGGCACCAAGCGGTATTAGATTTTTATCATGAAATAGAAAAAGTTCGTCCATCACTTGGTTTTGATATTGATGGCGTGGTTATCAAAATTAACTCGATCGCCACCCAAGAAGAGCTGGGCTTTGTTTCTCGAGCCCCCCGCTGGGCAACGGCATTTAAATTTCCCGCACAAGAACAAATTACCTTATTAAAAGACGTTGAATTTCAAGTGGGGCGTACAGGTGCGATTACACCAGTGGCACGCTTAGAGCCTGTTCAAGTGGCTGGGGTGATAGTCAGTAATGCGACACTACATAATGCCGATGAAATTGAGCGTCTAGGTGTACATATTGGCGATACGGTGGTAATCCGCCGTGCTGGTGATGTAATTCCACAAATCGTTAGCGTTGTGGAATCGGAGCGACCTGCCGATAGCCGCGAAATTGTCTTTCCAAGCCATTGCCCAGTTTGTGGCTCAGATATTGAGCGCGTAGAAGGTGAAGCGGTTGCACGCTGTACCGGTGGTTTGATTTGTGGTGCACAGCGTAAAGAAGCGCTAAAACATTTTGTTTCACGTCGTGCAATGGATGTCGATGGGATGGGTGACAAAATCATCGACCAATTAGTTGAAAAAGAGTATGTGAAAACACCTGCTGATCTATACCAATTGAGTGCAGGTATTCTTACTGGGCTTGATAGAATGGGGCCTAAGTCAGCACAGAACTTAGTTGATGCTTTAGATAAATCGAAAGCAACTACGTTAGCACGTTTTATTTATGCATTAGGTATTCGTGAGGTTGGGGAAGCAACAGCAGCAAACCTTGCATCGCATTATGGTACGCTTGAAGCTGTGATGGCAGCAGATGAAGAGTCACTTAAAACAGTACAAGATATTGGTCATGTTGTTGCAAAGCATGTAGTTAATTTCTTTCGTGAAGAACATAACCAAGCTGTGATCCAAGACTTATTAAACAAAGCTAATATTCATTGGCCACAAGCAGTTGCTGTAGATGTCAGTAGTATTAATAGTCCATTCACAGGAAAAACAGTGGTATTAACAGGCTCGATGAGCCGATTAACCCGTGATGAAGCGAAAGATAAACTGGTTGCCTTAGGTGCTAAAGTGGCGGGTAGTGTTTCGAAAAAAACCGATTTAGTGATTGCTGGTGAGGCGGCAGGATCTAAACTGGCTAAAGCAAATGAGTTAGGTATTCAAGTCATTGATGAAGATGAGCTTATTCGTTTGCTAGGTTCTTGATCTTCTACTATAGTTTTTGGGTGTCATCATCTGGGGTACGGGGTGATGACATGACCTATATCAATCTAATGGTTAAGAGTTAGTGTTTCCTCTTAAAGTGTGATCGGCATTAGCTTTCTGCAAAATACAATGATTCCATTTTCATACTAATGTGATGCTTGTCGCATTTAAATGTCGCCTATTACATAGAATATACACATAAACCGCTTTGTTTAAATTTGTTGGAGTCGCATATGACCTCGATCCTGCATTTTGTTCTATCTCTTGTTGTAATTGGCGCTCTTGCGATATTGGCAAGTAGTAACCGTAAAGCAATCCGATTACGTTATGTTGTACAGTTGTTGGTTATTCAAGTTGCGTTAGCTTATTTCTTCTTGCATTCAGATGTGGGTTCTTCATTTGTATTGGGTGTTGCAGGTGTATTTGAACATTTGTTGGGATATGCAGCTGAAGGGACTAAATTTATCTTCGGTGGCATGATTGAAGGGCATTTAGCGTTCTTCTTCTTACAAGTTCTGTGCCCAATCATCTTTATTTCAGCCTTGATTGGTATTTTACAGCATATCAAGGTATTACCTATTGTTATCCGTGTTATCGGTACTGTGCTTTCTAAAGTGAATGGTATGGGTAAACTGGAGTCATTTAACGCGGTCAGTTCATTGTTACTTGGGCAATCTGAAAACTTTATCGCCTATAAAGACCAATTAGGCAGAATGTCTGAACGTAGAATGTACACCATGGCAGCTACTGCAATGTCGACAGTGTCAATGTCAATTGTTGGTGCCTATATGACTATGTTAGAACCTCGCTATGTTGTTGCAGCATTGGTACTTAACATGTTTGGTACTTTCGTGGTGCTTTCATTGATCAATCCGTACCCGCCAGAAGCTGAAGAAGAGTTGCAAATGAGCAACATTCACGAAGGCCAAAGTTTCTTTGAAATGTTGGGTGAATATATTCTTGCAGGTTTTAAAGTCGCGATTATTGTTTCCGCTATGTTGATCGGTTTCATTGCATTGATTGCCATGGTTAACGGCATCTGTATGGCGATTTTTGATATCAAGTTCCAAACAATGTTGGGCTATGTATTCTATCCATTTGCGTGGATATTAGGCATTCCTGCTGATGAAGCGCTGCAAGTAGGTGGTATCATGGCAGTGAAAATGGTGACGAATGAATTCGTTGCTATGGGTGACTTACAAGCCGCCGCAGCAGCACTTTCACCTCGCTCAGTGGGTATTCTGTCAGTATTCTTAGTTTCTTTCGCTAACTTCTCATCAATTGGTATTGTAGCAGGGGCAATCAAAGGTTTGAATGAGAAACAAGGTAATACCGTTGCTCGCTTTGGTTTGAAACTTCTGTTTGGTTCAACATTAGTTAGCTTCTTATCCGCAGCAGTGGTTGGACTGATTTTATAACGGCAGTAAAAGTGTTAAAATGGTTAACGGCATTCATTATGAATGCCGTTTTTGCTTGGAGAGAAAATGGAAAAACAAGATCTTATCGATATGGCAAATACACAAATGCCATTTGGGAAATACAAAGGTCGAGCCCTGATCGATCTCCCTGAAGAGTACTTGTTATGGTTTTACAAAAAAGGCGAGTTTCCTCAAGGTAGACTTGGTCTGCTAATGGAAATGGCATTAGGACTTAAAATAGAAGGATTGGATAGCCTTGTGAAACCGTTAAAACGTTCTTAATGTAGTGAGATCGAAAGGAAAGATTTGGTGGAGCTAAGCGGGATCGAACCGCTGACCTCTTGCATGCCATGCAAGCGCTCTCCCAGCTGAGCTATAGCCCCAATAGATTTGATTTTGAATAAACACCTAACAGGGAATTAGGTGGTGGAGCTAAGCGGGATCGAACCGCTGACCTCTTGCATGCCATGCAAGCGCTCTCCCAGCTGAGCTATAGCCCCAACAAAATCTATGGACGGAGGGCATGATATTCAAGCAATGTCAGGGTGTCAATCAAATAATGTGGTTTTGAGTTTAACTGCTGAATTATAGAGCATTTAAGCGATAAATCAGTGAAATGGGTAGTATGATGAGGGGCTCCCTATGCTGTTGCACATAGCATAGGGAGAAAATAAATAATTATTGAGCAGATGCTTCGCGCTCAGCGATAAAGGCAAGTGCTTTATCAATACGGGCAACAGAACGTGCTTGACCAATAGCATGGACAGTCACATCTAAAGCAGGGGATTGGCCCGCGCCAGTTACTGCTACACGCAGTGGCATACCGACTTTACCCATACCAACTTCAAGTTCAGTTGCAGTTTGTTCGATGGCTTGGTGTACATTTTCAGCCGTCCAATCAGTAATTGCGGCTAATTTTTGCTTCACTGTTTCTAATGGCTGACGAGCAACAGGGCGCAAATGTTTTTTCGCTGCATCTGCATCAAATTCATTAAAGTCTTGATAGAAATAATGGCAAGACTCGGCGATTTCTTTTAATGTTTTGCAGCGCTCGCCTAACAATTTAACTAATTCAGCTAATTGCGGGCCATTTTGTGTATCAATATTTTGTTGCTCAATATGCCATGCGAGATGAACGGCAACTTCTTCCGCTGGCAAGTGGTTAATATAATGATGATTTAACCAAAGCAATTTATCAGTATTGAATGCACTTGCAGATTTGCTGATTGCATCCAGACTAAAGTAGTTGATCATTTCTTCACGGGTAAAAATTTCCTGATCACCATGTGACCAACCTAAACGTACTAAATAATTAAGTAGCGCTTCAGGTAAGTAACCTTCATCACGGTATTGCATCACACTAACAGCGCCATGGCGTTTAGACAGTTTTTTACCATCATCACCTAAGATCATCGAAACGTGCGCATATTCAGGTACAGGTGCACCTAGTGCTTTTAGAATATTGATCTGGCGTGGCGTGTTATTGATATGATCTTCACCACGGATCACATGAGTGATTTCCATGTCCCAGTCATCAATTACCACACAGAAGTTATAAGTCGGTGAGCCATCAGTACGACGAATGATAAGGTCATCAAGTTCTTGGTTGCTAAATTCGATAGGACCGCGAATGTTATCATCAAAGATGACAGAGCCTTCTTGTGGGTTACGAAAACGAACGACATGCGGTTCATCTGGAGTGTGATTATGTGCATGGTCACGGCAGCAACCATCGTAGCGAGGCTTTTCACCAGAGGCCATTTGCTGGTCACGCAATGCCTCTAAACGCTCTTTTGAGCAATAGCAGCGGTATGCCGTACCAGCATCAAGCATTTGGTCAATGACATCGTTATAACGGTCAAAACGCTTAGTTTGATAATAAGGGCCTTCATCCCAATTCAAGTTTAACCAGTTCATACCATCCATAATGGCATCAATAGCTTCCTGAGTTGAGCGTTCTAAGTCGGTATCTTCGATACGTAGAACAAATTCGCCTTGGCTATGGCGGCTGAATAACCAGGAATAAAGCGCGGTACGCGCTCCACCAACATGTAAATAACCAGTTGGACTAGGTGCAAAACGGGTTTTAATTTTACTCATCGAGATTGCCTTAATTACGATACGGGGTTTCTAACGTGCTTATACTCGTCATGCTTCAAGTTGCAGCGCCTTTCGTTAAGGTATGGTGACTATACTCACTGGCGCCAGTCACATACTTTTGTATGCTCCTAATGACGTGCTCTCTTGTCGCCTAGCTGAACTTCGAATTATTTAGAGTAGATAATGTGCACTCATTCTATCACTCTACAGTGATACCTCAATAAAGTTATCCATAGTTAGACAAATTAAATCCATCAAAAGGAGAAAATAATCATCCTGTTACAAGCACAAAAATAATTCTCAACTAATATTGTCTTTGTTAGGTGGTATAAATTAACCTGTTTTTGGTTAAATAAGATTCTTTTCTGATGAATATTGGTACATCTTGCTTATTTTTACAACGAACAGAAAAAATCTATTCAAAAACCGTTGACTCAGAACGAGGGATCCCTATAATGCACCTCCATCGACGACAGGGCGATTAGCTCAGTTGGTAGAGCATCTCCCTTACAAGGAGGAGGTCACTGGTTCGAACCCGGTATCGCCCACCACTGTCGACGATGAAGAAGTAAATAAATGGGCGATTAGCTCAGTTGGTAGAGCATCTCCCTTACAAGGAGGAGGTCACTGGTTCGAGCCCGGTATCGCCCACCATTTATTTACGAAGTATGTGAAACTTGTCATGAAGTGGGCGATTAGCTCAGTTGGTAGAGCATCTCCCTTACAAGGAGGAGGTCACTGGTTCGAACCCGGTATCGCCCACCACTTCATTAGTTAGTCGCATTATCTTCAATTTAGCTTTAAAGATTTACAGATGGGTCGTTAGCTCAGTCGGTAGAGCAGTTGACTTTTAATCAATTGGTCGCAGGTTCGAATCCTGCACGACCCACCATCTTAAAGTTAAAAACCAGCCATATCAGATGGGTCGTTAGCTCAGTTGGTAGAGCAGTTGACTTTTAATCAATTGGTCGCAGGTTCGAATCCTGCACGACCCACCATCTAAGTAAGCACACCGAAACTTAGCCATCGGACTTCAATATTACATTTAGCACGTAGAGTGCGGGTGAGAAGCTGCGTTCAGGTTTGAGCCGAGCGAAGCGAGACAGCGTTGCGCCTGCGCAACGACCCGAAGGGCGAGGCCGTAGGCCGAGTAATCCTGCACGACCCACCATCTAAGTAAGCACACCGAAACTTAGCTATCGGACTTCAATATTACATTTAGCACGTAGAGTGCGGGTGAGAAGCTGCGTTCAGGTTTGAGCCGAGCGAAGCGAGACAGCGTTGTGCCTGCGCAATGACCCGAAGGGCGAGGCCGTAGGCCGAGTAATCCTGCACGACCCACCATCTAAGTAAACACCCCGTAACTTAACCATCGAATTCCAATTTTGCATCTAGCACGTAGAGTGCGGGTGAGAAGCTGCGCTCAGGTTCGAGCCGAGCGAAGCGAGACAGCGTTGCGCTTGCGCAACGACCCGAAGGGTAAGGCCGAAGACCGAGTAATGCTGCACGACCCGCCATCTAGGTAAGTGTTCTGAAATCTAACCACATAAGCGTTAAAAGAGCATCCATATAACATCTAGTGAAGGCATATGGCTCTTTGATTGTTTCATGGTGTCTATAACTATTTCAGTAGTTATACTCGCCATGCTTCAAGTTGCAGTGCTTTTCGTTGAGGTAAATGCGACTACGTTTACTCGCATCAGTCACATACTTATGTATGCTCCTAGCGACTTTCTCACTTGTCGTCTAGCCGCACCTCGAATTATTTAGAGTATATATTCACTTGCTCTCACGCCTCAAATTAACACGCCATTTTCAATATATAAGTATTAACCACCATACCCTTTAATATTGCTCTGCTTGCATAAGATATAAGTAAATATAGCATCTGAGATGCATAAAGTTTTGAGGATTGTTATATAAATAGAAATATAGCGTTCTCAATCGATGTTTATGAAGCTTTAAAGGTTAATTAGTACCTGAAGGTGGTAGGGGGGTGATAAGGCGTTCAGAATGCATTACAGGTCGTTTAATTTAAGGCTGTGGTTTATAAATCACTGGACTAAACATAAATCAAATGCGAAAACTTTTATTAATATGACAATAAGGAATGTAAACAAACTGTTCATGGGTATATATTGATTATTCTTTTATTGTAACGTGACGTTATTTCTTTTTACAATTTAACTGAAGTAGTTTAAGGATAGGAAATGGCATATTCATTAATATGCTATTAATTGGCGATAGAGTAATAAGTAAACCCTAACATAATCAGAATACTCGGTAATATGTTTAAGAAGGGAGTGTGTGATATGTGAAAGTACGTATATCAATAAAAGATCGTCAAGCAAAGCTTTTTAACTTGTTGTTACTCTAATATGGAGTGTTTGAACGCTTAATTGGTGTATTGTTGACGTGCTATTTAAGGCTATTAGTCAAGTAGGGTTATTTACTACTGTGTTAAAGGAATTGTTGAATTAAGCACGAATAGCTTATTTCTTAAGAGGTTTAGTTGTAAATAGTTAGCTTTTTGGGCTAGTCCAGTAAAAATGATATTGGTTATCACTCAGTAATTAACTATTCATGACGTGATAAAAAACTGCATAGGTAAATTTTATGGAGATAAATTCTTACTGTTTAGTTTATGGTATAAATACGCAGTTAGTTTATCATTTTATGAGCTGTTATTTGATATAAAAAACTATGTATTTGAAAGAATTTAAATTTTTATTTTTTGTGATATGCTTCATGTATAGCAAACCAAAAAGATACTTAACGTTAATGTTTTGTTATGTTTAGCGTGTTAGCTATGATTTTTCTTATGCTACTTTAAAAATTCAGTATTTTTTGCCGATTGTAACAAAAAGACTATTGGTATAAGTTATTGATATTTAAGATATCAAAATGATAATATGGGAAAAATTTCTGTTTTTTACTTTGCTTTACAGTATTTGTGTGTTTATCGTATTACGCGTATTCATTTTATGAATATCGGTTTGAAAAATCATTAATACTGTTACAGTATTAAATTATTCTGTTTATTTCTGTTATTTTTAGATTATTTATCGGATAATCAAGGTTAATTTGGATTTAAATTCTGAGGTTACCTGCTAGACTATGTTTACCTAGAACAACAACTATTAATTGTTAAATGACTTAATTTGTTGAAAATAAAGGGGAAACTTAATTTTTTGAGCTTCTTGTGATTATGATAATATTTAGTTACATAGTTGCAATGTCATTTTTGGATTAGTTGAAACTAATTATATTGCTAGTATATCATCCCTCTCAAGATATAGGCTGAATCGTCGTTAATACATCTAAATGGCTATATCATAAATAAAGATAACAATAGAAAAACACAGAGAATCACCTGCTGATTTTTTATTTCATTAATAATATAAGTTGAAGCGAGAATGTTTATGAATACAAAATATCCTGTCGCTTGTGCAGTTGGACAAAAAATTAAATCGTTAAGAAAATCCCAAGGCTATACTGTTTTTCAGTTAGCTAAAGAGATTGATATCAGCGAGCAACAGCTATTCCGTTATGAACGTGGGGTAAATCGTATAGATATTGACTGCCTAGTAAGAGTACTAAAAGTATTAGATGTAAATATGGGGGAATTCTTTAGTGAAGTTCTTCAAGATGATCCTCATGGAAGCGAGGATAAAGAATCTAAAGGGTTTGACGACTCTATTTATTCACTCATCTAACTATTGATTATATATGTTTCAAATTGGAACTTAATTAAGCAATCTAAAACTTAATTGTTTCAATTAAGAACATGCTATAAATAGTCATTGAGAACTTTCTCTATTGTACTATCGATAAATACTGTACTTGTCATTATTTATATACTATGAAATAAAAGCCCTCTGATGGGCTTTTATTTTTTTATGGTTAGAAATACCGAAGATGATATGAGTGAGAATAAAAAAATGTCTAGCATGCCAGAGATAATAAAATCGCAAACGATGACTTTAAGTAAATGCATGGATATGGAAGATGTAAACGCCAGTTAATTTATACTCGTTAGCCTTCAAGTTGCAGTACCTTTCGTTTTCGTTAAAGTATGGGCTAACACCAGCCACATCGTTTTTATACTGCTAGCATTTTTGAGTTGTTGCCTCGCCGCCTCAGCCCATGGAGGTCAGCGTAAACCCGTGGTACAGACGGTAGCAGCCTGAGAAGTGGGAAGCTTCGCCGTTTACGGCGAAGAGCAGTCACCGCCTATAATCAAAAAACTGACGTTTAGGTTTTTTATCAGCTATCTTCTCGTGGTATTGGTTCTAATACTACCGTGACAACCCGTGAACCAATCATTTCACTGATCCTCATTTGTAAGGACGTTAGGCTGATAACCATATCTTGTGTTGGTTCCCCAGTTGAGAGGCTATAAATAAACTGATCTAATGTTTGTGTATTCTCATTATCAATTTGAATACCGTAAGATTCATAGATTTCATCAAGCCGTGTTGTTCCTTTTAAACTCAGTCCTGAAGAGGGAAGTTCTATAGCGCTTAGCTCAGTAGAAACTTGTTCAGAGAAGAGGCGTTCAAGAAAAAGGCGATTCTCAGGCTTTAAGACGACAAATAAATGGTCATTGGCGAGCAACTTGGTTGAACCTCTAGGTGGAAGAACACTTTTACCACGAGTGATCATTGCAATAACTGTTTGGTCTGGTAAGGCTAATTGCGATAAACGACGGTCAACTGCAGAACAATCTTCACCTAAAGTATATTCAACAAGGTCTGCATCGATTTGATCTACTGCGGTGATATCGAGTGTTGCAGCAGGGATCAGTGGAGGAGGTTGCATCAAATTCAATCTGCGTGCGACATAAGGCAGCGTTGAGCCTTGCAATGTGGCTGAAATTAATACCACAAAGAATACAACATCAAAAATGAGATTTGCACCTGGTAAGCCATAAATAAAAGGAAATATTGCTAAGATAATGGGTACCGAGCCTCGTAAACCAACCCAAGAGACTAAAGTTATCTCTTCACGAGTGAACCCAAATAGCTTCAATACGGGGACAACGGCGATTGGGCGAGCAATGAAAGTTAATACTAGTGCAATGATTAGTCCTTCAAACCAAACATCAAGCAGAGAGCTTGGGTTAACTAATAGGCCTAACATAACAAACATAATGATTTGGCTTAACCAAGCCAACCCATCATGAAATAAGAAAGTATTACGTTGGAAAACAAAGCGTGCATTGCCGATCACGACACCAGTGACAAAAATGGATAGAAAACCACTCCCTTGTAAATTACTGGCGATACCAAACGATAATAACCCGCAAGCGGCGACCAATACAGGGTAGAGCCCTGTAGCGAGTAGTTTTATCTTATTGATAATTTTGATAGATAGCCAGCCTACACCTAAGCCAACTAATGTTCCAATACCCATTTGGCTGACAAATAACAGTAGCAATTCGCTACCTGAAGCTTGCTGATTCATGAGTAGCTGTAACAGACCGACAGTTAAAAAAATTGCCATCGGGTCGTTAGTGGCACTTTCGATCTCTAAAGTTGACTGCAACCGTTCATTAAGGTAAATCCCTGCATTGCGTAATAACGAAAAGACAGCAGCTGCATCCGTTGAGCCCACTATTGCACCAAGTAATAGACCTTCAAGTAACGGTATTCCTAAAATATACGCGGCAGCTAACCCTGTAATTCCAGCTGTTATTAATACACCAAATGTTGCAAGGGTGAATGCGGGTTTCCAAACAAGACGGATAGACTTAACTGAAGTCTGTAACCCCCCATCAAATAAGATGATTGCTAAGGCCAAAGAACCAACAGCATAAGAGACATTTACATTATTAAAAGAGATTTGTCCGATGCCATCTTCCCCTGCTAGCATGCCGATAAACAGGAACATAACTAGCATGGGTAAACCTAATCGAGCAGAAAGTTTACTGGAAAAAATGCCCAGCAAAATTAGGATAGAAGAGAGTAATATTAACTGTTCAATTGTTAGCATAATCAGACTTAAGTTAGAGGTGAGTAACATGCTGATAATGCATCATTGTTGTGCGTAAGATCATCAGCAATGAAAATAAAATAACCAAGATTTTACTATAGCTTGAAACGTTATAATTTTAGTTTAAACGTTATATCACTATGATTATACAACAGATAAAAAGAAATAAATTGATATATAATTGTATTTTAAAATCAGGTGTTGCATTGATATGACAATTTTGTTGGATATTAATAAAGTTTATTGCTCAAAGTATTTTACTTTTAATGGGGCGAATAAATTTTGAGTTTTACTTTGCAATGGCTAGCTAACTGATTTCTAATCAACTAGTTACATTAGACTGATGCTTTCAATGATAGGGGAAAAAGGGGATCTACAAGTTAAAACAAGTTAAATTTGTTACCAAAAGGAAACATGGCCGACAGAATATCATCATATCGGCCTTGTATGATTAATGATATCTGGCTCTTTTAGCGAGGTAATCACCAATCATTTGCATTCCTTGTACAATAATCACTAATGTCACTACAGTAATTGCCATCGCAACATTGTCAAATCGTTGATAGCCATAATTCAGTGCGAGATCACCAACACCACCACCACCGACAGCTCCCGCCATAGCCGTTGCGCCAACTAGGGTGATACTGGCAGCAGTTAAACTCAAGATCAAAGATGACTTGGCTTCAGGTAAAATAAAGTGCCAAACAATCTGCCAATTGGTTGCTCCCATAGAATCTGCAGCTTCGATGATCCCTGAATGCACATTGAGTAAAGAGTTTTCAATCAAACGTGAAGTATAAGGGGCAATATAGATCACTAAAGGCACGATCGCTGCAGTTGTACCGATTGAAGTACCAACCATAAGTCGAGTGAGTGGGATCATTGCGACTAATAGAATAATAAAAGGTAATGAACGGATGGTATTAATGATTGGATTGATAATACGGTATATCCATTTATTTTCCCATATTCCGTCAGGTCGGGTGACCACCAAAACAATACCTAACAAAATACCGAGCAATGAACCTATCACCAGTGCAATAGAAACCATGGTAAAGGTTTCGGACATCGCGAGGAAAAACTGTTTACTGGTTAATGCAGTATCAAACCATTGTGTCATAGAGCCCCCTTACTGACTGCGACGCCACGTTGGCGTAAAAATTCAATTCCTTCGCGAATGTTGTTTTCTTCGCCAACGATTTGTACAAACATACTGCCTAAAACTACGCCGCTGATTTCTTTCATGTTGGCAAATAAAATATTAAGTTTAATCTTGTCTTGTAATATCAATTCATTGACGACGGGCTGTTGTGCTGAAGCACCTAAAAATTCTAAGCGATAAACATTGCTCTGATGTGTTAAATTATCCAATACTCGTTTAGGTATTTCTTCATTTAGAACAGTACGTACAAATTTTTGAGTTGTTGGTTGCTGAGGGTTCGCAAATATGTCTAAGACGGAACCTTCTTCAACGACACAGCCATTTTCCATCACTGCGACGCGATGACAGATTTGTTCAATTACCTCCATTTCATGAGTCACTAATAAAATGGTGATTTTTTGTTCACGATTGATTTTTTTGAGTAACGATAAAATTGACAGCGTAGTTTGTGGGTCTAACGCTGATGTTGCTTCATCGCATAATAAAATTTTGGGGTTGTTAATTAATGCACGAGCAATACCAACGCGTTGTTTTTGCCCGCCAGAAAGTTGGCCTGGATATTGATGTTTTTTATCGCTCAGCTCTACATAGGCTAAAATGTCATCAATACGGCGATCGATTTCTTGCTTGCTCACACCAGATAACAGCAATGGCATGGCGATATTTTGGGCAACAGTCTTGGTTTCGAGTAAATTAAAATGTTGGAAAATCATCCCAATACTTTTTTTATGTGCTCGAATTTCAGCGGCACTATGATGTGCAATATTTTGCCCATTAATGATGACTTCACCTGAAGAAGGTTTTTCTAACTGATTAACTAAACGGATCAATGTACTTTTGCCTGCGCCGCTATAACCAATAAAACCAAAAATATCGCCTTCATTAATATGCAAATTAACATTTTGCAGTGCAGTCAGTGCTTGACCTTCTTTTTTATATATTTTTTCGATGTTTTTAAATGTAATCATAGTTACTCCACGCTATCTGCTTGGGTGACACGCAAGCGATAAGGCAGTGCAGGTTGCCACTCATCTCCTAGTAGCTCAGCTTCGGTACTGTTTTTTACTTGTAATAAGTGCTGTTCATGATGGGCAAGGTAAAGTTTTGCAGCAATATGCTCTGCTAGTTTTAAGGCACCAGTATTAGTATTAGGGATCAGACCAATCAAAGGCCCCATGCTGAGTGATGCTGCTAAATTAAAGCAATACAGATGACTTAATTGAGGTTGATTGCAATTTTCTTTTGGCAAAAATTCAAAATGAGATCCTAAATAAGGATATGAGGCAAACTCACTGTTTTCTTCATCAATTGATGGAACGTAAACATCCTCCCATGTGCGAATAAAAGGGGTGATTTTGCTAAATGCTGTGTGTTTGTGCCAATTTAAACGGTAGCCAGTGGCTAATATCAGATAATCAGCAATGTAATCGCCCGTTGTTGTATCGATATGCAGCTTGTGATCTTTCACTTTGATCTGTTTGACTTGGGTATCGAAATTAAAATAAGCATTATTATGGCGAGAGACTCTCAGCGTGCTGCCATGCGGTGCAGGTGTTTTTGCTTTGATGACATAATTACTGTAATGCCATTTTTGGGCATCAGTGAGTTTACTATAAGCTTGGGTGAAGCCCGGGTTGCCTGCAACTTTACCTCGATTAACTCTTGGCATGTCTTTCGCTCGGATTAGTAATTCAACGGAGCGAGCGCCATGCTCTAATGCAGTGGCTGAACTATCCATGGCACCGGCACTATAGCCGATAACGGCAATATCTAACCCATTGAAACGGCTATAATCACTCCCTGCATAGGAATGCTCCCAGTAATGATCGGGGATAGTATCCATAAATGAAGGAATATTGGGTTCACTGAATGACTCCATGCCTGTGGCTAGGATCACGTGTTGCGCTTGATATTGTTGTTCACCTTTTGGCGTACTAAAAGTGAGCGCGTAGCCTTGTGAATTCAATTCAATATCAATTAATTGGTATTGATTCAGCACATCAGGTGAGGTCATTTTTTTGAACCATTGTAGATATTCACTCCATTGCAAACGTGGAATTTTATCTAGCAAGTCCCATGTATCATTACCAAACTGAGCTTTAAACCATGCTTGAAATGTTAATGAAGGTGACGCGAGAGCGGGGCCCACAACATGTTTTGGTGAACGCAATGTTTCCATTAATGCAGGGGTCTGCCATGGGCCTTCTTTTCCGGCTACGGCTTGGTCAAATACAACAGCTTCAATTCCTTGCAATTTAAGGGCGAAAGCGGCAGTCACACCCGACATTCCAGCACCAATGATTGCGACATCCAATTGGTGGTGTGAATGGTTTTGCGATAAAGACCAATGTGTTAGTGGTAAATTAAGGTATTGCAAATCACGATGAACTTGCTCTTCCAGAGCTTTTAAACCAGTAGGTGATGTCATTGGTTTACTCCTTGTATTCTTCAATTTGAAATGGTTCACCGAGAGAAAGCATTAACCGGTTTGCCCAAGAGAAAAAAGCCGTGGACTGAATGAGATCGAGTAACTCGAGTTCAGATAGCCCCAATTTTCTTAATAAAATAATTTGTTGATGGTTAGCTTGTATAGGTGTGGCCGAAAGTGAAGCTGCCAAATCTGTGATTGCGGTCAGACGCTCATCGAAGCCTTCAGCAAGTACTGACCCTACGGGAGTTGCCAGCAATTTTTCAACATCAGAACGGCGTTCTTTGGCATATTGACTGGCTTTACGTGCATGAACTGAAGCACAATAAATGCACCCATTGACTTTACTTACTACGGCAGCGGCAAATTCACGCTCCCAGCGAGGTAAGCCACCGGTCGTGTAAAAAACACCGCGATCAATTAAGGTTCGTATTTCTAGAATTTTACTTTGATGAGCTAGCAGTAAGAAATATTCAGAATTGAGTTGCCCAAATTTTTTCATGACTTGCGTTTCATCAGCATTGAGGGTTTGTGGATCACGTGCGCTTAGCCATGCTTCCCAACCAAGTGGATCTTGAGTAAAGACAGTGGGGGATGCTCTACCTTGATGAGTTTGCGAGTGAGTGTTCCATTGTCCCGCGGTAATTGATGTACTATCGATATTTGCTGGTTCACGCTGTTGTAGTAATTTCAATCCTTCGATCAGGCGAGCTTGGTAAGTGACAAAGGTAATTAATTGGGCAAGTAAAATAATGTCATTTTCAAGCCAACCAAGTTTAATCAGAGAATGAATAAGTTGATAATCCGCTTGTTTTGGACTGTTAACCAGTACTTGCAAATAATTCTCGGCAGCTTTAAGAGCGGGTTCAGTTAAATCAGAGGAGTGCGCACTTAAACGCTGTTGATAAAAGAGGGCTAGAGCAGGGCTACCTGTTTGCTTAGCCACATTACGAGCGAGTTGATATTTAATTTCTGGCGTTAAACGGGTAGAGTTGACTGCAAAAATAGCGTTAAAGGCTGCTTGAGTATTTTCGGTTGCAGCGGATCGTTCATGTCTGGCATCGGCTAAATCTGATTCTGGTGTTAGTTCAGTTAGTAGGTTAACTAAATCATTATTTGAAATAGACATCTTATAACTCTCTTCATATATATTTTTATCTTATTTATTCATTACATAACAAGAAGCTAATTATTCGAACGAACAAATCGCTATATTCATATAGCTAAATATTATTAAAATTGAGTTATATATTCTTTTGGTGATAAGTTATAACGAGATGTTATAAATAAGATGAAATAATTATGATTATACTGACCACATTATTTACACAGGGTCGTAACATCATGTTGAAACAAAAAATAAAATATTTAACTTTAATCGCCACTGCAGTAATTGCATTAGCAGCATGTAATGATAATAACGAAAAAAATAATCCAAATAAGAAGGAAATCACTATCGGTTTTGGTGTTGGTAATTATATTGACCAAGTTGACAAAGGAATTGTGCCGATTTTGGAAAAGAAAGGCTATAAGGTGACTTTGCGTCAGTTTTCGCAGAATAGACAAATTAACCCTGCATTTGAAGAAGGGTCAATTGATGCTTCAGTAAACCAAAGTCGTGCCTATATGGAGGCATATAATAAGAAAAATAATATCAATATGGTTGCTTTAACTGATTCCCCCAGTGCACCGCAAAGCTTACGTTCAAACAAACATAAATCATTGGATGAAGTGAAGGATGGCATGATCGTTGCGTTATCCAACGATCCGGTAAATGCAGAACGTGGCGCCCGAATATTAGAGCAATTAGGTTGGATCAAAATTAAGCCGAATACTAATACTCTTACTTTCAGTGTTAATGATATAGAACCTGCTAAATACAATTTAGATATTCGCGAAACTGATGCTGCACAAGGATTACGATTATTAGATGATGTTGATTTTGTTGTAGTAAATGGCAATTATGTTGCTAGCGCAGGTCAGCGTATTGCTGATGGATTAGTTGTTGAAAACTCACCTTTAGAACACCGTGTTATTGTGACGGTAATGCAAGATAATGTGAACTCTCAATGGGCAAAAGATTTAAAAGAGGCTTTTGAGTCAAAAGAATATGCAGATTATATTCGCTCACAACGTATATATGATGGTTTTATTGAACCAGAAAATTGGAGTAAATAGTCACAAATCCTAGTCTACTTTTTTATTGTTATTTATGACCACCTAATAGGTTATTAGGTGGTTTTTTCATTATTTTGATACTGATGCTAATTACTGCGGTTTAATATGAAAAATCTTCGTCATCGATGAGTGGACAAAGTGCTTATTTTTGGTTAATTAGTAAATATACTTTTCATACTTCAAGTTGCAGTGTTGTTGAAATGCGTTTACTCGCGCCAGTCACAGTGTTATCTATGCAGCTAGGCGACTAGCTCATTTGTCGCCTAGCTGCACCTCGAATTATTTAGAGTATAAACAAGTAAAAATAATAACTGAATAACAACATCACAAAAGGGAAAACTATGGCTAATGAATTATTGAATGCTCTCAATTTATTAAAGTCAAAAACGTGGATAGATTTAACACACAGCTTTGATAAAGACTCACCGCATTTTTTTATGTTTGAAGCAGCAAATTTTCAGACATTATTTGACTATCAAGATGGTTTTTTTGCACAGCAATTTACCTTTCCGGGTCAATATGGCACTCACATTGATGCCCCATGCCATTTTGTGCAAGGAAAGCGTTATCTGCATGAGTTAGAGCTCAAAGAGTTAGTTTTGCCTTTGATTGTCATTGATCAGTCTCTGCGTGCTAAACAAGATCCCAACTTTGCTTTTTCACGGGAAGATGTACTCGATTTTGAACAGCAGCATGGGCTGATTGAAGCTGGAACTTTTATTGCGCTGAGAACGGATTGGAGCCATCGCTGGCCATCGCAGCAAGCGATGGATAATAAAGATGCCGAAGGTAATAATCAAATTCCTGGTTGGGGAATTGATGCTCTGAGGTTTTTATTTGAAGAGCGGGGTGTCAAAGCCATTGGTCATGAAACTTTTGATACCGATTCAGCGCAAGATTTTCGGCGTAATAACGCGTTACAAGGTGAGTATTACGTACTGGAACAAGATACTTATCAAGTTGAGCTAATGACTAACCTTGATAAATTACCAACGCGAGGTGCTGTAATTTTTAATGTCGTTGCCAAACCCAACAATGCAAGTGGTTTCCCTGTTCGTTCTTTTGCCATCCTACCTTAAATTAATTTCCTCAATTTATCGGCGGGCCAGATGGCAAACGGCTGGCTGATAAATTTATTTTTATCTCTAAATTCATCCATTTCTATCGCATTTTTATGAATATCGTTCCTTAGGGCGATGGTCAGGTTTGGCAGTTTGTTTCTATATTAACAAATAAATTAACTTTGTCTTAACAATTGGTCGCGATAGGAGATGGCATGAAAGCAAGAACCGTTGTCATTACAGGTGGTGGTACTGGGATTGGTGAAGCTTGTGCCCAGTTATTCACACTTCAAGGCGACAAAGTTTTTATTATTGGGCGTCGTGCAGAACCGCTGAAAAAAGTGGCCCAAGAAACAGGAGCAACTGCCATCATTGCGGATGTATCTACTGAAACTTCATGGAATGAGGTTATCTTGCCACAGATAAAACAGTATACAGATACGATTGATGTTTTAGTCTGTAATGCAGGAGGAATGGGACTAGGGAAGGTTGAGGATATGAATGACCAGCAATGGCATCAAGCCATATCGGCTAATTTGGATAGCGCGTTTGCGAGTGTTCGTGGCTGTTTGCCTTTTTTAATTAACAGCCGAGGCAACGTGCTTTTTATTGGTTCACTAGCGTCTTTAGCCGCTGGTCCTGAAGCCTGTGGCTATGTGACAGCAAAACATGCATTAATTGGGCTAATGCGTTCCGTTGCCCGTGATTATGGGCGACAAGGTGTTAGAGCAAATGCGATTTGTCCTGGATGGGTAAGAACACCTATGGCGGATGAAGAGATGCAACCATTGATGGAGCAGCACCAATTTTCATTGGATGAGGCATATCAATATGTGTGCCGTGATGTGCCATTACAGCGTCCAGCAAGCGCTAGAGAAATCGCCTTAGCATGTAAATTTTTATGTTCAACAGATGCTTCCATTATTACTGGTGCGGCACTGGTTATTGATGGTGGTGCAACAGTGGTTGATTTACCTACTCTCGCCTTTACCTAAGGAGCGATTATGATTGAAGAAGCAGCCTTTATCCAAGTGGGCGCATTATCAGATGGTTTTGCACCTAATAGCTATATTTTAGAGACCAGTAATAAACTAACAGGTAAAACATTACAATTAAAATTTGTAGATACAACGCAACAAATGGCAATTTCTTTTCCTGCTGATCAGCAAATAAAATGGAATAATGCTATTGTTAGTTGCCGTATTACTTCTATCCGCTCAGGGATTTATTTTGTTAACTTTATTTCTCCGGAGGACTGGCGTGTTGGGGTTACCATTATTATTAATGAACAGGATAATAACTGCATATTGCTTCAAGGTACTTTACCTGCAGAATCGGATATTCGCATCTCAGCATTTAGTAAGGTTGAACAAAATCTACCACTCACTGATGTTAAAATAGATATTCAATTTGGAACGCTGGGTGATGAGCAAGGCAAACCCCCTTCTTATACCTCTGAGCTGATAGGTATGCGTAATATGTATACTTATAATCCTAAAGAACGTTATGAGCATGTTTATTTAAATGAGCAATTCTATGCGTGGCATTGTTTGGATGGTGTTGAAAAAGGTTTAGCTGATGTTGATCGCTGCCATTATATAAAAGTATCAAATAATCTGTATTTATTTATTTGGCGTGAAAAAATTATCCCGACACTCGGTATCATCTTGATTGATCTTAATGAAATGAGAACGGATGGCGGAATTATGGGCTATCAAGATCAAGCATTCAGTTCAATTAGCTTATTCCCTGTCGGTGCACATGCTACAGTTTTAAATAAAACGGATTATCCTTAAGACTAATAGATTGCCACTCGTTATCAACGACGAGTGGCATTGCTTAATTAAAGTTCCAATATGATCCGTGTAGTCGCTTACTTAACCACGATAATGCCAGCAAGATTAATAAATACAAATAGATCCCTTGAGAGGCCTGAATCAGATACGAAAGAAACAACTAACGAGTTGACATTATTAACTGAAAGTAAATAATAATAAGCAACATCGCTGTTGGATTATTACCGATAATGATATTTAATACATTTCCCACTAAAAATGAAATATTAGGACTATTTAATTTAACGTTATGACTACGTAAGTCACTTAACCTTTGTTAAGACAAAACTGTTGAGTTAAATAAGGTATTAACAATAAACAACTCCATGGTTAATAGTAACCAATTGTCATCATTGTGTTGTTTTAATGCAATATAATAGAGTCTATCCTTTAATAAAAATTAGGCTGTTAATTTTTTATGTTATGGTTTAAATGTGTTTTTAAAATAATAATCATACACTCATGTATTTTTATATTTTAACCTAAAAAGGTATGAGTATTATGTTGATCTTAAATAAAACAACAATGTCGGATATTAGTCTTCACTTAAAAGAAATAAAAAACAGTTATTCGTACAATGATATTGAGCTGCTTGGTTTTGATTTTAATAAGAAATTGGATTTATTGAAGGATACTGTTAATTCTGTTTATGATTTGATAAATGCAAGTTTTTATGAGTATGATAATGGATTATCAAGGCTTGATTTGAACTATATTATTTGCGAGGCAAGTAAAGAGGTTGTAAATAATGAGGTCGAATCACCATGTGTATTAGAAAATAGAAATCGTATAAGGGTTATTCTTAGAATAATATATTCTAATATTAGTAATAAAACGTTGTGTTTATATGACGGTTATGATAAATCTAATTTTAAAGAGCTTAACAATGATGTTGAATTGTGTATTGAACAGTATGAAAAAGCGATTAAAGAAGTATTACATAAGATAAAACACATTCAAGAAGGAGAACCCTGTCATCTGCCATCGTTGAAAGTTGACTCTTCGGTGTTGTGTCAAAAAGATCCGCTAGTTGAAATAGAAAATCTTAAAATGCTTATGGTAGTTTACCGAGAAAAAATCATTTCATTGAATGAATTGACAGTTATGTTATGTAAAATAGAACAATTTATGTTGAAGATACTTGACGTTTTAAGTTCATGGCTAATTTCTGTTCGTGACTATGAGACATATTTAAAAGAAGGTTCTCTATGGCATGGGTTAGATAAAATCATTATAGAGCAAAAGAAATACTTGGTAGAATTTAATGCTTGCTAGTATCAATTAATTAATTGGTTTCGTTAAAATAGATTAACAGCTTAGCAATGATATTCATTATTTTTTACTTATCGCTTAGCTGTGTTTTATTTTAATGTAAAAAATTAATACTCATTTCTCCCTATATACCTTTCTTTAAACAGTGATGTATGGATGGCGATATCTAATATCGGAGACGGTGGTAGATAGTTTGCTTTACCAAGTTGTTGCATCGCTCCTATCAAAGGGTTGTTAATTCCCAGCGCATAATCAGCAAGTAATAAACCAGCCACTGTTTGTTTTGAAATACCAGCACCATTACAACCTCCAGATGAATAGATATTATTGGCTAATTTCCCCCATACAGGTGCGCCATTTCTGGTTACGCTTATCGTACCTGACCATGTATTAGTTAAAGCTACATCAGATAATTGTGGGTAAATTTTATTAAATAGCTGCTTGTGCTGCCGATTAACTTGATAAGTTTGTGCAGCGGTAATATTACCCTTTAGCGCTGGAGCAACGTGTTGTCGGATGAGTAAGCGATGATCTTGAGTATAGCGTAATGTAGCACCTGCAATAGCATTAACAGGAGTGAGACCCCAACTACTCATTTTAGGTAACCTTTGTTGTTGTTCATCAGTCAGTGGTGCAGTGATACTGGCAAAAGTTGCCATTGCTGCTTGATAATTTGCAACAGGGGTGAGTTCCCTAGACAATGCATTTGTAGCTAACATAATATTTGCTGTACGAATACTGCCATACATAGTTTGTATCTCGTGTATTTTCCCAGTTTGTATTTTCATTACCGGTGTATAGTTATATACAGTGATATTTTCTGGCAAACTATTTGCTAAACCAACAACCAAACTTGCTGGGTTGACTAAAATTGAATTAGGTGTGTAGATCCCTCGATGATAAAAATGGGTACCTAATTTTTGATAAAGTATGTCTTTATCCAACAATTGGTAAGGCTCATTCATTGTACTGAGATTATCGATATACTCTTTTAATACTCGCTCATTTTTTTGATCGACTTGGCAGTGATATTTTCCAACATTTTCCCATTCACAGGCGATGTCATGCTGAGTGATTAGCTGGGTTAGCTGATTAATACCTTCTTCTAATAAAGAACGATAAAGCTGGGCTTTTTTTAATTCAGCGGTTGAGCTGCCTATATTATGAGGAAGCCCTATGATAAATCCTGAATTTCTAGCAGAAGAGCTTTCGGCAGCAGTTGCAGAATCAAGAAGGATAATTTTTAGATTTGGCGCATTATTAGCGAGTCTTCTAGCAAAAGAGAGTCCTGCGTAGCCAGAGCCTATAATAACCCAATCAGCATCAATATTTTTGTTTAGAGTGGAGTGTGGTTTGATGATTAAATCATCGTTTAGCCAGCCATTCCTATTTTGGTTAAAAGGGATTGATGCATATTTCATATTTTGTTGCCTAGTACGCTGAATTTTATCTAACACATGGTACTTATTTTCAAAGAGAAGAGTAACCCTTTGAATGAGATTGAGAAGAAAAATCTATTTAAGATTGAGACTGTAGATGATACGAGGGATTTATCGTTATTTTAGCCCTATAAATATATAGGGCTCACTGTTATTGATAGGTAAACAAGACATTCACTGTTTTACTGAATTCCCCAGCCTTTAATGACTGACTGTTGTCTCTTGAAAGCTCAACGTTGTAATTATAATTTCCAGGTTTTTGCGTAGTGATATTCCCTTTTTTATAGGGAACGCCAAAATGTATTTCTTGTTTTAAGTCATTATCGGTGATTACAGCCTGTAATCCGTTATCCAAGAGTAAATATTTTTGGTTAACTACAGTTCCATTGTTACTGTTAAAAGTGACGCTAATGTTTAATCCTGTTTGGCAGGTGGGGGCAACATTAACACGTAAGTTAAAGCTGTCTTTAACGGTGCTTCCACCAATAAAATCTTTGGCATCCAGTGCATTAAAATCAACAGTTTTATTATCCATACTCACTGAAGGATCAGGACATAAATTAATCTTTTCACCTTTTATTTTTATCTGTAAAAATGGTGACATTAAAACATTATTTGTACCACCAACATGAAATCCTGAGGTAAACTCCCCGGTATCAAAAGATTGTAAAGGTTTGCTGCCTTTTCTCAGCGTGTACACGTAGTTTTGTATAATTGGTGTGTTATTTCCCGCAGGCCAAGAACCGACATGTACTTCTGTACCGATAGGCACTGAAGTTAAATTTATCGTATTTGTCTGAATTGTTGATCCTTTCATATAGAGTTCGACACCTGCATTGAGTAGGGTATTTTTTACCTGATCGGGCATTAATGTTATTAATCGTATACTTCTATCTGCCACTGTTGCGCCTGAAAAATTACAGCTCCAATAACCATAATCAGATGTCACGCTGGCTAAAATATTATTCGCTGAATCTAGCGGAACATCAATTAATGTCATCGCTGGAGCTTTAATGGTGGAGCATGACACTGCTGCAAATACTTTCGGTATGAAAATGAATAATAAACAGCTTGCAAGACAACCTTTTGCTAATAAATGTTTCACTGTAGTCGTCCTATCAAACGGTTAATGAGTATTTTTCGTTAATTGACATGCTTGTGATGATTGACAACTATATTGGCTGAATTTTAGTGAACCATAATCATCAATATAGCCAAGCATCACATTATTTTTTACTGATGAATTGACATTAACAGTGCTTCTACCCTGTGGTGGTACGACAGTTTCATTAAAATTGTTATCTTTTTCAATACTATTATTGATATTAACAACAATGATATTGTATGGCGTTGGGTTTACTAAGGTTATTTGCTGACCTGTTTTTTCGACAACTAAATCTTGTTGAAAATCCTTGCCCATTTTTGGGGTGTAAGAAAGCCCTTTCGGACGATAAAAAAGTTTAAGTTTAGATTGAATAGTAAACTGCACAACATTCTTTTCTTTACTTTGTGGTGGAATACCTAATAGATTAAAATAAAGTAAGGTTTCTTTATCATTGGGCAACATATTCTGACCCTCAAGGTGAGATATTTTAATTTGCTTTTTCTGCCCCGGATTTACCTTTTGTAGAAAAGGCAAAGCAACCAATGAATGCTCTAATTTCTTGCCATCTGGTGTTTCTATCCATGTCTGGGCTAGAAATGCTGATGCATCATCTTTATTAACGATAGTGACACTGGTACCGTTATTTTCACCATGATAAATAATACGTGTTCTATCAATATTCAATGCAGCATATGATGATGCAGATATTGATAATAACATGAAGAAAGTGATTAATATTTTATTCATTATGTTCTCCAAAAATAAATTATTGGCAGATTGCTGTGTGATTTTGTTTTTCATTTAATAAGGCATTAGCTGGGAACATACAGCTTTGCTGTCCCCAGTTAACACTAAGTTCATCATCATGGTTTAATCCTACAAGATAAACGATGCCAGTTTCGGCAATGATCCCAGCAGGTTTTTTTCTGGTTATATTATATACCGATGCACCAAATGGCGGGTATTGTCCATCTTGTAATTTAATACGACTAATCAGTGATTGGCCTATATCAGCATCAAGTGCTATATAGCCAATAGAACCATCAGTTAATGTTGTTTCAATGATATTGTCTTCAATATTGACATGCTTTGGCAATGCATTGATATCAACAGCATATTCTATACGGTAATAGCTTGGTACATTATTCAACGTCGCAATACCATAACGGTTAGTCACTGCATTGCCATTATCAATAGAGACGCCTTTTACACTAGGAATATCCACTAATAAGCGTGATTGATCGCGATATACTTGCGGGTGCATTGATAATCCATGTGATGTTAACGTCATTGAACCATTAATGAGTGCACTCCCCGAAGTAATATCATTGCCTACTGTACCACTGACTTGCACTTGTCCAACTTCACTATCATGAGACAGATAAGCATTGACGCTTGTATCAGTTAAGCCATCTTTTGCTGATGTACCAATATTGTAATGAGTTTTGCTGTTAAATTTATTACTATAGCTTAGGTTGTTCGCCAATTTCTTATTTTGGCTACTATGCGAACCAAAATAAGAAACCATAGCATTATTGTTATCAGAAAAACGTTTATTAAAAGCAAGATAAACTTGGTTATCTGTTTTACCGTGGTTAGATTTTGATTGATTTAAAGACAGCGACATTGAGCTTCCTTTAAGCCATCCCTCAGTAAAATACTTATTTAATGCTATACTGACATAATTATTGTGTCCACCATTCCAATATGTACGCTGTGAACCAGTGATACTCACGCTTGCATCGATTGAAGGTAATTGCTGGCTATAAGATAATGAGACAACATGTTTATCTTTGAAATTATCTACCATATTGTCTCTAGACTCTTTCTGCGTAATAAAGTTGGATAATGAGTTAAAATGACGATCAGCAAAACGATAGCCAGTTAAAGTGATTTGACCATTGATAGATGGCACATCTTTTGCGTAATTAATTCGATAACTTTTACCTTTTTGTGATTGTGTATCTGTTAAATTGAGCTGCGATTGGGTGATATCAAATGAAAGCGCACCAAATTGAATTAAATTTTGTCCAATACCAATATTAATCGCCTGATAATCACGACCTTGCGTGCTAAATACACCACCAAATAAAGAAGTATTATTTAGGATGCCAACAGAGCCCTCAAGAGAAATAAATTTATCAGTGACATTACTGCCTTTGTTTGGGGCGAGCTGGCCTGAATTCAATTTATAACGAAACTCGCCTTTACGGGTTAAAAAGGGAATACTAGTTGTTGTCACTTGAAACGTTGTTTCATTACCATTATCTTCAGTAACAGTTACATCAATGGTTCCATTAACTGATTGGTTTAGATCTTTAATCACAAAAGGGCCTGCTGGCACTTTTAATTGCTGCAAAATACGGCCGTTTTGGGATAAAGTGACTGTTGCATTACTGGTTGCTACCCCAGTAATTTGTGGGGCATAGCCTCGTAGATTAGGTGGCATCATACTCTCATCAGTAAAGATGCTAATTCCTTTGAAACGAACAGAGTCAAATAAATCTGTTTTCAGCATGACTTCGCCGAGAAATAGTTTTGCAGAGATTTCTGCAAGATCTCGAAATGCATACACTTGTTCCCACTCAAAGCGTCCATCGTTGCCTGTGGTCGTGTTATTTGCTAGATCTTTTCTATATTGGTAGTTTGCTCGAAATCGCCATGCGGATATATTCGCACCAACATTACCGTAAAGGCTGAGGTTATTTTTACTGTTTTGGTTTTTAGCACGGTAATGGCTGTTCATCACATTGTAATCTAAAATTAGACCGGCAATCCCATTGTTACGCAGTGTTGGTGAAACCCAATTGGTTGGGGTAGATTCTAGGTATTTTTGTGGTATTGAAATTGCTAGTACTTGCTCATCGTCATGAAACTCAATTGTAATGTTAGGATCTAAGTTTGTTAATAATGCACACTCAGAGTCTTCAAATAATAAAATACTATTTAAAGCTTCTTCTGTTAGCAATAAACTATCAATTATGCTAGATGTGATGCACGGTACAACTAAATCATCACGACTAACGAAAGTGATTTTATTTCCACGAATTATTTTCTTGCCATTTAATTCAATGTCTGCAATGTATAGGCCTTCAGTGAGATCATTATTTTCAAAATGACTTAAATCAATATTATCATGCCCTGATAAATTCAGTGCATTTATATTAAAAGTATCTGCGTGAGTATATTGGCTAAAAATTAAAAGAGGAATAATATAGCTCAATATTTTTTTGTTTATTAACATGTTGCTATAAACCTCAAAATAAGGCCTGCCTAAATTAGGCAGACCAAAGGCGTAGAAAAGCGATACTCGTTATATTTTAAGTTGCAGTAATTTGCGTGAAGATATGCAGCCTAGCTGCACTTCGAATTATTTAGAGTATATTACTATTTTTTATTGGTAGCTTAATACATAGTTAGCTACAGCATTGATATCCCCTGGTGTTGCTGTGCCAGTTGCTTGCGCTTTTGCTGACAGTTGAACCGTGGTATCTGGTGATTTTAAAGATTGCTCTAATTTTGCACCTGGCTTAATTTCTTTACCTTCACCATCAAAGAATGCAACAGCAACATTTTGTGCAGAACCACTGTTTGCCCACAGTGTTGCATTAGTCGCATCGGCTTTACCTGAGAAGGTAATTTCTACTTTAGAATACTTATTATCAGGTTCGCCTGTATCTAATTTACAATCATTTAGTTTTAGTTCGAAGTTATTTTGTGGCCCAGTGTTACCAGTCGTTTTTAAATTACTTACGTTGATATCACCTAAAGAAACTTCTTTGTTTAAATCCATTGGTGCAATTGTACAAGCTCCTGAGTTTACAGAACCTTTAAATGTAATGGTTCCTGAGCCTGCATTATTAGCCATAGCAGTTAATGATGTTGTAGAAATAGCAGCAAAGCAAATCGCTAATAAAGAATTTTTCATGTTGTCTCACCTATATAATAATTCATTTGTTTGTTATTAAAATGTACTAGATAAATAAAGTAAAATTTATCAACGAGAGTCAATGTACAACATATGGGCGTAAACAGATAATCAGAATTTGTTTTTTTCATGCGGGAATTGTAACTAATTATTGAATGTAAGTTATATTGGTTACAATTTTTGCGTGTTTAATGGTGATTGAATTCTGTTTTTTTTGAATTGTTAGTGGTTTATGCTGTGCTTGTGTGTTTTTAATGGTTGGGTTGAGTTAAAAACTAAGTATTTATCATAACGTGAGTATAAATTCTTTTTCTGTTTTTTTATTGTATTTATTAACAAAGTAAATGATAACTACTGTTTATTATTCTTGTGGGCGATAAAAAAGTGAGATTTGTGAAATTTATTGATTTCCAGCCGCTAATAAGAACTAAATTGATACCTGAAAATCATTCCTATTAAGGCTGGATTTAAATATTTAACGAATTAATTAAATAAATTTAACATTACCTGTTTTCTATACGAACAAACAATAGAGTCATAACAAAAGCAGTTATAAATACCCCACATATTCCAAACACTGCCTGGAAAAAATTCTGTGTACCGCCAGCTAAATAAGCTGGTAGGCTAAATATTGATGAAAGAATATAACTTGTTAAGTGCGTATCAATTGTCACAGAAATAGCACCAAAAATACCAGTTGCTAAACTTGCTGCAAATAAAGCTTTTGTATATTTAGTCAAAACACCAAAAAGAGCGGGTTCTGTAATGCCGAGAATAGCAGTAATACCTGAACCTAGTGTAAGAGATGACTGCTCTTTTGCGGTTATTTTACGTTGTTTATACCATATCGCCATGGTAGAACCTGCAATTGCCATATTACCTAAACACATAATTGGCATTAGCAAATCTTTTCCATATAAAGCAAAGTTGTTCAGACTAATCGGTGTCATACTGTGGTGAATACCAAAGACAATGGTGATTGGCCGCGTTAGGCCAAAGACAAAACCAGTTAGAGTAGGTGATATTTCTAATAATGAACTAACGACCCAACCCGCACCATTACTTAGCCACATGCCCACGGGGGCAACGAAAGAAAGTACTAATGTGGATGTTACTGCAAATGCCAGCAGCGGGGTGAATACAGGTTTAGCTGAATAGGGAACAAGTTTATCAACCAACGGGGTAATTTTCGATAGCACCCAAATAGCTAAGATTGCAGGAACAATAGCACCGCCATAATTAAGTAATTCGATAGGCACAATACCAAATACCGACAGTTCAGCAGTATGTCCTGTAGCAGTGAGCTGTTGTGCTTTCTCAATCAGTTTTGGTGCCATCATTGCGGCGGCAACGGCTAAAGCAATATATTCATTAACCTTAAATACCTTCGCTGCAGAAAATGAAACTAACATAGGCAGAAAGAAAAATACGCCAACAGAAATTGATCTAAAGAAAAATACTGTATCTGATGTTTCAGAAATAATATTTGTTGCAATAAGTCCTGAAAGCAGGCCCATTAACATACCTGCTCCTGCAATTGCGGGTACGACTGGACCAAAAATTCCAGCGACTATCCGCATTGCTCCTTGGAACAATTGGCTCTTTTTTTCTGTATGGGGTGGTTTTAATGTATCACTTGGTTGAGAATAACGATTAGAAATCGCGTTAAACCATTTTTCAACATCAGTACCAATGACAATCTGTGTTTGCCCCTGAGCAATGACGATACCTTTTACACCTTGAATTTTTTCGATACTTTTTCGATTAATTAGCGATTCATCCATTAATTTGAATCGCAGTCGAGTCATGCAATGAGTAATATTTTCAATGTTTTTACTCCCGCCTAATGCAGTAATAAGTATTTGTAATTTCGCACTAAAGTCATCGGATTGTTTTGATTGAATCTGTGCAACAACAGATTTATTGGTTTCTGGTAATGGCATCATTGTCGCCTTATTTAATTCTTAAATATTGGTTCATATTAGCCATTCACCATAATTATCCAATTGAGATAACTGTGATTGCAATCACATTAGATCGACGAAAATAAAAAAAATACACTAATTTTATAAATTGGTACGTTTTTGGTGTTTAATCTTAAACAGGATCGAACCAGTTAATTTTTAACCAAATTTAGCTCTTGAAATTGATGATTATTCACTGTTACATAAATATATTCAGTGAGTCATAGGTGATTAAAACGTGAAACCAAATCTAATTTCAGATGTTGAATGCATTATTGCCAAACCAGATAGACATAATCTTATCACTGTGGTGATGGAAACTACTTCAGGGGTAACAGGGTTTGGTTGTGCCACTTTTCAACAAAGGCCATTAGCTGTAAAAACTATGGTTGACGAGTATTTGAAACCTTTATTGATCGGTAAAGATGCTAATAATATTGAAGACCTTTGGCATATGATGACAGTAAATGCTTATTGGCGTAATGGTCCAGTTATTAATAATGCAATTTCTGGTATTGATATGGCTTTATGGGATATCAAAGCCAAACTAGCTAATATGCCTTTGTATCAACTGTGGGGAGGGAAATCGAGAGATGCTATACCCGCTTATACTCACGCCTCTAGTGATACGATAGATGGTCTCTATGGGCAAATTGACCACTATTTATCACAAGGTTATAAACATATTCGTTGTCAGCTTGGTTTTTATGGGGGAGCACTTAGTGAAATACATGAGACTAAGCATCCAACAGCGGGTTCATATTATGATCAAGACCAATACATGGATAATACGCTTGAAATGTTTAGGTTATTACGTGAAAAATATGGAAAGTCATTTCATATTCTTCATGATGTGCATGAGCGACTATTTCCAAACCAAGCTGTTCAGTTTGCAAAACGAGTAGAACAATATAGCCCCTATTTTATTGAAGATATTTTACCTCCGAACCAAACAGAATGGTTAGATAATATTCGTAGTCAGTCCAGTGTTTCTTTAGCTCTCGGTGAATTATTTAATAATCCAGAAGAGTGGAAAGAGCTGATTCTGAAACGTAGAGTGGATTTTATCCGTTGCCATGTTTCTCAAATTGGCGGGATCACCCCTGCATTGAAATTAGGACATTTATGCGCAACTTTTGGTATTCGTCTTGCGTGGCATTGCCCTCCTGATATGACCCCTATAGGTAGTGCTGTCAATATTCATCTTAATGTGCACTTACATAATGCTGCTATCCAAGAACATGTAAGCTACCAACCAAATACTTTGCAGGTATTCCCTAACGCAATAGAACCTAATAATGGCTATCTATATGCGCCAGAAATCAGAGGAATTGGTGTTGAAATAAATAAAGATGCGGCAAAGAATTTTCCAGTTGAATATCGGCCTCATGAATGGACGCAAAGTCGGTTGCCAGATGGAACGATCCATACACCTTAGTGGATAACTATGGCCGCAAACTAGTGGCCAGTACCATCTCTATAATGCAAACTTTCGGAGTTGAATGGTGTGTGATAAGTACATTGGTAGTTAATATCAATAATCTCACTTACCACAAATACTTTGCCCGTTTTCAAAAAGCCCCGATTAGTGATATTCATGGCAGCATGAGAGCGTTTGCAATCAAGTAATTGAGCATTCTCTTTAGATAAACTTATTGCCCGATAGGTTGTTAAATAGCTATCGATTTCTAACCCTAAAGAGAGCGCATGTTTTTGTAGTGAGCTTTCAATAATTTCATTTGAAATATGGGGAAATAAACTGACTAGCAGCTTGGTTTCTTCTATCTGTGTTACTTTTCCTTGAATTAATCTTAAGCGCCTTATGTGCCAAAGATACTCATCATTATTAATTGAGAAAATTTGCATTTCTTGTGTTGTTGGTAGCCGCTTATGTAGTTTGATTTTTTTATAGGAAATCTCCCCAAATTTATTTTCTGTGATTGAATTGTAGATTAGTGGATTACCCATTAACGTGGTGTTGACAAAATAGCCAGAGCTCGCTTTTGATTGGATCACACCGATGGCTTTTAATTTAGAGAGCGCTTTTCTGACCGAAAATCGTGAAATATTATACTTTTCAGCTAATTCTCTCTCAGGTAAAAGCTTTTCGGTGATCATTCCTTGGCAAATTTTGCTAATGATATCGAGAGCAAGCTCTTCATATTTTTTCATGAGAAATCACCTGTATATACTTTGAGAGCAGTTTACTTTCAATCTTACGTTATCAAAAGCGATAACGTATATTTGTTTCCAGTCAAAGCTTTTGTAACGGTTTTATGCTTTCAATGTATAAAGGGAGTAAAGAAAATGAGGAAAAGGCAAAGTTACATGCCATATTTAATATAACTCTATGATTAACATAATGATGAGGTAAATATGACAGATGCATGGTGGAAAGAAGCGGTTGTTTATCAAATCTATCCGAAAAGCTTTTATGACCACAATGGTGACGGAGTTGGTGATCTCGCAGGGGTCATCGAAAAATTAGATTATATACAGTTACTGGGTGTTAATGTTATTTGGTTATGCCCTATATTCAAATCGCCAATGAAAGATAATGGCTATGATATCGCTGATTATTCAACAGTTGATCCTATTTTTGGTGATAATGAGACTCTCGATAAACTTATTGCAGAAGCAGCAAAGCGCGGTATTAAAATACTCCTCGACTTAGTGCTTAATCATTCATCAGATGAGCATCCATGGTTTCAAGCCGCGCTTGCTGATCCGAATAGCCCATATGCTAATTACTATACATTTATGGAGTGGGAAAAATCGACTCCGCCTAACAATTTAAGAACCTATTTTGATTGTCCTGTATGGACGAATGTTCCAAATACTCACCGTTGGTATTTTAATTCTTTTGGACCAGAGCAACCGGATCTTAATTGGGAAAACCCACAGTTGCGCCAAGAAATAATTGACATGATAAATGTGTGGATAAAAAAAGGCGTTGCAGGTTTTCGTATTGACGCTATAGGTAATTTAAAAAAATCCCCAGAGGCGCTTTCAGTGCATTATTTTGAACCTGATCGTGAAGATGGTACAGCTTCATTGATCCCTTGGGTCGTCAATCAACCTGGAATTGATAAGTTTCTTAACCAGCTAGCTGATAACACTTTTCGTCCCGCCAATTGTATGACCGTTGCTGAGATTGACGTTCCTGAAAAAGATCTCCATGACTATATCGGGGAAGATGGATATTTTTCGATGGTATTTGATTTCAGTATCGCGAATCTTGATATTGACGAGCAACCACCTTTTACATTAAAGCCAATTACGAGTAAATGGTTAAAGCCTGTGTTTATCAAAAATCAGCTTGAGACACAAAAAGTAGGGTGGGGAGCTCCTTATCTCGAAAATCATGATCAACCACGTTCATTGAATAAATTTCTGCCAAAAGGTGCGAAGTCATCTTTAGTGGCAGCAAAAATGTTAGCGACTTTTTTATTGATGCAGCGTGGCACTCCATTTATTTATCAAGGGCAAGAAATAGGTATGACTAACTGCCCAATGCTAATCGAGGAACATGATGATTTACATGTTTTTAAATTATATGAATGGGGGCTACAAAACAATTACAGTCAGCAAAAAATGATGCGTTACTTTGCTGCTCGTAGTCGAGATAACGCAAGGACGCCTTTTCAGTGGAATACAACGTCACAAGCAGGTTTCACTGCTGCAAAACCGTGGTTAAAAATCAATCCAAATTATGTCACTATCAATGCTCAACAACAGCTGCAACAGGCTGATTCACTTTTCTCATTCTATCAGCAGTTAATTTCTTTACGATTACACTCTGAAATTAGAGATATTCTTATTGATGGCACTTTTATTGCCCTCGATTCTTCCAGAAATGTTATTGCTTACCGTAGAGCATTAAAAGATAAATGGGTTGATATTTATTGTAACTTCGGCAGTGAAAAGGAAAAAATTAATAGTAAAGTTAATAAATTATATTTAAATAATATTAATAAACTAAATATTGAAAGTGAACATATCGTGCTAGAACCTTATCAAGCGATAGTTTTTAAATGATGCTCTTTTTGAGAAAAATAAAGGTGCAACCTAAAATATGAGTTATTGGGAAATTAAAACCTATAAAGATGATTATGGTTTATTTATTCTTTTTTTATTTTAAGGTGAAGCTCATCTATGTTATTTATTAATGAAAAAATAAACTATAATATTATATATAAAGTAACTTGAATTGATGGTTTAATATTTATATTGTATAAGTAATTGATATTAATGATTGAATTTTAAGTTTCGCCTAGATGGGTGTCAAGTGTGATAATAACGCTGTGTGATTAACTAGTAAAAAATATTAACAATTTATAGGTTGCTCTCGTTATGTCGAACTGTGAACATCATCAATTACAAAATTAATGCATGGGGTAATATCAAATAAATCGAGGGGTCCTTGAGGTTATTAAGTTGCCGAAAATTAAAAAAGAATTGATTGAGAGAATAACTTCAGGGTATTTCGATGCTCCTTTTTCTATATTAGGAACTCATGAAGTTGACAATAAATTTTCTATTCATGCATTTTATCCATATGCGTTTAAAAACAGTTTGTTTCCTCATGTGGTGTCTTTAAAGGTATATTTTCCATCAATTAAAGGTTCATTAGGCAAGCGTTTGTCTGCAGATAATACGAGATTGCCAGTGTCAATTTATAAAGTGCACCTTGGTTCATGGAGCAGACATGCCGATAGTCATAGCTGGTTGAACTACCGTGAATTAGCAGAACAACTTATTCCTTATGTTAAGGATATGGGCTTTACTCATATCGAATTACTTCCAATCAGTAAATCCCCTTTTGATGGCTCATGGGGTTGCCAACCGATAGGTTTATATTCACCAACTTCGCGTTTTGGAAGTATAGATGATTTTATCTATTCTATTGATATTGTTATTGTAAACCTTATACCTGCTATTCGTGAAAACTATCGTACTGGTATTCAGTATAGAGGGGAGTATTCGGAAATTATCAATATTGATTCTCAATATTATCGTGGTAGCAATGTAGGTAATATGGCCAATATCCATACAGAACTTGTTGCTTGCCACAATAAGTCGCATTCAATTAGTGTTGTTATTCCTCCTCTAGCAACGTTGTTCTTAAAAAAGAAGGTGAATAATGCCAAATATTAACTTTAAATTAACCGCAGGGGATCCGGCTCCGTTAGGTTGTAAAGCTGATGATAATGGTGTTAATTTTGCGCTTTATAGCGAGCAAGCCGAAAGAGTAGAGCTATGCATATTTAGCCAACAGGGTGAAGAAAGCCGCTATGAATTAACGTGCGATAATAATCATATTTGGCATGGTTATCTATTAGGCGCTACTACGGGTATTCATTATGGTTACCGAGTGTATGGCCCTTGGCAGCCAGAGCAAGGCTTACGTTTTAATCCAAATAAGCTGTTGATTGATCCCTATAGCCGTGCCCTGAGTCGTAAAGTTGAAGATATTCATTTATTTATCGATGGGCTAGACAGCCGAGATATGATGGATAATGGGGTGGTTGCACCTAAATCTATTGTTACGCAAGACGATTATGATTGGGGTCATGATGCCCTACCTAATACACCATGGGCAAAGACAATCATTTATGAAGCCCATGTCCGTGGCTTAACTCAGCTACACCCTGATATTCCGCAAAAGCTCCGCGGCAGTTATGCGGCTATTGCTCATCCAATAATGATCAGCTACCTAAAACAACTAGGTATTACTGCCCTTGAATTATTACCTATTCAGTTTCATCTCGATGAGCCTAGGCTACAAAAACTTAACTTAACCAATTATTGGGGCTATAACACGTTAGCACCATTTGCGATTGAGCCAACGTATTGGTCAGGTCGCGTAGATACCTCACCGCTAAATGAGTTTCGAGACATGGTAAAAGCCTTACATGATGCAGGCATCGAAATTATCTTAGATATTGTCTTTAACCATACTGCCGAATTAGATCTTTTAGGCCCAACCTTATCATTTAGGGGGATTGATAACAGTACTTATTATTGGTTACAAGATAATGGTGATTACCATAATTGGACTGGATGTGGAAATACCTTGCGCTTATCCCATCCTACGGTGAAACAATGGGTAATGGATTGCTTGCATTTCTGGGCGAACGAGTGCCATGTTGATGGTTTTCGTTTTGATCTGGCGACAGTACTTGGTAGAACACCTGATTTTACCTCCAATTCACCGTTATTAACGGCAATTGCCGAAGATCCTATTTTATCCAAATTAAAACTAATTGCTGAACCTTGGGATATTGGGGTTGGTGGCTATCAATTAGGTAATTTTCCTGCACCATTTGCCGAGTGGAATGATCGTTTTCGTGATGACATTCGCCAATTTACATTGAATACAGGCATTTCTTTAGGAACATTTGCGAGCCGTTTCGCCGGATCGAGTGATATTTACCTGCAGGGTCAACGTTTGCCTTATGCTTCCATCAATAAAATTACCTCCCATGATGGTTTTACCCTCCAAGACGTGGTGAGTTTTAATCGCAAACATAATCAAGCCAATGGTGAGAACAATGCTGATGGTAGTAATAATAACCACAGCAATAACCACGGTTTCGAAGGAATGACGGATGATCCTCATATCTTACAGAGTAGGGCGCAAAGTTGCCGTCATTTATTGACCTTTTTAATGTTATCACTAGGGACTCCTATGTTGCTGGCTGGTGATGAGCAAGGAAATAGTCAGCAAGGAAATAATAATGCCTACTGCCAAGATTCACCTGTGAGTTGGATAAATTGGCAAACAAAAGATGAAGAGTTAATTCAATTCACAAAGCAACTAATTGCCTTAAGACAAAAAATAGTCGCTTTAACTGAAGGGGAATGGTGGACAGGGGAAATCTCCATTAAAAATAACGCCGCTGATGTAGTTTGGCTTAATCAACATGGAAGGTCATTAACGCCTGAACAATGGCAACGGCATGAAACATTACCTTTACAAATATTATTATCTGGTCAATGGCTGATAATGATTAATTTAACAGAGCAGGTTCAGCATATAACACTACCAGCCGGTCATTGGGTAAACATCGAGTCTTTTCTGTGTTCTAGTGAAATTATTGAAAAACACCAAAGCAATCCAAGAAGTATCAATGTGTTAACTAACAAAAATTTTACTAATTACGTTTTTTGAGGAGGTTATATGCCTGAGGAATTATTATCTTGCTCACATCCAAACGCTGCGCAACGCTCAATGCTAGCAACACAATTACCGAACAAAACGGTGGCGTTGATCCTTGCAGGGGGACGAGGAACACGCTTAAAGGCTCTGACTAATAAACAACCTAAGCCATCGCTCTTTTTTGGTGGAAAATTTAGAATTATTGATTTCACGTTATCAAACTGTGTAAATTCAGGTATTTATCGAGTTGGTGTATTAACGCAGTACTACTCGCATTCCTTGATCCAACATATACAGCGTAGTTGGTCATTTTTGAATAATAAAGCAAATGAATTTATTGATATTTTGCCAGCAGAACAAAAACAAGGTAATGATGGTTGGTATCAAGGCACTGCTGACGCTATTTTTCAAAACTTAGATGTCATTAGGCATTATCAGGCGAAGTATATTTTGATTCTAGCGGGGGATCATATCTATAAGATGGATTACTCACAGATGCTGCTCGATCACGTTGAAAAAGGCAGTAAATGTACTGTGGCTTGTATTGAAGTACCGCAAAATGAAGCCTCCGGATTTGGCATAATGGATATAGATGAAAACGAACGTATTATTCAATTTATTGAAAAACCGGTTAATCCACCGTCAATGCCTGGAAAATCAGATACTTCGCTCGCCAGTATGGGGATTTATGTTTTTGATGCATCGTATTTATATCAATTGCTGAAAGAAGAAAATATTGTCATCGAAACTCATCACGATTTTGGCAAAGATTTAATACCAAAGGTCGTTAAACAAGGCGCTGCATGGGCACATCCATTTAGCCGCTCATGTGTTACTTCTAATTTTAATGAAAATACTCGACCATACTGGCGGGATGTAGGCACAATCGATTCTTATTGGAATGCCAATATTGATTTAGTTTCTGCTGTGCCAGAACTAGATATGTATGATCATAATTGGTCAATTCGTACGGCGATGTATCCGCTGCCTCCTGCGAAATTTATTCAAGGTAGCTCAGGTTCGCAAGGCATGGTTATCAATTCACTCATTAACTCTGGTTGTATCATTTCAGATTCAATGATTGTTAATTCAGTTATTTTCCAAGAAGTTCATATTGGTGCTTTTTGCCAAATCAATTCTTCAGTGTTACTCCCTGAGGTGCATGTAGGTCATACCTGCTGTTTAAAACGTTGCATTATTGATAAAGGTTGCCATGTGCCAAATGGATTAGTTGTAGGTGAAAATAAAGAAGAGGATAAACGGCGTTTTTATCGTTCTGAGGGCGGAGTGGTACTAATTACGCAGGAAATGTTGGATCAGCTTTAGTCATATAGAAGAATAAAATGGATAGGGAAAAAATGGAAATACGCATCTAACGGTTTGACTGATTACCTGATTGATATGCCTTATCTCTATCAAAGAGAAGGCTGCCCGTATCATGATGCCTATTAGCAAGATCCCGCCGTAAGCTATCGCACAATGCGGGCGGAGAGCAGTCACTATGAACATGCAGATAATTATAAACGTTTTACGCTAGTTGGATGGACAGTGTGTGAAATTGCGTGTGGTCTTGATAGTTTTTGGCACCTCGAAATTGTCTACGCTGTGTTTACTGTGCAGTGAAAGCTTGGCAGACAAATCAGCAACGGGGTTAGTATTATTTAGTATAATAACCGCACCATATGATTTATGGTGCGGTTAAATATTCCCTACTGAAATATCAAGTCATCGATTTGTTTATTAAGCGCTTCTTTAGTTAGTCAGATTAACATCAATAACCTGATAGAACGCGTTATCTGTATCATATACATCCCATGTTGCGTAGATAACATGATAACCAGTGCGATCTGTTGGTATGGTACATTGGAAATTAATTGGAGTCTCGTTTGGCGGTTTTGCCCCATTATCATCACGTTGGCAGAATGGTGTTAAGTCAAAGGCTGCACGAGATAAAGGAGCTGATTGATCCCAGCCTGTTTTAGTAATAAAGAACCGCCAATTAGTTGTGCGATGTGCAGCAGTTAAATACCAAGTAAATGTGGCTGCTCCTGTTTTTAAATTTGTTTTACTCCAGCGTGTTGGTGTTTGCTCATCTAGTGTTTTATAGAGTCCATTACCGCCACTAGCAAGGCTGCCATCAGCTGGTCCTGTACCTGGAAAACTTTTTGGCCCTTCAACACCTTGAGGGGTATATTGAGCATCATCCCCGCAGTTTTTGTTAGTTTCTAGTTTACATAAATAAGTTCGACTAGGAGGGCTAGTAAGATAACCATGGGCACTTGCTTGGAATGACAGCAAACTAAGTAATGGGCTTAGTAAACTAAGCAGGGCTAATGATAGCGTTAATTTTTTCATAATGACCTCGAATAAAAAATCATAAAATGTATTTATCTGAAATAGACGAGTACCGTTAATGAAGAGTATTCAGCCGTTTCAGTAATAAAGTTTTATCATTCGAGCAGAAGTCACTAATTGAAATCTTTGGTACCCATTATTAGATTTATTTTATTATCACTTGAGCAATGAGGTTGAGTTAAGTGAGTGTTTTCTAATTAAGTAGGAAGAGGTTGGTTTAGTCGTCGGTAATGGCGTCCCCTGCAGGAATCGAACCTACAACTAGCCCTTAGGAGGGGCTCGTTATATCCATTTAACTAAGGGGACTTAGATACTGATGTGACAGCGATTGGCATTCTACTTCTGACTCCCTATTGAATCAAGTTGTTACGTTGAATTTCTTTTATCAAAGGCCGCTAAAAGCGCTATCAGGTGCTTTTTTGTCCAACTACGATGGATTTCTTGTATTTTCGTATTGCTCACCCGATAAAAAGCGATTCTTATTTATTTAATCACATTTCTTATAATAATAGACGCTATAAATAAGGTATAGTTAACATTATGGTTGCTTAGTTATGCTTAGCACTCAAATTGATTAACAATTATATCTGTTTGGTTTTAATATAACGCGTATAACTTATAATTCGTAAAAAAGTGCCATGGCTGGTGGCGCAGGGGATGGAGAGTATTATGAAGTTTCGCATGAGTGGCGTTCTTCTTGCGGGAGTTTTGCTTGTTGGATGTTCTAGTTCAATAAACCCTGAAACTCAGGAACGTTCAGATCCGCTTGAAGGTTTTAACCGAGCGATGTTCAATTTTAACTACAATGTGTTAGATCCGTATGTCCTGAGGCCTGTCGCGGTGGCTTGGCGTGATTATGTACCGATGCCTGCACGTAATGGTTTAACCAACTTTTTTGTTAACCTTGAAGAGCCAGCCAGTATGCTGAACAGCTTCCTGCGAGGCGAAGTCAGCCAAGGTTTTAAACATTTTAACCGTTTCTTCCTCAATACAGTTTTTGGTATGGGAGGCTTGATCGACGTTGCCTCAATGGCAAACCCTCAGTTAGCAAAGGAAGAGCCTAAACGTTTTGGTAATACTCTAGGTTACTACGATGTTGGTTATGGCCCATATGTTGTGTTACCGGGCTACGGTAGTTTCACCGTACGTGAGCAAGGCGGAGACTTAGTCGATGATTTATATCCGATGCTAAGTTATTTGACGTTCTGGATGTCGGCGGGTAAATGGGCACTTGAGGGTATTGAAACCCGTTCACAGTTACTTGATTCAGATGGCTTGCTGAAGAACTCTTCAGATCCGTATTTGTTAATGAGAGAAGCTTACTTCCAACGTAATGATTTCTTATCAAGTGGAGGGGAGTTGAAAGCGACGGTGAATCCGAACGCATCAGCAATTGAAGGTGATTTAGATTCTATCGACTAGTTTAATCAACTTAAGTTATCACTCTCTTTTGCCATCGGACATTAGAGAGTGATAAAAATGTTATTCATTGCCTCGGTTTCCTCGAGAAGTTATTGCATCTATTAGTGCAATGACACCTAATACACCAATAAAACCAACGGTAAATAAAGTTCCCATAATCTTTCTCCTATGTGCTCATATCGGCCTCTTCATGGTTAACGATTAGCGTGTTAAGAGCCGCTCAACGTTAATTTGTTTTGCCCATACAGTCTGGTGCCATACTGAGCTAAACAATAAACTTATTGTACTTAGCGTTATGACAAGAACATGCAGGGTGTTGTGATGTTATGAAAAAGAATTGCAAAACTATTTACAACGAAATGGATGTTCAAAAACAAATTGAAATAGTTTTACAGTGGCAGGCATGGTGTAGTGACTGTTAACCGTTAATTTACAAACCAGCCATAATTTAATTTATAGATTTATCTAGGTAAATGTCAAGTGTAACTCAGGCGCGTACAGCGTTTTGAGCGTTTTTTTCTTCGTGGTAAGTAGCGGATTTTACTATTTTGATAATAACGGCGTGTTTTCAATGCAGAAAATGATGTTAATACCAGTTATTTATCACTAGAAAAGGGAATTTTACAGATAGAAAACGGTTTGTTGGCTTTTGGATAAAATAATAACAGGGGATAATTCCCCTGTTATTTATATATGGGATGTATCAATTAAAATGTATAGTTGAAGTTCACGCCATACAACCAAGCAGAACCTTCAGATTTAAACTCATAAGCTGGCAGTGGTATGCTAGCGTTCTCGCTGAGTTTTTCAGAGATATTGACTTTTTTACCATACATATAAGAGATGCCAAGGTCAACGGAGGCATTTTCATTAAATGCATAGGTTGTACCTGCACTTAACCAGTAGCGATCTTGGTCAGGAATAGAAATTGAACGGTATTTAGCTGGTACAGGGCTTTCATCGTAAGCAATACCCGTGCGGAATGTCCAGTTATCGTCATAGAAATAGGTTGTACCTAAAGCAAATCGCCACGCGTCTTTAAAGTTTTCTGCTTTATGGAATAGCTCTTTATTATCACTACTACGGTACGCTGTTAGATCTTTAAATTCACTCCAACCTGTATAGGCAACACTATAGTGTAATGCCCATTTTGGCGCGACTTTATGGTAACCAGAAAACTCCCAGATATCTGGTAAGTTAAGATCGAGTTTACCCTTGATTTTTTCACCGCCAGTACCTACTAAGCCCCCAGGTAGTGGCATATTTGGTAAATCGTTTGAATATTTACCATCTTCAAATTTAACTTTAACTTTTGAACGGTAAGTCAAACTAAAACGGTTGTCAGGGTTTAATTCATAAAGGATCCCTGCGTTCCAACCGTAACCCCAATCATCACCTGTTAGTTTTGCCATTGTGGTACTTGCAGGTAATGCAGGTAAGCCAAGACGGGGTGTCAATTGTCCAAGATCCCCTGCATGACGGGTAATTTCTGCATCTGCATAAACGGCATCAACACCTAAGCCAAAACTAAAGTTATCATTTAAACGGTAAGCACCACTTAGGTTTAAATTCACTGTTTTGAGGTCAGTTTTACCGCCGATTGGACCTGCCGCATAGCTTTTATTGAAATCAGTGGCGAGACCAAAGTTGGTGGTCATTGAAGTACCCACAGCCCATTTGTCATTAATTGGGAAAATAAAGTGGGCATTTGGTACTACGGCGCTTGGCGCGATATCATTCGCATTTAAGTTACTACCGAGTGGAGAAGCTCCACGGCCTTTAATATCAACACTAGGATCAATATAAACGGCACCGACCGAGAGAGCAGGACGATCAAATAGCATCATCGCTGCTGGGTTACGACTACCTTCACTTGCGTTATCGCCGATTGCGCCGGCCCCAGAAAATGCACGTCCTAGCGCAGAAGTGGAATATTCATTAAGCAAAAAACCAGCGGCTCCAGCGTTAGATGAAATCATTGCCACTGCTATTGCCAAAGCTGATCGAGTAAATAGGTTTTTCTGGCTCATGACCAAAACCCTCTTGTTTATTATTTATATTAGGCGACTTCTATCGCAAGAAGCGCAGAATTGTAGGGTCGCTTGCCTCTATGACAAATCAGACCAGTTACTAGAGTATAGGTCTGACCACCTCATATGTTGCAAGTCTGTTTTACAATTATCTCGCACTTGTTTTCAAAATTGCGATGTGTTTAACAAAATCGCAACATTGCACTAGTTGGATTTTGCTTATGGTTGTTATTTATGGGGTTAGATCAAACTTATAGCAGATAGTCAGTGATCGCTTTTGATATACACTGGTTTTTCGCTGTTTTTAGGCGTTATGATAGCGACTTAACAGTTTGTTGATTTGGAGAATAAAATGACTGATGCGATTAAGCGCTGTAGCGCAGAAGAAACGGCGGCCTGCTGCTGTGTGGATGTAGGGACAATTTTAGATAACAAAGATTGCACCGCATCGTATCAGCATGTTTTCGCAAGCCAAACCGAGGCGGAAGCGATGTTGAAGCAGCTAACAGACAAAGCAAAATCAGTTGAGTCTGATCCTTGTATCATCAATCATTCAATTAAGAATGTTGAGGGGGGCATTGAACTCTCAGCAGATTTTACATTTAGCTGTGAAGCAGAAAGTCTGATTTTTCAATTGGGCTTACGTTAATCAATCAAATGATTGACTATTTACAGCCTCCGCTGCTGTTTTATGACTCAACAGTGGAGGTTTCTTTATTTTCTTGTAACATCTATTTCCTGCCTTAATTGTTCCAATCTTTCATTGATGTTCATTAAGTTGTGTGCAAGCTCGCATTTTCTCAATGTCTCTGTTTTCTGAATGTAACCTTTATGTTAACAATAATAAACAGGTCGGACCTCTTTAAGTCTAAACGTTGTAATAGCGCCTCTTATTGATTCGGTTCTGAGAGACTAGTTTCTCTAATTGAGCCTAAATACAGACAACGAAGACTTCAACAAGGGGTCTATAAGCTAGAAAATTTTAGCAGGAGCTACCATGAATCAAATTTCCCATCATGGCGAAAGTACTTATACAGCAAAAGAAAGGATCGCTATCGTTAGCGGTCTACGCTTACCTTTTGCTAAGCAAGCAACAGCATACCAAGGGGTTGCCGCAGTTGATCTGGGAAAAGCGGTGGTTGCTGAATTGCTCAATCGTAGTGGTATTGATAAAGAATTGATTGAACAGTTGGTATTTGGGCAGGTCGTGCAAATGCCTTCTGCTCCGAATATTGCAAGGGAGATTGTACTTGGCACAGGTATGAGTGTTTCAACGGATGCTTATAGCGTTTCACGTGCATGTGCAACCAGCTTCCAAGCAATGGCGAATGTTGCTGAGAGTATGATGGCTGGACATATCTCAGTGGGCATTGCTGGTGGTGCTGATTCTTCTTCAGTTTTACCTATTGGTGTATCAAAAAAATTAGCGGCAACATTGCTCTCTTTGAGTAAAGCAAAATCGTTAGGGCAAAAGTTATCATTGATAACGAAATTACGCTTAAAAGATTTGTTACCTGTTGCACCAGCAGTTGCAGAGTACTCGACAGGGCTACGTATGGGCGATACTGCTGAGCAAATGGCGAAAAGTTATCACATTAGTCGTGAGCAACAGGATGAGCTGGCTCATCGTTCACACATATTGGCAGCGAAGGCATGGGAGAGTGGGGTGTTAGAGCAAGAGGTGATGACTGCTTATATGCCACCGTTCAAACAAGCGTTTTCTCAAGATAATAATATTCGTACCAATTCCGTTCTATCGTCTTATGCGAAATTAAAACCTGCGTTTGATCGCAAACATGGTTCTGTTACCGCAGCAAATAGTACGCCATTAACTGATGGTGCGGCTGCTGTTTTAATGATGACAGAATCGCGTGCCAAAGCATTAGGCTATACACCATTAGGTTATATTCGTAGCTTTGCTTTTTCTGCAATTGATGTTTGGCAAGATATGCTGTTAGGGCCATCGTATGCAACGCCTATCGCCTTGAAGCGAGCAGGGTTAACATTGCAAGATCTCACATTAATCGATATGCATGAAGCGTTTGCTGCTCAAACGCTGGCAAACCTTAAACTATTTTCAAGCCGCCAGTTTGCGCAAGAAAAATTAGGGCTAGCAAAAGAAATTGGTGAAGTGGATATGGATAAATTTAATGTGTTAGGTGGTTCGATTGCTTATGGGCATCCATTTGCTGCAACAGGTGCACGTATGGTAACACAAACCCTTCACGAGCTACGTCGGCGTGGTGGAGGGTTTGGTCTAACAACAGCATGTGCTGCTGGTGGTTTAGGTACAGCAATGATTCTGGAGGTGGAGTAATGGCTGACTATTCTGCGATAGAAACACAAGGCAAAATCGTTAAAGATGCATTTCGTTTTGAAGTTCATTCACAAACGGTAGGTGTCATTTATGTCGATGTTCCCGATGAAAAGGTGAATACATTAAAAGCTGAATTTGCTCAGCAATTCCTCGCCATATTGCAGCAGGCACAATCAACTTCAGGCTTGAAAGGATTGGTGATCACATCAGGGAAGAGAGACAGTTTTATTGCTGGTGCTGATATTAGCATGATTGCTAATTGTACAAGTAAAGAGGAAGCCAGTGAACTATCGAAAGAAGGGCAGGTTTTATTTGATAAGCTAGAAAACTATCCATTACCTATTATTGCTGCTATCCATGGAGCCTGTTTAGGCGGAGGCTTAGAACTGGCATTGGCTTGTCATGCGCGGGTTTGTTCTAGTGATGACAAAACGCGGCTGGGCCTACCTGAAGTGCAGCTTGGCTTGCTACCTGGATCGGGTGGAACACAGCGCTTACCTAAGTTAGTGGGTATCCCTAGCGCATTAGACATGATGCTGACAGGTAAACAACTACGCGCTAAACAAGCACAGAAAATGGGGCTAGTAGATGATGTTGTGCCTGAAACTATTTTACTGGATGTCGCCGTTCAAATGGCAAAAAAAGGTAAAATTCAGCGTGCACCTATCCATTGGCAGCAACGGTTATTAAGTAGCAGGTTATTGCGTAATAAAGTTTTTTCAACCGCTAAACAGACGGTGATGCGTAAAACCAAAGGGCATTATCCAGCACCTGAGAAGATCATTCAAGTCGTGCGAATTGGGGTCGAAAAAGGCATTAAAGCAGGGTATGAGGCAGAAGCAAAAGCCTTTGGTGAGTTAGTGATGACACCGCAGTCGGCTGCACTACGTAGCCTCTTTTTTGCAACAACCTCGTTAAAAAATGAAACGGGTTCAACGGCAGCCCCTACTAAGTTTAAACAAATAGGGGTGCTGGGTGGCGGTTTAATGGGGGGAGGGATCGCTTATGTTACTGCAATGCGTGGTCATTTAGCCGTTCGCATCAAAGATATTAACGCGAAAGGGGTGACACAAGCGTTGCGTTATAGCTGGGATCTTATGACGGAGCGAGTGAATAAAAGGCGAATGCCTGCTCGTGAGCGTGATGCCGTGATGGCAAAAATATCTGGTACTCTCGATTATCAAGGGTTTGAGCATACAGATATTGTTGTAGAGGCGGTATTTGAAGATCTTGCATTAAAGCAAAAAATGGTTGCTGAAATTCAAGATGTGACTAAAGGGCAGGCTATTTTTGCTTCAAATACATCATCACTACCTATTAACCAGATTGCTGAAAACGCACAATATCCTGGAAAAGTCATTGGTTTACACTATTTTAGTCCAGTAGATAAAATGCCACTAGTTGAGGTGATCCCTCATCATCAGACGGATGCACAAACTATTGCAACAGCCGTCGCTTTCGCTAAACGGCAAGGTAAGACAGCTATTGTGGTTGGTGATGACGCTGGTTTCTATGTTAACCGTATTTTAGCACCTTATTTATGTGAGGCTGCTGAATGCTTAATGGGTGGCGAGTCAATTGAACATATTGATAGCGCTTTAGTCGATTTTGGTTTCCCTGTTGGGCCATTTAACCTGCTAGATGAGGTTGGTATCGATGTTGGCACAAAAATTTTGCCTATCTTAGTGAACCGTTTTGGGAATAGATTTATGGCGCCTGAGCTTTTAGATAAGGTGAATAAAGATGGTCGTAAAGGTAAGAAAAACGGTAAAGGCTTCTATCTTTATGGGCATCAATCATCATCTAAACTGCTATTTTGGAAAAAAACCAATAAACGCCAAGTTGATAAGAGCCTCTATGAGCTGGTTGGTATTCATCCGCAAAATCATTTAAGCAAAATTGATATTGCAGAACGTTGTGTGATGCTAATGCTGAATGAAGCGACCAGATGCTTGGATGAAAAAATTATTCAAAATGCGCGTGATGGTGATATCGGGGCTGTATTTGGGATCGGTTTCCCGCCATTTTTTGGTGGTCCTTTCCGCTATATGGATAGCTTAGGTATTCAAAAAACAGTCGATACGATGAATAAATTAGCTGAGAAATATGGTGAAAAATTCCTTCCATGTGAACGATTATGTCACATGGCTCAAAACAATGAGCAATTCTTTCCTGCTTAGCAAAATCCGCCGTAAACCTTCGCCCTATGCGGGCGGAGAGATAAGGCGAAAAGCCATAAGGGCTTTTAAGAGCAATCGTGAAAACACTTTCTGCGGGACTTTGTTGCACAATGAAATAGAGGATCCGCGGACGGATACGGTGTCTTTTTCGGATAAACTCCTTCAGGGACCCTGCAATGCGCTCAATTCATCATGATAATATACGGATACAGGCATGACAGACGGCGGGACTCGTCGTCTCTGTCCATGGAGGCCTGCGTAAATCCGTGATACAAACGGTAGCGGCCTGAGAAGTGGGAAGCTTCGTCGTTTACGGCGAGGAGCAGTCACTTGGGGAAGTGTGCAGATATTGAGGGGTTGGCGAGTCGCTCGGAAGATCACATAAATAGTACGCTAAACTAACGATAAAGCCTGATGTATTTGTTTTTTATAGAAAATATCAGGTTTTTTTTATTGTTAGTTGCTGGTGAAAGGGTTATTGGCATGCAGAGTAGGATAAGCATCAACGCTAGTGATAATTATCACTACTCAGATACATTTTCGGACAAATTAAAAGCAAAAAAACTACTTAAGTCATTTTATTTTTGGATGGTTTGATGCAGAATCACACACTCGTTGTAGTTAATGATGATTTTTGCAACAATTATGCTTTCAATAATTTGAAACCTAGTTAGGGCGTTTAGCGTGAATTAACACGGCGTCAATTTAATATTATCATTTGATATATAAAGATATTTTAACAAAAAAAGTCAGCCAGTTTTGCGATTAGGTGACTCAAATGGTGGATTATGCAAGTTTATATTATGCGTCATGGTGACGCTGCATTACAGGCTGCAAGCGATGCAGCGAGAGCGTTAACGCAAAAGGGGAAAGATGACTCAGCATTGATGGCTCAATGGTTGAATAAACGTAACCCAGAAATTGATAGTGTACTTGTTAGCCCTTATTTACGTGCGGAGCAAACGCTGCAAGTGATCCGCGAAAGCTTAAGCCTTCCGATACAAGTTGAAGTGATGGATATGTTGACACCTGCTGGGAATGCCGCATTTGTTGCTGACCATATTCGTGATTTAGCGTTAATGGGAACAAATGCAGTATTAGTGGTTTCTCATTTGCCACTGGTCGGTTATTTAGTTTCTGAGTTGTGTCCACATGAGGCTCCACCAATGTTTATTACTTCTTCAATTGCCTGTATTGAAATTGATGTAGTACATCATAAAGCCCATCTAGATTGGATGCTCAGCCCATCACAACTGTTTTCTATGAATCAGTAGGTCGCTTATTAGCCCCTAGGGGCTATTAGAGTCATTATGTGTAGCATTCAATATGCTAGCTGAGTTTATTTATTACCTAACTGCACTTTGCATGATTGGGAGTGATCTAACGCCTAATACTCTCTTGGGTTTCAATCAGTAACAGAATTGAGGCATTGCCTCCCCATTCTTTAGGGGCTTGGTGGAAGGCAATAATATCTGGGTGTTGAGCTAACCAGAGTGGTGTTTGTTGTTTTAGAATGTGTTTGCCATGTCCATGCATGATGCAAGCACAAAATACATTTTCACGTTTACATGCCGCAATTAATGCACCAATTTCTTGTTTGGCTTCCATTTGAGTTAAGCCGTGTAAATCAAGAAACAGTTCAGGAACATAATCCCCACGACGTAATTTTTTTAATTCATAAGGACTTTCTCCCGGTTTTAGATAGCGGGTTGGGCCCTCATCTTCTAATTGAGGCTGAAACTCATCAGAAAAATAAAACGATGCATCGATTTGTTCTTGCTGAACTTTTTTGCTCGATGGCTGAGTTACTTTAGCTCGAATGGGCGCATGCAATACCTGATCCTGTTTTATTTTCTTGGCGCCACGGATCGCTTCTTTAAATAGATGAATATCATCATTATGTAACCCAAATTTATTTTTCATTCTATTAACTGTCTTTTTAGATAATTTTATTTCTTTAAGTTTACCCTATTTTTGGTAATTATTGTTATAGACTCTTGATACTTCAAGTTGCAGTGCCTTGCGTTTTCGGTATGGTGACTGTACTCACTCGCTACTCATCACTGATCGGTGTATGTCTCTAACGTTCTGTTTACTTATTGCCTAGCTGTAACTTATAAGATTTAGCTAACAAATTTTTAACCAAACTGTCGAGTTTACATTGACAAAACACACTGTTTTGTCTAATTGTATATACATATATATACCTGTTGTTTTGTTGCAACACCCAATGCATTTTTAAACCATAGGATTTGTTATGTCATTTAAAACCCTTGTACACGATGTTATCTGGCGAAATGGCCGTATTGCTACCATGGATCAGCAGTCCGATGTTGCTTATGGCTTATTAGAAAATGTTGATATGGTAACGCGTGATAATCTGATTGTTGCGATTGTCCCTGCGGGTTTGCTTGATGTTACAAGTTGTCGGGTCGTGGATTTAGCAGGGCGTTTAGTGACACCAGGCTTGATTGATTGTCATACACATTTAGTGTTTGGGGGTAATCGTGCGGGGGAATGGGAACAACGGATGAATGGGGTTTCTTATGAAACGATCAGTCAGCAAGGTGGTGGTATTAATTCAACTGTACGTGCGACCCGTTCATTAGATGAGGAACAACTTTATCAAGTTTCTCAGCCACGTTTAGAAGCCTTGATCCGTGAAGGTGTTACGACGATTGAGATGAAATCAGGTTATGGTTTGGATTTTGCTAGCGAACAAAAACAACTGCTGGTGGCTAAAAAGCTCGCTGATTCTTATCCTGTTACAGTAAGCTCTACATTGTTATCAGCCCATACTGTTCCCTCTGAATATAAAGACAAAGCTGATGAATATATTGATCTTATTTGTACAGAAATTATGCCAACCTTGTGGCAGCAAGGCTTATTTGAAGCGGTTGATGTCTTTTGTGAAAGTGTCGGTTTTTCTCTGGAACAAAGTCATAAATTGTTTGCAGCAGCACAAAAGCTGGGGATCCCAGTCAAGGGGCATGTGGAACAACTCTCTAACCTTGGTGGCAGTGAACTAGTGGCAAGTTTTAAGGGGTTATCGGTTGATCATATTGAATACCTTGATCTCAAAGGTATCCGTGCATTAAAAGAAAGTGGAACAGTTGCAGTTCTTTTACCCGGTGCATTTTACTTTTTACGTGAAACAAAATTACCACCGATTGATTTACTACGAGAACACCAAGTGCCTATGGCGGTCTCAACCGATTTCAACCCAGGAACCAGTCCTTTTGCATCATTGCGTATGGTCATGAATATGGCTGCGGTATTATTTAGGTTAACGCCTGAGGAAATTTGGGCCGGTGTGACATGTCACGCTGCGAAAGCTTTAGGCCGTGAGGCTACTCATGGGCAGCTAAAAGTAGGGTATCAGGCTGACTTTGTGGTATGGAATGCTACTGACCCAGTTGAGATGATTTATGAGCAAGGTAGTCAGCCTTTATATATGCGAGTTTATCAAGGTGCTATTAGCCATCAAAATAGGTAAAAGGTGTTTGTTGATTATTAACTCATAAAATTCTTATGTAATGGTATAAAACTGATAATATAATTTTTGAGATTGTTTTCTTCCCCCGCTAGGTTACTGCGGGGAATTGCGTTTTATTTGCGACAGTCAAAATATTGGCAACTTGAAGTATGACGAGTGGATAGCTCGATAGCATCAAGGCAATCCTTGCTGATTTTGTTAAGGGTTTAATATATTACTTTTTAAATGGAAGATATTGTGACGGCAGATAAAAAAGGTTATAGAGACACTCCAATTCCACTTTACTTACAAGTAAAACAGTTGATTACAGAGAAGATCCATAATGGAGAATGGCAATCAAATGACCGTGTTCCTTCTGAGTCTGAACTGGTAAAACAGTTTGAATGTAGTCGTATGACGGCTAATCGTGCATTAAGAGAACTTACTGCTGAAGGGCTATTGGTTCGCGTGCAAGGTGTTGGCACATTTGTGGCTGAGCCAAAAGGCCAATCCGCTTTATTTGAAATTCACAGTATTGAGGCGGAGATTTTAGCGCGAGGTCATCATTATGGTTGTAAAATCATTAAATTAGAGAAGGTTCCTGCATCAATTGCTTTAGCAGCAGAGTTGAATATTGCTGCGGATGCAGTCGTATTTCATTCCATTATTGTTCACTACGAAAATGAGATAGCTGTACAGATAGAAGACCGCTATGTTAATGCATTAGCGGCTCCTGATTATTTAAAACAGAACTTCTCGACAGTTACCCCACATGATTACCTGTCAATGGTTGCGCCTTTGACAGAAGGAGAACATATTGTTGAAGCGATAGAGGCTGATGAACGAGCTGCTAAATTGCTAAACATTGCTGTTGGTTCTTCTTGTTTATTAATATCACGGCGCACGTGGTCACAATCCTTTGTGGTGACGAGCACGAAATTATTATTTCCTGGAAATCGCTATAAATTAAAAGGGCATTTTACGTCTTAAGAACAAGAAGCAATACCAGACACTTGGATTGCTTTTTGATTATCTACTTGAAAAATAAAATGATTAAATCCTCGGTCATCTAGACTCATTGCTTTTCATGTGCCTAAAATTCTTGAGTAGAATATTTAGCCTCTCAATGTGAATTAATTGTAAATATAATGTGATCTCACTGGCAGATTTAGAAGAATTATTCCCCATCAACTCTGAGTGAAATATCTGTAATCTATTAATAAATAATAGATTATACAAAACACCCTCTGTTCCTATCCTAAATTTAATGTTAAATGAGGTATTGATTGTACATGTATATACAACTATACCTATAGCAAGACATTATCAGTACAGACTGAATCTATCGAAAGAGGGTATGAATGTGACAACGATAAATAATAAATACAGAAACGGTGATATCAGAGCACCAAGAGGCAACACTCTCAACGCAAAAAGTTGGCTAACCGAAGCCCCTTTACGCATGCTTATGAATAACTTAGACCCTGATGTTGCAGAAAACCCACATGAGCTAGTTGTTTATGGCGGTATTGGCCGCGCTGCTCGTAACTGGCAGTGTTACGACAAAATTGTCGAAACTCTCAAAGAATTAGAAAGTGATGAAACCTTGCTTGTCCAATCAGGTAAACCGGTTGGTGTTTTTAAAACTCATGAAAATGCCCCTCGTGTATTAATTGCTAACTCAAACCTTGTGCCTCACTGGGCTAACTGGGAACACTTTAATGAGTTGGATGCTAAAGGTTTGGCGATGTATGGTCAAATGACCGCAGGAAGTTGGATTTATATTGGTAGCCAAGGAATTGTACAAGGAACCTATGAAACATTTGTTGAGGCAGGACGCCAACATTTTAATGGTGACCTGACTGGCCGTTGGGTATTGACCGCGGGGTTAGGCGGTATGGGCGGAGCTCAGCCATTAGCGGCAACACTGGCAGGCGCATGTTCATTGAATATTGAATGCCAACAGAGCCGTATCGACTTTCGCCTGCGCACGCGCTACGTCGATGAGCAAGCGACTGATTTGGATGATGCATTAGCGCGTATTAAAAAGTACACCTCAGAAGGAAAAGCGGTATCAATCGCTTTATGTGCTAACGCGGCTGAAGTACTTCCTGAATTAGTAAAACGTGGTGTTCGTCCCGACATGGTTACAGACCAAACCAGCGCCCATGACCCCCTCAATGGCTACTTACCGATTGGTATGAGCTGGGAAGAGTATCGCGAGCGCAGTGCGAAAGATCCTGAAGGCATTACAAAAGCAGCTAAAGCCTCAATGGCTGAGCATGTAAAAGCCATGTTAGCGTTTCAAAAGCAAGGCATTCCAACATTTGATTATGGTAATAATATTCGCCAGATGGCACTGGAAATGGGCGTTGAAAATGCGTTTGATTTCCCTGGATTTGTACCTGCTTATATTCGTCCGTTATTCTGCCGTGGTATAGGCCCGTTCCGTTGGGTCGCTTTATCGGGTGATCCTGAAGATATCTATAAAACGGATGCTAAGGTCAAAGAGCTATTACCTGATGATAAACATCTTCATCGTTGGTTAGATATGGCTCGTGAGCGCATTAGCTTCCAAGGTTTACCTGCGCGTATTTGCTGGGTTGGTTTAGGTGATAGAGCAAAACTCGGCTTGGCATTTAATGAAATGGTGCGTAGTGGTGAGGTATCAGCCCCTATCGTTATTGGCCGTGACCACCTTGATTCAGGTTCAGTCGCAAGTCCAAACCGTGAAACTGAAGCTATGAAAGATGGTTCAGACGCCGTATCAGATTGGCCACTGCTCAATGCGCTATTGAATACAGCCGGCGGTGCAACATGGGTTTCGTTACATCACGGTGGTGGTGTGGGAATGGGCTTCTCACAACATTCAGGCGTTGTCATTGTTTGTGATGGCACTGATGAAGCGGCTCAACGTATTGCGAGGGTTCTGCATAACGACCCAGCCACAGGTGTCATGCGTCATGCAGATGCGGGCTATGATATTGCGATTAAATGCGCGCAAGAAAAAAATCTTAATTTACCCATGATCAAAACACGCTAAGAGGTGCAATGAATGACTAAGTTAACTATCCATCCAGGAAAAATGACACTCGATGACTTGCGCCTTGTTCTTTCACAGCCAGTGACGGTCACATTAGATAAGCGCTCACATTCAGCGATTGAAAAGAGTGTTGCTACCGTTAATAAAATTATTGCGGAAGATAAAACAGCATATGGTATTAACACGGGGTTTGGCTTACTAGCCAACACTCGTATCGCAACCAAAGACCTGCAATCATTGCAACGTTCCATTGTCATGTCGCATGCTGCTGGGGTGGGTGATCCACTAGATGATGAGTTAGTTCGCCTGATTATGGTGTTAAAGATTAACAGTCTTGCTCGTGGCTTCTCAGGTATTCGCTTGGAAGTGATCGAAGCATTAGTTGCATTGGTGAATCATCAAGTCTATCCATTGATCCCTGCTAAAGGCTCAGTAGGTGCGTCAGGTGACTTAGCACCACTCGCTCATATGAGTTTAACTCTGCTGGGTGAAGGTAAAGCACGTTATCAAGGTAAATGGATCAGTGCGAAATCCGCACTCGAAAAAGCAGGGCTGAAACCTTTAAAATTAGAAGCAAAGGAAGGTTTAGCACTGTTAAACGGAACTCAAGTATCGACGGCCTTTGCTTTAAAAGGCCTGTTTGAAGCCGAAAACCTGCTGCTTAGCGGTATTGTTTGTGGCTCATTGAGCGTTGAAGCAACACTTGGCTCACGTAAACCGTTCGACGCTCGAGTTCATGAAGTTCGCGGGCAGAAGGGGCAAATCGATGTTGCGGGTCTATTCCGTGAGATCTTAACACCAACGAGTGAACTGTCTCAGTCACATGCCAATTGTGTCAAAGTGCAAGACCCGTATTCATTACGCTGCCAGCCACAAGTGATGGGGGCTTGTTTAACACAAATTCGCCAAGCTGCTGAAGTTATTTTAATTGAATCAAATGCAGTTTCTGATAACCCACTGGTATTTTCTGATAATGGCGACATTATTTCAGGCGGTAATTTCCACGCAGAGCCTGTGGCGATGGCGTCAGATAATATCGCGTTGGCATTAGCTGAAATAGGGGCACTGTCAGAACGACGCATTGCATTATTAATGGATACTCATATGTCCCAGTTGCCACCGTTCCTTGTTAATAACGGTGGTGTTAACTCAGGTTTTATGATTGCGCAAGTCACTGCTGCTGCATTGGCGAGCGAGAACAAAGCATTGGCACATCCGTCGAGTGTGGATAGCTTACCAACATCAGCTAACCAAGAAGACCATGTGTCGATGGCACCAGCGGCAGGCCGCCGTTTATGGGAAATGGCCAAAAACGTGACAGGTATTTTAGCAATTGAATGGCTGTCAGCATGTCAGGGGATGGATTTCCGCGAGGGCTTAAAATCAAGTGAAATATTAGAAAAAGCACGTAAAACGTTGCGTGATAAAGTAGCGTACTATGATAAAGATCGTTACTTTGCACCCGATATTGAAGCAGCAATCACCCTGATTGCTGAACATAAATTATCAACTCTGTTCTCTGAGGGAGCAGTCTTCTCTAAATAATACATCACGCAAATAATAAGCGGTCGGCAATGTATCGACCGCTTGTGGTATTTATCTGCACTAACGTAATTAAAACTATAATACGAAGGATAAATCATGCAAAGCACAACAAAACTTACGCGTGGACTTTCTGCGCGTCACATCCGGTTTATGGCCCTCGGGGCAGCGATTGGTACAGGTCTGTTTTACGGCTCTGCCAAGGCAATTGAAACCGCAGGTCCTGCGGTATTGATTGCCTATATTATTGGTGGTGCTGCGGTTTTTATGGTAATGCGAGCATTGGGGGAAATGGCCGTTCATAACCCGATTGCCGGTTCTTTTTCACAATATGCGAGCCATTATTTAGGGCCACGTGCCGGTTTTTTTGCAGGTTGGACTTATGTTTTTGAAATGCTGATTGTTTGCCTAGCTGACGTGACGGCATTTGGTTTTTATATGAAGCTTTGGTTCCCAGAAGTCGCACAATGGATCTGGGTACTGGGTATTATCTGTTTTATTGGTGCCATTAACTTGTGTCATGTAAAAGTCTTTGGCGAAATGGAATTTTGGCTCTCTATCATCAAAATTGTTGCGATTGTGGCAATGATTGTGGGTGGGGCTGCGATTATGATGTTTGGTTTCGGTCAAGCTTCTGATCATGCTGTTGGGATTTCAAACCTATTTGAGCATGGTGGCTTCATGCCAAATGGTATCGGAGGGGTCATTGCATCCTTTGCTGTGGTGATGTTTGCCTTCGGTGGAATTGAAGTTATTGGGATCACCGCGAGTGAGGCTAAAGACCCTGATGTGACAATTCCTCGTGCTATCAATGCGGTGCCTATTCGTATCCTGTTATTTTATGTTCTGACACTGTTTGTTTTAATGTGTATCTACCCATGGAATCAAATTGGCTCACAGGGTAGCCCATTTGTCCAAATATTTGATAGTTTAGGAATTTCTTCAGCAGCTAATATTTTAAACGTCGTGGTTATTACAGCAGCAATATCAGCGATTAATAGTGATATCTTTGGTGCAGGTCGTATGATGTTTGGTATGGCACACGAAGGACAAGCACCTAAAGCATTTACTAAGTTAACTAAAAATGGCGTGCCATGGATGACGGTATTGGTGATGTCTCTTGTATTGTTAGTTGGTGTGGTACTTAACTATTTGATCCCAGAAAAAGTGTTCTTAGTGATTGCTTCGATTGCTACTTTCGCGACGATTTGGGTGTGGCTAATGATATTGGTATCGCAAGTTGCGATGCGTAAAAAAATGACGCCAGAACAAGTGGCTGCACTAAAATTCCCTGTACCGCTCTGGCCTGTCGGCCCAGCACTGGCCATTATCTTTATGTTGTTTATATTTGGCGTGCTTGGTTATTTCGAAGATACCCGCATCGCCTTATATGTTGGTATTGCTTGGCTAGTTATTTTAACAGGTGCTTATGCGTTATGGGTGAAAAAGCCAGAAACGGTGGTTCAGTCAAACTATAAAGCTGAACCAGTCGAATAATTAGTATCTTTATATAACATTATGCACGCGCTCTTCTTTTATGAGAGCGTGTGCTTTTTTAATATCTTTCTTGATCAAATCTTTCGCCATTTAATTATATTAATCTGCTGATTTGTGTCTCACTTCGTGGCAAACTTGAAGACTTTCGATATACAGTCAGGAGAAACACTTCTTGGAAAAGATCTTCGTTGATGAAGCTGTTGCTGAGCTTCATACCATTCAGGATATTTTGCGTTGGACAATGAGCCGCTTTAATGCAGCCAATGTTTATTATGGTCACGGTACTGATAATGCATGGGATGAGGCGTTACAATTAGTATTGCCAACGCTTTATTTACCGCTTGATATACCGGATGAACTACTCACATCGCGCCTGACACCAACGGAGCGTCATCGTATTATTGAACGTGTATTACGTCGTATTAATGAGCGGATCCCAGTTGCTTACCTGACTAATCGTTCATGGTTTTGTGGACACGAATTCTATGTTGATGAAAGAGTGTTAATTCCCCGTTCACCGATTGGCGAACTGATTAATAACCATTTTGTTGGTTTGGTTGCTGATGAGCCACAAACTATCCTTGATATGTGCACGGGGAGTGGCTGCATTGCTATTGCATGTGCTTATGAGTTCCCTGAAGCCGAAGTGGATGCTGTCGATATTTCAACGGATGTACTGGCTGTGACAGAACAAAATATCGCTAATCATGGCCTAGAACATCGCGTAATCCCTATACGTTCTGATTTATTTAGGGATATGCCAGATGTTAAATATGATTTGATTGTCACTAACCCACCTTATGTTGATGCAGAAGATATGGATGACTTGCCGGAAGAGTTCCGTGTCGAGCCTGAATTAGCATTAGCAGCAGGTAGTGATGGGCTGAAACTTGCTCGCCGTATTTTAGCGAATGCCCCACGTTTTCTGACTGAGGAAGGTGTGTTGGTTTGCGAAGTGGGTAATAGCATGGTACATCTTATCGAGCAATATCCAGACGTTCCGTTTATTTGGTTAGAGTTTGAATATGGTGGTGATGGTGTGTTTATGTTAACGCGCGACCAGCTAGTAGAGCATCATGCCCAATTCCAACTTTATATTGATTAGGTGGATATTGCGCGGCATTCTAATCACAACATCACAATAACAATCACTTAATAAGAACTAGGAATTTGGCATGGCTGGAAATTCAATTGGGCAACTGTTTCGTGTTACCACATTTGGTGAATCTCACGGTTTGGCCTTGGGTTGTATTATTGATGGCGTACCGCCAGGGTTAGCACTGACAGAAGCTGATTTACAAGGGGATTTGGATCGCCGTCGTCCCGGAACCTCACGCTATACCACGGCTCGCCGTGAACCCGATCAGGTGAAAATTTTATCGGGTGTCTTTAATGGCATAACAACAGGTACCAGCATTGGTCTTCTCATTGAAAATACAGATCAGCGCTCACAAGACTACGGTGCGATCAAAGATGTATTTAGACCCGGCCATGCAGACTATACCTACGAACAAAAATATGGTCAGCGCGACTATCGTGGTGGTGGCCGTTCTTCTGCTCGTGAAACTGCAATGCGTGTTGCAGCGGGAGCCATTGCCAAAAAATATCTACATGAAAAATTTGGGATTGTCATTCGTGGCTGCCTAACTCAAATGGGATCGGTAGAGTGTGAAATCAAAGATTGGTCTATCGTTGAGGAAAACCCTTTCTTTTGTCCAGATCCAAGTAAGCTTGATGCATTAGATGAATTATTGCGTGGCCTAAAGAAAGAAGGTGACTCTATTGGTGCGAAGGTAACCGTGATTGCTGAAAATGTACCAGCTGGGTTAGGTGAACCTGTATTTGACCGTTTAGATGCCGACATTGCCCATGCATTGATGAGTATCAATGCGGTGAAAGGGGTCGAAATTGGCGATGGTTTTGGCGTTATCGGTCTGAAGGGCAGTGAAAACCGCGATGAAATTACACGTGAAGGTTTTAGCTCAAACCATGCAGGTGGCATTCTTGGTGGGATCAGTAGCAGCCAGCCAATAATTGCACATATTGCAATGAAACCTACATCAAGTATTACAGTGGCAGGTAAAACCTTAAACCGTGATGGTGAAGAAGTTGAAATGATCACCAAAGGTCGTCATGACCCATGTGTTGGGATCCGCGCAGTGCCGATTGCTGAAGCGATGATGGCGATTGTGTTAATGGATCACTATTTACGCCATCGTGGGCAGTGTGCTGATGTAGTGCCTGCAATGAAGCCTTTTGCTTAATTATCATTATACTCGTCATACTTCAAGTTACAGCGTTGTTGACCGCCTAACTGCACCTCGAATTATTTAGAGTATATACTCTGACAATTCAAGGTGCTGTAACTTGAGGATATATATTACATTTTGTTAGCAATATTGTGACTGGATAAGAAATGGATTGGTTGACCGCTGTTGCACCTGAAGTCTATTTGCTGTTGTTCTGTGTTGCGTTGTTTGCGGGGTTTATTGATTCTATTGCAGGCGGGGGCGGTTTATTAACCATTCCTGCGTTGTTATCTGTGGGGATCACACCAGTTGAAGTGCTAGCAACCAACAAACTCCAAGCGTTAGGCGGCTCTTTTTCTTCGACATTGTATTTTGTCAGGCGTAGAGCCATCAATTTGCGTGAGCAGATATTTCCTTTCATTATGACGATTATCGGTGCCATGGCGGGTGCGATTGTCATTCAAATGATTAATACAGATTTTCTGAAACAACTGTTGCCTATCATGGTGATTTGCGTGGGGTTATACTTCTTATTAACACCGTCGCTTGGTGCTCAAGATCGCCAGCAGCGTATTAGCATTCCTATTTTTGGTGTAGCAATTGGGATGACTATCGGCTTCTATGATGGTGCTTTTGGGCCGGGAACAGGCTCATTTTTAGCATTAGGTTATGTTTTATTATTGGGCTATAACCTTGCAAAAGCGACAGCTCATGCAAAATTACTGAATTTTGCGTCGAATTCTGGATCTTTGATATTTTTTATTATCGGAGGTCATGTTTTATGGACACTAGGCTTTGTTATGCTTATTGGCCAAATGGTTGGTGCGAGGTTGGGTGCTCGCTTAGTGTTAACTAAAGGACAAAAACTGATCCGACCGATGATTGTGATTATTTCTTTGCTAATGAGTATTAAATTGCTCCATGATAGCCACGGTGATGCAATCAAGGCTTGGGTTATATCGTTATTTTAAAATGATTCGAATTTCATGACTAAACATCATTATCAGCAGTTGATCGATATTTTTGAAGAATGCTTTGGGGAAACGTACAACACTAAATTGGTGAAAGGTGATGACGAACCCGTTTATTTACCTGCGGATGATAAAACGCCCTATCATCAAGTGGTCTTTGCTCACGGTTTTTTTACCAGTGCTTTGCATGAAATCTCTCACTGGTGTATTGCAGGGGAGGCTCGTCGCCAACAAGTTGATTATGGGTATTGGTATTGCCCTGACGGCCGCGACGAAAAAACACAATGTGAGTTTGAAGTCGTTGAAATTAAACCACAGTCATTCGATTGGCTATTTTGCGTTGCAGCAGGGATCCCTTTTAATGTCAGCTGTGACAATCTAGAAGGGGATTTCGAGCCTGACCGGATTGCATTTCAACGTAAAGTTCATCGCCAAGTGATGGAATATTTAGCAAATGGCATTCCTGAAAGACCATTACGCTTTGTTAAGGCGCTACAAACGTTTTACAATACACCACCACTTTGCGCAGAAGATTTTCCTTATCCGGAAGATATCTTCGCTTAATGACATACTAATGACAGTAAGGATAAAAAATGCTTGCGGATTTTGAAACACGCATACTGACAAAAATTGATGATATGGTCGAACACGCAAGTGACGATGAATTATTTGCTGGCGGCTATTTGCGTGGGCATTTAACCCTTGCTGTAGCAGAACTTGAAGAAGAACAAGAAACTAGTGCTGATGCACTTTACCAGCGTGTTGAAGAAAGTATTCAGCAAGCGATTAAAGGCGGTGAGTTAACACCACCAGACCAAATTTTAGTGCTGGGTATGTGGAAATCTTTATTAGATGAAGTGCGTTAAGCTCAGTTAATTATTATAAATAAGAGGGGGAAACCCTCTTGAGGTTGTTGACGGAGCGGGATAAAAACGTGGTTTTTCCCGCTCTGTGTTATCAGCCGAAAATCAATAAATTGATTTTCCTCGTTTATTTCAAAAACCTTAATGACCGCGGACAAACAAAATGCGTTTGTCTACAGTCAGAAGAGAGTTAAAACCTCGTTTTTATAGAGTAAAAAATGTTTTCAATTCGTAAAGCAATTCCTTCTGATGCAAAAGCATTACCTGCAATTGAACATTCAGCAGCACAAACCTTCAGAGACCATCCTCAATTCGGTTGGATTGCTGATGATGAGGTACAGTCAGAACAAGATCACCTCAATTATATTTTTCAAGAAATGGAATGGGTTGCTGTTGATAGCGCTGATCAGCCAATTGCTTTTATTAATGTAGAACGGTTGCAAGAAAGTATCCATATCTGTGAAGTTTCTGTTTGTCAGCCTTGGCAAGGAAAGAGAGTGGGGCGCCAATTGCTCCAGCAAGTATTGGAATTTGCATTGCAGCAAGGAGTTGGTGCTGTGACGTTAACCACTTTTCGCGATGTTGCTTGGAATGCACCTTATTATCAGCGATTAGGTTTTTCAGTGATACAAGAGAGTGAGTTAACCGCTGAGTTAGTGGAAATATTACAGCAAGAAGTTGATGCAGGGTTTAAATCTGAACATCGTTGCGCGATGCGCCTTATTACCAGTGGTAAATAGCGACAACAATCTTAATAGTAGGTTTATAATCTAAATAATTCGAGTTGAAGGTAGGCGACAAACGACGATAGGTGGGGAGCATAGATAAGACCTGTGATTCGGCTAGCTGTGTGTAATCGCTTATATCTCAACGAAAGCCCTGCAATTTGAAGTATGACGAGTATATATTGAAGATATATAACTCAACATAGTCTTATATTGATTGTTAAAAACAAGATAATAAGCTATTAGTCGTTTTTATAGGGATATTAATAATGTTATTTTCAATGTTAAATTCACTGTTATCAGTGTGGTGATGATTATTAAATATTTCTTCTATAAAAATAACTAAACAATATTTTTAATGTCTCTATTTTTTATGTCGACAACATAAGCTAAATAAAAAAATAATAATAAATTCATTAATTATACTTATTTTTGATATATATCAAGTTTTTTCTTTTGTATTAAATCAATTGAGTGATTTGTTTAAATCATACGCATATTTGTTGTCAGCTGATGCATATTAAAGTCTTCTATTAGAGTGAATATAAAATAATATAAATATCACTGTTAAGCTTTAAACCAAATAAAGACAAAAAATTGTTTTTGAACTTTGATAATGAATAAATTTCATTCATTTTTTATTTTAAAATTCATTTGGTTATTTTTAAACAAAGGATTCCGTCCACTTTTGATTGTCAAATTAAGATTATCTTAATTTGATTCGTCATGCATTTTATAGCCACTAGATGCATTAATTTAATTAATATAATTTATTATTAACATAATGTGAGTATTATAATGATGATCATTTTATTTTGTGGTGATTGTTGCATTTAGATGATCACTTATGTTGTATTTCTAATGATTTAAATAATATTGTTGATAATCGTTGTGCTTATTCTATTATATAGGTAAGTTAATATTGCAAATGAGCTTATTATAAATAATAAGCTCACTGGTTTATATATGACTATCTGGTGTGAGAAAGTTTATGGAAAATATATTGTCGGTTTTGGATGTTCCAAATACGGCCTTTATGCTGCTGTGTACAAGTTTAGTTATGTTAATGACACCAGGACTGGCTTTTTTCTATGGCGGCCTAGTCTCTCGTAAAAGTGTTATTACCATAATGTCCCAAAGTTTCTTCTCTATGGGGTGGGTGGCTATTATTTGGTTTGTTGTTGGTTATTCATTATCTTTTGGCCCATCGATTAATGGGATAATTGGTGATCCGTTTTATTATGCATTCTTAAATAACATTGGTCCTCAAACCATGTATACAGGGAATGATGGTGGATTACCAATATTGGTGCACTTCGGTTATCAGATGATGTTCGCCATTATTACACCTGCTTTAATTACAGGTGCTTTTGCGAATAGAGTTAACTTCCCTGCTTACCTGATCTTTTTGACCCTATGGACGTTATTCGTTTATTGCCCATTTGTTCATATGGTATGGAGCCCTGATGGTATTTTCGCTAAGTGGGGGGTTGTTGACTTTGCTGGTGGTATTGTCGTCCATGCAACAGCCGGTTTTGCTGCGATAGCATCGGCTCTGTATGTTGGCAAACGTATGGTGCCATCTGATGGAACACATAATATCCCTTATATTGCGTTAGGTGCTGCTTTACTGTGGTTCGGTTGGTACGGCTTTAACGCAGGCTCTGAATTGCAAGTGAATACAGTCACCGTTTCTGCATTTTTGACTACGGACATTGCAGCGGCTTTTGCAGCAATCACTTGGTTTATCATTGAACGTTTACATACCGGTAAGCCAAAACTGGTTGGTTTCTTAACCGGTGCTGTGGCAGGGTTAGCAACGATCACACCTGCTTCTGGCTATGTGTCAATCGGCTCTGCGGCTATTATCGGTATTATTGCTAGCCTTGTGTGTTATTTCTTTGTTTTCTTAGTCAGACGTCATTTAGATGATGCGCTTGATGTTTTCGGTGTGCATGGTGTCGGTGGGATCACGGGTTCTATATTAGTTGGGGTATTTGCTTCAACGGTTTGGAACCCTAAAGGGCCTGCTGGTTTGCTTGAAGGTAACGGTATGCAAATCGTTAAGCAGCTCGTTGCTGTTGTCTTTACCAGTGTATGGTCGTTTGTATTCACATTGTTGATTCTATGGATCATCAATAAATTTACCCCAGTCAAAGTTAATCAACAGACTGTAGGTGATGACCTAGATATCACTGAATTTGATGAAGATGCATATCGAGAAAAAGCAAATTAATATTTAGTCACTAAGCCACTAAGGTGGCTTAGTTCTCGAATTAAACCTGCTATGTGATAACAATATTATAAAAAACAAATTAAATGTGAAGAGGATAGGATGATATGAAAAAGAAATTAGCAATGGCGATCCAAGCCGCATGTTTGATGGGGCTGTCTATGGGCGCTCTAGCCGATTCGACCCCACAAGATCAACATACCTTGCGTCTGGCTATTGGTTCTGAGCCAACAGAGGGATTTGACCCAATGTTAGGGTGGAGCCATGGCAGCTATATGCTTCTTCATAGCCCGCTCCTAAAGCAGAATGCAGATTTGTCATGGCATAGCTATATGCTTGAGAAATATGACCATTCTGATGATGGTAAAACGTGGACGCTAAAATTAAAGAAAGATTTAAAATTTTCTGATGGTTCGCCATTAACGGCAAAAGATGTGGTTTTCACCTATAATAATGCTGCCGCAAGTGGTGGTAAGGTGGATATGGGGAACTTTGCTAATGCGGAAGCGATTGACCCGTTAACGGTTAAAATCACTTTATCATCGCCTCAAAGTACCTTTATTAACGTATTAGGTTCATTAGGTATTGTTTCTGCTGATAAGTATGACGCTAAAAAATATGCACACAATCCGATTGGTGCAGGCCCATATCGTTTAGTGGAGTTCCAACCAGGACAACAATTGATCGTTGAACAAAACCCATACTATGTAGGTCCAAAAAACGATTTTAATAAGATGGTCTTTGTGTTCCTTGATGAGGATTCAGCCTTTGCCGCAGCACAAAGCCGTCAACTTGATGTTGTTCGCATCCCTGCGGCTATCGCAGCCAATGCTAAAGATGTTAAAGACATGAAATTGGTTGAACGTCATAGCGTAGAGAATAGAGGTATCTCTTTCCCAATTCCTCCAGCGGGTGAAAAAGATGCACAGGGCAACCCAATCGGTAACGATATCACTTCTGATGTGGCTGTACGTAAAGCGATTAACTATGTGATCGACCGTAAGTTGCTGGCTGAATCAGTACTCGAAGGATTTGCGATCCCTGCTTATACAGGGGTTGAAGGACTACCTTGGAATAACCCTAAATCATCGTTTAAAGATGGTGATGTAGAAAAAGCGAAAGCGATCTTAGAGCAAGCGGGTTGGAAACTGAATAAAGATGGTTTAAGAGAAAAAGACGGTAAAGTTGCCAAACTGACTCTATGGTATGCAAGTGGTGATACCACTCGCCGTGATTTAGCTCAAGCGGTAAGGGCAAGTTTGAAGCCTATTGGTATTGAGATGGATCTAAAGTCGGGAAGTTGGGAAACCGTCGAGCGCTATATGCATGCTAACCCAACATTGTTTGGTTGGGGTAGTCTTGACCCAATGGAACTGGTTCACAACTATAGCAGCAAGGCTGCAGGTGTTGGCTTCTATAACCCAGGCTATTATAAAAACCCAGCTATTGATGAAATCATCGAAGAGGCGTTACGCCAGCCTGATCAAACCGCGGCGATCCCTTTATGGCAGCAAGTGGATTGGAATGGCCAAACAGGTACAGGTATTCAAGGTGACGCGGCTTGGGCATGGTTGATGAATATCCAACATATCTACTTATTAGATAACTGTGTTGAATTAGGTAAAGGTGCACCTGAAATTCATGGTTCTTGGTCTGTACTGAATAACGTTGATGATTGGGCTTGGACCTGTAAATAATGCGCACAACAATAGGGCTTTTACTGCGATTTATTTGTTTGCTGTTGGTGACCGCAATAGGGGTTTTCATCCTATTAAGCTACTCACCGATTGATCCGATAAAAGCTTATATTGGTAATGATTTAATGCATGTTCCCCCTGAGCAGTATCCCTTAATTGCTGCTCGTTGGGGGCTTGACCAACCATTATGGATACAGTTTTGGCGTTGGTTTTCGCAGCTATTACAAGGTGATATGGGGTACTCAATGCTTTATAACACCCCTGTATCCCAGGTCATAGCTGATAGATTGGCACCCTCATTAGCATTATTGATATCAGCGTGGTTATTTTCAGGGATTATTGGTTTTATTTTAGGATTGGTGGCAGGGCGTTACCTTAATCGTTGGCCAGATAGGGTGATTTCAACCTTATCCTACTTATTGGCCTCGATCCCTGTGTTTTGGATAGGGTTACTATTACTGTCGTTGTTTGCTGTCTCATTACATTGGGCTCCGATTTGTTGTGCATGGCCAATTGGTTTAGATGAACAGACAGCCACATGGACACAAAAAATTCATCATCTAGTGTTACCGGTGATCGCGCTTGGACTTCTAGGTGTTGGAAATATTGCCTTGCACACTCGCTCAAAAGTGGCAGAAGTGATGAATAGTGAGTTTATTCACTATGCAAAAGCGCAGGGTGATAAAGGGTGGCCAATGATGAGTTTTCACATTTTAAAGCATGCGATTACGCCAGCGATGTGTTTACAGTTTGCTTCGGTGGGTGAATTACTCAGTGGCGCATTATTAGCAGAAAAAGTATTTGCCTACCCTGGTTTAGGGCAAGCAACTATTGATGCAGGACTGCGAGGGGATATTCCATTGCTCATGGGGATTGTTATGTTGTGTGCGGTGGTGATCTTTTTTAGCAATAGCCTTTCAGATTTGTTACTGAAAAAGATTAATCAGGGAGTGATTAGAGAGTCATGACCTATAACCCAAACAGAGCCTTATTGAAGTTAATTATTTCTTTAGTTTGTTTATGTGTGTTAGCGGCCTATGCCTTATGGCTTTCACAAACAGATATCGAAGTAAACTTGTTAGACCGCCGTCAAGCGCCCTCACTAGTTCATTTATTCGGTACTGATAGTTTAGGGCGTGATTTATGGGACCGTGTATTTCAAGGTTTAGCAACCAGTTTACAGATTGGGACAACGGCGGCGGTATCGAGTGGTTTAATCGCAATCGTTATGGCGGGTTTGTCGTCATTTAGTAAAACCATGGATTATGTTGTACGCGGCATCATTGATTCGTTGTTGGCATTGCCACACTTGCTTCTGCTGATCTTAATCTGTTTTACGCTAGGCGGTGGAAAAGCAGGGGTCATTTGGGCGGTTGCATTAACTCACTGGCCAAAACTAACGTTAATTTTACGGTCAGAGTTACTAAGAGTACAGCAAGCAGATTACATCATGTTATCGCGCCGCATTGGTAATAGTGCGTTATACCGCTGTCGATATGATTATTTGCCGATGATTTTACCGCAGTGGATGGTAGGAACCTTATTAATGTTCCCTCATGCTATTTTACATAGTGCGGCATTGAGCTTTCTTGGCTTTGGTTTGTCACCACATGAGCCATCGCTAGGAATATTATTATCTGATGCGTTACGTTATTTAAGTACCGGTGCTTGGTGGTTGGCAACGTTTCCGGGGCTTGCATTGGTAGGGCTGGTACTGTTGTTTGACCAGTTTGCCAAGTCTGCCCAAAAATTATGGTTAAGGGGTGCATAATGCTAAGTTTTGATCGTTTAACCGTAGATGTTGCACAGTTTCGTTGGCTAGGAAAGAAGCGTTGGCACCCATTGCTGAATGATATTTCATTGGATATCCGTCCCGGCGAGATGGTTGCGCTAGTGGGCGGCAGTGGTGAAGGCAAAAGCCTGTTATTACAAAGCGGCTTAGGGCTATTACCTGAAAATATGCGCTGTCACGGTAGTATTGTTTTAAATGGTAATAAGCTAACTGAAAAAAACAAGCAGCAGTATCGCGGTAACTCTTTATGCTATATACCGCAAGGGGTGAGTGCTTTAAATCCTTTGATTCGGATCGGCCCTCAATTAGAAAGGGCGGCAGTGCTAAGCGGTCAGCATATTAAAATGCACGATGTGGCTCAGCATTTGCAGCAATATAATTTGCAATCAAGTGTGGTGAACAATTATCCAAGCCAATTATCGGGCGGAATGGCGAAGCGTGTTTTGGCCTGTAGTGCCACATTATCACGTGCTGAATATATTTTAGCCGATGAAATTTCTTCTTGGCTGGATGATGAGCATGCTATTCAATTATTGGAACATATCAAATCATTGTGTCGAGATGGCAAAGGTATTTTGTGGGTAACGCATGACCTTGCGATGGCAGTACGTTTCGCTGATCGCATTGCGCTTTTACGCAATGGATCGCTTGAAGAAGTATTAAGTAGTGAGAAATTACAAAATGGCGGAGGGGGTAAATGGTTTCAATCACTATGGAACTCTTTACCTGAGCATCAATTTATGAATTTTAAGCAATAACTATTTTGCTCTTAAACAGAATGCCAAATTTTTTAATTGAGGATCATTAATAATATTAACAGTCTTATTTTGACTGGTTGTTTGAAAAAATAAGGTGTTTTTAATATGAGTGATTATTTTTAAATACAGCGAACTTGTTATTTGGTTGTACATGGATTTATATCGCTATGGATTGCCTAGCTATTTAACGCGTTTAATGAATATTTATCTGTATTGATAAATAGAAACTTTTATCAATCGAGGAGGCGTTATGCAATTAACCCCAAGGGAAATTGAAAAATTGATGGTTTATACACTCGCAGACGTTGCACAAAGACGTCGTGATCGTGGAGTTAAATTAAACTATCCAGAGGCAGTAGCTATTATTACTGTGACTGCTTTAGAAGGTGCTCGTGATGGTAAAACTGTTGAGGATGTGATGAAAGAAGCCGCAGCTGTTTTAACTAAAAAAGATGTTATGGACGGTGTTGGTGATTTGATCCCAAACGTACAGGTCGAAGCGATTTTCACCGATGGTACACGTTTGGTTACTGTTCATAATCCGATTAAATAAGCTGATGAGGTGAGCATATGAGCAACGCGAAAACAGATAATAAAGCACCGACACCTTTAGGCGGTGTTATTTTAGCGGATACCCCAATTGAGTTTAACGTTGGCAAGCCTGAAACTAAAATTAAAGTTCGAAACACAGGTGATCGTCCGGTACAAATAGGCTCTCACTTTCATTTTTTTGAAGTTAACCATGCATTAGAATTCGATCGTGCTGCAGCTTATGGTAAGCGTTTAAATATCGCATCTACTACTGCAATACGTTTTGAGCCAGGCGATGAAATTGAAGTATCACTTATCCCTTACGGTGGAAAACAAACTGTTTATGGATTTAATAACCTCGTTGATGGCTGGGCGGGTAATAACGTCGCAACAACAGAGCGCCCAGCAAAAGCAATTGCATTAAACGAAGCAATTGCTCGCGGTTTTAAACATAAAGAACAGTAATTGTGTTGTTTATCGCAGTGATAAACAACTATGTACCTTATTAACTTTAAAGGTAAATAAAATGCCACAAATTTCTAGACAAGAATATAGCGGTCTATTCGGCCCAACAGTCGGTGATAAAATTCGTTTAGGTGATACTAATCTGTTTATTGAAATCGAGAAAGACTTACGCGGTTATGGCGAAGAGTCGGTCTACGGTGGCGGTAAATCTTTACGTGATGGTATGGGGGCAAATAACACCTTTACCAGCGATAACGGTGTTCTTGATTTAGTGATCACTAACGTCACTATCGTTGATGCTCGTTTAGGCGTGATCAAAGCTGACGTGGGTATTAAAGACGGTAAAATTGTTGGGGTTGGTAAAAGTGGCAACCCAAACATTCAAGATAATATCACTCCAGGTATGGTGGTAGGTGTTGCAACTGATGCTATTTCAGGTGAACACTTAATACTGACTGCTGCGGGTATCGATACTCATATTCATTTAATTTCTCCTCAGCAGGCTTATGCAGCGTTATCAAACGGTGTAACCACCTTCTTTGGTGGTGGTATTGGGCCAACAGACGGTACTAATGGTACGACAGTTACCGCAGGTCCATGGAACATGCGTGCCATGTTACGTGCGATTGAAGGCCTGCCAATTAACGTTGGTATTTTAGGTAAAGGTAACTCATATACCCGAGAACCACTGATCGAGCAGTTGGTTGCTGGTGCCGCAGGCTTAAAAGTACACGAAGACTGGGGCGCAACAGGTAACGCAATTCGTCACGCACTGCGTATTGCTGATGAATTTGATGTGCAAATCTCTGTGCATACCGACAGTTTGAACGAAGGCGGTTATGTCGAAGACACTATCGAAGCTTTCGAAGGTCGTACTATCCATACTTACCACACTGAGGGTGCTGGTGGTGGTCACGCACCAGATATCATTAAAGTGGTTAGTCAGCCAAACGTATTACCAAGTTCAACAAACCCGACACTTCCATTTGGTATTAATAGCCAATCAGAACTGTTCGATATGATCATGGTTTGTCATAACTTAAACCCAAATATTCCATCTGACGTTTCATTTGCTGAAAGCCGTGTTCGTCCAGAAACCATCGCAGCAGAGAACGTGTTGCATGACATGGGGGCTATTTCTATGTTCTCAAGTGACTCACAAGCGATGGGTCGTGTTGGTGAGAACTGGTTACGGATCGTTCAAACAGCGAATGCAATGAAGGCTTCTCGTGGCAAACTGCCAGAAGATGCTCCGGGCAATGATAACTTCCGTGTTTTACGTTACGTTGCAAAAATCACCATCAACCCAGCGATTGCACAAGGTGTGAGTCACATCTTAGGCTCAATTGAAGTTGGGAAAATGGCTGACTTGGTGCTGTGGGATCCAAAAATGTTTGGTGCTAAGCCAAAACTGGTTATTAAAGGTGGCTTGATTAACTGGGCAGCGATGGGTGATCCAAATGCGTCACTACCAACACCTCAGCCAGTGTTCTATCGTCCAATGTTTGGTGCTATGGGTAAAACAGTCAATGACACTTGTGTCACATTTGTTTCTCAAGCGGCATTAGATGATGGTATTAAAGAAAAAGCAGGTTTAGATCGCCAAGTTGTCGCTGTGAATAACTGCCGTGCGATTGGTAAGCGTGATTTAGTTCGTAATGGTGAAACTCCGAATATCGAAGTTGATCCTGAAACCTTTGCGGTAAAAGTGAATGGCGAACATGCGACTTGTCAACCAATCACTGAAGCAGCGATGAACCAACGTTATTTCTTTGGTTAATACTGCGACACAATAGGTAATTTGATTGTTTAATATTCTGCCTGCTTTAAGCAGGCAGAATTAACATAATAGGTAATGCGATGATCATCATTGAACAAATTCTTGGAAACGTGAAAAAAGATCCAGTTTGGCAAGAAAAAAGTCAAAAAGCGCAACTGGATATTTTGATCCTTGACCAACGTGAAGCACAAAAAAGCCGTTGTCGTAAACACACAGAAAATGGTCAAGATCTCGGTATTGCATTAGATCGTAATGTTCTACTTTCCGATGGCGATGTCATTTTATTTGATGAAGCCGCCAATACGATGGTTATTGTGCAAATTTCTTTGCGTGACGTGATGATGGTTAATTTACAACGTCTGCAAACGCTTAGCGCCGAGGAACAAATTCGTGTCAGTTTTGAACTGGGGCATGCGTTAGGAAATCAGCACTGGAAAGCAGTTCTAAAGGATAACCAAGTTTATGTACCATTAACTGTGAGTGAAAAAGTCATGGAATCAGTGATGCGTACACATGGTTTTTCCCAAGATACATTTGCCTTTGTAAAAGGTGAATCTATTTTACCAAAACTGACTCATTCAGAAGCGCGTTTATTATTTGGTGGTGCAGAAGATACTGATACACATGTTCATGTTGAAATTGGTCAGATCCATCAACATGCACATAGTCACTCGCACGACCATAGCCACGACCATCATCATGATCATGGCCACGATCATGACCATGATCACGACCACCATGGGCATAGCCATCCACATAAGCATTAATGGCCATTGTAGGTAAGGATTGTGGTATGAAGGCATCTGATTTAATTAGAATTATGCAGTTTGGCGATTCAGCACTACCTATAGGAGCATTCACTTTCTCTAATGGGGTTGAATCGGCAATACAAAAGGGCGTTGTGCACGATAAAGAAACGCTAAAGTCATTTGTCCGTACATCACTCAATGTGGCGGCGAACTCTGACGGCATTGCCGTGGTTGCTGCCCATAGAGCTGTTATTGCACAAGATAATGATGCATTAATTAATATCGATTGGGCGGTGCACAATCGTAAATTAAATGAAGAAGCGAGGGTAATGACTACCCGTATGGGGAAAAAACTCGCGGAAATTTCAGTGCATATTTTTGATAACCAGCAGGTTGCTTGGTGGCTCGAACAAATAAAAAAGGGTACAGCTGCGGGCACTCAGCCAGTGACTCAAGCTATCGTAATGGCTGTTCAAGGGATCACTGAAAGAGATGTGGTGGTTATGCACCAATATGGTATTGCCATGACCATTTTGAGTGCGGCAATGCGCTTGATGCGTATTACGCATTATGAAACGCAACATATCCTGTTTGAACTGAATGAAGATATCGATATCTTCTGTGACATTGCGGCATGTGGTGATATTCAACAGATGGCCTCGTATGTGCCAGTGATTGATGTACTGGCTGCGGTACATACAAAATCGTTTGTTCGTTTGTTTATGAACTGATGATTATTTAAAAATTTTGAGGAACAATGATGAAAAAAATGACTCGGATTGGTATCGGTGGACCAGTAGGTTCTGGAAAAACAGCAATTATTGAAGTAATTACCCCGATCCTCATCGAACGTGGTGTGAAGCCATTAATTATCACTAATGATATCGTGACGACTGAAGATGCGAAACAAGTTAAGCGCACTTTAAAAGGGATATTAGACGAAGAGAAAATTTTAGGTGTTGAGACCGGCGCATGCCCACACACCGCTGTTCGCGAAGATCCAAGTATGAACATTGCTGCTGTAGAAGACATGGAAGAGCGTTTCCCTGATAGCGATGTGATCATGATTGAAAGTGGTGGTGACAACCTAACATTGACCTTTAGCCCTGCATTGGCTGACTTTTATATTTATGTTATCGATGTGGCTGAAGGTGAAAAAATTCCACGGAAAAATGGTCCTGGTTTAGTACAGGCAGATATTTTAGTGATTAACAAAATTGACTTAGCACCATACGTTGGGGCGAGCCTTGAAGTGATGGAGCACGATACCAAAGTGGTACGTGGTAATCGCCCATATGTAATGACTAACTGTAAAACTGGCGAAGGCGTTGTTGAACTGGTTGATATGATTATGGATAAGTTTTTGTTTACCCATCAATCATCAAGGGGCTAAGTATGACTCAATTCAGGGCAGATATCGCAAATACACCATCACGTGTGCAAGCTCACACAATCGGTAGCAATGCACCTGAACTTGCGCCCTATCAAGATGAACCTAAACAGATGCAAAGCGGTGCGGTAGGGAAAAGTGGTTATCTAAAGTTAAGGTTTGCACAGGGTGAATACCGCAGTGAGCTAGTTGAGATGGAACGCCGTGTTCCATCTTTAGTGCAAAAAGCACTCTATTGGGATGAAATGATGCCACAGCTGCCTTGTGTCACTATGATTTCTACTTCTGGGTGCTTATTACAAGGTGACCGCCAAGCGCTGGATATTATCGTTGAAAAGGGGGCATGTGCTCATGTAACTACACAATCGGCAACGAAAGTGCATATGATGGAAGCGAATTATGCTACACAATTCCAGAATATTGTCGTTGAGGAAGGTGGTTATTTAGAGTACTTACCTGACCCTATTATCCCGCATCGTAATTCGCGTTTTATCACTGACACTCGGATTAACATTCATCCGAGTGCAACCATGATATATTCTGAAATTTTGATGTCAGGGCGTAAGTATCATCATCAAGAAGAACAATTTGGTTTTGATATTTTTTCTTCGCATATCAGAGCAGAGTCTTCATCAAATAAAGAGTTATTTGTTGAAAAATATATTTTAGAGCCTAAAAAAGAACAATTAATGACGACTGCGGTTATGGATCAGTTTGATACGTTCGGTAATGTTATTTTGCTCACGCCAAAAGAACATCACAGTCGTATTTTAGAGCGTCTAGAAGCTATTTATGATACAGAAAACAAAATTGCATTTGGGGCAACTCAATTACCAAATGGTTGTGGCTTAATTTTTAAAGCATTGGGTGTTGATAGTCCAAAAGTGAAAGAGGCTGTGAGATATTTTTGGCAAATAGCCCGTGAAGAAATACTAGGAATAACATTACAGAAGCCTTTTTTATGGCGTTAATAATATAGCTCTACAGGTTTTTAAGTCACTAAGATAATTCGTCAAATAGATAGGATCGTTGATTAACGATCCTATCTATACCTATGGCAAGGAACACAAGGGGTACTACGATGAGCAGCTCAACAATAAATAAGAATGCTTGGGATCAGCTTGCTGATAAAAATATAACAGTACAGTTTATTGATGTCACACTTCGTGGCTGCGCTCAAGTGATGTTTCAAAATAACGCATTAACTGGGCTTTTGTTTTTTATTGCAATTTTTATCGGTGCATTTTTAGAAAGTATGCCTGCCGTGGCTTTTGGTTGTTTACTTGGTACGGTGGTATCAACGCTAACGGCTTATATTAGCAAACTGGATACAGCTTCATTGCGTTCAGGCTTATATGGTTATAACGGTTGTTTAGTGGGAGTGGCTTTACCTACCTTTTTAGAAAATACTCCTTTTGTTTGGTTATCGATTATTTTAGGTAGTATTGTTTCGGTGATCGCCACCATATCATTAATGGATTTCTTGAAAAACTGGAAGGTAGCTGCATTAACTGCGCCTTTTGTTCTGGTTTCATGGACTATTTTATTAGCAAGTTACAGCTTTTTAGGTATTAAAGGCGTTGCTTTACCTGCACCAGCACTACCACAACAATTTATTGAGCCGATTGGTAGTATCCCACATAGCGACATTGTTGCTGATATCTTTCGTGGTGTTTCTGAAGTCTTTCTACTCAGTAGTGTTATTGTTGGCATTATTTTTGTTATTGGGCTTGCGGTAAGCTCAATATGGGCAGCCGTGTTTGCTATTGTCGGATCATGTTTAGCGTTTATTGTTGCAACTTTATTGAAAGGCGACTTTGTTAGTATCCATACTGGGTTGTATTCATTTAGTGCCGTTTTAACGGCGATTGCTTTAGGTTCAACATTTAATAAGCCAAGCTATCGAGTATTAGTGTATGCCATTGTTGGTGTTATCTTTACCGTTTTTGTTCAAGGCGCATTAGATATTATTCTTGAGCCGTTTGGTATACCGACATTAACAATGCCATTTGTTTTAGCTTCATGGCTATTCTTAGTACCGAACCAAGATATTATGCCAGAGCATAGACAGTGATAACTAGAATATAAATTTAGGTCATACCAATATGAAAAAGAATGCGATTTATAAATACATTCAAAATATGACGATGATAAGGACAACCTTAGCGTTGTTGATCTTGCTTGATGGGCTGTTAATAATAATGCCCATATTATCGTCATATAACATTAATTTGTCGCCGGAACATCATAATTTTGTCGACTGGTTGCAATCATTGGGTTTCATTAAATTACTGGATATTCCTCGGTTTGCTATTGGGGTAGTGCTGATTATTTTGGCATTACCCGTTTATTTAGGCATCAGAATAGGATGGGTATTCAGCTGTTTTATGCTATTTGTGCTGGTTCTCATTAATTTGTTGTTGGCAAGAGAGAATGTATTAACAGGCACCTTTTCACTGTTAATATTGATTGCAGCGATTGCCAATTGGAAAATATTTCATCGCCATAGTTTATCAGGAGCTGGCTTTGTTGCTTTTGTCAGCTTGATAGCCTTACTAGGTTACTCTGTGTTTGGGTCATTATATCTTGGTGACCAATTCCAACCTCACATAACCGATATCTCTTCTGCATTTTATTTTGCATTGGTTTGTATGACAACGGTAGGGTTTGGGGATATTGTTCCTATTAGTGTAGAAGCAAGATTATTTACCATTTCTATCGTGATATTAGGTATTACCATTTTTACCACTTCTATTGTTTATTTTTTAGGGGTGTTTGCGAAAAGCACACAAGAAATTGTCAAAAAGAGATTATTCCGTATGAAAGATCATTATGTTATTGTCGGTGCTAGCCCTTTAGCATTAAACACTTATCATGGTTTAAGAAAACGTGACTTAGATGTCATGGTTTTATGTAAAGAAGAACACAAAAATAATTATCCAGATAATGCTCCAGTGATCACCACATCACAAATCAATAAGAAAAGCTTAAACCAAGTAAATTTAGCAGATGCTAAAGCATTGTTTGTGCTTGGTGATTCAGATGCTGAAAACACTATTGCGATGCTGGCATCAAAAGAGATCGTCGGTGCAAATATCAAAAGTGTTATGGTGGTCAATGATGATAACAACTACGAAAACTTGAAGTTACTGCACGCAGATTTATTAATCTCCCTGTCTTCATTAGGCAGTGAAGTATTAATTAAAATGATTTTTGGTGAGAGTATTAACAGCCAAATAATTGAAAACATTATTTTCTCGAATAATATTTTAGATTCTTAGGATCAGAGAAATGAGTGACGATGGGTTGTGGGTGACCACGGCTCATCGTTTTATTTTGGTTCAGGTGAAATAATACAAAAATAAAAATTGGTGAGCTAAATATGGATTCAATTATTATTATTTTCGTGCTTGTCTACATCGCAATGGCGTTTGGCACATTTCCAGGTATAAAAATTGACCGTACAGGTGCGGCTGTTGCTGGTGCGCTGGCAATGATTGGTTTTGGTTTTATTACGCCGCGAGCGTCTTGGGATGCCATTGATTATCAAGCAGTTGGGTTGCTGTTTGGGTTAATGGTGGTATCTGCTTCATTTACCGTTTCTGGCTTCTATCATAAAGTCGCCAATGAAATGGCTATTCTGAAAATTAGCCCGCCAAAATTGTTGATGGTATTTATCATTGTTGGGGCCGTGCTCGCTTCTGTTCTAACCAATGATGTGGTGGTCGTGGCTATGACACCATTGTTAATCTCCATCACCCTCGCTAGAGGGTTGAATCCTATCCCATTTTTATTGGGTTTTTGTTTTGCGGCGAATAACGGGGCGGCTGGTTCATTGATTGGTAGCCCTAAAAATATGATAGTAGCGCAAAGTTTAGATCTCTCATTTATGGGCGTTTTACATATCACTGCTATTCCTGTCTTACTTTCTTTGCCTGTTGTTTGGTGTGCAATTAGCTTACTTTATCGCAAAAACTGGTATTTACCTGAAAGCCAAAAAGCATTGTTAACGCCCAAAACGCATACAGTGATCCCATTTAATCAATGGGAAACGGGGAAAGCCGGCATCGTTATCGCGATTGTTATTGTTGCGTTTTTGTTTACCGATTTGCCTCGAGAGCTGGTTGCACTCTCTGCGGCATGTTTTTTATTGTTAAATAGAAAAATAGCCTCTAGTGACATGTTAAAGCATGTTAATGGTGATTTGTTATTGCTAATTATGGGGCTATTCATTATTAATGCCGCATTTGCTAAGACCGGTGTTCCGCAGGAAGTTTTGCACTATTTACTAAATAAAGGCATTGACCTGAGCAGCCCGATTACGCTGTTTTTAGTTTCAAGTATTATGAGTATCTTTATTGGTACAACACCGACCGTGATGTTATTAATTCAATTTGTTTCGCCGCATGGTAATGCTGACCCATTAGGTGCCGCATTAATTTTTGGTGCTTGTTTTTCAAGTAACATTTTCGTTTTTGGTAGCCTTGCTGGCATTATTGCTGTCGACCAATCAGCTCAACATGGTATTAAAATTTCATTTTTAGAGTTTACTAAGTCGGGCGGCATTATTGCACTAGTCTGTATGTCGATTGCAGCTGGTTGGATCCTATACAGCTAATCATGATTATTTCTGAATGCAAGGAGGGAGTATGTTGGAAGTAAAAAATATATGTATTACCCAAGGGGGTAATACATTATGGAATGACCTTTCTTTTTGCTTAAACAATAATGAGCGGTTAGGACTTTCTGCACCAAGTGGTTTTGGCAAAACCACATTAGGGAGAGTTTTAGCACAATGGCAAGCGCCCTCTAAAGGGTGCATATTATTTGAAGGCAAGACGTTGTCAGAAACGGGATATTGCCCGATACAATTAGTACCTCAGCATCCAGAGAAAAGTTTTAACCCATATCGAACAGTCGGTTCAAGTGTCAATGATGCATGGGAGCCAAGTACTGATTATCTTGAAAGATTGTCAATTAAGCCTGAGTGGTTAGAGAGACGTCCGAGTGAACTTTCTGGAGGAGAACTGGCACGTATTGCTTTATTAAGAGCGCTAGATCCTCGTACTAGAGTATTAATCGCCGATGAAATCACCGCGCAGCTCGATGCGCATTTGCAAAAAGATATTTGGCAATTTCTGATTGAACTATCACAACAGCGGCCATTGGCGATGATTATTTTTAGTCATAATAAGATGTTATTAGAAAAGGTATGTACATCAGTATGGAAAATGTCTCTATCTTAAATGTTTACACTCCAAATAAGTTGAGGTACTCAATATGATAGCTTTTGATATTGTGTTAGTGGGAGCTGGCGGCGGGATTGGTTCGTTATTACGATGGTGGATTGGGCGCTTAGTCGGCGAAAAATATCACGGTAAGTTTCCGTTATCGACCTTTATTATTAATGTGTCAGGTGCATTTGTTATTGGTTTTTTAAGTAGTTATTTTCTGCTTGATTGGCATGATCGTTATGGCTCGTTTTTACAATCGGCGATATTAACCGGTTTATTAGGGGGATATACGACGTTTAGTAGTATGCAACTTGACGCGTTAAAACTGACGCAAACAAAACAAAAAATGTTAGCGCTGTTTTATTTATTACTATCTGTTATTGCGGGTCTGATAGCTGCATTTGTTGGCGCATGGTTAGCGAGCTAAAAGGTGAAAATATGAATATTGCAATTTTAGTTTTTATCGGCGGTGCTATTGGTGCAATCTTTCGAGAACTATTAATGATTTCTGTACCAAAAATGGCAGATCAGTTCCCTCTTGATATCTTTGTTGCCAATATAAGTGCTTCATTTTTATTAGGTATTGTCGCAGGGCTATTAACCAGCAAACGTATTGGTCAATCAATGAATGCTTTTTTTGCAACAGGTGTGATGGGGGGGCTATCAACCTTCTCTAGTTTTGTATACGGTGCGGTAGAAATAATGAAGCATCCACAATACTTGTGGACGGCTATTTCCTATTTAGTATTGAGTGTAGTGATCGGTTTTGTTGTTATTTATTTCGGTTATATTTTAGGCAGCAAACAATGCAGAAATAACCCTAAACATAGCGTTTGATTTCAGTATAAGAGGTTACTTTAATGAGTGTTCATAAAAAAATTTGGAATATCATCTCAGCTAAGCCTTATCGGCTGCAGCTTTTTTTTGATGTATTGCTATTAATTTTATCGCCAACCCTGTTTATTAGTATTATTGGCTTTGACACCAATACACTGAATATGGATATTTTGATCATCACGTTAGTGATATTTTGCTATATCTATATCACCAATTGGTTTAGCAGATGGTATTGTAAACGTAGAAAAAACATTTAAATTTTACAATACACAATGAATAGCCTCTATGTCGCAAGAGGCTTTTTGAATGTTCATTTATTGACTAACTGGAGGTTTGATTTTTACCTCACGGCCTTTTAATAATTTTCTGACCCAAAATCGATTAGGGTGCAATGCCGCTAATGTTTCATCATCTAATGGTAGCGGCTCATTAAAGATTTGGGCTGCAAGTAACTCACCGCATAAAGGTGCGGTAGAAAGCCCCCGTGAGCCAAGCGCACCCAATATAAATAAATTAGGATGAACAGGTGCTGGCTGAATATCCGTTGGTTGGCCTAATTGTTCAGATAAATTTTCATACACAGTCATTAGCTGAGTAAAGTCGGGGACATTACCGACCAGTGGCATATGGTCACGGATCACACAACGAATACCTTGGCGTGCTTGCTTCCCTGAAACATCAACGTTTTCAGTCCATGCTACATCAGGCAAACTATCCAGTAATTTTTGGCGATTTTCTTGTTGCTCGGTTTCACTATAATCAAAATCAAGCTGATTGCGCTGATAGCTGGCGCCAATACAGTGTTGTTGGTTCGCTGGGTTTACGGGGGTCAAATAGCCTTCATAACAGAGTACATTATTTAATTGCCCTAATATTGGTGTTGTAGGAATATGGCTGACTTGCCCTCTAACTGGGGTAACTGGTAGTTTTTCGGTTTGGGTAAATTGGTTCAGAAGATGGCCATTCGCAATCACGACAGTTTGATGTACAACGGATTGCTGCTGTCCTTGAACTTCTGCATGTAATTGCCAACCTTCTGCACTGTGTTGCAGCTTTTTAATATCGTGCTCAAAATAAAATATCACACCTTTTTCGCAGAGATGATGCATCAAGCTTTCACAAAGCTGCGCAGGGCACAACCAACCGCCATTAGCATAATGAATACCTGAGTGATTAACATCTAAACCCGCTAATTGGGTCAGTTGTTCACGGCTTTTTTCTGCGGCAAATTGCTCTGGCCACTGAGTTTGTAGCATTGAGTCAATTTTACGACGACTTCTTTCATGGTAGGCTAATTCAGAAACGCCACACCATTGCCCATCAAATTGGATCCCTTGACGACTGAGATGATGATAAAAGCGATGTGCATAAGGAAATGCGCTGACAAAAAATTGTTCTAATGCATTTGCTTTGCCGTTAAGCAATGGGTAAACCGCTCCTTGTCGATTACCTGACGCATTCTGTGCGACGTGCGTATCTTTACAATAAACAGTCACACGAGCGCCCCGCTGGGCCAGCGAATAGGCACTCGTTAAACTGGCGAGCCCACCACCAATGATTGCAACGTCATCGGCTGTTGACGCGGCTTGCCGAGCAAACCAAGGTGTCATCATTTCGTCATTTTTATCAGCTAAGTTACCCGTAAGCATTTCACGTTTACGGCCAAAACCTTTAATTTTTTTGATAGTAAAACCTGCTTGCTGCAAACCTCGTTTAACAAAACCCGCGGAGGTGAAGGTGGCAAAAGTTCCTCCCGCGCGAGCAAATTTAGCCATTGCAGCGAACAGTTGTTCGCTCCACATTTGAGGATTCTTTGAAGGTGCAAATCCATCTAAAAACCAAGCATCTATCTTATTGTTTAAATTGTTATTAAGTTGTAGTAATTGTTCATTTACATCACCAAACCATAAATCAAGAGTGATTAGCCCATTTTTTAATATAATACGATGGTTGCCAGGAAGTGGTTGAGGCCATTGTTCACAGAGCATCGCTGAGAGCTCAGCTAGCTCAGGCCAACGGCTATGCGCCGCTTTAAGGTCATCTTGACTGAGTGGATACTTTTCAAAACTAATAAAATGTAAGCGTTGCAAGGTAGCGTGCGGGTGATTATGGCTAAACTCTTCAAAACATTGGCATAAAGTGAGAAAGTTTAAGCCAGTCCCAAAGCCTGTTTCCGCAATAACACAGGTTTCGAACGGGTGGTTATCAAAGCGCGCTGGAAATTGATTTCCCTGTAAAAAAACATAACGGGTTTCCTCTAAACCATCTTGATTAGAGAAGTAGACGTCATCAAATTGTTCTGAGATTGGAGTGCCTTCGTCGTTCCAGCTAAGGCGGGCTGTTTGAACTGCTGACTTTTTCACACTTATGCCTAATAATATTAAAATAATAGTTGAATTTTAGCGCTGAACAGCCACCAAGGCTACCTTTGAACAAAAATGTTGTTATCGCAGATAAGAAAAAAATACAAATATTTACCCTGATCGGACTTGTTCAGCTTACAAGTGTAAGCTAAAGTGACACCCTATAAATCCCGTACTCACATTATTAAAAGACATGAGGTAATGAATGAAGCGTGCAGTCATCACTGGCCTGGGTATTGTTTCCAGTATTGGTAATAACCAGGAAGAAGTACTGGCTTCTCTGAAGGAAGGTCGTTCCGGGATCACTTTCTCAGAAGAATTCAAAGAGGCGGGGCTGCGTAGCCACGTCTGGGGTAATGTAAAAATGGATACTGACGGTTTAATTGACCGCAAGATCCGCCGTTTCATGAGCGACTGCTCTGTTTACGCTTACCTGTCTATGGAGCAGGCAATTAGTGATTCGGGTTTAACTGACGAACAAGTTTCTAATTTACGTACTGGCTTAGTTGTCGGTTCTGGTGGTGGTTCTCCTCGCAACCAAGTTGCGGGTTCTGATGGCATGCGTGCAAAAGGTCTACGTGGTGTTGGTCCTTATATGGTCACTCGTGCAATGGCATCCGGTATTTCTGCTTGTTTAGCAACGCCATTTAAAATTAAAGGTGTTAACTACTCAATCAGCTCTGCATGTTCAACATCAGCACACTGTATTGGCCACGCCGTTGAATTGATCCAATTAGGTAAGCAAGATGTGGTCTTTGCTGGTGGTGGTGAAGAGCTGAGCTGGGAAATGACCTGTGAATTTGACGCTATGGGTGCATTGTCGACTAAATATAATGAGACGCCAAGCCAAGCATCAAGAACTTATGATGTTGACCGTGACGGTTTCGTTATTGCTGGCGGCGGCGGTATCGTGGTTGTTGAAGAACTGGAACACGCGCTAGCGCGTGGTGCACACATTTATGCAGAAATCGTCGGTTACGGCGCAACTTCTGATGGTGCAGATATGGTTGCTCCTTCAGGTGAAGGTGCAGTACGTTGTATGCAAATGGCGATGCATGGTCTTGATAGCAAAATTGACTACATCAATACTCACGGTACTTCAACACCTGTTGGTGATACTAAAGAGCTTGAAGCTATCCAAGAAGTTTTTGGTAACGACTCACCAGCTATTTCTGCAACCAAAGCAATGAGTGGTCACTCATTGGGCGCAGCGGGTGTACATGAAGCGATTTATAGTCTTCTCATGTTAGAGCATGGTTTTATTGCACCAAGTATTAACGTAGAGACTTTAGATCCTAAAGCGGAAGGCTTGAATATTGTCACTAAACCAACGGAACAAGCGCTAGAGACTGTGATGTCAAATAGCTTTGGTTTCGGTGGTACTAATGCAACGTTAGTGATGAGCAAGTATAAAAGTTAATCGATATTTGTGGTGACTCTTAGGGAGAGCGGGGGCGTTAAGCTTCCCGCTCTTTTTTATCCTTAAATTAATCGCAACTACCACCGCCTGAGTCTCCTCCTGAGTCACAGCTACCTGAGTCACTGCTAGATGTGTGACTACTATAATTGTCATGATGACTGGCAGAACGATGCCCACTACCCGAAGAGCTACTTGATGAACTGCTTTCAGTATAGCTAGTGATTGTGGTGGTTGAATGGGTATTGCTATTTGAGGATGTATAACTGTGTGACGAAGTGGTGAAGTTGTGTTTGATATCGAGGATCTGGGTTTTATTACCAATCCAACCAATGGTAATGAGACTGGTGTTATGTTTTAAACGTAAAACTAATACACCATTGCAAAAGATGTACACTTTACCAACGGTTTTAACCAATAAATAGCCACTTTCTTTATAAGTTAGTGTCGTCGGGTGTTCGCTACTGATTTGATAGTTATCATTTAAAACATTGGCATATTGATTGTGAGTAAGTGGTTTGGGACGCCATTTAAACAGACGCGTGAATATTTGAATAAACATATTATGGCTATTCCAAGTTGATGAATAACATCACTGTAAAGTTTGAATTGTATTTTTAACATAGAGATTGTCTGATTTTTAATGGAATCAATGAGATGATTAAATAAAAAATGCCCCAAATATAGATTGGGGCAAAATGTTACAGGGAGTTGTTGCGAGTAACGTTATTCAGTGATGTGAGACGGCTGTTGGCGCTTTTTGCGAATTAATTTAATAACTGGCGGTAATACTAGTACTAATACCGCCATTGCCAGTAAACATTGTGAGATGGTGCTGCTCCATAAAATATTGAATTCACCATTACTGATTGATAAAGAGCGGCGTAGATTTTGTTCCAGCATTTCACCAAGAACAAAACCTAAGATCAGCGGTGAGAGTGGGAAATTCATTTTCCGTAATATATAGCCAAACACGCCAAGGCCCATCATCAGTAATAAGTCAAAAGTGGTACTGTGAACCGCATATACTCCAACAGCAGAGACGGTAGCGATTGCGGGTACTAAAAACCACAGTGGTACGGTAAGCATGCGGGTGAATAGGCCAATCAATGGAATATTCATAACCAATAAAACCACGTTTGCGATCAGCAATGCTGCAATTAGCCCCCACACAATATCAGGCTGCTCCGTAAACATACCTGGGCCGGGTGTAATGTTATATAAGGTCAATGCCCCCATCATTACTGCAGTGGTTCCTGAGCCAGGCACACCGAGTGTTAACATTGGGATAAAGGAGCCACAGGCAGAAGCGTTATTTGCCGCTTCAGGGGCTGCAACACCGCGGACATCACCATTACCAAATTGACTATTTGCACCACTGATTTTTTTCTCCGTCATATAGGTAATAGCACTGGCAATCGTCGCGCCTGCGCCGGGTAGTACACCGACAAAAAAACCAATAAATGAGGAGCGCAGTGTTGGCCCTGCGCATTCTTTAGCTTCTTTGCGGTTAAATAGCATACGACCAGTTTTGCGGATCAGGCCTTGCCCTGTGGCGGTGCCTTCTAGCATCAATAAAATTTCGCTGACAGAGAATAAGCCAATAACAATAACGATAAATTGGATCCCATCAGATAAATGTACGCTATCAAAAGTAAAGCGGTATTCACCTGAGTTTGCATCAACGCCCACGGTAGCAAAAGATAAGCCAATTAATGCTGCTAGCAATGACTTAATTGGATTTTGGCTCATCATGCTGCCAAGGCAGGCGATAGCAAATACCATAAGGGCGAAATATTCAGCGGGACCGAATGCCAAAGCCCATTGAGCTAACAGTGGTGCAAATAAAATGATGCCACCAATAGCAATACTTGAACCGATAAATGAGCTTACTGCTGAGATAGATAATGCCACTCCACCTTTGCCCTGTTTTGCCATCGGGTAACCATCTAAAGTGGTCATAATGGCTGCGGCATCACCGGGAACATTGAGCAAAATAGAGGAAATACGGCCGCCATATTCACAGCCTAAATAGACGGTGGCTAATAATATTAACGCTGACTCCGCAGGTAGTTTTAATGCGAAGGCTAAAGGAAGCAGTATCGCGACACCATTGATTGGCCCTAAACCGGGTAGCATGCCAACCACGGTCCCAATAAAACAACCGATAAGGGCGATCAGCAAGTTTTGAGGTACTAATGCGACTTCAAATCCTTGCGAAAGATACATCCAAGTTTCCATGGCTATCTCCTCAAGTAAACAGATTGCCAATAGGCAGGGTGACATCAAGTAGTTTATCGAAGGCATAAAACAGTACGACACCCAGTATTGGACCTGAAATGATTGCGGCAATCGGTGTTGCGCCAAACAATAGTGCAATACTGATGGTCAATAGGCTGGTGGATAGCGGGAAGCCTAACCATTCAAATACCCATGCGTAGATCACTAATGATAAGATCAGCAGTGCTAAGCGACGTAAAACATAAGGCTTAGGCCATTCAATGGCTTCTTGCTTGCCCACAAGTAGCATGAATGCACACAACGCCATCAATGAAAGTATGGCTATCGGGAAAGGCCGAGGCCCCAGTGGTTCGTATGAGAACTCACTTTGGATGCCCCAGCCGATATATAGACCGATCCCACACAATATCAGCCAAACTATGGCAAATATGCGCTGGCTCATCATCAGCCTCCGTTACTTAACTAAACCAAATGAGCGAGCTTGCTCACGATATTGCTCGATTTCTTTTTTAACGTAACTGTCTAGTTCTTGTCCGGTTAAGTTATATTCAAATAACCCACGCAGTTCGCGTTGTTTTTTGAATTCATCGGTTTGCTGGAGTTTTTGGAAGGCTTCAACCCATTGGTTATAATCTTCATCGGAGACTTTAGGTCCCATATAGAAACCACGAATGATTGGCCACTCAATGTCATAACCTTGTTCTTTTGCAGTTGGGATATTTTCAAGTCCATCGCTGAGGCGTTTATCTGAATAAACCGCCAATACACGTACTTTGCCATCGTTAAGGTAAGGTGCCATTTCACTCATGTCACCAGACATGACTTGAATATGGTTCCCCAGTAAAGCTGTTAATGTTTCACCGCCGCCTTCAAATGCGACGTAACGCATTTTGCGTGGATCAACATCAATTTGTTTAGCCAGCAAGGCCGTTTTCATCCAATCTTGGCTGCCAATTGAGCCACCTGCTCCGAAGACGATACTGTTAGGGTCTTTTTTGAACGTTTCCATTAAGTCTTTCAGGTTTTTATAGGGGGAATCTTCTCGAACGGCAATCATGCCATAATCACTGCCAACACTGGCTAACCAGCGCACATCGTTTTCGTTATAACGTCCAAATTTCCCTTGTGCGAGGTTGAGTAAAGAGCCTCCAGAGAATGCGACTATCGTGCCCGGTTCTGCTGGACGCTGCGCCACGATAGCATTGTAGGCAACGGCACCAATACCACCAGGCATATAGGTGACTCGCATTGGCTTTTCTATTTCTTTGGTTTCAAGCATCGAAACTTGAACTAATTTACAGGTTAAATCGAAGCCGCCTCCTGGTTTGGCTGGAGCAATACATTCAGTACGATCGGGTAGGGCACTGGCTTGTTGTAAGCTAGCGAAAAAAAGGGCTGTGGCAACGGCGGTTAATGATATTTTTTTCATTTTTTTCCTCACGAAATCAAATAAAGAGATGTCATTGTTGTTTTTCTCGCCAACATCATGGGCTCACTAAGCTTTCATTTACCTTTCATTAACAAGTAAAGTTGTTTTTTTGTGATGAATATCAGATTGTTTATTATTAATTGTTTTTAATTGTTAATTTAATGTTAATTTGTTTGCGTGAGGTATAGTTGTGAGCTGGCCTGAAAATATTGTGTTTAAGTCTTTCATTACGTAGAAGTTAGTGCGAACGTATACGCAAAATTCGATTAAATGAGTATATAAATAATGAGAATTTTGTTAGTGGAAGACCATGACGAGTTGTCAATGTGGTTACAAAAAGCCCTTAGCTCGACAGGCTTTGCCGTTGATATTGCCAGTGATGGCGCCATAGCCGATCAGTTATTACAAACAGAAAGTTATTCACTGGTGGTATTGGATGTTTCTTTGCCAAGGCTGAGCGGCTTCGAGGTTCTGGCGCAGATGCGTAAACGTGGTCAAGAGCTACCCGTTTTGCTACTAACGGCTAATTCAGATGTTGCAGATAGAGTAAAAGGTCTGAATGCAGGTGCCGATGATTATTTGACTAAGCCGTTTGATTTAGCTGAGCTTGAGGCTCGTATTAGAGCTTTACTACGTCGTAGTCAGGGGCAAGTTAATGAGCAGCAACGTTTTGGTTCACTTTGCTATCATGAAGAAGGCTACTTTTTGTTGAACCAAGAGCCACTTGCATTAACACCAAGGGAGTTTGCTGTACTTAATACCTTATTCAATCGTCGTGGGCGTCCTGTATCAAAAACACAATTATTTGAGCAGGTTTTTTCCCTCTCCGATGAAGCCAATTTACAGAGTATTGAATTATATGTGCATCGAGTCAGAAAAAAACTTTCGGGAACAGATGTTAACATCAATACTCTTCGCGGATTAGGATACCGACTAGAGCAGTGTAGTGTATGAAATTAGTCTCTCATCCACACTCTCTCTTTCATCAGTTGCTGCTCTTTTTCGGTATCCCCCTTATTGTTTTGGGTGCTTTTACAGTTTATACCCATTATTACAGTGCCAAAAATGCTGCAGACCAAGCTTATGATCGCACCTTGCTTTCATCGGCAAGAACGGTGGCTGAACGTTTACAGGTACAAGATGGGAACCTAATTGTTGATGTGCCTTATGTTGTGTTAGACAGTTTTGAGCGCAACATTAATGACCGCTTGTTTTATCAAGTTATTTCGCCGAGTGGTGAAACCATCTCAGGTTATGATGACTTACCGGAGATCCCCCCACATTGGATGCGTTCGCAGTTATACACCGCACTGGTCTATTTCTACGATGCTGAATATAAAGGCTTACCGATCCGTGTCGCTTCATTCTATCAACCCGTGAATGAAGGCGGTATGATGGGTATGGTTGAAATCCGTGTGGCAGAAACGGTTGCCTCGCGGCATGAATTTGCTCGCCAATTATTGATTTCATCATTAATGAGCCAAGGCACAGTCGTTTTTCTGACACTGGTGTTAGCTTATTTGCTATTGAGTAAATTATTAACACCACTCAAAAAATTGTCTTATCTAATGATGGGGCGCTCTGCAAACGATCTCACACCAATACCTGATGTATTACCGTGGTCAGAACTATCACCGCTGGTGGATGCATTGAATCGTTATATAGAAAGATTAAAGAGAATGGTGAAACGCCAAGAACGCTTTAGTGCTGATGCCTCCCATCAATTAAAAACACCATTAACCGTGCTGAAAACGCAAGTTTCTGTGGCGTTAAACAGCGATGACGAACAGCAACGTCAGCAAAGTTTACATGCCATTAATAACACCTTGGATAGCACTATCGCATTAACTGACCGGTTGTTGCAGTTAGCACGTTTAAAAGCTCATGAGAAAGAAGCGATTCGCCAATACCGTGCGATTAATTTAGTGGAATTGGTACAGCAAGCTTGTTTTACCCGATTGGGGCAAGCTGAAAGTAAGGGGATCGATTTAGGTTATGAAGGTGAGGAACAGTCCTGGATCAAAGGCGAGCCGATTTTACTTTCTGAAATGTGTGCGAATTTAATTGATAATGCGATTAAATATACGCCTGCTAATGGCATTGTGACGGTACGTATACAACTCAGTGAGGACAAACAGCATACTATTTTGGAAGTGGAGGATTCAGGCCCCGGCATCCCAAATAAAAAAGTGAATCGTTCAATGGAAGCATTTACGCGTTTAAATAACGCATTAGCGATGGAAGGATCAGGTCTTGGCCTTGCACTGGTAAAAGATATCGCGATTTATCATGGTACCGAATTGCAATTATTAAAAGGCGATGAGTTGGGCGGTTTGTTGGCTAGAGTGGTGTTTCAAACTAGTCAGTGATGAGAAAAGTATAGAGCGTTAATAGAGTAAAATTGGCGGTATTAGCTCAGGCGATGATGAAAAATCCAATCAAATCTGGCAGTTTTTTTGTGCTAGAAACGGAAGTTGATGCTGTACGCGACTTCAAAAGGTGAACAGTAAAAATTGAATGGTAAGTTATTCGGTTCTTACTGTTAAAATGAACCTTAGCAAAATCCGCCGTAAACCTTCGCCCTATGCGGGCGGAGAGATAAGGCGAAAAGCCTTGAGGGCTTTTAAGAGCAATCGTCAAAGCATTTCCTGCGGGACTTTGTTGCAAAATCAAATATATCATCCACAGACTGACAGGGTGTCTTTTTCGGATAAACTCCTTCAGGAACCCTGCAATGCGCTCAATTCATCATGATAATATACGGACACCCTATCGATGAGCAGTCTCTGGCAATGTAGAGAATACCGAGTTGAACATGCTCGTAATATCAATGCGGCTCTCAACATCCGGCAGAAGGGGGAAACAGGCATTACAGGCGGCGGGACTCGTCGTCTCTGCCCATGGAGGCCAGCGTAAATCCGTGATACAAACGGTAGCGGCCTGAGAAGTGGGAAGCTTCGTCGTTTACGGCGAGGAGCAGCCACACTGAATGAACATGGATGTACTGAAATGAATAAAATTAAGATATATATTCCTCGCAATATTAGGGCTAATGATCCTAGAATTACTAAAGCCATTAATGATATTAATAATGCAACGTCATCTGAATAGATATTAATCTATTTTAGCCATAATAGTGGTGGGGCAATTCAGGATGCTATTGCTCTTATCGATGCCATTGAAAACAGTAACCCGGCCGTAAAGATTATTCTTATATTTCAGACGTATGCGGTAAGTGCGGCAGCATTTATCATGTGTTATTTTGCGTTCTATAATGTGGTTACTACTAACGTGACAGTACAGCTTGATGGCCCTGTCTGTGTGGTTTTTCATAAACCGCGAGTCGTTATCCAGAATTTCACGTACTTCGCATCAGGATTGTTTCATGATCGTACATACTCTGCTCCTATTGAGTTAGTTAAATTAACAACACCTTCTTTCGATGAAGTTTTCGAGAGTATGTATTATGCCTGTTACCGTAAGGAGATTCGAATTGCCCCGCACATGAAATCTGTCTATAGTATGAACGGTGATGTTTGTGTTACTTTCTCGGGAGGATCATTAAGTGCCAACTAACAAAAATGATTCCGACTGGAAACGGATAAACCAGTTCCGTCGGGAGCAGAAAAACCGCATCGTTGCTCAGGAAGTATCAGCACCTTCCCTGATCTCAGCCAATACTGAGATTCTATCGCTTGCTCGGGATCTTCGTAAAAAGAATGAAGAGACCAGATATTCAATCAATGACAGCGAAGAATACAGCATTTACTAAATATTTAACTAAAAGGAGCCAGAGGCTCCTTTATGCTAAAATACACGTAGAGCTAACATCGTAATATATCAATCAATGAGAGGCCGCTTAAAGCTTGTCTGCTTGTTGTTTTTTTCTTTCGAATTTGCAAAGATAATCTGCACACGATTTCAGTTCTGCCATGTCATCAGGAACTCGATTAGTTTTCCATCCCCCTGACCTGATAGCAATGTATTATGGCAATATCAATATCGATTGGCTCTGCTTTGAGGATCCTACTATGACCACCTTTTATCAATTGACAGCGACAAGTCTTGGCGGTCAGCTTGTCTCTATGGCGGACTACACAGGTAAAGTAGTGCTAGTCGTTAATACAGCCAGTCATTGTGGCTTTACGCCACAATACGAGGGCCTTGAAGCACTTTACAAGAAATACGCAGCTCAAGGTTTGGTAGTGCTTGGCTTTCCTTGCAATCAGTTTGGCAAACAGGAACCCGGCGGTGCTGAGGAAATCACTCAGACTTGCTACATTAAATACGGTGTGAGCTTTCCAATGTTCGAAAAAGTTGATGTTAATGGCAGCGCCGCACATCCGGTGTTTCGTTATCTGAAAGGCGAACTGCCTGGCTTGATGGGAAGACGGATCAAGTGGAACTTCACTAAGTTCCTGATCGGTCGTGACGGTAAACCGCTCAAGCGCTTTGCACCAATCATGACCCCAGAAAAAATGGAACCTGCAATCCTTGCCGCACTTGAAATTTAATTGTAGAGCGCTTTTGCAAAACTGATTGTCTGTGAAAGGATAATGTCAGCCCCTCACTCAGACCTATCTGTCAGATTTAGCGCTCTATTGCCGCGATTTACTTCTTAGTATTTTGACTATCGATATAATTTTGTGCGCGTATCTTGATAGCTTCACGTTGTGCATCGGTTAGCGTATTAAACATTGTCACATTATCGGTATCTAGATTGAGAATTAATGCATAGTAATAAGCCTCAATGGCATTGCCATTGAGAATATGTGCCTGATACAGTCTCTCTAATGCAACTTCAGGTTGATACCTTAGTAAGTATTCATACATTTCAATCGCTTTGTCGAGATTTTGCTCTATATTGTAAAAACCTTCGAAATAAATATTGGCAATATACCTTATTTTTTCAGTCGTAACGGGAAGCTTTTTGGCGATCTCTTTATCAGCGACTTCTCTCATATCGAGAAATTCTTTTAGGTATTTAGCTGCTTGCTCGAAATTATCATCACCACTATAAAGGTGATCATAATAAAAGCTATGTAGGTAGTTGACTGCCTTAATATCACCTCTTTCATAAGCCTCTAGAGCGTATTTTAGCGCCTTTTTAGGTTCGCTGTCGGTATAATTTTCAGCCAATAATATGAGAGCATCATTACGTGTTTTAGACTGTGACTCCAATAGCTCGATATACGCTTTTTCATTTATGGGATTAAGGAATTTGTAACTATATCGTTCGCCACCATCTCGATACACTGTCAGTAAAGAGTTAAATGCAAGATCTGAAAGGATAGCATCGTTTGAGTTTAATCCTTCATACAGAAATTGAATCAGTGATTGGTAGAGTTCAGGGTTTGTAGCAACCTTGCTATTATTTACAGCTAAAGATGCAAAGTGCACTTTAGAATATAAGTCATTTCTCAAGGTTCCTGCTGAGTACAATTCACGCTTTTTGTCGGTATCAGTAATGATTTTATCAAGGGCAGGGATAATGAGATTTAAATCTTTTCTATCAAGTATTCTATTGTACCAATAGGCGGCAGCAGTGTGTTGTTGTTGCTCAATATACCAATGGGAAAGTTTTAGTGTCGCATTAATATCATTATTTAACGCGGGTAATACTAATGTATCATAGCGAAAAAGTTCATCTTCCTGACAACATGCGAGAGGGTGTTTTTTTAACCATGCAATGGCTTCATCCCAATTAGGCTCTACTATCCAGCGATTTTTTTTATAATCATAAATGCCATTTTGTAATGATCTAACATAGGCATAAGCGGATCCTTGATCCCCTTGTTCCCCTGCGGCTTTAAAATATTGTCGAGCTTTTAAATAATCTATGCTGGCTCCTCGGCCATATGTATGGGCAATACCTAGCTTAAGATTAGTGTCTGCATCTTTATCTTTTAAATTATATTTCGCATCAAAATTATCCATCTCAGTGAGATAGCGCTCGCCATCTTTACCTGATTTCTTTAATAACTCACGAGCCTTCGTTCGATCTGCATTAACAAGGTGTAATCCATATAAATAATTTAAGCCTAAATCGAGAGCCGCAGATTGATTACCTGAGGCGATTTGCTTGTTGTAATAACTCATGATTTTAGTTCTGTATTTTTCGAGCTGGCCTTCATTTTCATAATAGGACCATAATTCATATAAGGCTTTAGCACTGCCTAAGTTTGCCGCTTGATCTAGAAATCTTAGCCAATTAACGTTGTCTTTTTTTTGCCCATATTTACCGAGTCGATAGATATCTGCTAGTTTGCGGGTGGCTTCAGCATCATTATTGTTGTATTGAATGAGTAGTTTATTGAATTCTTGTTGCTCTTTTTCAATAAGCTTCATATCTGATTCATAATTTAGAAATTCATAGTTATCAGGTGTCACATGAATACGCTTATAATATGCAAGTGCTTTCGAATAGTCTTTTTCGACGCCAGATTGCCCATATTGGTAAAGCTTACCAAGTTCGGCTAAACAGCGGTTACTTCCTTGATCCGCGCATTTATTACGCCACATCAAGCGAGTACTTTGTGTTGTACCTGTGAGTTGGTCAAATCTCTTATTATAAAGAGCTCCCAATAGGCGGTTATTATCAAATTCACCATGAATAATAAACAGCATGGCATCAATGGAGCCCAATTCTGCGGCTGTAATTATGTTTTGATAATGTAGTGCTAATTCCTTTTCATCAATTTTATTCTGGTCATTCATATGTCCAATATTTGTTATGGCATATTTAAACCTTACATTAGGATCCTGATTTAATAATGGTAGAATGACTGATTTTACTTGCTCATTATTGAATGACTGGTTAATAAGAAATTGGATTGCACTAGGATGTTTAAGAGCATATTTAAATAGCAGGTCATAAGCATTTTGGCGTTCTTCATTGGTGAGGTAATGATATTTTTGATCTGTTTCTAAGGTTAATAAAATAAGTAAGATAGCTTTGTTTTTTTCGTTTTTTTTATACTTTATTAGCGCTAATGCATGATGTATTGGCGCATCAGTAAAATAGTTGTCTGCTTTCTTGTATAATGAAAAAGCATATTCTCTATTATTAATCGGATCTTGTTCTAAAAGATAGTCCGCATAGTAATGTGTTAAGCTATAATCTGGAGCTAAGGCATTTTCATTTCTTTCAACACTTTCTTTGACTATATTCATAGCGAAGTCTTTTTCAATTTCATCGGATATATCAAATTGAAAATAGAGTCGTGCTAATGCATATTGACTATCTTGTACTAATTGATTGTTAGCAATGTTTGCTTGCAGAAGGCTGATCGCTTTTTTTAAATTTTGCTCTGTGCCTAGCGCTAGAGCGTATTTTTTGGCTAATTCATAGTTGATATCTGCTGATGGTGATATTTCACTAGCTTTTTGAATGAATTCAAATGATTTTTCAGGATCATAAAAATGTATTGTATAGTCAGTATAGAGATTTCCTAGCGTGATAAGTGTTTTTGGCGAATTAGGATATTTTTCTAGCAGCGTATTGATATATTTTTGGGCTTGGCCATTAAGATACTCGCCTGGTGAATTTAAAATGTTAGTTGACTGTTTAATCATTATAATTAAAGCATCTTGATGCCCAAGCTCAGCAGCTAGCTGAAGGTATTTTTGAGCTTGTATCCAATCGGGGTTTAAAACCTTTCCATGTGTATCACCACTATAGATTTGATACAGAAAATAAGCTTTTTTTGCATATTCATCGTCAACAATCGTTGAAAAAATAGCAGGAAGGCTCACTATTGCTGATAAGTCATTATTGGTATTTTCGGGAAGTGCCATTAAATCCTTTTGGGTATCACTTGGCAGAGAAGATGCATAACTGGATGCTAATGGTGATAGTTGACTTGTTGATGAAATAAAACATAGGCCCATCAATGTAGTTAAAAGTATAATCGGCATTATTAGAAGCTTGATATTAGGGAGCATGGCTATCCTTTTACACATTCATCATAATATTAGTGAATTAATCCATTATGTAACATTTAACTTGTTGGTATTTTATTAAATAAATCAAATTAAGATTATTTATTTAATAATTAATGGGTATATGTTTTAAATAAAAACATAGCCCCACATAAGTGGGGCATATGGATTACGACATTGCATTGCTTGAAAACTAATTTTACTGACAGTTATCGTTTACGCAATCTTTTTTCTGTTCAATGTGTTTTTTGCTCTTGAAAAGATGAGTCAGTGGTGTACGTAATTGTTGCGCTAACATCACGCCTAATAATACCACGCCACCTCCGAGTAAATGATAGCTCTTCAGTTCCTCACCGAGAGCGAAAACGGCGATAATAGCGGTAAATACTGGCGCTAAGTTCATAAAGATAGACGTCGTATTGGCGCCTAAACGCATCACACCTTGGATCCACATGGCTGGTGCGATAATTGATGCGGCGATCCCTGCAAAGGCAACTAGGCCAATATTATGGCTATTAAGTGAAACATCATCAGCCAATAAAAAGTTAGGTATTAACAGGATCACACCAAAGAAAATTTGCACATAGAGTGAATCCCAACTGGATAGTTGAATTGACCAACGCTTAGTCAGGACGCCGTACAGTGCATAAGCAGCAGAGGCAATTAGCATTAATAATTCACCCGTACCGAGCCCTTGAGAAAATAGGGTCGCAGGGTTGCCTTGACTCACCAACCAAACCAGACCAACCAATGACAGTAATGTACCGATAAAAATACCCACAGTTGGAATGACGCGTAGTACAAATATGCTGATCACAACGGTTAGCAGTGGGATCAATGAGTTCATGATCCCCATAAAGGTTGCACTGACTGAATGGGCTGCATAATATGCAAGGCTTTGATAAAGCATCATACCCAGCGCCCCTAAAATGGCTAATTGCCACCAATGTTTTTTCACAATCGACCAATGTCTGAGTACCGAACGCAACACAAATGGTGTCATGACTAGTAGCGCTAACGCCCAACGATAAAAAGATATAGCGGCAGGATCGATGGCAGTGGCAGCTGCTTTATTGACAATCGCATTGATTGACCACAGTAAAACCGCTATTAACGGAAAGATTAAATTTTTCATGAAACGCTTCTCCCTAATGATGGCTTTAGTATAGCCTTGTCAGATTTTTTATATATACTGATAATCAGACATTCGATAACGGTTTTCAGACAACATTCATGAAACAAATTAAAAACACATCAAAACGGCAAATCAATGAATGCAATATTATTGAACCAGCATTTATTGCCTTACGTCATGAACAAATTGATACACAGACTGAGTATAAATCTCACTCACATTCATTTGGGCAATTATTGTATGTGGTGTGTGGGATCATGGAAATGGAAGTTGGTGGTAAGCACTACCTAGCGCCGCCTGAATTTTGTATTTGGATACCTGCTGATGTTCAGCATGCCAGTTTTAATAAACAAAGTGTTAAATTTCGTATCATCGATTTTGCACAAAACCTTAGCGGCAAGTTAGCTTCTCGCGCTTGTGTGGTTCGGCTAAGCCCTATTTTTCAGACTATCATGTCCGATTTGTATCAGCGGGGGGTTGTCGAGCCTCAAACTGACGAAGACAAGCGTTTAGCCAGTGTATTAGTCGATCAGTTTGCACTGTCACCTTGTCAAGATACCTATCTGCCGATGACGAAAGATAAATTTTTAGCGCCAATTTTAGACGCTCTACAAAGAGATCCTACAGATAATTCGACTCTATCGGAGTGGGCTAAGCGCAGCTATACCTCTGAGCGAACCTTATCACGTCGTTGTCAGCAAGAACTTGGCATGTCATTTAGTGAATGGCGGCAGCGTTTGCGTTATTTACATGCCGTAGCAGGCTTAGAACGTGGAAAAAGTGTTCATGAAGTGGCTCTGGATGTCGGCTATAGCTCGGCATCAGCTTTTATCGCTATGTTCCAGCAAATATCAGGGGTTACCCCCGATCGTTTTCGCACTAAAGAATCGTTAAGCGAATTAAATCGTACATAGGAAATGGTGCTAGAACGTGGCAAAATACTTGTCATACTTCAAGTCGCAGCGATTTTCGTTGAGGTATGGTGACTACACTCACTCACGCCACAGTGTTTTCTATGCTCCTAGCGACTCGTTTGCTTGTCGCCTAGCTGCGCCATGAATTATTTAGAGTATAATTTGTATTTTTTATTTAAAAGACGCGTAATGATATTGGGGCGAACTCAGTGAAAATTTTAGTCGATGAAAACATGCCATATGCTCAGCAATTATTTAGCAAACTAGGTAAAGTAACCGCTGTTCCGGGGCGTCCGGTGCCTGAAGGTGAGTTGCTTGATGCCGATGCATTCATGGTACGTTCAATTACCAAGGTGAATAGTGCATTACTTAGTAATACGCCAGTTAAGTTTGTAGGCACTGCAACAGCGGGTTTTGATCATGTTGATACTGCATGGCTCAATCAAGCCAATATTGCATTTTCTTCAGCGCCAGGCTGCAATGCCATTGCGGTGGTTGAGTATGTATTTTCTGCGTTATTGATGTTAGCGGAACGTGATAATTTCGATTTACGTGATAAAACTGTCGGGATTGTCGGTGTTGGCAATGTTGGTGGCCGTTTAGCTAACCGCTTGACCGCTTGGGGAGTAAAAACATTATTATGTGATCCTCCTCGCGCGCAAGCAGAAGGCCAAGGTGACTTTTTACCTTTAGAAACTGTTTTGTCTGAAGCGGATGTGCTGACTTTCCATACGCCACTGAATATGGATGGGGCTGATAAAACCTATCATTTAATGGATGCTCAACGTTTAGCTACTTTACGTGATGGTACGATCCTGATTAATGCGAGTCGTGGCGAAGTAGTGGATAATCAAGCCTTATTATCACTTTTAAAACAAGGTAAGTACCTTTCCGTTATTTTGGATGTCTGGGAGCCTGAGCCTGATTTAGATCTTGAATTACTTCAATGGGTCGACATCGGCACACCACATATTGCAGGTTATACCCTTGAAGGTAAAGCGCGCGGTACAACCCAAGTCTATGAGGCATATTGCCAATTTTTGGGTAAACCAGATAGCATTGCGTTGTCGTCTTTATTACCTACACCTGAAATTAGCGCACTAACATTTCAGGGTAAATTAACGCAAAGTCAGCTCAAAAGACTGGTTCATCTCGTGTATGATGTGCGTCGCGACGACGCTGCATTGCGTGAAGTCGCCGCAGTACCCGGTGAATTCGACAAATTACGCAAACACTATCAAGAGCGCCGTGAGTGGTCGTCTCTCAACATCAGTTGCGACGATACTCAGGTTGCATCACAATTATCTGCACTGGGCTTTAATGCATATTTAATGAAGTGATCATGGTAAACCATTATAAATAGGTTGATGAGTGGATCATCAACCTAATCTTATGGCTCGATTATCATTTCATTTAATCGTTATTTTTTTGGAGAAACAGTAATGACTGAAGGTTGGAATATTGCGTTATTGGGCGCAACCGGCGCTGTCGGTGAAGCCATTTTAGCATTATTACAAGAACGCGAATTTCCGGTTGGCGAATTGTATTTGTTAGCCAGTGAGCGAACCGCAGGGGAGAGCGTTCGTTTTAATGGGAAGAGCTATCAAGTTCAAGATGTGACTGATTTTGACTGGTCTCAAGCACAAATGGCTTTCTTTGTAGCAAATGAAGACGTCAGCGTGCAATATGCGGAGCAAGCAGCACAAGAAGGCTGTATTGTGATTGATAGCAGTGGCGTTTTTGCTCTCGACCCAGATGTTCCTTTAGTCGTACCTAGTGTTAACCCACATGTATTGGCCGATTATCGTAATCGCAATATTATTGCCGTTGCAGATAGTTATGTAAGCCAATTACTGAGTGCGACCAAACCATTAGTTGATGCGGCAGGTGTCGGACGTATCACACTGACAAATATGTTATCTGTTTCCGCTTATGGCAAGGCAGCTGTGGATGAGCTTGCAGGGCAAAGTGCGCGTTTGTTAAATGGCATTCCAGCCGAAGAAGGCCGTTTTACCAAACAATTAGCCTTTAATATGTTGCCAATGTTAGCCGACAGCGAAGGTAGTGTTCAGCAGGAACGTCGTCTGGTGGAGCAAGTACGTAAAGTATTACAGGATGATGGATTACCGGTTGCCGTAAGCTTTATTCAATCCCCAGTATTTTATGGTAATGCTCAAGTCGTTTACCTTGAAACCTTGCGCCCAGTCGGTGCGGAAGAAGCGCGTGATGAACTTGAACGTTTTGACGATATTCAGGTCTCAGAAGAGGGCGACTATCCAACTCAAGTGACTGATGCCTCTGGCAACGATTATTTGAGTATCGGTTGTATTCGTAATGATTACGGCATTCCTGAAATCTTACAGTTTTGGTCAGTTGCCGATAACGTGCGTTTTGGCGGTGCCTTGATGGCAGTTGAAACGGCAGAAAAACTGGCGCAGGAGCTATCTTACTGATGTCCGAGCCAACAAAGTTGTCTCGCATTGCGTTAGGCATTGAATACAACGGTAGTCGTTATTATGGCTGGCAACGCCAACAAGAAGTAAAAAGTGTCCAAGGTTGCCTTGAAGAAGCGCTATCAAAAGTGGCTAATCAGCCGATTAGTGTTTTTTGTGCAGGTCGCACCGATGCAGGCGTGCATGCAACGGGGCAAGTGGTGCATTTTGATTCCCCAGTGATCCGCAAAGAAGCGGCGTGGACAATGGGGGTTAATACCCATTTACCCGATGATATAGCGGTGCGTTGGTGTCAAGGCGTTGATGATGAGTTTCATGCACGGTTTAGTGCAACGGCACGTCGTTATCGTTATGTGATTTTTAATCATCGCTATCGCCCAGCGATTTTATCGAGTGGAGTAACGCATTTTCACTACCCACTGGATGAAAAAAGAATGCATCAGGCCGCTCAAGCATTGTTGGGGGAAAATGATTTTACCTCATTCAGAGCAGTCCAGTGTCAGTCAAGAACGCCTTGGCGTAATGTAATGCATATACAAGTTAGCCGTCATGGTAACTATGTGGTGGTTGACATCAAAGCCAACGCATTTGTTCATCATATGGTCAGAAATATTGTAGGAAGTTTGCTAGAAATTGGTTGTGGTAATCAAGATATTCATTGGATGGCAGAATTGCTCGAACTTAAGGACAGAACAAAGGCCGCAGCAACCGCTAAAGCTGAAGGTTTGTACTTAGTTGCCGTTGATTATCCTGAAAAATTTTCTCTACCATCCAATGTGATGGGGCCACTTTTTTTAGCAGATGAGCTGATGTAAATCTAATTTTAGATATAGCATGGACGCTATTCATAAATCACGAGGACATTTATGGAGTTTATCAGTTTTATTGTCGATTTTATTTTGCATATCGATGTGCATCTAGCGGAGCTAGTTGCTGAATATGGTACTTGGGTGTACGGTATTTTATTTCTGATCTTATTTTGTGAAACTGGGCTAGTAGTGACGCCATTCTTACCCGGCGATTCATTATTATTCGTTGCCGGTGCGATTTCTGCATTAGAGAGTAATGATTTGAATGTGCACTTAATGGTTGCATTGATGATCATTGCGGCTATTTTAGGTGATGCAGTCAACTATACAATCGGTCGTATATTTGGCGAAAAATTATTTAAAAATCCTGATTCAAAAATTTTCCGTCGTATTTATTTAGATAAAACCCATGCGTTTTATGAAAAACACGGTGGTAAAGCGATTATATTGGCGCGTTTCGTGCCGATTGTCAGAACCTTTGCGCCATTTGTTGCAGGGATGGGCAAAATGTCTTATCGTCATTTTGCCTTTTATAATGTGACAGGTGCGTTATTATGGGTATTATCATTCACTTATGCAGGTTACCTGTTTGGTGATTTGCCGTTCGTACAGCAGAATTTGAAATTATTGATAGTTGCCATTATCTTTATTTCTATTCTTCCGGGGGTGATTGAAGTAATCCGTCATCGCCGCGCCGCTGCGAAAGAAAAGCGTGTCGCTACGCAAAAAAGTGATAATCCATAACGGATTTAAAAGTTTTTATCCACAGTGGAGTACCATTGTGGTTTAATGGCACAAAATTACATACTGGTGTTTTACCTGAGAGGCCATGTATTGGGTTTCTCAAAGGAATAGCCAGAGACCAATCAGATAAAAAGGTCCATTAATGAGCTGGATTGAAAAAATTTTAAAGAAAGGTAACTTGACCCAATCAACTAAAGTCAACATCCCTGAAGGGGTTTGGACTAAATGTGATAGCTGCGGGCAAGTACTGTATGGAGCTGAATTAGAGCGTAATTTACAAGTATGCCCTAAATGTGATCACCATATGCGCATTCATGCACGCCAGCGCCTTGAAACTTTTCTTGATGAAGACTCTACGACGGAATTAGGTAGTGAGCTTGAGCCTAAAGATATACTCAAGTTCCGTGATTCAAAAAAATATAAAGATAGAATTTCTGCTGCTCAAAAAGAGACCGGAGAAAAAGATGCTATCGTGGTAATGAAAGGAACATTAAAAGAAATGCCAATCGTTGCTGCGGCATTTGAGTTCTCTTTCATGGGTGGTTCAATGGCATCGGTAGTGGGGGCTCGCTTTGTTCGTGCGGTTGAACAAGCACTCGAAGATAACTGCCCATTGGTCTGCTTTTCTTCAAGTGGTGGGGCGCGTATGCAAGAAGCGTTGTTATCACTGATGCAAATGGCAAAAACCAGTGCAGCGCTAGCAAAAATGCAAGAGCGTGGCCTGCCTTACATCTCTGTATTAACCGACCCAACCATGGGTGGGGTGTCTGCAAGTTTGGCCATGTTGGGTGATATCAACGTAGCGGAACCAAAGGCACTAATCGGTTTTGCGGGTCCTCGCGTTATCGAACAAACTGTGCGTGAAAAATTGCCTCAGGGCTTCCAACGCAGTGAGTTTTTGTTAGAAAAAGGCGCTATCGATATGATCGTTCGCCGTACTGACATGCGTGATACGCTAGCGGATGTGCTGGCAATGTTAACCAATAAACCAAGCTTCAATACAGGGGAATTTGCGCCTGTGATTGAAGACGAAGTGAAAATCGATATCGTCAATGACGATGTTGTCATCGATGCTCATGAGCAAGTAAAGGACTCTGCTAAGCATAAAAAAGATGATGAATAATCAATCTATCATTCCAAATTCCGAGTCTCCATTGGAGGCTTGGCTTTCTTATCTTACAGACTTGCATAGCCAAAATATTGATATGGGGCTAGAGCGAGTCGGACAAGTTGCTCGCAAAATGGGCTTAACTCAACCTGCACCTCGGGTGATCACAGTCACTGGGACTAACGGCAAAGGGACGACTTGCCATACCCTTGAATCCATTTTGATGGCTGCTGGCTTGAAAGTCGGCGTTTATAGCTCTCCACACCTTGTTCGTTATACCGAGCGTGTACGTATTCAAGGCCAAGAGCCGGCTGAGTCCAATTTTTGCCATGTATTTGCTGATATCGAAGCTGAACGTGGTGATATCTCATTAACCTACTTTGAGTACGGCACATTGGCCGCGCTGAAGTTGTTTAAACAAGCAGCGTTAGATGTGGTGATCCTTGAAGTTGGCTTAGGTGGGCGTTTAGATGCTACCAATGTTGTCGATGCAGATGTCACTGCGATCACCAGTATTGCGATAGATCATACTGATTGGTTAGGTTCAGATAGAGAGCATATTGGTTTCGAGAAAGCCGGTATTTTCCGTGGTGGTCGTTATGGTGTGGTCGGTGAACCTGACATGCCTGAATCTATTGGTCAGTATGCCGATAAAATTGGCACGATGCTGTTTCGCCGCGATAAAGATTGGTCTTTTGAGCAGCAAGAAAATGGCTGGTCATGGCGAAGTGATAAATACCAATGGGCGGATTTACCGTTACCTAATGTGCCGTTAGCGAATGCTGCGACTGCTTTAGGGGTCATTTACTGCCTTAAAGAGATTGACCTCCAATTAGCCAATAAAATTACCGATCAAGCAGTGAAAGACGGTTTGAAGTCAGCTCAGTTGCCGGGGCGTTTTCAAATTATTGGTGAAAAGCCATTGATGATACTGGATGTGGCTCATAACCCACATGCAGCGGGTTATTTAGTCACTCGCTTAGCGCAGCTACCTTCAGTTGAAGGGCGTCGTACTCGTGCAGTGGTGGGTATGTTAGGTGATAAAGATATTCAAGGCACGTTGACTTGTCTAGCAGAGCAAGTCACTGATTGGTATGTGGCACCATTAACTGAGTTTCGTGGTGCGCCTGCGTCACAATTGAGCCAATATCTGGATTCACCAAAAGTATTTGGGTCAGTTGATGAGGCATGGCAGCAAGCTTGTCTTGATGCAACAGAAAAAGATATCGTGATTGTTTGCGGTTCTTTCCATACTGTTGCTCATGTAATGATGTTGTTAGATCAAACAAAAGGATAGAGTCGGTGGCAAGTAAATTTCAGAATCGTCTTGTCGGGGCCATTGTTTTAGTGGCTGCGGGGATCATTGTGTTACCCGCACTACTTGATGGTGATAAGAAATACAATGAAAATGAATTTGCGGCCATACCTATTATTCCAAAGCCGGGTGACGAGCAAGATATCGAGGCGATTGCCCCTCTGACTCAGTCTTCAACGTCAGGTGCAGCATCAGAAGCCATGTTATCTGAAGCGATTTCTGAGCAAAAACAGGATCAGCAGCAGCGCGAACAGCAAACTGCACCTACATCGCCAGAAAAAGTGGTTACCCCAATTGAACAACCTAAAAAGCCAGAGCCAAAACCAGAACCTAAACCTACGCCAAAACCTGAAGTGAAGCCAGAGCCGAAGCCAGAACCAAAACCTGAGCCGAAACCTGAAGTTCAAGCTCCACAGGGGAAAGCGTTTGTGGTGCAGCTTGGTGCATTGAAGAATTCAGTGAAGGTTGAGGAAATTGTCGCGAAATTACGGTTATCTGGATATCAGGTGTATACCGTTCCATCACGACCAGTGAATGGGCAACTAACACGAATTTTTGTTGGACCAGAAGCTTCACGGCAGCGGTTAGAAAGTGCTCTGCCTGAACTGCGTTCGATAACGGGGTTACAGGGTGAAATCAGGGCTTTTAAACCATGATATTAAATTAGGAATATCATAAAAGGGTCGAGTTTTTAACCAATTGCAGCGGCGAATATGAATTTTTCTTTTCGCCGTTGGTTTTTTTAAATTGTATGTAAATTGGTTACGCAAACGTTTTCGTTTTCTGTTAGAATGCACTCCAGCCACTGCCGTGGGTGCGAATTTTGGAATGAGATATGGTCTGGATAGATTACGCAATTATTGCCATCATTGGCTTCTCGGCACTGGTAAGCCTGATCCGTGGGTTTGTTCGCGAGGCTTTATCACTGATAACATGGGGCTGTGCATTTTTTGTTGCAAGTACATTTTATCCTTATTTAGCAGAGTATTTTACGCGCTTTGAGGACGTACTAGTAAGAAATGGCATCGCTATTGCTGCATTATTTATTGCGACATTAATTGTTGGTGCAGTAGTTAACTATGTGATTAGCTCTTTAGTTCAAAAAACTGGCTTATCGGGTACAGATCGTGTTCTGGGGATCTGCTTCGGTGCGTTGCGTGGTGTGTTAATAGTATCAGCGTTATTGTTTTTCCTTGATACGTTTACACCACTTCCTCAAAGTGAGGACTGGCAACGTTCGGAACTTATTCCGCAGTTCAGTCATATAATCAGGTGGTTCTTTGACTACCTGCAAAATGCGTCAAGTTTCCTACCGGAGAACATCTCTCCGTCTGGCTGATGAGGAAAGACTAAATGTGCGGTATTGTCGGTATCGCCGGTGTATCACCGGTCAACCAATCGATTTATGATGCCTTAACGGTGCTTCAGCATCGTGGGCAAGATGCAGCAGGGATTGCTACCATTGATGGCAAAAATAATATTCGTTTACGTAAAGCGAATGGCCTCGTCAAAGATGTCTTTGAAACGCGGCATATGCTTAGACTGCAAGGTTGCATGGGGATTGGCCATGTACGTTATCCAACAGCGGGTAGTTCAAGCGCATCAGAAGCACAGCCCTTCTATGTGAACTCGCCTTTTGGTATTACCCTTGCTCACAATGGTAATCTGACAAATGCGCATGAACTTACGCGCCGTTTATTTGAAACCGCTCGTCGCCATGTTAATACCACCTCAGACTCTGAGATCTTATTAAATATATTGGCGTATGAATTAGACCGTTTTGACCATTTCCCACTTGAACCCGATAATGTGTTTACTGCGGTTGCTGCCATGCATAAAAGATTGCGTGGGGCATATGCATGTGTGGCATTGATTATCGGTCATGGCATGTTAGCGTTTCGCGATCCTCACGGTATCCGTCCATTAGTATTAGGGCGTCGTGTACTGGAAAATGGCGCAGAAGAGTATATGGTTGCTTCAGAAAGCGTTGCATTGGACACACTAGGCTTTGAGTTCTTACGTGATGTTGCACCCGGTGAAGCGGTATATGTGACTGAAAAAGGTCAACTATACACTCGCCAGTGTGCAGAGAACCCGCAATTAACGCCATGCTTATTTGAATATGTTTATTTTGCTCGCCCAGACTCTTTTATCGATAAAATATCGGTGTATAACGCAAGGTTGCGTATGGGGCAGAAATTAGGCGCAAAAATTGCCCGTGAGTGGGAAGATTTGCATATCGATGTGGTGATCCCAATTCCTGAAACATCCTGTGATATCGCCTTAGAAATTGCTCACATCTTAGATAAACCGTATCGCCAAGGTTTTGTGAAAAATCGCTATGTTGGCCGGACATTTATCATGCCGGGGCAGCAGGAGCGCCGTAAATCAGTACGTCGTAAGCTGAATGCTAACCGCGCTGAGTTCCGTGATAAAAACGTACTATTAATTGATGATTCAATTGTACGTGGTACAACTTCAGAGCAGATCGTTGAATTGGCACGTGAAGCGGGAGCAAAGAATGTTTACTTTGCTTCTGCGGCACCAGAGGTTCGCTTCCCGAATGTGTATGGTATTGATATGCCAAACGCTAATGAGTTAATTGCTCACGGTCGTGAAGTCGATGAAATCCGTAAACTGATTGGTGCTGATGGTTTGATTTTCCAAGATCTCAGTGATTTGGTGGATGCTGTTCGCGAAGAAAATCCTGAAATCAGTGAATTTGAATGTTCAGTGTTTGATGGTATTTATGTGACGAAAGACATCGATCAAGCTTACTTAGATTACCTAGAAGATTTACGTAAAGACGATGAATTAAAAATTAAAGATCACAATGAAATTGAGAACCTAGAGATTTATAACGAAGGTTAATTATTTTTGATTTCAAGATAAAAACCAGCCTGTGGATTTAGATTATCCATTTTAGGCTGGTTTTTTATATCAGATAGATAATCTGTTTTATATTAAATAATAATCATTAAAATAAATTAAAAGTTTTTCCTAAAAATAAGATTATGTTTATTATTCATTTTATACCGTTAGAAATTACGATATGCTAATCAGTTAACATCATTAGCATTGGCGATCTAATTGATAGATTTGACGGTTTTTAACGATAAAAACTGTTATGATTAGCTCTGCATACTATCGTTTTAAAGAGGGCGGCATGAAAAAGCTAATCATTGGTTTAACTGGTGCGAGTGGTGCCATTTATGGCATTAGGCTGTTAGAGGTTTTAAAACCAGTTAATAATGTGGAAACGCATCTCGTGATGAGTGCTGCTGCTCGCCAAACATTAGCGTTAGAAACTAGTTATAGCGTAAAAGATGTCCAACAGTTGGCTGATCATAATTATGATAGCCGTGATATCGCTGCTGCAATTTCATCGGGCTCATTTCGCACGGCGGGTATGGTGATTATGCCATGCACGATGAAAACACTTTCAGGTATTGTACACAGTTATACTGATACGTTAGTCACCCGTGCAGCTGATGTGGTATTAAAAGAAGGTAAAAAATTAGTCTTGGGTGTACGTGAAACACCATTGCATCTCGGCCATTTGCGTTTGTTAGTGCAAGCAGCAGAAATGGGTGCTGTGATTATGCCCCCCATGCCTGCTTTTTATCACCAGCCTCAAATAATTCAAGATATTGTTGACCAAACGGTAAATCGTGTTTTAGACCAATTTGATATTCAATTGGAGCAAGATTTATTTAACCGTTGGCAAGGTGGTAAGTAGTATAGTAAGAACATTTTATCCAACGATAAACAAAGAAATTAATGAGCTATTTTTATTGACCTAATCCTACTACCAAACATTGATTTTATCTTAGGATCGATGGTGAAGTTATCCATTACTTTGTCTATATGATTGCTCTGTGATTTATCAGTCTTTGTATCAAAATGACCACTTTCTGTAGGTTCTGTTAGGGGTTTTTGTTTTGTTAATATTTTATTTTCAGTAGATATTCTGTTGGGGAATATTGGCTTATATTTTTCATCATTTGTTATATCTTTTACTGTGATTGGTTGTGTATTTTCAAATTTAATAAATTGAATTGAGTAATCAGAGCTGTCATTATTTTTTGAGAAATCATATGAGCTTTCATACTTCTTAACAAATTCCTCTAAAAAGTTAGCAAAATTAGAAAATTGTGTGAATTTAATAATTTCAGTATTTGGATTGAAGAAAGCATAGTTTTTATTTCCTTGGCTATCTTCTCTGACACCAATTGCACATGCATGATTATTGCTACAAAAAATATAATTTTGCTGATGTTCTTTACTATTTTTAAGTTTCAGTATGAAATCTTTAAGATCTATCTTTTCTCTATTCCTTATACTACTAAAAACATTATTACCAGCATTTAAATTAAAAGCTTTATTCATTTCTTTATAATCATTAGCTAAATGACTCAAGTTATGGTCAGATATGATTTTAACGAGATTATAGATATCTGTTTTTGAGAGTTTTTCTTTTTTAAAATCTATATTATTTTTCAATTCATTAATGCATGATGTCGGTAAAGTGGCGGCATTTAATGATGTATTATTGGTTTCTAAACAAGAGATAAAACTATCAATATCCAGTTTTATTTTCTTTATGTGATCTTCACATTCTTTAAAGTAATAATGAGTTCCCTTGGATTTTAAGTTTAGTGTTAATATTTTATCTAGCAGAATATAAGTTTCTTTTTTGATGTTATTTTTATCAATTGTATTCTTCAAGCTATTTTTTGTATTGATCAAGTGGTTGAAGTAATTGGAAATATCTAATTTGTTTGTTTTGATGTGTTGGTCTTGTATCGTCATGACTTCTTTTATTAGTTGTTGAGAATGAATGTCTTGTAGCTGAGTTTTTTCTCCTTTTTTCGCTGTGTAAATTTTACTAGGATCGAAACCTTTTGATGAATCAGATAAACTTTCATTTATTTTGTTAATGAAAGCTTGGTAATTATTAATGAATTTCTGTTCACTATTATTATTGTAGTGATGTAAAAATTTAGTAGAAAAACCAACGCAGAAACCGGGGAATTTTTTATTGGTGCTGGATGCTCCTAATAGCTTTTCTTTAAATGAATTATGTTCAGCCATTAGGGTCAAATATGTTTGCTTAAATGGAACTTTATTTGAACTTGTTAAGTTGATAGTCATTTTTATTCTCTAAGATTGATTTTTTTAATTATAATTAATCTTGTGACAATGAATTTTAAATATTGGCCTAGAAAATTTATAAATTAGACGTGTTTATCTAGTATGTGTTTTTAGTATAAATACAATCTTGCAATATATTTTCTGGGGTTATTGGTGTGGGATTTTTTATCTGACATTTCATGGAATATCAAAAAATATATTCAGCCTTAAATAAGACTGAATAGAATAATCTATTATTGATAAGCCAAGGTTTAATACCGGATGCGCTATTATTATTTTGCATATTATGAATACCAATATTCATGAGCAGTAAAAATAAAAAACAAAAACCAATCAGAAAGGAAATATAACTGCAGGATCCATAAGCTAATATAAATAATCTTTTCATATTAATTATCACCCATTGCAATTAGTTAATAATTTAATGTTCAGATTATATATGGCTCAATATTTAAAAAATTAAATCTCAATATTCGATAATCACTGTGATTAATTAACTGCATGACTTTTTATCTGCAATTATGTTTATACTCTATATAATTCGAGATACAGTCAGTATACTTTAACAAAAAGCATTACGGTTTGAAGTATGGCGAGTGAATAGCCATACCTATTGGCATGGCTATTTATTGTTATTGGTTTTTAAACAAGTCTTCTAAGGCAATTCTCAATTCAATAAATTCAAATTGAAAACCCGCTTCTTCTAAACGTTTTGGGATGGCCTGTTGGCCACCAAGCACTAATGCGGCAGCTTCGCCTAATATAGCTTTGATCGCAAAGGCAGGGGTACGAATAAATGCAGGTCGGCTAATAACTTCGCCTAAAATAGCTGAAAATTGGTCATTATGAACAGGGTAAGGGGCAGTCATATTAAATGGACCTGATAATGCGTTATTATCAAGTAAAAAACAGATGGCATTTACCATATCATTGATATGGATCCATGGCATAAACTGTTTACCATGTCCTATAGGGCCACCAGCACCCATTTTAAAGATAGGCAGTACTTTTGCGAGAGCACCACCATTCAACGACATAACGACGCCTGTGCGTAATATGCATACCCGTGTTGTTGCTGATTGGGCATTTTGTGCAAGTGCTTCCCAATGCTGACATAAGTAATGGGTAAACTCATCGTGGGGTTGTTCAAATTCATCAACAACGGCTTGCCCTTGATCCCCATAATAACCAACCGCAGAGCCAGATAAAAAAGTATGCGGTGGAGTATCACTTGCCGCAATTAATTCAGTTAAGCGTTGAGTTATTACCCAGCGGCTTTCACATAATATTTTTTTCTGCTCATCAGTCCAACGCTTTTCAGCGATAGGCTCGCCTGCAAGGTTAATCACTGCATCAAAGTCATTAAGATTTTGTTTATCATGCAGTGAAGTCCAACACTCAACCGCTTTACAGAAATGGCTGTAAACTTTTTGTGGAGAGCGGCTTAATACAGTTACCTTATCCGAACGCGCCACAAGTCGCTGAACGAGAGGAGTACCAATCAATCCTGTACCGCCAGTAATAAGTATCCGCATAATCGCCTCCTGTGAAAAATGGGACTAATATTGAGCCTATTTGTGCTAACTATAGCAGTTGCGAAATAAATTTGTTGGCGTTGTTAACAATTTTGTGAAAATGATTTCATAACGATATGATAAGTGAAAGGTAATTCACCATTACTGCGAAATGAACACTCAAATTTATTGCTGTTTACTTGCAAGGGGGCAATGAAAAGCATACCTTGTTATGTGCTCGTCATGTCTCATCGTTGAATGTTGAATTATGTCGGGTATATAGACTATTTGCTTGGCCGTTTTCGGTAAAATTCTATGGCATAACAACTGTACTTAACAGGCTGATAAAAAAGGTTTTAAGGATGGAAGAACAAACCGAGGTGGTTGAATGGGTCGATATTGTTGATGACAACAATGAAGTAATCGCTCAAGCGACTCGTAGGCAGATGCGTGCTGAAAACTTACGCCATCGTGCAACTTATATTGTTGTCCATGATGGCATGGGCAAAATTTTGGTGCAAAGACGAACTGACATCAAAGATTTCTATCCAGGCTATTTGGATGCAACAGCTGGCGGGGTGGTCACCCAAGGGGAGAATATTCTTGATTCCGCAAAACGCGAAGCACAAGAGGAACTTGGCGTTTCTGGAGTGCCATTTGCGGAGCACGGCTTATTTTATTATGAAGGTGACAATTGCCGTATTTGGGGGGGCTTATTTAGCTGTGTTAGCCATGGCCCATTTGCCTTGCAAGAATCAGAGGTTGTTGAAGTCAGTTGGTTAACACCTGATGAAATTAGTGCCCGCTGTGATGAATTTACCCCTGACTCGTTGAAAGCACTCTCTTTATGGCTAACACGTAATAATCAATTCGATAAAGCCATTTCCTGCGCTGATAATTTATAGAGGCACGAATAAATCTCCTATAAAAAGGGCTAAATATCGAAGTAATTTCAAAATGTTAATGCTTCATGTTAGTCCTTTTAACTCTAACTCTTCTTATTACTTATATAGTGTTATCTAGAATAAATTATAACTATTGGTTATAAATAGTAGAAAGATTAATTGCTATATTCATTCCGCAGAAAGCTTGCTTGATGGGCGCGGTATTGATATTCAGACATCACCTGAGAAATTAAATAATGACAACATATAAAGATATATCTTTCTTGAAACAACAACACCTTGAGAATGTCACAAATAAAGCACGTCAAATCATGGAGCGAGATGGTATCGAAGCACTGGTGGCAACGGTTGGTGATAACTTTTATCATCTAACTGGGTTTGCGAGCTTCTTTATGTATACCTTTAGGCAAACGGGCACGGCTATTGCCGTCATTTTTCGTGATCCGGCAGTAAAATCTCTGGTTATCATGAATGAATTTGAAGCAGCAAATTTGCAATTAGAGATGCCTAACGCACATATTGTGACGTTTCCTATCTGGGTTGATGTCGATGATCCATACAACCCTGAAAATGGTAAAGTGATAAAACCAAGACCTATTAATAGCCCAATTGAAACTATTTTTAGCTTATTAAAGGATGCTTTAACAGAGGCTGGTGTGCATGGCAAACCCGTCGCTATTGAATTAAACCAAATTAGCCATATCGGCAAAGTGTGGTTAGATAAAGTGATCCCCGAGCTCAATTTAGTGGATTCCGCACCATTATTTAATGAACTGCGAATGATTAAAAGTGAGTGGGAAATTATTCAATTACGAAAAAGTGCAGAAATTACTGAGGCAGGTATTCAAGCGGCTAGTGAGTTAATCAAAGTGGGTTGTACTTCCGCAGAATTAACGGCGGCGTTTAAAGCGAAGGTAATGCAATATCCTGAAACTAACTATAGTCGTTTTAATTTGATTTCTGTGGGCAGTGATTTTTCACCTAAAATGCTTCCTGATAATGTGCCAGCCAAAGAAGGTGATTTAATTAAGTTTGATTGTGGTGTCGATGTGGCAGGCTATGGTGCAGATATCGCAAGAACGTTTGTGGTGGGTGCAGCAAATGACAAAGTGGTATCACTTTATCAAACGATCCAGAAAGGTCATGAATATATGTTGAGCCGTGTTGCACCGGGGGTGCAATTAAGTGATGTATTTAATGACACCATGGCATTAATTCGTTGTTCTGGTCTGCCTTACTATAACCGTGGTCATTTAGGCCATGGAGACGGTGTATTTGTTGGGTTGGAAGAAGCGCCGTTTGTGAGTGCGGCAACAACTGAAGTATTCAAAGCAGGTATGGTGATGAGCCTTGAAACGCCATATTACGGCATTGGAGTAGGAAGTATTATGATCGAAGATATGTTGTTGATCACCGAGGACGGGGTAGAAATGCTGAGCCACTTACCGCGAAGTTTGGTTTCTCGTGGTTAATCATCAAGGAGCTTATCAATGAAATGGTATCATTTTTTGATCGTCTTTCCTTTGCTGGCGCTAACGGTAGGTGTTTATTATGCCAACCGTGTGGAGCCATTTGTCATGGGTTTGCCGTTTTTAATGTTTTGGATTGTTGCTTGGGTGGTGATTAGCGCATTGATTATGTTGCTAATTAACGTATTAGATTCTAAACATAGTAAGGAAGAACAATGAGCTCAGCACTGGTTGTGATTACGCTGTTTTTCCTCTTTAGTATTTATCTTGCACTTCGTGCCAAAAAAGGCAAAACCATGGATCACGAAGGGTGGTCGGTTGGTGGTCGCAGTTATGGCGCATTATTAGTCTTTTTACTCAGTGCAGGTGAGATCTATACTACTTTCACCTTTTTAGGGGGAAGTGGTTGGGCGTATGGAAAAGGACCCGCAATTCTTTATACCTTAGCCGTCAACGCATTTATGGGGATCTTTTTATATTGGGTACACCCACGAGTTTGGCGATTTGCTAAAGAAAATGACATCAGAACTATTTCTGATTTTTTTGGTGCGAAATATCAGAGTCAAGGCTTAGCACTGCTCGTGAGCTTAATTTCTATTGCGGCGATGGTGCCTTTATTTGTATTACAACTTAAAGGATTGGGAATTATTGTTTCTCAAGCTTCTTATGGTGCGATCCCTGCGGATATGGCAATTTGGATAGGGATCATTGCTGTTACGCTGTTTGTGATGATTTCAGGTATACATGGCTCTGCGTGGACTTCCGCTTTAAAAGATTTGATGATCTTACTGGTGGTGCTATTTATCGGTATTTATATTCCATTACACTATTATGGTAGCTTTGGTGATATGTTCCGTGCGATCGATACGGCGAGTCCTGGGTTTTTAACTTTTTCAGATAAAGGGCTGAACATTCCTTGGTATATTTCCACCATTTTCTTATCGGTAGTTGCCTATTTTTGCTGGCCACATTATATGGCAGCAGTATTTACAGCAAAAAATGAGAAATCATTGAAACGAAATAGTATTTTAATTCCTGCTTATAGCTTGATTATGCTATTTGCATTCTTTGTTGGTTACGCCGCAATATTGCAAATTCCTCATCTTGATGGTTCGCAAGTCGACATATCGTTATTTGAAATATCTAAGGCGACTTTTTCACCTGTGATTGTGGGGTTAATTGGTGCAGCAGGGATGTTAACCGCTTTAGTGCCGGGGTCGATGTTGTTATTAACAACATCGAATATGTTAGCGGGTGTGGTACAAAAAACGCTCAATGTCAGTGAGGAAAAGCGTCAATCAGGTATTTATGCACGCTTTATGGTACCGTTGGTGGCTTTGGTTAGTTTGTATTTTATTTTTCACAGTAACGATACCTTGGTGGCAATAATGTTACTCGGCGTGAATATTGTTGCACAGTTTTTCCCAGCGTTATTGATGAGTTTTAGAAAACATAATCCAATGTCTGCGGCTGGAGCGATTACGGGTATTATTGCTGGCGTTGTTTTCCTTGCCGTTACTTATATTGAACACATCTCATTATCACAACTTTTTCCTTGGTTAAGCGAAGGGCTTGAGTTTATGAATATTGGTATCGCAGCATTTGTATTAAATATACTTGTTGCTACGGTTGTCTCTTTATTCACAGGTAAAAGTAATAAATAAAATATTGGTTAAATACAAAAGCTAGGGGATGTTTCTTCTAGCTTTTTTTATAAATATAATTTCCCCGCCAACGTAAATAATCATAAATTGATGCCCCCACTGCCCGATATAGGTGTAAATACCTATTAATACGGATTACTATCTAACTTAAGTCGAATATTTTAACTCATTGAAATATATTAATTTAAAAATAATATACTTGATTGGTATGTTATTTGCGTAGCAAATTTTTCATGAAGAAAAATGAAGGTTAATGATATGTGAAAACGATCACGGAATATATTTTTTATAAATACTAATTTTGAAATGCATGATTCACTTGGTGTGGGTCTAAATTTCAACATGACAGGGCTAGTTATTTGTACTTAATTATCCATTGATCTGGTGAGTTATTGAATTTTATCTACAACACCGTGATAGCAGCGTATTACACAACATCATTAGATAGATAAAAACAAATTTTAAACTATCTAAGTGCGACTACTTATGAAACGTATTATTCATATAATTATAATGGATACAAAAAATGACTAATTTAATGCGTAAATTTGGGTTCTCATCCCATACGGTTGTTCAATTGCTCTTTATCACTGCAAATGCCCAATTACTTTATGCTTTTTGGGATCTGCGTAATTCTCTACCGCTAGGGTTTCCTGTTGCAATGGGTATTTCAGATGCGCAAGCAGGGCAGCTATATTCAATGCAAGGCTTGGTTATTTTACTCGGTACGATAGGGCTAGGTTGGATAGGTGATCGCTTTAAAGTCCGTAATATTATGTTTCTTACTACACTCGGGGTTGGCTGTATTTCGTTATTCATTGCATTAAACTCACCGGGTTTAAGCATGCCAACATTGTTGCTGTGTTTTTTCTTTATGCTGTTACTGAGTGAGGTTTTGTTTAAACCTGCTAACTTTAAAGCGGTTAGTTTGTCGACGACCAAAGAACATCAAGGTGTTGCATTTGGTATGTTTGAATTTGGGCGTGGTTTATTGGCATTTTTACTCAGTTTAGTTTGGGCAGCGATGGTTTATTTTGAAGCCTCTAGCCGTATTATGATGATAACGGCATCGGTGATTGTATTAGCTACCGCTATTTTTATTTTTCTTGCCGTTTCTAAAGATGCACGGGTTGGTGATGATACTGAGAGTGCGAGCTCTGTTAAAGAGGCAGTTTCAGGGGTTTTCAAAGTGATTAAATTGCCAATTGTGTGGATCACTGGGTTAAACGTATTTTGTATTTATGGAACGTTTGTAGCGGCAGGCACCTATTTTGCTCGTTTCTTACAGGCTGGTTATGGAACATCCGCGACAGTTGCAGCAATATTTGCTTCTGTTGTTATTGCGCTACGGATGTTGCCATTACTTTCAACGTTATTAGTCACCTTAGCATTTAAATCAACCGCGCACTTTATGCGTTTTATGTCATTTTTATTAGCGATTTTACTCGCGACGATCAGTGTACTTTTCTATATGAATCCAGCCGCTGTGGCTGATTTTTTACCGGGACAGGCACCAGAAGATATCGTGACGCCAGTTATACGCAATAGCATCATGATACTTATGCTGTGTGCTTCTGCATGCTGTTTTATGATCCGTGGTGTTTATTATGCACCGATTGGTGAATCTAACATTGACAAGAAAAATGCTTCAGCGGCAATGTCACTGGCGATCACCATTGGCTATCTTCCTGCTTTGTTAGCGCCTTTAGTGCTAGGTAAAATCATTTTTAGTCCACAATTAGATGAACATGGAAAAATCATTCGTGAAGTGCTCACACCAACAACGATTATCAGTCATGTATTTGTTGGTTTATCAATCTTAACCTTAATCGCGGCGCTACTATCTTGGAAATTAATTAAGATGAAAAAAGCGGCGGCACAATAATAGTGATTATCCGGAGGGAAACCTTCGGATAATTTATTGATAATCAGCAGCAGAGTCATGCTCTATGATAAATAACAAACTACCTTGTTGGCTAAAATATATTAGTGATAACCGGTCAATTACTGAGTTGAGCATACCGGGCACTCATGATGCCATGACAGCTCTATGTGACAGTGACTATTATAAAACTCAACATCTATCATTAGTTGAACAACTGAATATTGGTGTGCGCTTTTTTGATTTAAGGATCACTAGAGACTTGGTCGCAGCACATCGTGAGTGGATCAGCGATATCTCTGCACAAGCTATTTTCGAACAGTTACAGCAATTTTTAGCTCAAAATCCATCAGAGTTTGTGCTGGTTCGTATTCAAAATGCCAATGAAAAGAAAGATGATTTCGAACAGTATAAATCAGCGATCCAAACCTTTATTGCTGACTACCTTGATCATCTCTATCTACCAAAATTCAATGATGATGGGGAGCACTATATTTGGCCAACATTAGGTGAGGTAAGAGGCAAAATTATTGCGATTGAATGTGCAGCACCGACATGGCAAGTATCTTCATTAGATGAGCTCACATGGGCCTATAATTGGCATGAAAATGATAACATAGTATTGCAGGATAATTGGAATGGGCCAGATGTTGAAGAGAAAATAAAAGACATTAAAGCCTTGTTATTACCAATACAGCATTACGACCATAAATTAATCCTTAATCATATCAGTGCAACCAATGGCAAATTAGAAAATCCAGTGGGTTATGCTAATATTATTAATCCAATTATTGCTAATAAATTGACGGTGTTGGAAAAAAATAGTGGAAAAGGTGTACTTATCTACGATTTTATTGATGATGATTTAGCCATCAAAACTATCCAAACCAATGAATTTGATTATTGTTAATTGATATATAAAAAAGCCAACTGTTACAGTTGGCTTTTTGCTAATAAATACTTAATTGTAGTAATTAAGCATTTTCATTCTGTGCTGCTTGAATTGCTGTCAAAGCAACGGTGTAAACAATATCATCAACCAACGCACCGCGAGACAGGTCGTTTACAGGTTTACGCATACCTTGCAGCATAGGACCGATAGAAACCAAGTCCGCTGAACGTTGAACCGCTTTATAAGTGGTGTTACCTGTATTTAGGTCAGGGAAGATGAATACTGTTGCTTTACCTGCTACTGGTGAGTTTGGTGCTTTTGATTTAGCAACGTCAGCCATTACTGCAGCATCATACTGAAGTGGGCCGTCAATCATCAGGTCAGGGCGTTTTTCTTGTGCCAGACGTGTTGCTTCACGTACCTTCTCAACATCACTACCTGCGCCTGAATTACCTGTAGAGTAAGAGATCATCGCAACGCGTGGATCAATACCAAAGGCTTTGGCTGAATCGGCAGATTGGATAGCGATTTCAGACAGTTGTTCTGCTGTTGGATCTGGGTTGATTGCACAGTCACCGTAAACAAAGACTTGTTCAGGCAATAGCATAAAGAACACAGAAGAAACCAGTGAGCTACCCGGTGCAGTTTTGATTAACTGTAACGGTGGGCGAATGGTGTTTGCAGTGGTGTGTACTGCGCCAGAAACTAGGCCATCAACTTCGCCTTTTTCTAACATCAATGTACCAAGAACCACGTTATCTTCAAGCTGTTCACGTGCGACAACTTCAGTCATACCCTTGCTTTTACGTAATTCAACAAGGCGAGCAACATACTCTTCACGTACTTTCAGTGGGTCGACAATTTCAATACCTGCACCCAACTCGATACCTTGAGCTGATGCGACACGGCGAATGTCTTCTGGGTTACCCAGTAGAACACATGTTGCGATACCACGCTCAGCACAGATAGACGCTGCTTTAACAGTACGTGGTTCATCGCCTTCAGGCAGAACAATACGTTTGCCCGCTTTACGTGCTAATTCAGTCAATTGATAACGGAACGCAGGAGGAGACAGGCGGTTTGGACGCTCTGAGTCAGCAACTAAAGACTCAATCCATGAACTGCTGATATGACGTGCAACGTAGTTTTGAATTTTTTCAATACGTTCATGGTCATCTGCTGGAACTTCTAAGCTAAAGCTTTGCAGGTTCAAAGAAGTCTGCCATGTATTGCTTTTCACCATGAAGACTGGCAAACCTGTTTCAAAGGCTTGTTCGCATAATTGACGAATTGGTGCGTCAATATGGTAGCCACCCGTTAACAACACGGCGCCAATTTCAACGCCATTCATGGCTGCTAAAGAAGCTGAAACCAATACGTCAGGGCGATCTGCGGAGGTCACCAGCAGTGAGCCCGGACGGAAGTGTTCTAACATGTGAGGAATACTACGAGCACAGAAAGTGACTGATTTAACACGGCGAGTTTTGATTTCACCTTCGTTAACCACTTCTGCATTCAAGTGTTTTGCCATATCGATGGCACGAGTTGCAATCAGGTCAAAGTTCCAAGGAATCGATGCCAGCACTGGTAGGCTCAGGCACTCTAATTCTTTTGGCGTGATATTGGCGATGGTTGCTTTTGTTGAGTCATCAAAAATTTCAGACAGGTCAGGGCGTGTACGGCCTTGCTCATCAACGGGTGCGTTAACTTTATTAACGATCACACCAATGATGTTTTTATTGCGTGGGCCACCAAACTCGTTACGCACTAATTCTAAACGCTCTTTCATTTGCGTGATAGTGCTGTTACCTGGAGCCGTAACGAAAACAATTTCAGCGCCTAATGTTTTAGCGATGTCATAGTTCAGTGATTGGGCAAAAGAATGCTTACGTGTTGGCACTAAACCTTCGATCAGAACCACTTCAGCATTTTTTGTTTGCTCATGGTAACGAGCAACAATTTCTTCCATCAATACGTCTTTTTTTGAAGAGGTCAGTAATGACTCAACATATTCCATTTCTAATGGTTCGACGATAGAGGTGATGCTTGAATGAGAACGTAAAACTTCAGTTGTTTGGTCTTTATGACCTGAAATACGTGGCTGAGCGATAGGCTTAAACACACTCAATTGAACACCTTTTTGTTCCATTGAGCGAACGACACCTAAACTGACGCTGGTTAAACCAACGCTAGTGCCGGTAGGAATTAACATAATTGTACGAGACACGGGAACCTCTCTCTAATTATAAAACAGTACCGCCAGCGTTGAGCTGGCGGTATCGAAACCTTAAGCGGTTAAGCGAGCAGAGTCTTGGGCAATCACTAACTCTTCGTTAGTTGGGATAACTAGCGCTGGACGGCTGCTATCGGTAGTGATTAGACCTTCTTTACCAAAACGTGCCGCTAAATTGCGTTCGTGATCGTATTCAAAGCCTAATAGAGCCAGTTTTTTCAGTGTCAGTTCACGTACGTGAGCTGAATTTTCACCAATACCACCAGTGAAGATCACTGCGTCAAGACGACCTTCCATCAGTGCGCTGTATGCACCAACGTATTTCGCTAAACGGTGGCAGAAGACGTCCATTGCACGTTTTGCATCTGCTTTAGTATCGTAGTTATCTTCAACATAGCGGCAATCACTGGTCACGCCAGTTAAGCCAAGTAGACCTGACTCTTTAGTCAGCATCTTATTGATTTGATCTACGCTCATACCTAGAGAGTCATGCAGATGGAAAATAATCGCCGGATCGATATCGCCACTACGAGTACCCATCACCAGACCTTCTAGTGGAGTCAGACCCATAGAAGTATCAACACATTGACCATTAACAATCGCAGTCACTGAGCCACCGTTGCCAAGATGGCAAGTGATGACATTTAACTCTTCAACAGGTTTGTTTAATTTTTTCGCTGCTTCACGTGATACATAGAAGTGGCTAGTTCCATGAGCGCCGTAACGACGAATGCTATGCTCTTCATATAATTCATATGGCAGCGCGTATAGATAAGCTTCTTCAGGCATAGTTTGGTGGAATGCGGTATCGAATACGGCAACATTTTTACCAACTAAATGAGGGAATGCTTTTCTTGCTTCCTCGATACCAATCAAGTGAGCTGGGTTATGCAGCGGTGCAAATGGGATGGCTGCTTTGATACCTTCAACCACGTCATCATTAATCAATACAGATGAAGTGAATTTCTCACCACCGTGAACAATACGATGACCGATAGAAGTGATTTGTGCAGACAACTCAGGTTTTGCTGCTAAGATCGTGTTAACAATGAAATTCAGCGCTTCACTGTGTGCAGCACCTGCGCCTAATTCAGCTTCATGCTTAGCGCCATCCATTTTCCACTTAATACGGGCTTCCGGCAGATTAAAGCACTCAGCTAAACCAGATAAATATTCATCGCCATTAGATGGATCGATGATGGCGAATTTCAGTGAGGAGCTACCGCAGTTTAGAACCAGTACCAGCTTACTTGACATGGAAATACCTATTGTTAATTGTTGTTGTGAAGCCTTTAAGATGCAAAGTTGCCTAAAAAGACTTTGTAAAAATTTAGTGAGCTAGAGCCTAGCGCATTTAGTGCCCGAATTTCATGATTGAGGTCATTTATTCATCATACTTCAAACCATTTAAAACTTATCGGGCGTATAACAAGAGGCCGTAATACGTGTTTATCTTATTGACTAAGCACATTAGTTAATGCATTCAGCCACCGGTGTTGAAATAACACGCACGAACCCCAATATAACTGTTGAGCTATTGATAACCTAAAATAGGTTAGCAAAATTCGACCGCAATACTAAATGCGGCTAATTCTACTAAAAATATTTTATATTTTGTATGTTTTTTTTATAAATAGAGGCTTTGATTGATTGAAATCATAAGCGCCCTATAAAATACGCATTTTATGCAAAATTACCTATCCATCAGAATAGCTGATTTCGACAAAAATGAGCATTTTTGTGGCAAAAATAATTTAAGATTATCTATCGGTACAAGCAATAGTCATTACTGATATACTCGTTGTACTTCAAGTTGCAGGGCTTTCGTTTAAGTATAAGTGACTACACTACGCTAACCGAGTCACAGTGTTTATCTATGTTCCTCGACTCTCTTCGCTTGTCATCTGCCTGCACCTCGAATTATTTAGAGTATAAAATGGTGTATGATAGCAATGAAGCACAGATTTAATAGGAAGGTATCCATGAGTACATTACAAAACTCACCGCCAGGTTTTTTCAAACGATTTAGGCTGGGGAACCTGTACCTAAAAACATTTCCCATGGAGAAAAAACTGTCTCCAATATTCCCCGAATTACGCATGATCAAAGCCACGCGCTTTGGTATCCGCTTTATGCCACCTATCGCTATTTTTACATTGGCTTGGCAAATTGCTCTTGGTGGTCAACTAGGCCCCGCGGTTGCAACGGCTCTGTTTGCCTGTAGTTTACCAATGCAAGGGCTATGGTGGCTAGGTAAACGAGCAGCAACGCCATTGCCAGCCAGTTTGCTCAGTTGGTTTTATGAAATACGCGACAAATTTACCCAAGCAGGTATTGCAATGGCACCTGTTGAACATCAACCTGACTACTTAGCTTTAGCACAGTTGTTGCAACGTGCATTTAAGCAACTAGACAAGTCTTTTATTGAAGATATCTGAATTAAAAGTTCGATTTAACAACAAGTAACGCAAAAAGGTTGTTTAGATCAATAAAAGTGATGTTTTCACTGTCCATCATGAATGTTGAGTGCGAAGATGAGCTATAAATTTTCCGAGGAGAACCATGATGGAAATGACCAATGCACAACGCCTGATTTTATCCAATCAATACAAAATGATGACGATGCTAGATCCTGAAAACTCAGATCGCTATCGTCGTTTGCAAACCATTATTGAGCGTGGTTTTGGCTTACAAATGCGTGAGCTTGATAGAGACTTTGGCGAATTAAGCGAAAGCACTTGCCGCACCGTGATTGATATCATGGAGATGTATCATGCACTGCAAGTGTCTTATAGCAATATGAGTGATCCACAAGGTATTGATGGACGCCGTGTACAGTTCCTTGGTTTTGATGCAGCAACAGAGGCTCGTTACTTGAGTTATGTGCGTTTTATGGTCAATACCGAAGGGCGTTATACGCACTTTGATAGCGGCACTCATGGTTTTAATTCTCAAACACCGATGTGGGACAAATATGTCCGGATGCTTGGTATTTGGCGTGCTTGCCCTCGTCAATACCATTTATCTGCGGTAGAAATTAATCAGGTTATTAATGCATAAATGCGTTTCTAAGGGGTAAATGTGGAGTTAAAAGCAAAAGGTTTTCTGTTTGATCTCGATGGTACGTTAGCCGATTCATTAGCCGTAGTAGAACGTTGCTGGTGTTTATTTGGTGAGGAAATAGGGGTTTCTCCTGAAGAAATCATTAGTTATATCCATGGAAAACCTGCGCTGACTAGTTTGCGCCACTTTATGCCTGAAGCCAGCGAAGACGAAATAATGTCTCGTTTTCGCTGGTTAGAAAAGATGGAAGCTTCCGATATGGAAGGTGTGGTTGCGTTACCCGGAGCAGTGGCTTTATTAACACGTTTAGATGAGCTTGGCGTGCCTTGGGCGATTGTTACGTCAGGGACAGTACCTATCGCTCATGGGCGGCAAAAAGCCTCGGGCTTACCTGAACCAAAACACTGGGTCACTTTTGAAAAGGTCTCAAAAGGTAAGCCTGATCCAGAACCTTTCTTATTAGGGGCGAAATCCCTCGATTTAGATCCAAAAGACTGTATTGCCTTCGAAGATGCTCAAGCAGGCATTTATTCAGCGCTTGATGCGGGCTGTCAAGTTGTTGCGGTACATGCACCAGAGAGTATGCCAAGAAGACAACAAATTGATGCAATTATCAGCTCATTAACGCAAATTACGGTTACGGGACCAGACAAAAATGGTGTTTTTACACTCCATGTATCAAAAAATGTCTAACAGCGATTAAATCAAAGTAATCCTCCGTAAAACATGGTTAACTAAAGGAATTGCTAACACTGTTTTTTTCGTCGAAAGGGGAAATTTTGAACGGAGAATTGCTGTGGGTGTTAACCCTCTTATTGATCGCGATAGTGTTGTTCACCACAAACAAAATCCGGATGGATGTGGTGGCATTATTAGTGATTGTCGCGTTTGTGCTAAGCGATACACTCTCTTTAGAGCAAGCAACGGCGGGTTTTGCTGATCCCAACGTATTGTTGATCGCCGCCTTGTTTGTGATTGGTGATGGTTTAGTGCGAACGGGTATTGCCTATCAGATGGGTGACTGGCTGGTTCGTGTAGCGGGTAGTAGTGAAAGCAAAATGTTAGTGTTTTTAATGCTAACAGTTGCTGGGCTAGGTGCTTTTATGAGCTCCACTGGCGTGGTCGCTATCTTTATCCCAGTTGTACTTAGTGTTGCTGGGCGTATGAAAATCTCCCCGAGTCGTTTAATGATGCCATTAGGGTTTGCTGGCCTGATCAGTGGCATGATGACATTAGTAGCAACACCACCCAACATGGTGGTAAACAGTGAGTTAGTACGAGAAGGCATCAAAGGTTTCCAATTCTTTTCAATTACCCCAATTGGTATTGTGATCTTATTAGCGGGCATTGCTTATATGTGGGTTGCCCGCCATTGGTTAGGCAGTAGCGAGCCTGATAAATTACCTGAGCGCTATCAGCGAACTTTCCGTGATTTAATTCGTGATTATAAATTAGCGGGTAGGGCGCGTCGTTTAGCTATTCGTAAAGGCTCACCACTAATTGGTCATTCCCTCGATGAGTTACATTTGCGTTCACGCTATGAAGCTAACGTGGTTGGTATCGAACGTTGGCGTAAGTTTCGACGTGTGATGGTGAGTGCAACAGGCGGAACTGAATTAAGAGAACAAGATGTTTTGCTGGTGGATATTGCCGTAAGTGATGATGAGTTACGCCAGTTTTGTTTTGAACAAAAACTTGAGCCGATGATCTTACGAGGCGATTATTTTTCTGATCAGTCACGTGATGTAGGAATGGCTGAAGTTTCAATGAACCCTGACTCAGAGCTATTGGGGAAAAGTCTCCGTGATATTAAGTTCCGTACCCGTTATGGTTTAAACGTGGTGGGTATTCGCCGTGATGGCAAAGCAATCAGTGGTAAGCTAGTCGATGAACCACTGCGCCTTGGCGATATTTTGTTAGTCATTGGTGACTGGAAACTCATTCGTATTCTTTCAACCAAACCACGTAATTTTATTGTATTAAATCTCGCAGCAGAAGTTGAAGCAGTCGCGCCAGCATCATCTCAAGCTCCACATGCATTATTTTGTTTAGCGTTAATGGTAGCCATGATGGTAACCAATGAAATTCCCAATTTTATTGCAGCTCTGATTGCCTGCTTATTAATGGGGAAATTTCGTTGTATAGATATGGAGAGCGCCTATAAGTCAATTCACTGGCCAAGTATTATTTTGATTGTTGGGATGATGCCATTTGCGATTGCTTTGCAAGAAACGGGTGGTATTGCACTGGCGGTTGATGCGCTAATGAAAATTGCGGGTGGGTTAGGACCACATGTTATGTTGTTGTGCTTATTTATACTTTGTGCATCAATTGGATTATTTATTTCTAATACGGCAACGGCTGTTTTAATGGCCCCGATTGCAATTGCTGCAGCTCGTCAAATGGAAGTTTCACCATTACCTTTTGCGATGATTGTCGGTATTGCAGCATCAGCAGCTTTTATGACACCGGTTTCTTCCCCGGTCAATACATTAGTGCTTGGCCCAGGTGGATATAAATTTGGTGATTTTGTGAAAATTGGTGTGCCTTTTACAATAGTTGTTATGATTATCAGTATATTAATTGTTCCTATTTTATTTCCTTTCTAAATTGTTTTTATAAAAAATGACTGGTTAATTTATTTAGCCAGTCATGATAATTTTATTTTTATCATTCTATGATGTTAATTATGATATCAAATCTGAAGTTATCCGCTATTGTTTATACTTCATAGGTAATGAAATTCTTTTAGAATATATTTTTTAGTGAGGAAAAAATGGAAAATAATCAAGGTGTTCATGGATATAAATATCTAACAGGTTATTGTGATTTCGAAAACTATTGGGGAGAGAAATTAGTTACTGTTGAATTTACTCATTTTGTATCTGGGCTTATTGATAAATATGAAAAGTATGGAACATATAAGACTATTCACAATGTGCCGGATAAAGCAAAATTGGAGGGTATATTTCCATTTAGATATAGCGTAGGTGCTTGGGATAGCTATGATCATTGGATCATCAAAATAATTACAGAAAGTATAAAATATACCAAAGTAAAAGACGATTTTATTGTTCATTAGATGAGGAAGATAATGGTAAGGTAATATTAGGTGTCAATGGTGATGCTGAAACATTTTATGTTGCATTTCCTGTATCATCAGGATGTAACACTAAATTGAATGAACTAGATTAGTTTAGCGAAAAAAATAAAAAGTTTTATTCCCTTTTATTGATTAGTTAATAATTTAGTTAGGGGAAATTTAAATACTGGAAAATTTATTTTATAAAATAGCCCATTTAAGGGCTTTTTCTTCAGCCGTAATTTTTCTAACCAATTCTTTATGAATTAAAATTCGCTACGTGCCATTTCAAATATTGCAAATAATCATATAGAGAATTTTATTTTTGAGTTTTTGATTGTTCTTACCCTGAAATCATCTCCGGTTTATTCAAAAAGTATATATAACATATGCCTATTTTATTCCCTTGTAAAAAAGTTATTTTTAATATATATAAATATAAGGTTATTTTTATTAGTTAAACTTATTAATTGTGATTTATTTTTATCTGCATAAAGTTAAACTTATTCTTCCTATAGAAAATGTGAAGGTGATTTATGAGTAATATAGAAAAAATGGGTGTAACTATACAAGGTGGAATTCTTGATTTCGAAAATTATTGGGGCGAGAAATTAGCTAGTGTAACAATTACTCATTATGTTAATGACATTCTAAATATATCTGGACAAGAAAAACACACCTCAATAAATCATATTGTAAATATCTATGATAAGGCAACGGTTTCCAATGCTCTGAGATTTAATTACGCACTAGGCAATGCATTTCTTCTTGATTTTTGGGAGGTTAGAATTGAAACGGAAAGTAATGAAGTTTATTCGACTGAGATAGGGCTGCGTTGTTCGATAAAAGATAAAGATAACGGAAAAGTTATTTTAGGTGTCAATGGTGAATCTAAAAAAATGTATGTTTCTATGGCGTCAGGTAATTGCTCTGCATATTTATTAAGAGAAAGTTAATTGTTTTTTCTTTTATATATTGATTAATATTATTAATGGAGAGTCTAAGGGGAAATTAACTCTCTATATTCGCTACACTTCAAACTATCACACTTTGTGCTAAGGCATTACGATTGTTATTGAGTGTTAATGAAAATAGTTAGTAGATTTTGCTACATATTATGCTGCTGTATTGATTTATACTTTGTGCATCAATTGGGTTATTGATTTATCTTAAAGAAAGAATTTAATTAGATTTATATTTAATCAGCTAAGAGGGTAGAATTGGTAATCCTACCCAATTAATTAATGACTTATCTCATCTAACGAAAGTTTAAACCCTGGAACAAATACTTCGATAAAATAATCCATTTCAGGGCTTTTTCTTTCAGCTAGAATTTTCTCTAAACGTTTTTTGGCTAATTTAAATTCACTATTTCCTGCTGATAACTCTTCTAAGCATTTTAAATAAGCGCATAATGAATCTGCTTGCTTAACGATAAAATGCTCTTCTTCTGTTTGCAAATCCTCAATAATAAGCTCTCTGAAGTCATCCTGTAACTCCTCAGGTAGCATATCGAGTAGCTTTTGTTGGGCAAATTTCTCTATTTTTTTATATTCATGGGCAATTTGCTGGTTATGATATTTAATCGGCGTTGGTAGATCACCGGTAATCACTTCGCTTGCATCATGATACATTGCGAGTAATGCAATATGCTTTGCATCAACATTACCCCCAAACTTGCGATTTTTAATAACGGCTAACACATGGGCAACCATGGCAACTTGTAAGCTATGCTCCGAAACGTTTTCAGTACGTACATTACGCATTAGTGGCCAGCGATGGATAAGTTTCATTCTAGCAAGATGGGCAAAAAAGTAGCTCATAGGACCCTCACAAATCTGTAAAAGCTTTATTTTAATTGAATTAATAAGAAATAGATATGAGATTATTTCTTAGTGATTCATATCATGTGAATATATATGATTTTAATAAAAAATTGTTTTTATAGATAACTGATGCTGAAAATTTAATTTGAAAGGCTCTTAAATGAAATATGGGATAATGGTTTTTGAATGGACTGTTTTTCTATTATATTGATGCTATAGGAGTATTGGAATGGCGTAAACTATAGAATGATAGCTTGATTAATTTGATTAGTGTATTGAAGCTTCATAAATCATTATTTTTTTATTTTAATACGAATTTTAATTTTCAATTTTCTAGTTATCATTGTCATTGGAGCAATTATATTATGTCATTTATTTCAAATGGTGCATGATGCTCTTTATTAATGTTTTCTAAGATTATTGATATGTTTGTTAAATATGAAATTTAAAGGAATATAAAATGGAACTGAGTGAAAATATTGGAGGTGGTAATTATGAGGTTGGAACTTGTCATTTTGAAAATTATTGGGGTGAAATGCTAGTACGGGTTGAAATCACCCATTTTATCTCTGGGGTGGTATTTACATCAGAACGTAAAGCTGTTTCAAAAATACTTTATAATATTCAGGATAAAACAAAAGTAAGTAACATATTTACCTTTCTGCATACTAATGGTGATGCAGAGAATTATGATTATTGGAGAATAAAAATCACTACTAATAGTGGTAAGGTTTACAAAAGTAAAAGCCGGTTTTATTGCTCCCTTTCGAGTAGTGATGAAAATAATGTGATATTAGGTGTCAATGGTGATGCAGAAAGCTTATATGTTGCATTTCCATCATCATCAGGCTGTAGTACAGATTTGAAATTAATTTAATTGATGTATGGTTTTTAAAACCCTCTATACAGACTATCAAGAAAATATTTATTTAAATTGATGGTATGAATATATATTTTTAATTATAAAATACAAAGGAAGACTCGTGCCTGACTATAATTCAATTATTATTACACTCGAAAATTACTGGGGTGAAAAATTAAAACGTATTCTTCTCATACATACTGGATTTGATACAACATCAAGAGAGTTTTTTGATGTTGAAAATGCAACAGTAATCCCTAATGCAATGTATGGTAAATATAAATTAGGATATGGCTCGCCAAAAGATTATTGGTTTATGGTGATAGAAACATTAAATGGAAGCATTTATAGAACAAGAGATGATTTCTATTGCTCAGTAAGAAGTGAAGATAAAGGACGGGTGACCGTTGGTATTAATGGTGATGCTAAAACAATGTATGTACATTTCCCCGCATCTGGGGACTGTAGCACAAGTTTAAAGTTGATTTAAAATTAAAACTAATATCGTTAAATTAACTCATAATAAATTATCAATTCTAAATGAATGTACTAGATAAGTCACTTCAGTGGTCTTTATATGTAAGTTGATTTTTTATTAAATTTAAAAGGGATGATTATGATAATTAAAAATGGTCATGCAACTATAGAAAACTATTGGGGAGAGAAATTAAAATATATTACGGTGTTTCATAGTTTTAAAGGATTAAAAGATACGACTGCTACATTCTTTAATCCTGGACATGGAGAGTCTGAGAAAGATTCATTGACATTTTATTATTATACAGGCGTTTTTTCACCGCAAAATTATTGGGGTATAAGGATAAGAACAATGGATGACCATATGTATTCACTTATGGATACATTTTACTGCTCTATAACAGAATCAGATCATGGAAAAGCAATAATAGGTGTTAATGGTGTAAGTCAAACAGTATACATCAATTTTCCTTCCTCTAGTGGCTGCTCTAAAAAGCTGATAAGAATAGAGTAGTTTTATTATTAAGTGCTTTATCAGTAATGGAATGGATTGATTGTATTATAATGAGCATCAAATAAGGAATGTGTAAAATAATAACAGTATATTTCCGGATTATTGTTTGATCTGATGTAATAAAAATCTATAATGAGTAGGTCCGTGTTGACCGAAATTAATAAGGGATATCATGAAATACTTTCCAATTATTTTATTACTATTTTTCTTGGCGGCAGTTTATTTTATTTCTATTCTTTAATAATTGCCTGAAGTCATCATTTATAGACGGTTAGTAAAGGTGACTTTTAAGTTTTTATTATAGTATTTAATAAATGTTTCCCTATTTCGTTCATATCTATGAAATGGGGATTTTGTACTATTATACATCATAACATGACGTGAATGTGGAGGAAAAAACGCCCTCGATCAGGTAAAGAGAGCGTTATATAGTGAGTTACTGACGATAATTTTCGATAAAGCGGCCAAATTTATTAATCGCCATTTCAAGATCATCTGCATATGGCAGAGTAACAATACGGAAATGATCGGGTTCTGGCCAGTTAAATGCTGTTCCTTGCACTAAAAGTACTTTTTCTTGTAGTAGCAGATCAAGGATCATTTTTTGGTCGTCATGGATGTTAAAGCGCTTAATATCAATTTTAGGGAACATATAAAGTGCACCTTGTGGTTTAACGCAAGATACACCGGGTATTTGATTAATTAATTGCCATGTGCGTTCACGTTGTTCATATAACCGGCCACCCGGTTGAATAAACTCACTGATGCTCTGATAACCACCTAAAGCTGTTTGGATAGCGTGCTGCATTGGTACGTTGGCACATAAGCGCATCGACGCTAGCATTTCTAAACCTTCAATATAGCCTTTAGCTTGCTGTTTCGGACCATTCAATACCATCCAGCCTTGACGAAAACCGGCTACACGGTATGTTTTAGATAAACCATTAAAGGTTACCGTTAACAAATCAGGTGCAAGGGCAGCGATAGAATGGTGGACGGCATCGTCATAAAGGATCTTATCGTAAATTTCATCAGCAAAGATGATTAAGCTGTGTTGGCGAGCAATCTCGACAATCTCTAATAGCAGTTCTTTGCTATAGACAGCTCCAGTTGGATTATTTGGATTGATGATCACAATACCGCGGGTGCGAGGGCTAATTTTTTTGCGGATATCTTCAATATCAGGCATCCAACCCTGTTGTTCATCACACATGTAGTGAACTGCACTACCACCAGACAAAGAAACTGCCGCCGTCCATAGTGGATAGTCAGGCGCAGGAACTAGCATTTCATCACCATTATTGAGTAGCGCTTGCATTGCCTGCACAATCAATTCAGAAACACCATTGCCAATATAAACGTCTTCAACTGTCATTTCGCGAACATCGCGTGCTTGGTAATGTTGTACGATTGCCTTACGTGCTGAATACAAACCTTTTGAATCACTGTACCCTTGTGAATTAGGTAAGTTACGCAGTACATCAACCAATATTTCATCTGGGGCTTCAAAGCCAAACGGTGCCGGATTACCGATATTGAGCTTGAGGACTTTATTACCTTCTTCTTCTAAGCGCTTTGCTTCTTTCAATACAGGCCCGCGAATGTCATAACAGACATTATCAAGCTTGTTAGATTTCTTTATTGTATTCATTATTTCTCTCATTACCCTATTTGGGATGACTTAAGTAGGGGGATTCCGGCTAACAGCTCTACTGTACTCCTACCTCGGAAGCTTTTGAAGATAGGAGATAATTTTTGGTGTAAAAGGTTGGTTTATACCGTAATGCGATAGTTGATCACTTAATATATTTCTTATGTTGAATTTAATTATCGATTGTATCGCTTAATTTGAATTTAAATATCGTCAAATATCTCAGTTTTGGAGGAAAAAATAAAAATTATCCACATAGTTAAATAAGAAATAAAAAATTTGTATCAAATTGTAAGATTGATGACGAAATTAGATGCTTAGAAATAAATTTCGGTGAAATTTTAGTAAAAATCAGCTCTTTTTGTTAGTAATATTGATTGTTCTAGTGAGAAAATATATAAGATATTTAAACTAAATATCATTAATTCATTGAATTACAACAATAATATTGCTGTTTTGAGTATGTGTTTAAAGGCATTTACATTAAAATAATTGCAATTACATTAAATATGTTACTATTTGAAGAGCGACAAAATAAGAAGGTTGTATTTGGGATTTATATTAAATCGCTCCTTTAGCAAACTTTTTTTGTCGTGGGTTGGTGCTTTCGTTTTACGATTGATCAACTCAGATAAAGTGTAATCAATGCGATCTAAGGATTAGAAAAGCATCAAGCAAATTATACTCATTTATTTTAAGATGCGGCGCTTTGCGTTGAGGTAAGGTAACTAGGTTTATTCACGTTAGTTACTGTGTTTTCTAGACACCTAGCGATTCGCTCGCTTGTTACATAACCGCACTTCGCATTACCTAGAGTATATTATGCTATTAAATAAGCTGATCTCAAGGAGGAGAACAGGAACACCAGGTATCATAAAATTATATAAGAGAATTAATGATGATAAATTCCAATCGTCCAATAATGAACCTTGATCTGGATTTACTGCGCACATTCGTCGCAGTGGCCGATCTCAATACATTTGCTGCGGCTGCTGCTGCAGTATGTCGTACACAGTCTGCTGTTAGTCAGCAAATGCAGCGCCTAGAACAACTCGTTGGCCGTGAATTATTCGCTCGTCATGGGAGAAATAAATTACTCACCGCTCATGGTTTACAATTACTTGGCTACGCAAGACAAATCTTACGTGCTAACGATGATGCTACTGCATCGTTAACTTATAATGATGCAGAAGGTGAACTACGTATTGGCGCATCGGATGATACTGTCGATATTTTATTGCCATTCTTATTAAACCGTATAGCTTCTGTTTTTCCTCGTCTTGCAGTTGAGGTGAGAATCAAACGTGCACACTTTATTGAATCAATGTTAGATAATCATGAAATTGATTTAGCCTTGACCACGGCACGTATTAGCCATCATCCTAAAACGGCATTGAGAACTGTTCCTGTATTATGGCACAGTGCACCTGATTTCCAATTACGTGCTAATGAGCCTATTCCATTAGTGGTAATGGATGAATCAAACCCATTCCGTAAAATGAGTACTGATGCATTAGATGATGCAGGACTATCTTGGCATGTTGCTTATGAAGCGGCTTCTTTGCCAGCCGTTAGAGCAGCTGTAAATGCTGAGGTTGGTGTCACTGCACGGCCAATGGAAATGCAAAATGCAGATTTGCGTATTTTAAATGAAGCGGATGGCTTGCCTCGTTTACCTGATATTCAGTACTGGTTATACAAAAATGCGGATGAGCAAAAGGATTTTGTGCTAACGGTATTTAGTGCCATAGAGAATAAAAAGATCCCTTACGCAGTTGCACCAGCAACGGATGAGGCAACTGTTAGTGAAAGCGAAGGATTATATTAATTAATATTTATCCAGTGAATATGCCGCGATTGTTTCGCGGCTTTTTTTTGAGCAAACTGAAGGTAAAAAAAGCTAATTAACCACTTAATAAGTATGGTTAAAATAATTATAACGTGAAATAATTGTGATGTGGATGGCAGAACAGAAATTTCATTTTTTAGTTAAGAAATTGTTATGTTGTTAACAATCATATTTTGCTGAATTGATAAAATTGAGCTGGCTAGTCAGGCAGTTACTTGATTTAGTGAATAAAAAATCGTTAATACGACTTAGACTAAATTTGAATGTTCTGTAAACAATCTGAGCATATTTTCAATAAAATTGTGCGCCAGATCAAATAAAAAGAGCAAGTTTTCATCTGGTAAGACAGGTTTTTCCTGAGATAATAGTGTAGTAAAAGCGAATAATCAGTTAAACTAGTCATTGTGTTTACTAGGTGTATTATCACACTGACACGTTTTAGCTGCTTTTGAGTGTTTTTTGTTTCAGCCTTGTTTTTAAAATGTCAAGGACTTGTAACAAATACGGGTTATTTTGCTTAAGTTAAGCAAAATAAATAGTCAGAGAGAGGACAAACCAAACGCAGTCTTCAGGCTGATTTTTATGTTTGGTGATGATTTTTGGTCTTTCTTCTCAGTTAACTGGGCAATTATGGTGCAATACTGCCGTGATGTTAAAAAGAGCAGATTCACGCGCCATATGTAATGAGTAAGCAACGAGTATGTCTGAATCTATCCTAGCGTTAGCCCACAACTGGGCGTTTGCGATATTCTTTGTCGGCGCCATCGCCCTTTGTTCGTTTATGTTGGTCGCTGGTCATTTCCTTGGCAGTCGCGCCAAAGCCAGAACAAAACACGTACCTTATGAGTCCGGTATCGATTCGGTAGGCAGTGCCCGTCTTCGTATGTCAGCCAAATTCTATTTGGTTGCCATGTTTTTCGTTGTTTTCGATGTTGAAGCCATGTTCCTGTTTGCATGGGCCGTTGCCGTCCGTGAAGTCGGTTGGTTAGGCTTTATCGAAGCAGCAATCTTCATTCTGGTATTGTTGGCGGGGCTTTTTTACCTGATCCGCGTCGGTGCATTGGATTGGACTCCTGTCCGTTCACGTCGCGCAGTTAAAGGTCCTAGTGAAGTTATTAAAATCAGCAATCGTCATCCGCAGTAAAAAGCGAGGCATTATACAATGGATTATACGCTCACCCGCATAGATCCGAACGGTGAGAACGACCGTTACCCTCTGCAAACTCAAGAGATCGTTACTGATCCACTTGAGCAGCAAGTCAAAAACAGCGTGTATATGGGAAAACTTTCTCATGCATTACATGATGTGGTTAACTGGGGTCGCAAAAATTCTCTTTGGCCATATAACTTTGGTCTCTCATGTTGCTATGTAGAAATGGTAACGTCGTTCACAGCAGTTCATGACGTAGCCCGCTTCGGGGCAGAAGTACTTCGTGCTTCACCTCGTCAAGCCGACTTTATGGTCGTGGCAGGAACCTGCTTTACTAAAATGGCACCTGTTATTCAGCGTCTTTATGATCAGATGCTAGAACCAAAATGGGTCATCTCAATGGGCTCATGTGCCAACTCTGGCGGTATGTACGATATTTATTCTGTCGTTCAAGGCGTTGATAAATTTATCCCTGTGGATGTGTATATCCCAGGTTGCCCACCGCGCCCTGAAGCTTATATGCAAGCACTACTTCTGTTACAAGAATCCATCGGTAAGGAGCGCCGTCCTCTTTCGTGGGTTGTTGGTGATCAGGGGGTTTACCGTGCCAATATGCAGTCAGAAAGAGAAAGAAAGCACGGTGAACGTATCGCAGTGACTAACCTGCGTACCCCAGACGAAATTTAAGGCTTAAAGCCATACAGCGTAACAGAGCAATGTGTTGCGAAATAATAAACCTGATCAAGCGTTATGGTGAAGAATGATGACAGATCAGATAGCGCAAGAGAGTACCCAGCCAGGATGGCAGACACAAGATCACTTAAGTGACCCTGTGCTTCTGGAGTTGCGCAACCAATTTGGGCCGGATGCCTTTTCTGTTCAAGCAACCCGTACTGGCATGCCAGTAATTTGGGTAAGACGTGAACAGCTACTCCAAGTTGTAGACTTTTTGAAAAAATTGCCAAAACCGTATGTGATGTTATTTGACTTGCATGGGGTTGATGAGCGCCAAAGAATACACCGACAAGGTTTGCCAGAGGCAGACTTTAGTGTTTTCTATCACCTCATTTCGATTGACCGCAACCGTGACATTATGTTGAAGGTGGCATTGAGTGAAAAAGACCTCAATGTGCCTTCTGTCGTTTCACTGTTCCCAAATGCTAACTGGTATGAACGCGAAGTATGGGACATGTTTGGTATTACCTTCCAAGGTCATCCAAACTTACGTCGCTTACTGATGTCGCCAAGTTGGGAAGGTCACCCATTACGCAAAGACTACCCTGCACGTGCGACGGAATTTGACCCGTTTGAGCTAACTAAGCAAAAACAAGATCTGGAAATGGAAGCATTGACTTTCAAACCAGAAGAGTGGGGCATGTCACGTGGTAATGAAAACGAAGACTTCATGTTCCTAAACTTAGGACCTAACCATCCATCATCACATGGTGCTTTCCGTATTGTGTTGCAACTTGATGGCGAAGAAATCGTTAACTGCGTACCTGATATCGGTTACCACCATCGTGGTGCTGAGAAAATGGGTGAGCGTCAGTCATGGCATAGTTATATTCCTTATACCGACCGTATTGAATACCTCGGCGGTTGTGTCAATGAGATGCCATACGTATTGGCTGTTGAAAAACTAGCAGGTATTGAAGTCCCTGATCGTGTGAAAACGATCCGTGTGATGTTATCAGAACTGTTCCGCATCAACAGCCACTTGTTGTATATCAGTACTTATATTCAAGATACTGGTGCGATGACACCTGTATTCTTTGCATTTACTGACCGCCAGAAAGTGTATAACGTCGTCGAAGCGATTACGGGTTTCCGTATGCACCCTGCATGGTTCCGTATCGGTGGTGTGGCACATGACTTACCACGCGGTTGGGACAAATTGTTGCGTGAATTATTAGATTGGCTACCAAAACGCCTCGAATCCTACGTAACGACCGCACTGAAAAACTCCATTCTGAAAGGCCGTTCTATTGGTGTTGCTTCTTATACCAAAGAAGAAGCATTGGCATGGGGTGTGACAGGTGCAGGTCTGCGTGCCACAGGCGTTGATTTTGACGTACGTAAATGGCGTCCATATTCAGGCTATGAAAACTTTGAGTTCGACATTCCAATCGCTCACAACGGTGACTGTTATGACCGCGTGATGATTAAAGTGGAAGAGATGCGTCAAAGTATTCGCATTCTTGAGCAATGCTTGAAGCACATGCCTGAAGGACCTTTCAAAGCCGATCACCCATTGACAACGCCGCCACCAAAAGAGCGGACGTTACAGCACATTGAAACTCTGATTAACCACTTCTTGCAAGTGTCTTGGGGTCCAGTGATGCCTGCTAATGAATCATTCCAGATGGTTGAAGCAACTAAAGGGATCAACAGTTATTACCTGACGAGTGATGGTAGCACTATGAGCTATCGTACTCGTATCCGTACACCGAGCTATGCGCACTTGCAGCAAATTCCAGCGGTGATCAGCGGAAGTCTGGTGTCTGACTTGATTGTCTATCTGGGTAGTATCGATTTTGTAATGTCGGATGTGGATCGCTAACCATGCATAATGAACATAATAAGCAGACTGGTCTTGATGGCGTAAATGTCTTTGAACCTCAACCGCAGCACGGCTTTGTACTAACCGAAGCAGAGCGTACTGAAATTGAGGGTGAAAAACATCACTATGAAGATGCGCGTGCTGCCTCAATTGAAGCACTGAAAATTGTGCAAAAAAATCGTGGATGGGTTGAAGATGGTGCCATTCACGCTATTGCTGAAGTACTGGGCATCCCTGCAAGTGACGTTGAAGGTGTGGCGACATTCTATAGTCAAATCTTCCGTCAGCCTGTTGGTCGCCACATTATTCGCTATTGCGACAGTGTGGTTTGCCATATCACAGGCTATCAGGGATTAGAAGCTGAGATCATTAATCAGCTCAATATTCGCCCAGGCCAAACAACGCAAGATGGCCGTTTTACATTACTGCCAACCTGTTGTTTGGGTAACTGTGATAAGGGTCCCACCATGATGATTGATGAGGACACACACAGCTACGTACAGCCTGAAGATATTAAAAAGTTACTGGAGCAGTATCCATGACAAACTCCTTTCAACCTGTGATCCGTACTGCCGAGACACATCCGTTGACATGGCGCTTGCGCGATGACAATCAGCCTGTTTGGTTGGATGAGTACCGCAGTAAAAACGGATATAAAGGTGTAGAACGTGCACTGAAAGGCATGGCCCCTGATGAAGTGGTTAACCTAGTCAAAGACGCTGGCTTAAAAGGTCGCGGCGGTGCAGGTTTCTCCACTGGTCTGAAATGGAGCCTGATGCCAAAAGACGAAAACATGAAACTACGTTACTTTTTATGTAACGCAGATGAAATGGAACCGGGTACCTATAAAGACCGTCTTTTGATGGAACAACTGCCACACTTATTAGTTGAAGGCATGATCATCGGCGCATTTGCACTTAAAGCTTACCGTGGTTATATCTTCCTACGTGGTGAATATGTTGAGGCTGCAAAACATTTGCGCCATGCCATCGAAGAAGCAAAAGCTGCAGGTCTGCTCGGCAAAAACATTTTGGGTTCAGGCTTTGATTTCGAACTGTTTGTGCATACGGGGGCAGGTCGTTATATTTGTGGTGAAGAAACCGCATTGATTAACTCCCTCGAAGGTCGTCGCGCTAACCCACGTTCCAAACCACCATTCCCTGCTACATCAGGTGCATGGGGCAAGCCAACTTGCGTTAATAACGTTGAAACTATCTGTAATGTGCCAGCAATTTTAGAGCACGGTGACCAGTGGTATATCAACCTCAGCGCAGGTAAGAGCAAAGATGCCGGCACTAAACTGATGGGCTTCTCAGGTCGTGTTAAAAACCCTGGTTTGTGGGAGCTGCCATTTGGTACCACAGCACGTGAAGTGTTGGAAGATTATGCAGGTGGGATGCGTGATGGGTTAACCCTCAAAGCATGGCAACCGGGCGGCGCAGGTACTGACTTCTTGACTAACGATCATCTTGATTTGCCAATGGATTTCGAGTCTATCGGTAAAGCAGGAAGCCGTTTAGGGACTGCGTTAGCCATGGCCGTTGATAATGAAATCAACATGGTTTCTCTGGTTCGCAACCTTGAAACTTTCTTCGCTCGTGAGTCATGTGGCTGGTGTACACCTTGCCGTGATGGCTTGCCATGGAGCGTGAAAATTTTACAAGCGTTGGAAAAAGGAGAAGGGCAGCCGGGTGATATTGAAACGCTTGAGCAGTTATGCCGTTTCTTAGGTCCGGGTAAAACCTTCTGTGCTCACGCACCGGGTGCGGTTGAGCCTTTACAGAGCGCCATCAAATATTTCCGTGAAGAATTTGAAGCGGGTATCTCGCAAAAAGATCTGCGCAATATTGTCCAGATAGCGGGTATTCAACCCAACTTGTTGAAACAACGTTGGTAACACTTTTGCGAATGAGCAACCGCAAAAGTTATTTTTCACGAAGAACGTATTTTTGATTAACGCCTGCTCTTGAGCGGGCCTTTGGGAAGCATGCTGACTATGGCTACAATATATGTAGACGGCAAAGAATATGACGTAAACGGGTCTGAAAACCTGTTACAAGCCTGCCTTTCTCTGGGGCTAGATATTCCTTATTTTTGCTGGCATCCGGCGCTGGGAAGCGTTGGCGCTTGCCGCCAGTGTGCGGTTAAGCAGTATCAAAACGCGGATGACACCCGCGGTCGTCTCGTTATGTCCTGTATGACACCCGCAACGGAAGGGACTTACATCTCTATTGATGATGAAGAAGCCAAACAATTCCGTGAAAGTGTCGTTGAATGGTTAATGACTAACCACCCACACGACTGCCCAGTCTGTGAGGAAGGTGGTAATTGCCATCTGCAAGATATGACGGTGATGACCGGTCATAATATGCGTAAATATCGTTTCACGAAACGTACTCACATTAATCAGGACTTAGGGCCTTTCATCAGTCATGAGATGAACCGCTGTATCGCCTGTTACCGTTGTGTACGTTACTATAAAGACTACGCGGATGGCACAGATTTAGGTGTTTATGGCGCACATAACTATGTTTACTTCGGACGTACAGAAGATGGTACGTTAGAGAGTGAGTTCTCAGGTAACCTCGTTGAAGTCTGCCCTACAGGCGTGTTTACCGATAAAACACACTCAGAACGCTATAACCGTAAATGGGATATGCAGTTTGCACCGGGTATCTGCCAACAGTGCAGTATCGGTTGTAACACCAGCCCAGGTGAGCGCTATGGTGAACTTCGCCGTATTGAAAACCGCTATAACGGTTCAGTAAACCACTATTTCTTATGCGACCGCGGTCGTTTTGGTTACGGCTACGTTAACCGTAAAGACAGACCACGTCAGCCGCTCTTAAATAGAGATGGTGTTAAACAAGCTGTTTCTGCAATTGAAGCAATGCAAAGTGGCGCGCAAATTATCAATCAAGCGAAAAAAGTGATTGGTATTGGTTCTCCGCGTGCGAGCATCGAAAGCAACTATGCACTGCGTGCACTGGTTGGCGCAGAAAACTTCTACTCTGGCGTTTCGGCAGATGAACAACGTCGCCTTGAGTTGATGCAAAACATTCTGCAAAACGGTGGTATCTATACGCCAAGCCTGCGTGAAGTTGAAGGTTATGATGCGGTTCTGGTACTGGGTGAAGATTTAACCCAGACTGGCGCACGTATGGCACTTTCTGTTCGCCAAGCAGTAAAAGGCAAAGCTCGCGAAATGGCCGCAGCTCAGAAAGTGGCTGACTGGCAAATCGCTGCGATCATGAATATCGGCCAACATGCTAAGTATCCACTGTTTATCACTAACGTTGATGATACTCGTTTAGATGATATTGCCGCGTTTAACTATCGCGCACCAGTGGCTGATCAAGCACGCTTTGGTTTTGCTATTGCTAATATGATCAACGGTGATGCTCCAGCAGTTGCTGACTTACCAGCCGATTTAAAAGCAAAAGTAGAAACTATTGCACAAGCGTTGGCAGGTGCTAAAAAACCATTGATTATCAGTGGTAGTCACTCTGCAAGTGATGCAATGATCCAAGCCGCTGCAAACGTTGCCTTTGCTCTGAAAGCAAAAGGTGCACAAGTTGGTTTATCTTACCTTGCATCACATGCAAATAGCTTCGGCTTGGCAATGATGAAAGCACAATCATTAGACAGCGCTTTTGCTCGCATTAATGCGAATGAAGCAGACGTTGCTATCGTGATGGAGAATGATCTTTACCGTCATAGCAGTGTCAATGTGGTTGATAGTGCTCTAGCTAAATTGAAGCACCTGATTGTGGCCGACCATCAACACACCGAGATCATGGACAAAGCGTCATTGATCCTGCCAGCGGCAAGCTTTGCGGAAGCAGATGGAACTTTGATTAACCAAGAAGGCCGCGCACAACGTTTCTTCCAAGTTTTCGATCCATCTTTCTACGACAAAGCAATTGTGATGAACGAAAGCTGGCGTTGGTTGCACTCTCTGCAAACCGAAGCACAAGAACGTGATGCAGATTGGTCTCAACTGGACCATGTGATTGCAGACTGTGTTGCAGCACTGCCACAGTTCGCAGGCATTGTTGATGCAGCACCGAAAGCTTCTTTCCGTATTCGTGGTCAGAAGCTAGCGCGTGAACCGCATCGTTACAGTGGTCGTACTGCAATGTTGGCAGATAAGTCAGTACACGAACAACGCCAGCCGCAAGATAAAGACACTGCGTTTGCCTTCTCAATGGAAGGTAATAACAGCCCAACCGCACCACGTCAGCAAATTCCATTTGCATGGGCGCCGGGTTGGAACTCACCACAAGCTTGGAACAAATTCCAAAGTGAAGTGGGTGGGCATCTGCGCTTTGGCGATCCGGGCGTGCGTCTATTCAACTCAACAGAAGCGAAATTGGCTTATTTCACTGACATCCCAGCGGCTTATCATGCAGCTGAAGCACAGTGGGTAGTTGCGCCTTATTATCACCTGTTCGGTAGTGATGAAATGTCACAACGTTCAGAGGTGATCCAAGAGCGTATGCCTGAGCCTTATGTGATGTTGAATGCACAAGATGCAGCAGCTCTCGGTTTGAGTGCTGGGGCTAAAGCGGAATTCAGTCATCAAGGCCAAGCCTTTAATTTGACTGTTCGCCTCAGCCAAAACCTGTCTTGTGGTCAAATCGGTCTGCCTTTGGGAATGCCAGGTATTGCACCAGCAATGGCGGGTGTGTCAGTCAATAATCTGCGGAGGGGTGCATGATGGATTGGATATCCCCAGAAGTGATGGAAGTCTTAATTTCCATCCTTAAGTCGATTGTCATCCTACTGGTTGTCGTGACCTGTGGTGCGTACATGAGTTTGGGTGAACGTCGTATTCTCGGCTTATTCCAAAACCGTTACGGTCCTAACCGTGTTGGACCATTTGGCATGGGGCAATTAATTGCCGACATGTTCAAAATGTTGTTCAAAGAAGACTGGATCCCACAGTTTGCGGACAAAAAAATCTTTACCTTAGCGCCAGTGATTGCGTTTTGTTCACTGTTCCTTGCATTTGCTATTGTTCCTGTGAGTCCGACATGGCACGTTGCAGACCTGAACATTGGGATTTTATTCTTCCTGATGATGGCGGGTCTGGCGGTTTATGCGGTGCTATTCGCAGGTTGGTCAAGTAACAACAAATACTCACTACTTGGTGCGATGCGTGCATCCGCACAGACAGTGAGCTACGAGGTGTTCTTAGGTCTATCACTGATGGGGGTTGTTGCTCAAGCAGGTTCATTCAACCTGATTGATATCGTCAACTCACAAGAAGGTATGTGGAACGTTATTCCACAATTCTTCGGTTTTGTGACCTTTGCGATAGCGGGTGTGGCTGTATGTCACCGTCACCCATTTGACCAACCAGAAGCAGAGCAAGAGATCGCCGATGGTTACCACGTAGAATATTCGGGTATGAAATTCGGCCTGTTCTTCGTTGGTGAGTATATCGGTATTGTGACCGTTTCTGCGCTGATCGTGACACTGTTCTTCGGTGGCTGGCATGGTCCATTCTTACCGTCGTTCCTGTGGTTTGCCATTAAGACTGCCTTCTTCATGATGATGTTTATCTTGATCCGTGCATCTTTACCGCGTCCACGTTATGACCAAGTGATGTCCTTTGGCTGGAAAATCTGTCTGCCACTGACGCTGCTTAACCTGTTGGGTACAGCAGCAGTCATTTTATACAATGCTCAGTAAGGGGTGATTGAACCATGACATTGAAAGATTTATTGGTCGGTTTCGGCACTCAAGTACGCAGTATTTGGTTAGTTGGGTTACATGCGTTCCAAAAACGTGAAACGCAAATGTACCCTGAAGAGCCTGTGTACCTGCCACCCCGTTACCGTGGCCGGATTGTGCTAACTCGTGATCCGGATGGCGAAGAGCGTTGCGTTGCCTGTAACTTGTGTGCTGTTGCTTGCCCAGTGGGTTGTATCTCACTGCAAAAAGCAGAGCATGAAGATGGGCGTTGGTATCCTGAATTTTTCCGCGTTAACTTCTCGCGCTGCATTTTCTGCGGTCTGTGTGAAGAGGCTTGCCCGACAACGGCTATCCAATTAACGCCTGACTTTGAAATGGGTGAATGGCGTCGTCAGGATCTTGTTTACGAGAAAGATGACTTATTAATTTCAGGTCCGGGTAAATATCCTGATTATAACTTTTACCGTAAATCGGGTATGGCGATTGCAGGTAAAGACAAAGGTGAAGCGGATAACGAAGCGAAACCAATTAACGTCAAAGACCTGTTGCCATAAGGAGCGATATTCATGGAATTTACATTTTATATCGCCGGTCTGGTTGCTGTATTAGCAACTTTGAGGGTGATAACCAATACTAACCCAGTACATGCGTTGTTGTATCTGGTTGTTTCTCTGCTGGCACTGTCCATGGTGTTCTTTTCACTCGGCGCGTATTTTGCGGGTGCATTAGAAATCATTGTGTACGCAGGTGCCATCATGGTGTTGTTTGTTTTCGTCGTGATGATGCTCAACCTCGGGCGCTCAGTACAAGAGCAAGAGCGCGAGTGGCTAGCGCCAAAAAACTGGATCGGGCCAGCAATTTTGTCTCTGGTTCTGTTAGCGCTACTGGTTTATGGCATCATGAGCTTGTCATACCAAGAGGGTATTGCTGGCACAGTGATCAGTGCGAAAGAAGTGGCTATCAGCCTGTTTGGACCTTATGTCCTTGCCGTTGAATTAGCATCACTGCTGCTGCTTGCTGGTCTGGTGGTTGCCTTCCACGTCGGTCGTGACCGCCACGAAAACGGTGCTGACATTGTTAGCAACGCCAACGCAAATGCGGAGGAACAATAATGATACCTCTTCAACATGGTCTGATTTTAGCGGCGATCTTGTTTGTAATGGGACTGAGTTGTCTTGTTATTCGTCGTAACTTGCTGTTCATGCTGATCGGACTGGAAATCATGATTAACTCAACTGCGTTAGCATTTGTTGTCGCAGGGAGTTTCTGGGGGCAACCAGACGGCCAAATTATGTACATTTTGGCCATTGCGCTGGCTGCAGCGGAGGCGAGTATTGGATTGGCGTTGTTACTACAACTCCATCGTCATCGTCAGAACCTGAATATTGATAAAGTCAGTGAGATGCGCGGATGAACTTACTCTATTTAACAATTCTGCTTCCACTACTGGGGTCTGTGCTACTCGCATTTTCCCGCGGTCGCTGGTCAGAAAATGTTTCAGCTATTATCGGTGCTGGGGTAGTCGGCCTTGCAGCGGTGGTTGCACTGTATGCAGGTATTGAGTTTTTAGATCAACCTGTACTTGCAAATGGTGCGTATCCTCCGTATACCGATCTGCTTTGGACTTGGATGTCAGTGGGTGATTTCAATATCCCATTTAGTATTCGCCTTGATGGCCTCTCACTGACAATGTTAGGTGTTGTGACTGGGGTTGGCTTCCTGATCCACGTTTATGCGTCTTGGTATATGCGTGGCGAAGAAGGCTATTCACGTTTCTTTACCTACACTAACCTGTTTATCGCGAGCATGGTGGTTTTAGTCCTTGCTGATAACATGATGCTGATGTATCTAGGTTGGGAAGGGGTAGGGCTGTGCAGTTACCTGTTGATTGGTTTCTACTACACTAATCCAGATAACGGCAAAGCGGCGATGAAAGCCTTCTTTGTAACCCGTATTGGTGATGTCTTCTTAGCTATCGGCATGTTTATTCTGTGGAATGAACTGGGTACATTGAATTTCAGCGAAATGGCTGTTCTGGCACCACAAAAAATGGCAGAAGGCGGCACAGCAATCACATGGGCAACCTTAATGATCTTAGGTGGTGCAGTCGGTAAATCTGCACAGTTACCACTACAGACATGGTTGGCAGATGCGATGGCGGGCCCAACACCAGTTTCTGCATTGATCCACGCAGCAACCATGGTTACCGCAGGTGTTTACCTTGTTGCACGTACTCATGCGTTGTTCTTGATGGCACCTGAAATTCTCCATCTGGTGGGTATCGTCGGTGGTGTGACTCTGTTATTTGCGGGTTGTGCTGCACTGGTACAAACTGATATCAAACGTGTACTTGCTTACTCAACTATGAGCCAAATTGGTTATATGTTCTTGGCTCTCGGTGTGCAAGCGTGGGATGCGGCAATTTTCCACCTGATGACACACGCCTTCTTTAAAGCGTTGTTGTTCCTGTCAGCAGGTTCAGTGATCATTGCATGCCACCACGAACAAAATATTTTCAAAATGGGTGGGTTGCGTAAGCAAATCCCTTACGTCTACGCTGTGATGTTGATCGGCGGAAGCGCATTGGCTGCATTGCCTCTGTTCACCGCAGGTTTCTACAGTAAAGATGCGATTTTATGGGGTGCAGAAGTTGATGGGCAAACCGTCCTGTTATGGGCTGGTCTCATCGGTGCACTGCTGACCGCAATGTATACCTTCCGTATGATTTTCATCGCATTCCACGGCGAAGCGAAAATCAAAGCGCACAAGGTCAAAGGTTTTACTCACTCCGTACCACTGGGCATTTTAGCTATTTTAGCAACATTTATTGGTGCACAAATCCACCAGCCGTTAGAAGGTGTTTTCCCTGTTAATTCGCTAGAGCATGAAGCTGGCAAGTTACAGTTGGAAATTCTTTCAGGTAGCCTTGCGGTTATCGGACTGTTGATTGTGGCATTCATTTATCTGTTCAGACGTTCTATCGCGACAGGCATCGCCAAAAGCGCACCGGGCCGTTTCTTCTCTACGTGGTGGTATCACGCGTGGGGCTTCGATTGGCTGTATGATGTTGTCTTTGTGAAACCGTTCAAAGGTGTAGCGTGGCTGCTGGAAAGCGATCCTATTAACTCTCTGATGAATTTACCTGCTTGTTTGTCTCGTTGGGCAAACAAAGGGTTAGCAGTGAGTGAGAACGGTCAAGTCCGTTGGTATGTTGCCTCATTGGGGCTGGGTGCAGTGCTGATTCTTGCTCTGCTGCTTTTGGTTTAATTAAGGGACACATTGCGCCATGCTATTACCTTGGCTAATACTCATTCCCTTCATCGGTGGCCTGCTAAGCTGGCAGGCTGACCGGTTCAGCCATCGCGCACCACGTTGGGTTGCGCTGGCTTCAATGGGAATAACATTAATATTATCAATCCAGCTGTGGTTGCAGGGGGATTACTCTCTGGCAAATCCACAGGGTATTCCACAATGGCAAGCAGTATTCTTTATGCCGTGGATCCCATCGCTGGGTATTAATTTCCATCTTGCTATTGATGGTTTATCGCTACTGATGGTGGTATTGACCGCGATTATGGGAGCTTTCTCAGTTCTCAGTTCATGGAGCGAAAACCAAGCTAACCAAGGTGCCTATCACTTTAACCTGTTGTGGATTATTGCAGGTGTGATGGGGATCTTTACGGCAGTTGACCTGTTTTTATTCTTTTTCTTCTGGGAAATGATGCTGATCCCAATGTACTTCCTGATTGCTAACTGGGGGCACAAAGGGGCAGAGAACAGACAACACATTAATGCGGCAACTAAGTTCTTTATCTACACACAAGCTAGTGGCTTGATTATGTTAGTCTCGATTGTGGGATTAGCGTTAGTCCACTTCGGCGAAACTAGCGTGTGGACATTTAACTACAATGAGTTGCTTGGCACTCAGATGTCTAGCACTGTTGGCTTTATGCTAATGTTAGGCTTCTTTATTGCCTTTGCAGTAAAAATGCCGTTAGTTCCGTTCCATGGTTGGATGGCTGATACTCAAGAGCAATCACCGACGGCAGGTTCTGTTGATATTTCAGGTATTATGTTGAAAACAGCTGCCTATGGTTTGCTGCGTTTCACTTTGCCTCTGTTCCCCGAAGCGTCTATCCAGTTCACACCAATTGCGATGACACTTGGTGTGATCAGTATCTTCTACGGTGCATGGTTAGCATTCAAACAAACCGATATCAAACGTTTAGCAGCCTACAGCAGCTTGTCGCACATGGGTTTTGTGACCGTCGCTATCTATGCAAGTTCAGTGCTTGCGTACCAAGGTGCAGTGATCCAAATGATCACTAACGGCCTGTCCGGTGCGGCCTTGATTATTATCAGTGGTCAGCTATATGAACGTACCCAAACTCGTGATATGCGTATGATGGGTGGTTTGTGGAAACGGATTAAATGGTTACCGGGTCTGTCACTGTTCTTCGCAGCAGCAACATTAGGTATGCCAGGAACAGGTAACTTTATCGGTGAATTCATGATCCTGTTTGGAACATTCAGCCAGTTCACCTTAGTGACTTGCATTATGGTCTTTGGTGTCGTGTTTGCGTCAGTCTATTCATTGTGGATGATGCAACAGACTTACTATGGTACACCAAAGTCCGACAGCGAAATGAAAGGGTTAACTGCACGCGAGTTTGGTGTGCTGCTGGCTCTGGCTGTATTACTGGTTATCATCGGTTTCTTCCCGCAACCACTGTTGGATACTTCAGCGGGTGCAATGGAAACATTACATAACCTGTACACTGCTTCACTTACAACATTAAGGCCGTAATTCGCCATGACAATAACACCTCAACAATTGATCGCAATACTCCCGCTGTTGATCGTCGGATTGACCGCGGTGGTTGTGATGCTGTCCATTGCGTGGCGACGCGATCATCTAACAAGTGCCACATTGACAGTATTTGGCTTCGCAGTTGCGCTGCTATCACTGTTCTTTATTGCTGATAGTTTGCCAATGGAAGTCACTCAGCTTATTCGTGTTGATGGCTATGCAATGTTCTACACTGCATTAGTCTTAATTGCGGGTATGGCAACGAGCATCTTCGCCTTCCATTGGTTGGAAGGCTTCAACGACAACAGAGACGAATTTCATTTGCTGCTGACAATTGCTGTAGCAGGTGGGGTTTTACTTTCAATGTCTAACCACATGGCATCAATGTTCATTGGTATCGAATTGATTTCGTTACCATTGTTCGGCTTAGTGGCTTACACATTTGAGCGTAAACGTTCACTGGAAGCAGGTATCAAGTACATGGTACTGTCTGCCGCTGCTTCATCTTTCTTGTTGTTTGGTATTGCTTTACTGTATGCAGAATCAGGTAGCCTGAGCTTCTCTGCGGTGGGTCAGAGCCTCACTGATAGCCAAATCCATGCTCCACTCGTATTAGTGGGTCTGGGTATGCTGATCGTCGGGTTTGGTTTCAAGCTGTCTCTGTTCCCATTCCAATTATGGACACCAGACGTTTACCAAGGCGCACCAGCTCCTGTCGCTGCATTCTTAGCAACAGGTAGTAAGATTGGTATCTTTGCTGTATTGATGCGTATCTTTATGGAAGCGCCAGCGGCACAAAGCAATACCTTAGCCATTGTGGTGAGTGTGATTGCGATTGCTTCGATTCTGTTTGGTAACCTGTTGGCTATCACCCAGAAAAGTGCAAAACGTCTGCTGGGTTACTCATCCATTTCGCATATGGGATACTTGCTTGTCGCATTAGTTGCATTACGTGTAGATCCAATTGCATCACAAGTTACAGTAGCTATTTACTTAGCGGGTTACTTATTTGCAAGTTTAGGTGCATTTGGTGTGATTAGTATCGTGTCTAGCCCATACCGCGGTGATGACCAAGACGATTTGAGTGCATTCCGCGGCCTGTTCTGGCACAAACCTGTGTTGGCAACTGTGCTAACAGTAATGATGCTTTCTTTAGCGGGGGTACCGATTACATTAGGATTTATTGGTAAATTCTATGTGATCATCTCTGCGGTGAATGCGGAATTGTGGTGGTTAACAGGTGCTGTGGTTGTGGGTAGTGCGATTGGTCTGTTCTACTACCTACGCTTTATGGCGAGCTTGTATAGCCGTGATGCAGAACATGCTGATCGCTATACTGGCCCTGCGAAAGCCACTTTTGGTACCGTTGTTGCAGTGATTTGCGCTATCGTGGTTATCCTGATGGGGGTATGGCCACAACCGCTGATCAATATCGCTTCAAGTGCACTGGCAGTAATTAGTCTTTAATTAGTACAGTTAATTATCGATAAAACGAGCGGCTACTTTTGGTAGCCGCTTTTTTTTAATCGGCGAGTTGGCGTTGATACTGATATTCTGTCTCAAGGATAAAATCCATAAAGGTATTGCATGATTTTATCATACTATGAATATCCATTGTTTCTTCGTTTAAACAATGACTTATATAGTCAATCCATTGCTGTAAATAGTCTTGGAGTTGTTGGAAATCTTTAGTGATACTGTTTTTGTTTTTTTCTATTTTGGTGACTTCACTGGCTAATGTAAGTAAATAATCTAATTTATTATTACGTTCGTTATATTCTCTCGCTTGTTCCCTTAAAATAAATAGCTGGTCAGTCAAATATAACCGAACATCAACTAGCTTCATAAAATCTAGACCATTATCAATGATCACTAAAAGACGCTTAGCACAATCGATCGCAGCTTTGATCAGGTCTTTCTTTGAAGGAGGGATATCCATAGATTCAATTAAAGAAATTTCAGGGAAAAATTTATCAAACAGATCGGACAGTCGATAGTTTAATATGACTTCTTCAGCTTTTATAATAATATTCACATCACGATTAAATTCTTCTATTTTTTTGTTATTACTATCAATGGATATTAAAAGGCGTGCTTTTTTCTGAGTGTAATAATTATATTTTATTTGGTTTATTTCATCGATTTCCAATACAGATAGGAAATCAATTGTTGTACGAAGAGGTGTTTTTAGCTTAATGATTTCACCTTTAAGGTCAACAAGGTCATCAATAAACTCTGTTTTTTCAAGTTCATTGAGGTTTTTTTGATATTGGCTTGCTTCATTGTATGCAAAGTTATCATACATGGTACTGTTAATGATGTAGCGTGTTTTTAATTTCATAATGGGTAGTGAGTTTCTCACTAATTCATTTAGGTGGCTAGATTGATTGGATATTTTTTTTATTTGATTAAAAATAATAGGGTCATAGTTAATAATGTTTTGATTATAGTTTTTAATTTTATTAGTCAACATTCTAACTTGATAAATTTCAATTCTAGGTAATGCTGGAGTCGTTGCAATAGTATACATATTATTACCTTCATTAAACTTGAGAAAATTTGGTGGATTGGACATCAAATAATTCAACTAATTGTTCTGCATATATTTGAACTGATGCCCATGCAGTGATGATTTTTTTAAAGCGAGCAATAAATTTGAGAAGGTTCTCAGCATTATTAATGCGAGCAAATGTCTCCATCGATTGTTTAATCTCTGTTAATATCACCAGCCACATGTAATCTAAATGGTCGATAGCTAAGCGAGCATCTTTGAAATGGCTTTCAATAGTTTGTAGATTGATTTGAATATCGAGGATAATTTTTTTCATAAATCGATCACGATTGATTTGTTCATTCAATTCACTTATTTGATTTATTAACCCATTTTTTCTATGGCGGATTTTTTCTGCCTGGCTACCGAATATCCCTCCAGTGATGATCAAACCTATGACACCACCAGCAAGTCCTGTAAAACTTAATTTGACAAAATGTTTGTATTCCTTTTCGAGGAGCATCACTTCCTGTTTTAGTGCTGCGATTTTTTCGAGTAGATGGGACTCTGTATGAGTATCATCCGTTGAATCTAATTGCATATAAATTGATTTAACTTTAAATAGTAAAGATTCTACTTCTTTATTATTCGTTAAATTTCCACCAATAATATTTACTCGGAAATCAGAGATGATGTTTTTTATTTGTGATGTTTTATCAGCCTGAACTTTAATATCATCTTTTATAAAACCTAAAATGCTGAGTAACTCAGTGGCGATTTGCTGATCATCATTTTGATATTTAATATTACTGAGTTCGTCTGCCGAGAGTTCATCCAAACTACTTGCTATTTGTTGAACAATAGGCATGTGATTAATATAGTCTATTATTTGATTACCCGTTTGAACAATATTTCGACTGGTTAATGTTAAGTTAACTGACTGTTGCTTGACTTGCTGTTCAACATTATCCCAAGTTTTTGCATGACTATTAATTAATTGAATGGTCTTCGTGAGACTGGTGATTTCAAACGGTAAATTTACTGAATCACTAATTTTAAACCATGACAGTATATCAGCAGAAGAAATGGGTAATGTCAGTGCGAAATTGATATATTTGTGAATATTAATAAGGTCAGACTGAGTAAAAATACCTGGTGCACGTGCAGAAAGTGGATCTTGGTTAGTTAATAGTGCAAGAGTTACATTTCCTATATTTTCTTTTTCAATTATTTTATCATAGCTTGTATCAATCATAATGATTCATTTCCAATTTATTATTAGGTTAATATAATAGATGCAGGTGGACTAATTAATTTCTGTTATATTGGAATGTGCTAGTGCAATTGTTTGAAAAAGATAGTTTTAAATTAAAGTGCACAAGACACGACTGCCCATGATATACGAATTAATATGCTAGTTTAAGTTTTCTGACACCCAGTGAGTAGTGACTAAGCTACTTCAATCATCATAGAACAACAGATACCAAAATATGAGAATATATATTAGAAATTAACGTATTAATTTATTCATTATTGGTTTTAGTTCCAATCAATCAATAGAGTATTGTCAATTTTATAATGTAGTCAGTGATATTTTTAATTCTAAATAAAAATGAGCAGGCTACATTGGTTCATGTATTCATAGGATATATACTCGTCATACTTCAAGTTGCAGCACTTTTTGTTGAGGTATAAGTGACTACTCTACGCTCACTGAGTCACAGTGTTTATCTATGCTCTCTGCCTACCTTCACTTGCCGCCTAGCTGCACTTCGAATTATTTAGAGTATATTGACATAAAATAATTAAAAAGATTGCAGTGATTTGTTTGTATTGAAATTAATCATTAATTAGAAATTTATATAGTGAGTGAGGCGATTGATAGAGCTTAATTCATTTGATTTAAGGTCAGTAATGCATGTTCACATTATGATGTGAGCATTATGGATCATTAATATTTTGATATTTCTTTCTGTACATAACGGCTAGTTAGCTTTGTAATTTGATATAAATCAAATAGATATTAAATTTAAAATTTAACCATAAGATACAAGTAGATACATTGCATGTTGTTGATAAAATGGAGAGCAATTGTTAAAGCGAGTTTGATTTTTTTATCAGTAACACCTATTGTCAGGAATAATCAATGTGTTAATAAATTATATTGCACTATATAATTACCTACAGTCTTTGTGGGTGTGGCAGTAGGGATCTAAAGTGGCATATAAAAAAATAGATAATTTAATAACTGGAATTCTTCAACGGTTGTCTACATTAGTATTGAACGATCAAGGATTGACTCGTTTGCATTGGCAACTCGAAGGGCAATTTACCTTCCCAGGACTTGGATGGCTATCTGAACAACCATGCTACCCACAATTTTATTGGTACCAACGCACTGGTACTGAGGAATGCAGTGCAATTGGTACAGTATGTGAATTTAGTGATATAGATGAAGCTGAAGATTTTTTGTCTGAGAATTCTAACTACCCTGATATGCGTTTATGGGGGTTAAATGGTTGGAATGCTTTTGGTGATGGTATCCCGCAGGCTGATAAACAAAATGCAGCTTATTATTTTTTACCTCGCTTAGAAATTTTTCGTCAACGTTCATCAGTGGTTATCTACATTAATATTTTAGGGGAGCATGATCGTTTAACGGCGATAGAATTTTTAAAGCAGCTGCAACCCGTTACATCACCATCTGTTCCATTAGATGTACATATTATTCACCATGAACATTCACCAGAAAAAAACCAATGGTGTGAATTATTGACTGATGCAATTGCCCGAATGAAGTCTGGCGCGATGGAAAAAGTAGTGATGGCGAGAGAGACTAAACTCACGTTGTCAAAACCCATATCTGTCGCTGAGTTTTTATTGGCTAGTCAGCAAGTCAATCACCAATGCTATCACTTTATGATGGCTTTTGATAAACAATCAGGTTTTTTATCATCGACACCTGAGCGCCTGTATTTGCGCCAAGGAACTCAATTAAATTCTGAAGCGTTAGCCGGCACTGTCGCCAATGATATTGATGACAATATAGCTGCACAAAATGCAAAATGGTTGATGGAAGATAGCAAAAATCAGCATGAGAACTTAGTTGTGGTTGATGATATTTGCCAACAATTGCAAGGGATTGTGACAGGAATCGATGTTTCTCCAGCGAAAATCATTCGCTTACGTAAAATCCAACATCTATACCGTTCTATTGCGGCAACACTGGTCTCATCATCAGATAGTGAATGTCTCCAACGATTACAGCCTACAGCGGCCGTTTGTGGCTTACCTCGAGCAATTGCGCGCCAGTTTTTAACTGAACATGAGCCTTTCTCTAGACATTGGTATGCAGGTACTGGTGGTTTCGTGAGCCTAAATAAAAGTGAATTTGCGGTTTCACTACGTTGCGCTCAGATTGAAAATCAGAAGTTATCGCTATTTTCTGGTGCAGGTATTGTCAGTGACTCCGATCCCGAACAAGAGTGGATTGAAATTGAAAATAAGGCCGCTGGTTTGAAATCACTGCTTGAATAGGCGTAATGCCCTTACTCAAAGAGTGGTTATTTTCTTTTAGTTTCAATTAGTTCACCAAAAATTGTTCTAAGATCAAGAAATTTTTGTTAAGCGCATTACACTTACTGATAATAAATAACTTATTGAGCTCATTATGTCGAATTCTGTTTTTAATATGCGTTGGGCTGAGATTATTATCGAAGCGCTTACCCGCCATGGCATGAAACATATTTGTATTGCACCAGGTTCGCGTTCGACTCCTTTGACTCTAGCGGCTGCAAATAATAGCAAATTACATTGTCACACTCACTTCGATGAGAGAGGGCTAGGGCACCTTGCATTAGGTTTGGCGAAAGCGAGTTTAGCACCGGTTGGGGTGATCGTAACGTCTGGCACCGCGGTAGCTAACTTATACCCATCATTGATAGAAGCCGGTTTAACTGGCGAAAAGGTGGTTTTTCTAACTGCTGATAGACCGCCTGAGTTAATTGATTGTGGCGCAAATCAAGCTATTCGCCAGACTAATATCTTCGCCTCACATCCTACGCAAAGTTTGATGTTACCAAGACCTACAGCAGACATTTCTGCTAAATGGTTAGTCAGTGCTATTGATAATGGTATGAATCAGTTACATCAAGGCGCTTTTCATATTAATTGCCCATTTGCAGAGCCACTCTATGGTGCAACTGACGGTGCCTATGAGTGGCAACAACAGCTAGGTGATTGGTGGTATTCAAATTTACCTTGGCTAAGTGAGCCATTAACCAATACGGTTGCTCATATTTCTGATTGGTACTTTTGGCGTCAAAAAAAGGGCGTTGTACTGGCAGGTAGAATGAATGAGCAGGACGGCCAACGCGTTGCTGAATGGGCTAACATGCTAGGCTGGCCATTAATTGGTGATGTTCTTTCGCAAACAGGGCAACCATATGCATGCGCTGATCTCTGGTTGGCTCATCCTCAAGCTCAAGAGTGGTTGAAGCAAGCGGAACTGGTGGTACAATTTGGTTCAAGTCTTACGGGTAAGCGATTGCTTCAATGGCAGGCTCAATGCCATCCACAAGAATATTGGATCATTGACACAATCCAAGGGCGACTTGACCCAGCAAATCATTATGGGCGTAAATTAACATGTTCTATTAAAGGTTGGCTCGAAGAACATCCTGCACAACCAAGAGGTACTTGGTGTGAAGATTTATTAGCTCTGAGCGCACGAGTTCAACAGCATGTAGTCGCACAGTTACATAATCAATTTTCTGAAGCTGCTATTGCTCATCAATTACCACAATTGTTGTCACCAAAAGGGCAGCTATTTGTTGGTAATAGCCTTATTGTTAGACTGATTGATGCATTAGCTCAACTGCCTGCCGGATACCCTGTTTTTAGTAATCGAGGCGCGAGTGGTATCGATGGGCTGATTTCAACAATGGCTGGTGTGCAACGGGCAACCGCAAAACCGACATTGGGTATTGTTGGTGATCTTTCTGCACTTTATGACCTCAATAGTTTAGCTCTACTGAGAGAGCCTTCCGCACCGACAATATTGATAGTCGTGAATAATAATGGCGGTCAGATTTTTTCTATGTTGCCTACACCTGAAAAAGCACGACAAGATTATTATTGCATGCCGCAAAACGTTAGTTTTCAGCATGCTGCATTGATGTTCGGCTTACAATATGCAGCGCCTAAAGATTGGCTATCATTACAAGGTCTTATTGAGCAGTTCTGGCATAACCAACAAGGCACTTTAATGATTGAATTAGTTGTCGATAGCGATGAAGGAGCACGTACACTCAAGCAGTTACTTGATGAGGTAGGCAACCTTTGATGTTAACGGCCTATCGTGATAACCAACAATTGTCTGGGCCATGGCTAATATGGCTACATGGGCTATTAGGTAGTGCCGATGAATGGCTGCCTATCGTTGAGTTGTGCCCAAATTACCCATCCCTACGTGTAGACCTACCTGGGCACGGAGCATCTCAATCTATAGATTGTCACGGTTTTACTGATTTTGATCAGCAGTTAACTCAATTGATAGAACATCATGGTATTTCGCAATACTACCTCATCGGTTATTCATTGGGCGCACGTTTGGCGATGCATTATGCGTGCTACCAACAGCCCAATGGGCTATGTGGTTTGATTGTTGAGGGCGGTAATGTCGGGCTAAATGATCCGACTCAGCGAACGCTCAGAGAGCAGAACGATTATCAATGGGCACAACGTTTTCGTTTTGAACCCATTGAAACCGTATTAAATGATTGGTATCAACAAGCCGTTTTCGCCCATTTAACAGCTGATGAACGCCAACAATTAATATCGCTACGGCGGCAAAACAATCCCCAAACGGTCGCGAATATTTTAGAAAATACCTCGTTAGCGAAACAACCTTTTTTGGTTGATAAACTTTCTCAGCTAACGATGCCATTTCGCTATTTTTGTGGCGAACGAGATCAAAAATTTCGAAGCGTTTCGCAACAATATTCTTTGCCGATTACGCTAATTAACAATGCAGGGCATAATGCTCATCGTGAAAATCCGCATGACTATGCAGCTGCGCTTCACCATTTTTTATCACTTTGTGGTTAAAGGAACTTGATAATGATTTATCCTAGCGAAGAAAAACTCTATGCTCCGATTGAATGGCAAGATTGCTCCGAAGGGTTTGATGATATTCTGTATCATAAATCACCTGAAGGGATAGCAAAAATTACCATTAACCGTCCACAGGTACGTAATGCATTCCGTCCACAAACAGTGAAAGAGATGATCCAAGCGTTGTCTGATGCTCGTTATGATGACACTGTTGGTACCATTATTTTAACGGGGGCAGGTGAAAAAGCTTTCTGTGCGGGTGGTGACCAAAAAATCCGTGGCGATTACGGCGGCTACCGTGATGAAAGTGGTACACATCACCTTAATGTATTGGATTTTCAACGCCAAATTCGTACTTGTCCAAAACCAGTGGTTGCGATGGTCGCAGGTTTTGCCATCGGTGGTGGTCATGTATTACATATGATGTGTGACTTAACGATTGCCGCAGAAAATGCCATGTTTGGTCAAACAGGGCCAAAAGTAGGCTCTTTTGATGGTGGCTGGGGCGCTTCTTATATGGCTCGTATCGTTGGTCAGAAAAAAGCACGTGAAATTTGGTTCTTATGCCGTCAATACAATGCGCAAGAAGCATTGGATATGGGGCTAGTGAATACCGTTGTTCCTTATGCAGATTTGGAAAAAGAAACGGTGCGTTGGTGTCGTGAAATGTTAGAAAACAGCCCAATGGCATTACGTTGTTTGAAAGCCGCTCTCAATGCAGATTGTGATGGACAAGCAGGTTTGCAAGAGCTAGCGGGTAATGCAACCATGCTGTTCTACATGACCGAAGAAGGTCAAGAAGGTCGTAATGCGTTTAATGAAAAACGTGCGCCTGACTTCTCTAAATATAAGCGTAATCCATAATGCGTAAGGCAACACTTTACGCGTTTAGCCTGCCGATGGAGGCAGGCGTTATCCTGCGTTACCAACGCCTAAAAACTCGTGATGGGTTGCTGGTTCGCTTACAGGATGGGGAAAGAGTGGGTTGGGGGGAAATATCTCCTCTTCCTGAGTTTAGTCAAGAAACATTGGCAGAAGCCACTGACGAAGCGAAACAGCAGTTGATTGGGTGGGTAAACGGGCAACCTTTGACCGATAGTGCTTTGCCATCGGTCGCTTTTGGTTGCAGCTGTGCACTAGCTGAACTGTTAGGGGAATTACCTGAGCAAGCAGACTACCGTAAAGCACCATTATGTAGCGGTGACCCTGACGATCTTATTTTACGCCTTGATGCAATGGAAGGTGAGAAAATTGCTAAGGTCAAAGTTGGATTGTATGAGGCTGTACGTGATGGCATGGTCACTAATTTATTATTGGAAGCGGTGCCTGACTTGAAATTACGTCTTGATGCAAATCGCAGCTGGACCCGTGCCAAAGCTGACGGTTTTGCAAAATACGTGAACCCTGAATATCGCAACCGCATCGACTTTCTTGAAGAGCCTTGCAAAACGCGAGAGGAATCACTGCAATATGCTGCAGATACCGGTATTGCGATTGCGTGGGATGAAAGCGTTCGGGAGCCTGAGTTCAAAGTCGAGCCGCAGGCTGGGGTAGCGGCGATAGTGATCAAACCAACGCTCACGGGTAGTTTGGCTTATTGTCGCCAATTGGTGAGTGAAGCACATCAGCATGGTTTGCAGGCGGTGATCAGCTCGTCGATAGAAACCAGTTTTGGGTTAACCCAATTAGCTCGCATTGCACATCAGTTAACACCGCATACGATCCCTGGGCTAGATACGCTTGATTTAATTCAGTCTCAATTAATTAGGACTTGGCCAAATAGCACACTTCCTGTAATGCAACTTGATGAATTAACTATCGAATGGCAGAGTTAACACCTTTTACTGACTGGCCTTGGCAACACTGGGCCAGTCAGCAACCTAACGCTAGTGCATTGCTAACAGATGAAGGTTCGCTGACTTGGTTGCAGTTATCTGAAGAGGTAACTAGGCTAGCAGGCTGTTTTTACCAGCAGGGGGTAAGAGGTAATCAAACGGTTATCTTACGTGGAAAAAATAATCCACAACTTCTATTAAGCCAATTAGCGGTACTGCGTTGTGGCGCAAAGGTATTGCCTCTTAACCCTCGACTACCTGAATTATTGCTGAAAGATTTACTACCGCACCTCAATATTGATTTTGTTATCGATTTTGATGATGGATTACTTAATTCATCGCCATATTTCGAATTAAACTCTATTGAGATTGATGATGCTCATCATGATCATATACATCATCTGCCGTGTTTTGATGATGTCATAACGCAACCTGCAACATTAATTTTAACATCAGGTTCGACAGGGTTACCAAAAGCTGCATTACATAGCATGCATGCTCATTTTGATAGTGCCAACGGTGTGTTGCAGGCGATGGATTATCAATCATATGACTGTTGGTTATTATCTTTACCGCTATTTCATGTTTCTGGGCAAGGTATTCTATGGCGCTGGTTACTGCGTGGTGGCAAATTAGCAATTAAATCAGCCCCTTTAATTGATGCATTACGAGGCGTTACTCATGCTTCTTTGGTGCCAACACAATTATGGCGGTTGCTCAAACAAACAGAAAGCGCTTCATTAACCTTGAGGCAAGTTTTGCTTGGCGGTGCAACAATACCCACCTCATTAACTGATTTAGCCGCAAATCAAGGTATTGATTGTTGGAGTGGTTACGGCATGACAGAGATGGCTTCTACTGTATGTGCTAAACGTGCCAATGGTAAAAAAGGAGTCGGTCTACCTCTTAGAGGCAAGCAAATCAGGTTAGTTGATGATGAAATTCAAATTAGGTCACATAGCCAAGCTCTGGGTTATTGGTTTGATGGAGAAATAAAACCACTAAATACCTTCAATGGTTGGTTCAAAACCCATGATAAAGGTGCTTATATTGATGGTGAATATCACGTTCTTGGGCGATTAGATAATTTATTTATCAGTGGTGGAGAATGTGTCCAACCAGAAGATATAGAAGCAGTTATTAATAGTCATCCAGCTGTCAGTCAAAGCTTTATTATACCGATTGATGATAAAGAATTTGGGCAACGTGGGGTGGCGGTGATAGATATCATTGATGAGCAAACATTGAGTGAGATTGCGGATTGGCTAAAAGACAAACTAGCGCCATATCAATTTCCAGCATATTTTTATCAACTTGAAAGTCATTTAAAAAGTAGTGGTATCAAAGTTTCTCGCAAGCAAGTCAAAGATTGGGTGTTGCGGCAAAATGTATCAGGGAGCGTATCAGGCACCATTTAGGTGCCTGATATAAAACATATTTAATGTTATTTCAGTGCGTTGAGGGCTTTTTCTACGCCTGCTCCATACTCAGGATGAACCTTTTTAAATAAATCAATTTGACGCTTTTGTGTTTCTTCAGACGCTTCAATCAATTCACCAGCAAGGCGTTTAAACATACGTTGATGCTCTGCATCATCCAGTAGTTCATACAAGGCACGTGGTTGGCTGAAATAATCTTCATCTTCACGATGGTTCCAGTGGTCAGCAGCACCTTCAATGGTTAATGGTGGCTCACTAAAATTAGGCTGCTCTTGGAACAAGCCAGCGCTATTTGGTTCATAAGTCACACCATTACCACTATTGCCATCGACTCGCATAGCACCATCTCGATGATAATTATGGAACGGGCAGCGTGGAGTGTTAACAGGGATCTGATGGTGGTTAACACCTAAACGATAGCGATGTGCATCACCATATGAGAACAGGCGGCCTTGTAGCATTTTATCAGGTGAGAAACCAATACCTGGAACCACATTGGCAGGGCTAAATGCAGCTTGTTCAACATCTGAGAAGTAGTTTGCAGGGTTGCGATTTAATTCAAAGTAGCCCACATCAATCAATGGATAATCTTTATGTGGCCAAACTTTAGTTAGGTCGAATGGGTTATAAGGAACGGTTGAAGCTTCTTTTTCAGGCATAATTTGAATTTGCAAATTCCAGCGAGGGTAGTCGCCTTTATTAATTGCATCAAATAGATCACGTTGTGAGCTTTCACGATCTTTACCGATAATAGCTTCGGCTTCTTCATCCATTAGGTTAGCAATACCTTGTTGGCAACGGAAATGGAATTTAACCCAAAAACGTTCATTGTCACTATTGATAAAGCTATAGGTGTGGCTACCAAAACCATGCATATTACGATAGCTACGCGGTAATCCACGGTCACTGACATCAATGGTCAGCTGGTGGAGGGATTCAGGCAAATGAGAGAAGAAATCCCATTTATAAGCCATTGAACGCATATTGCTATAAGGGCAGCGTTTAACAACGTGGTTTAAGTCTGGAAATTTCAGAGGGTCACGCAAATAGAAAACAGGGGTATTATTACCTACTAGATCCCAGTTACCTTCTTCTGTATAGAATTTCAGTGCGAAACCGCGGATATCGCGCTCGGCGTCAGCAGCGCCTCGTTCACCAGCAACCGTTGAAAAACGTGCAAACATATCGGTTTTTTGGCCGACCGAAGAAAATATTTTGGCACGAGTGTAGCGTGTAATGTCATGAGTTACGGTGAAAGTACCAAATGCGCCGGAACCTTTAGCATGCATACGGCGCTCAGGGATCACTTCTCGGTCAAAGTGGGCCAGTTTTTCTAAAAACCAAACATCTTGCAACAACATTGGGCCACGTGGGCCAGCGGTCATCACGTTATTATTATCGACAACAGGTGCGCCAGACGCAGTCGTGAGGCCTTTCTTTTTCATCACAATACTCCAGTAAGTTATAGACAATAAAACCAAAAAATCCGTTTTAATGCAGTTTATATCATACAAACTGATAAGTTATGCATTATTATCATTCAATTATAGTTGATTGGTTGAAGTATAACTAATTAGTCATACCGATTACTGTGATAACTAATTAAAAATGATTATAAATTTAAGATTGGGTTGAGTTAATTAATACTCATTATGGTTGTTGTTGGTTGTTTTTTAGTAACAGCAAAGTAAAAAACAGTAATAACTGCTGAGAATAGTGATTATATATTGTAATATTACTAATATGACATCTATTTATGGGGCAATCATATGCGTAAAGGATTATTTCTCGCCGCAGCAGCGGCATCATCGTTGATGTTTGTTGGAACAGCACAGGCAATCTCTGTGAATGCAAGTGCAGGTGAACATTATACTGAATTAAATGCAGGTATTGGTACAAAAGGTGCTGGACTGGCATTTGATGGTTCGTGGGCGCGCAGTGACCACAACGGTCAAATGGGCAGCTTAGGTGCCACTTTTGGTTTACCGCTGGGCCCATTCTCTGCCTATGTTGGTGGTAAAGCGTTGTATTTATCTCCTGAAGATAATAAAAATGGCATGGCGCTAGCCGCTGGTGCTGGTTTAGGTTGGCAAGTGATGCCTTCATTAAATATTTATGGCGAAGCTTATGGTGCACCAGCTTCATTAACTTCAGGCAGTGATGCATACACAGAAGCAAAAGTGGGCGCTCGCTACACTGTATTCAAACCGTTATCTGTTGATGCAGGTTACCGTATCATCGATATTAAAGGCAGCCACAATAATCCAAACAACAAAATTGCGGATGGTTGGTATGTGGGTGCAGGTTTAAGCTTCTAAACGTTTCTTGCAAACTAAAAGCCCTGTGCTGTGTTATCCACGGTACAGGGCTTTTTTATGCGGTGAAATATCTAACCTACATTAGGTAAAAAACCAGCTACGATAGCGAATTGGATCGCAATTACGGCGATACCACAAAGCAATACAATAGCTAACACAGCCGATCCACCTTTGACTTGATAGTGGGTCTGTTTCTCTGTTGGTTTTTCAGTTGCTCTCACTCGCATGGTCAATAATGCAGGGATGATCAACGCTAATACGGATAGCGCCACGGCTGCATAAGTCAATGCTTGTACAAAACTACTGAAGAATAGCGCTGCAAGTAATGGGGGTAAAAAGGTTAACAATGCTGTTTGAACTCGCCCAAAGAAATGGTTGCTGCGTTTAAATAAGTCAGCTAAATAATCAAACAGGCCAAGTGCTACCCCTAAGAATGAAGTTGCTAATGCAAGATCCATAAACAGACTGACTGCAATATTAACACGTGGTGTTGCGACGACATCGCGGATCGCAGTCAATAGGCCGTTAAGTCCTGCTTCTTGAGCTAATATACCCAAAAATGTGCTAGATGGAATTGAACCTAATGTCGCGATTTGCCACAAGATATAGGCAACTAGAGGGATTGCGCTTCCTGTAATAAAAATGATACGTAATTTACGCACATCGCCATTCATATAATTGACGAGGCTAGGGACACTACCGTGAAAGCCAAAAGAGGTAAAAATCACCGGTACAGCAGCTAAAATCATGCCTTTTTCAACAGGCATTGCTGCTAAATTAACTGACTCAACATGTGGCATCATTACTGCCAGCATGATCACTAAAAAAATTGTTTTAGCGGTGAAGAGTAAGCGATTAATAAAGTCGACTGAGTGAGTGCCGATACAAACTACTGCACCACCAATTAGTGTAAACAGAATAATGGCGCTATTGGTTGAAATTTGAACATTCCACCAAGAAGATAGGCTGTCAGAGATCAATACGCCAGCACCACCGATATAGGCGGTGGTAAGTGCATACATCAAAAGCAGCATGCTAAGGCCAGTTACGATTTGGCCTATTGGGCCTAAGTATTTTTTAGCAACCGAGCCGAGGCCCATATTAGGAGGATTGTGTTGATAAACTTCAACCAACAGCAATGAGGTATAACTCATTAACATCCATAAGCCGACAAGTAAACAAACGATACCTGTGAAACCGACACCCGCAGCGGCAAGTGGCATTGCCAACATCCCTGCACCTATTGTTGTTCCTGCAACGATTAAAACGCTACCTAGCGTGCGATTTTTCACAAATTCCTCTGATTAAAAGTCATAGATTAATAAGCTGTGCAGATTATGCGATCTACTTTTTTCTGTCAAATCTAAATTACAATCAGTGTAAATATAAATTTACACCTAGGTTTTTTATTGAGCAATACAGATGAAAATAACAGCAAATAGTTTTTGGTAGCTAATCAATTGCAGTTATGAAATAAGATCACGAAAGGTGAATGTATATCACTTATAATGTTAATATTTATGTGGTAATCGGCTGATTTATATGGAAATCGATACTTAACAGAATAGTATGTCAGCAACTTAAGATAAATTTTGTGATGCAATACCAAAATCGCATTGAAAAATAAGATTAAATTCTTTCACCAATTAATATAAATCAACAATCTGTCAATCTTTCATCCCGATAATGTAGGCAAACATTAATCAAAGGATGAACTTATGGACTTTCTGATACAACTTGCCATTATTCTTGTCTGCTTGTTCTACGGAGCAAGAAAAGGGGGAATGGCATTAGGGCTGTTAGGTGGGGTGGGGTTAGTCATATTGGTGTTTGGCTTTGGCTTGCCTCCAGGGAAACCGCCTGTCGATGTCATGCTTGTTATCATCGCTGTTGTTGCCGCATCAGCAACGTTGCAAGCATCAGGCGGTTTGGATGTCATGCTGCAAATTGCAGAACGACTATTACGTAAAAACCCGAAATACATTTCCATTGTTGCACCTTTTGTAACCTGTATCTTAACCATTTTGTGTGGTACAGGGCACGTGGTGTATACCATTCTGCCAATTATCTATGATGCAGCGATCAAAAATAATATTCGCCCTGAAAGGCCCATGGCGGCAAGTAGTATTGGTGCGCAAATGGGGATCATTGCCAGCCCTGTTTCTGTTGCGGTGGTTTCGTTGGTAGCGATGCTTAATGGCGTCACTATTAATGGCAAATCACTCGAATTCTTAGATTTATTGGCAATTACTATTCCATCTACACTGATTGGGATACTGGCTATTGGTATTTTTAGCTGGTTCAGAGGTAAAGATTTAGATAAAGACCCAGAATTTCAAAAATTTATTTCAGTGCCAGAAAACTATGAATATGTTTATGGTGACAGTGCTACCTTGTTGGATAAGAAATTACCCAAAATTAATTGGGTAGCAATGTGGATTTTCTTAGCATCGATAGCTGTTGTGGCAATTTTAGGTGCGGTTTCTGAACTGAGACCTTTGGTCAATGGTAAACCGCTATCTATGGTGCTCGTGATCCAAATGTTTATGCTATTAGCTGGTGCACTCATTATTATCATTTGTAAAACTAACCCAAGTCAAATATCTAAAAACGAAGTGTTTCGCTCTGGGATGATCGCGATTGTGGCGGTATATGGTATTGCATGGATGGCAGAAACTATGTTCGGCGCTCATATGGATGAAATAAAAGGAACACTTGGCGCATTAGTGAAGGATTTCCCATGGGCCTATGCGGTTATTCTTTTATTAGTTTCTAAATTTGTTAACTCTCAAGCTGCTGCATTAGCTGCGGTGGTGCCGATTGCACTAGGTATTGGTGTTGACCCTGCTTATATTATTGCTTCAGCACCTGCTTGTTATGGTTATTATATTTTACCAACCTATCCAAGCGACCTTGCTGCAATTCAGTTTGACCGCTCAGGAACAACTCGTATCGGTAAATTTGTGATTAACCATAGTTTCATTTTGCCGGGTTTAATTGGTGTTGGTGTTTCCTGTGTATTTGGCTGGGTATTTGCGGGTTTATACGGCTATCTATAATACAACTGAATGATTAAAAAGCGATTACATCGATAGTGGTGTAATCGCTTTTGCTATTGGCTAATTTCAATATCAGAAAGAGGGTGGCAGCAACAAGGCAAGATCTCGCCCTCTTGAACAAAGGCTAATGGCTTTTGTTTGTAACCCACTTTCCCTTTTAACAACATGACTTTGCATGAACCACAGTAACCTTCTCGGCATTGATACTCGACGGAGACACGGCTGTCTTCAAGAGCATCAAGCAAGCTAGTATGGAGCTCGGTATGGTAGGGGATTTGCACACCCTGCGTAAGCCGCAGGGTGACTTTATGGCTAGCCATAATTAGAGTTCAAAATCACTCAGGTCATCAGTATTGACTTCAGAGTCAATCTGACCAACCAGATAGGAGCTGACTTCAACTTCCTGCGGCGCAACTTGAACGTTATCAGAAACTAACCATGCGTTGATCCAAGGAATTGGATTCGAACGTGCTTCAAAAGGTAGTTTTAAACCAACCGCTTGCATACGAATATTGGTGATATATTCAACATATTGGCACAGAATGTCTTTGTTGAGTCCAATCATTGAGCCTTCACTGAATAAGTATTCAGCCCACTCTTTTTCTTGCTCGGCGGCATCAACAAACAGTTTATAGCATTCGTCTTCACATTCTGCGGCAATTTCTGCCATTTCAGGATCATCTTGACCTGAACGCAGCAAATTGAGCATGTGTTGCGTGCCTGTTAAATGTAATGCTTCATCGCGGGCAATCAATTTGATGATTTTAGCATTGCCTTCCATCAGCTCACGCTCTGCGAAAGCAAATGAACAAGCAAAACTGACATAAAAACGAATGGCCTCAAGCGCGTTAACACTCATCAAGCACAGGTACAGTTGTTTTTTCAGCGCACGCAATGACACAGTAATTTGTTTACCGTTGCAGGTGTGAGTACCTTCACCAAACATATGATAATAATTGGTCATTTCAATAAGCGTGTCGTAGTACGCTGAAATATCACGAGCACGTTTCAGAATTTCTTCATTTTCAACGATATCATCGAAAATCAGTGCCGGATCATTCACAATATTACGAATAATATGTGTATAAGAGCGTGAATGAATGGTTTCTGAGAACGCCCACGTTTCAACCCAAGTTTCTAATTCAGGAATTGAAATTAGCGGCAATAATGCCACGTTAGGGCTGCGGCCCTGAATAGAGTCAAGCAGCGTTTGGTATTTCAAATTACTGATGAAAATGTGTTTTTCATGATCAGGCAATGCATTGTAATCGATGCGATCACGTGAAACATCCACTTCTTCTGGACGCCAGAAAAACGAAAGCTGCTTTTCGATTAACTTTTCGAAAATCGGATACTTTTGTTGATCAAAGCGAGCAACGTTAACAGGCTGGCCGAAAAACATCGGCTCCAGCAATTGGTCGTTTCTCTTTTGAGAGAAGATTGTGTAAGTATGTGACATGACAATTCCTATTAAATTTTACACGCGCCGCCTTCACAATCTGAATCAGCTGACTCAACAACTTCCTCCAGATCACCTTGAACATCTTCCGCACCATCACGAGTGTTATGGTAGTAAAGTGTTTTCACACCAAACTTATAGGCGAGCAATAAATCTTTTAGCAATTGATTCATTGGTACTTTGCCAGTGGTAAAACGAGTTGGGTCATAGTTAGTATTGGCAGAGATCGATTGATCAATAAACTTCTGCATAATACCTACTAACTGCAAATAGCCGCTATTTGAAGGCATTTGCCATAACAACTCATAAGCGCCTTTCAGATTCTCATAATCAGGAACCACTTGGCGTAAAATACCATCTTTCGATGCTTTAATACTGATATAACCACGAGGAGGCTCGATACCATTGGTTGCGTTAGAAATCTGTGATGACGTTTCGGACGGCATCAAGGCAGACAGTGTTGAGTTACGCAGACCATACTGTTGAATATCTTTACGCAATGTTTCCCAATCAAAATGCAGGGGCTCATTGGTCAGCTTATCCAACTCTTTCTTATAAGTATCGATTGGCAAAATACCTTGTGAATAAGTGGTTTCATTGAACCAAGGGCATGCACCTTGTTCTTTTGCCAGCTCGTTAGAGGCTTTCAATAGGTAATATTGGATGGCCTCAAATGTTTTATGTGTCAAATTGTTGGCGCTGCCATCAGAGTAGCGTACACCATGTTTAGCTAAATAATAAGCATAGTTAATCACGCCAATACCTAGAGTACGGCGACCCATTGCTCCTTTCTTCGCGGCAATGATCGGGTAGTCTTGGTAATCCAATAGTGCATCCAGAGCACGTACAGCCAGTACTGCGAGTTCTTCTAACTCTTCAAGGCTGTCAATTGCGCCTAAGTTAAAAGCTGACAATGTACACAGTGCGATTTCACCTTCTTCATCATTGATGTTATTCAATGGTTTCGTTGGTAGTGCAATCTCTAAACAAAGGTTAGATTGACGTACTGGCGCCACTTGAGGATCGAATGGGCTATGGGTGTTGCAATGATCCACGTTTTGGATATAGATACGACCCGTTGAAGCACGTTCTTGCATCATCAATGAAAACAGCTCAACCGCTTTGACACTGGTTTTACGAATTGTTTCATCTTGCTCATACGTTACATATAAACGCTCAAATTCATTTTGATCGGCAAAGAACGCCTCATATAGGCCCGGTACATCTGATGGGCTAAATAATGTAATGTCTTGGTTCTTGATCAAACGCTCATACATCAGCTTGTTGATTTGGACACCGTAGTCCATATGACGTACACGGTTACCTTCAACACCACGGTTGTTTTTCAATACTAATAAGCTTTCAACTTCCAGATGCCATAGTGGGTAGAACAGTGTTGCTGCACCACCACGAACACCACCTTGCGAGCAAGATTTGACCGCTGTTTGGAAATGCTTATAAAAAGGAATACAACCGGTGTGGAATGCTTCACCACCACGGATTGGGCTACCTAATGCACGGATACGACCTGCGTTAATACCTATCCCAGCACGCTGAGAAACATACTTAACGATCGCACTGGAGGTTGCGTTAATCGAGTCTAAGCTGTCGCCACACTCAATCAACACACATGAGCTGAATTGACGCGTAGGGGTACGTACACCGGCCATAATTGGCGTTGGTAATGAAATTTTAAATGTTGATGCCGCATCATAGAAACGACGAATATAGTCAAGGCGCGTGTCTTTCGGATAATGTGAAAATAGGCATGCCGCAACTAAAATATACAGGAATTGCGCGCTTTCATAAATTTCACCCGTAACTCGGTTTTGAACCAAGTACTTACCTTCAAGCTGTTTGACGGCAGCATAGGAGAAATTCATATCACGCCAATGGTCAATAAAACCATCCATTTGCTCGAACTCTGCTTGTGAGTAGTCTTCCAGCAAATGCTTATCATATTTGCCCATTTCAACTAGGCGTTTGACGTGTTTATACAGCGTTGGTGGCTCAAATTGGCCATACGCTTTTTTGCGTAAGTTGAAGATAGCAAGACGCGCTGCAAGGTACTGATAGTCAGGAGTATCACCGGTAATCAGGTCTGCTGCTGCTTTGATCATGGTTTCATGAATATCAGATGTTCTGATCCCATCATAAAACTGAATCTGTGAACGTAACTCCACCTGTGAAACAGATACGTTACTTAGGCCCTCTGCGGCCCAGGTTATTACCTTGTGGATTTTATCGAGATCAATGCGTTCTTTATGTCCATCACGTTTTGTGACTAACAGACTCTGGTTCATGAGCAAGTACACCTTGGTTGGCCTACAAAATAGCAATAGCGCACCCCTAACAATAAAAAAACCCATAGAGTAACTCTATGAGGCTTGTAGTGTTAGAACTGAATTACATACTATATGTAGTGGTTTGTTGATTTTACAATAACAAGATAATGTTAATACGCATTTTTAGCAAGTGCACAAATCTGAGTCTTCTGTGGATAACTTTTGGGATAAAAAAAATCACCATGTCGGTAAGCTGCACTATAAAAGGAATTCTATTAATCGAAGCTTGATACATGGTGATAAAAATAAATTTTGTAAATGGAGTTCGTTTGCTGGTTTCTTAAACGCAACGCTTGCTATTTATTCGCTGAATGTATGCAGCATATAATTGACGTCTACGTTTGGTCCCAAATAGAATTTGTCCTTCAATGGATTGTAATGTAACCCAATGATATGTTTGTCTTTTAATTGAGTTCCATCGACCCAGCTAATCAGCTCAGAAGGGCGGATGAATTTCTTCGCATCATGAGTTCCTTTTGGCACCATTTTCATTACATATTCAGCACCGATAACCGCCATTAACCATGCTTTTTTGTTACGGTTAATCGTGGAAAAAATGACGTGTCCACCAGGCTTCACTAATTTAGCACAAGCACGAACGACGGATTCAGGATCAGGCACATGCTCAAGCATTTCCATACAGGTGACAACGTCATAGGTTTGTGGATATTTATCGGCATGCTGTTCAACGGTTTCTTGAACGTACTCAACAGGGATCCCGGACTCTAATGAATGTAAGCGAGCAACCATTAAGGGCTCGGCTCCCATATCAAGGCCAGTGACATTCGCGCCTTCACGGGCCATGCTTTCTGATAAAATTCCACCACCACAGCCGACATCCAACACTTTTTTATCAAATAAACCATCGACACGTTGCATAATATAGCCAAGGCGCAGTGGATTGATTCGATGAAGCGGGGCAAATTCACCTTCTAAATCCCACCAACGAGAGGCAATGGCCTCAAATTTTTCAATTTCCTGTTGGTCGACGTTTTGATACGTTGGGGTTGATGACTCATTCATGAGTGGAGCTCCTGTTTCTAGATAGCTGTCCGAGCATTATATTCGTGATACTTCAAGCTGCAGCGTTTTTCGTTAAGATATGGTGACTTTGTTTATTCTGACTCGTCACCTAGCGCACCGTGAATGATTTAGAATATAAAATCGACGTTTACTGGTAGTATAAACGGTTTTTTTGTTGCTCTTACGCAATAAACTCAAAGCTTACGGACACATAAAGATATTTTTCGGCTATTATACATAGCTTGAAAGACAAATACTCACTTCTCATTTTTTTTATTAAATTGGCGAATTGTGGTATAGTTCTAAACCTTTGAATCCGAAGTTATGAGGGACAGTGGTTCCATGAGCGACATTGCCAGAGAAATCACACCGGTCAATATCGAAGAAGAGCTGAAAAGTTCGTATTTGGATTATGCGATGTCCGTTATTGTCGGTCGCGCACTTCCAGATGTTCGAGATGGGCTGAAGCCAGTACACCGCAGAGTACTATTTGCGATGAATGTATTGGGAAATGATTGGAATAAACCCTATAAAAAATCTGCCCGTATAGTCGGGGACGTTATCGGTAAATACCATCCACATGGTGATAGCGCTGTTTATGAGACGATTGTTCGTCTTGCACAGCCTTTCTCTATGCGTTATATGTTGGTAGATGGTCAGGGGAACTTTGGTTCAGTTGATGGGGACTCCGCAGCTGCGATGCGTTATACGGAAATCCGTATGGCGAAGATTGCCCATGAAATGTTGGCGGATCTTGAAAAAGAAACCGTTGATTTCGTCCCAAACTATGATGGTACAGAGCAAATCCCAGAAGTCATGCCGACTAAAATCCCTAACCTTTTGGTGAATGGGTCGTCAGGTATTGCTGTGGGTATGGCAACCAATATTCCTCCACACAACTTAGGGGAAGTTATTAGCGGTTGTCTTGCTTATATTGAAGATGAAAATATCAGCATTGAAGGTTTAATGGAACATATTCCAGGACCTGATTTCCCAACTGCTGCTATTATTAATGGCCGTCGTGGTATTATCGATGCTTATCGAACTGGTCGCGGTAAAGTTTATATTCGTGCTCGTGCCGAAGTGGAAGTTGACGAAAAAAATGGTCGTGAAACCATTATCGTTAATGAAATCCCTTATCAGGTGAACAAAGCACGTTTAATCGAGAAAATCGCTGAGTTAGTTAAAGATAAACGTGTCGAAGGCATTAGTGCATTGCGTGATGAGTCTGATAAAGACGGCATGCGCATTGTGATTGAGGTCAAACGTGATGCAGTGGGTGAAGTTGTACTTAACAACCTATATTCATTAACTCAATTACAAGTGTCTTTTGGTATCAACATGGTTGCTCTGCATCAAGGTCAACCTAAGATCCTAAATTTAAAAGACATCATTGCTGCTTTTGTTCGCCACCGCCGCGAAGTAGTGACTCGTCGTACCATTTTCGAATTACGCAAAGCGCGTGAGCGTGCTCATATCCTCGAAGCATTAGCTGTTGCATTGGCAAACATCGACCCAATCATTGAATTGATCCGTCATGCACCTACACCAGCAGAAGCAAAAGCTGGCTTAGTGGCACGTCCTTGGGATCTAGGTAATGTTGCTGCGATGCTTGAACGTGCGGGTGATGATGCAGCTCGTCCTGAATGGCTTGAAGAGCAGTTTGGTGTTCATGATGGTAAATATTATCTGACAGAACAACAAGCTCAGGCAATTTTGGATTTACGTTTGCAAAAACTGACTGGGCTTGAGCATGAAAAACTGCTGGAAGAGTATCGTGAACTTCTGAAACAAATAGAAGAGTTGCTGTTTATTCTACGTAGCCCAGAACGCCTGATGGAAGTGATCCGCGAAGAGTTAGAAACCATTCGTGAGATGTATAATGACGCTCGCCGCACTGAAATCACCGAGAACACGGCTGATATCAATATTGAAGATTTGATTAGCCAAGAAGATGTTGTTGTGACGTTGTCTCACCAAGGCTATGTGAAATATCAGCCATTGTCCGATTACGAAGCGCAGCGTCGTGGTGGTAAAGGCAAATCAGCAGCACGTATTAAAGAAGAAGACTTTATTGAACGCCTATTGGTTGCGAACACACATGATACTATATTGTGTTTCTCAAGCCGTGGACGCCTCTATTGGATGAAGGTTTATCAATTACCTGAAGCCAGCCGTGGCGCACGTGGCCGGCCAATTGTTAACTTGCTGCCTCTTGAACAAGATGAACGTATTACGGCTATCTTACCAGTGCGTGAATATGAAGAGGGTTATTATGTCTTTATGGCAACCGCAAGCGGTACTGTGAAGAAAACACCTCTACAAGACTTTAGTCGCCCAAGAAGCGCGGGTATTATTGCCGTAAATCTTAATGAAGGCGATGAACTAATTGGTGTTGATTTAACCAACGGTTCAAACGAAGTTATGCTGTTCTCAGCCCAAGGTAAGGTTGTTCGTTTTGCTGAAGATGCGGTTCGCCCTATGGGTCGTACTGCAACAGGTGTGCGTGGTATTCGTTTAGTGGATGAAGACAAAGTCGTTTCACTGATCATTCCACGGGGCGAAGGCCATATTCTGACGGTAACGGAAAATGGTTATGGTAAACGTACGGCAGAGCAAGAATACCCAACAAAATCACGTGCAACTCAAGGTGTTATCTCAATTAAGGTGAGTGAGCGTAATGGTAATGTGGTTGGTGCTATCCAAGTTGATGAAACCGATCAAATTATGATGATCACTGATGCGGGTACGCTCGTTCGTACTCGTGTATCTGAGGTAAGTGTTGTTGGTCGTAATACTCAAGGGGTTACCTTGATTAGAACGGCTGAAGATGAAAAGGTCGTTGGTTTGCAACGTGTAGCAGAAACAGAGGATGATGAAACCTCTGATGAAGAAGGGGCTGATAATGCCTCTAGCAGCGATGCAGATGCTAACACACCTGAGTAAAGTGCGCATGTTATTAGCGTGAACAAAACGGGCGGTGTACTTTACCGCCCGTTTTGCTATCTACGGTCAGTCATTCTAACAGTTATCGCTTTTTGTAAGTTGTATCAGGTATACTCAATAACAGTATATAGCCCCTATTTAGGATAAAGATTGAGATATTTACCATCATTTAGGACGTCATTAAGGTTATCCCGTGATTTATTCCGTATCCTAGGCTTAATGCTATGGGGAATGGGTGTTTTTATTACATTATTCTTTCTTTATACCCAATTTAATGAAAGCAAGTCTGATATACGCCAACAGTTCTATTCAGGCTTTGAAAACATGCAGGGGTTTATTTTACAAACTGGAACAACATTGCGTTCGATTCAGTTTATGACCGAACAGCATGAAGAGAAACTAGAAACTCAGCCTGATTTCGTTAGATTGCCTGCAACAGGTGCTTATTCATTATATCCACTATCCTCTGAAGCAGATTGTGAATATTTTAAGCAACAAACTAATGCTTATTTGACTGCATTTGAGCAACTGATCTATTTTTGGAAAGATAGTATTGCTGCCCCTCAAGGGCTAAATCATATCTATGTAATAGGTTCAAAAAGCTACTGTATGATGGATTATCCTATCCGTACAACGGTATCGGATATTGAAGTGCTCAAAAAAATTGGTTATGAAAATGTCCGTTCTTATCAAAGTTTAAGATTGCAAGGGCAAGAGCGTAGTCTATATACCATTGTGCATGGTGCTCAAACGGATACTGGGCAACTTTATCTTATTCAGCCTATCTACTCAGAAGGTAAGCTTTTAGGCTTTATTGGTTTAGAGAGAACAATAAATTTAAATCAATTTAATCAGCGCTATAACAAATCAATTGAAGCTGTAGTGGTAAACTCTTATAACCAACCTGTTTTATATTACCCTATAGATTCAAACCCGAAAAATTCAAGCTTACTTTCTATCACAGAACCAAGTTTTTTTGGTTTTAACTCTGATTACTCAAAGCTGATATTCAAAAAGCGTTTAACACCATCATTGATGACGGTTATTTATGCTGTGCCAACCATTGAGATATTGGCTGAGCTTAAAGCGACTATTTTTTATAGTATTATCATCAACATTTTCACTGGCTGTTTAATCTTTTTCCTAATTTGGTTATTAGAAAAGAAAATGTTAGTTCCAGCTGCGAATACGGCTATTCGACTTGAAGAACATGAACAGTTTAACCATAAAATTGTCGCTTCTGCCCCTGTAGGTATCATTATCTTACGCTTGAGCGATGGCGGAAATATTTTAAGTAATGAATTAGCCCATGATTATTTTCGTTTATTAAGTGAAGATGATAAACAGCGAATATTAACTATCATTCGCCAAAAATCGAGTAACTATATTGATGTTGTGACAAGTAGCCGCACTCATTTACAAATTAGCTTTGTAAACTCACGTTATCAAAATGAAGATGTGGCAATTTGTGTTCTGATTGATATTAGTATACGCGTGCAGATGGAAAAATCACTGCAAGATGTTGCTGATGCAGCGGAGCAAGCCAACCATGCTAAATCAATGTTCTTAGCAACCGTTAGCCATGAGTTACGCACGCCACTGTATGGAATTATTGGTAATATTGAGTTATTACAAAGAACTGAACTATCTGATAAAGCTCATCGCCTCGTCACGACAATGGATAATTCATCATCACTGCTATTACAGATTATCAGCGACATATTAGATTTTTCAAAAATAGAGTCTAAGCAGCTCAAGATTGAGAATAAGTTATTCAACTGTCGTGATGTATTTGCTTTTGTTTTAGCGAATTATCTACCACTAATTGCTAAGAAACGTATTGCCTTGTATTCCTATATTGAGCCAGATGTACCTGATTTATTGTTTAATGATGCAGTACGCCTACAGCAGGTGATCTCAAACATCATTAATAATAGTATTAAATTCACCGATTCAGGGTTTGTTGTCTTTTATGTATGGCGTGATCAGAACTATTTAAAAATCGAGATAAAAGACTCAGGGATAGGCATGTCTCATGCAGTTGTCCTGCAATTATTTGATCCGTTTTTCCAAGTTTATGATCAAAATAATGTAGGGCATAAAGGAACAGGTTTAGGATTAGCAATTTGTGAGAAATTGATTAACTTAATGGACGGAGACATAGAAGTTAATTCACAAACAGGCTTAGGAAGCTCATTTATTGTCCGAATTCCACTTTATGGGCAAAAGTATGTTGAGCACAGTATCCCTGAATATCGTTTGAATTATCGTGTTGCTATTGTTTGCCAAAATAGCTTCCTAGCTAGTTTTTTAGCTAGGCTACTTAAACATTGTCATTTCATGGTATTTATCGGCGATGAAATTGATAAAACAGCAAACTATGATTTAGTGATCACTGATAATCAAGAGCTACATGGGTTAAATAGCAAAAATGAAATTCAGCTATGTAACTTATATGTCGGTGATTTACGTGAAGTTTCACTAAATAGGTGGCTATACAATACTTATCAGAATGAAAAATTACCTTTTGTTATTGATAAAATTATTTCAAAAACGACATTAGGAAACACACAGAAAGAAGAGAGCAGTAAAGCTAGCTCACATGAAATCGATGTATCACTGTGCTCTTATCAGGTACTGATAGTAGATGATCATCCAATTAATCGAATTTTATTGAGTGATCAAATATCGAATATTGGTTTCAATACCTGTACTGCAGTTGATGGTCTTGATGCACTAAAATACGTAGAAAGCCATTCTATTGATATTATTTTAACCGACGTTAATATGCCAAATATGGATGGTTACGAGTTGGCTAAAGCATTAAGAAAAGCCGGTTATACAATACCAATTATTGCTTTGACCGCAAATGCGATGGCGGAAGAGAAACAACGATGTATTGATGCAGGCATGGATGATTGCTTATCTAAACCAACAAAATTTACACTATTAAAAGAGACTTTACTGAGGTGCGTCTCAAGCTAGTGCTGAGCTTAGAAAGAAAAAAACCCGAGTTACCGGGTTTTTCTTCAATATACGCTATATGTTTCAATCGATTAATCAGAAGATGAATTATCGATGCTGACAGAAGACAGGTAGTTAAGCAACGCAATATCATTATCGACACCGAGTTTCAACATTGCTGATTTCTTTTGACTACTAATTGTTTTGATGCTGCGATTTAACTTTTTAGCGATTTCAGTCACTAAGAAGCCTTCCGCAAACAAGCGTAATACTTCACTTTCTTTAGGTGATAAACGTTTGTCGCCATAGCCACTTGCATTTACTTTTTCTAGCAGTTTGCTTACGCTCTCTGGGGTAAATTTTTTACCTTTTTGTAATGCCGCTAATGCTTTAGGTAAATCAGCAGGTGCGCCTTGCTTCAGTACGATCCCTTCAATATCCAGCTCGAGAATAGCACTTAAAATCGCAGGGTTATTGTTCATGGTCAGAACAATAACAGAAAGATCAGGGTAGTGACGTTTGATATATTTAATTAACGTAATACCATCACCGTATTTATCGCCTGGCATTGATAAATCAGTGACTAAAACATCGGCGTTTAAACGTGCCAAGTTATTAATTAAAGACGTCGAATCTTCAAATTCACCAACGATATTGACCCATTCAATCTGTTCGAGTGACTTTCGGATACCGAAAAGAACAATAGGATGATCATCGGCAACAATGACATTTAGGTTATTCATATTATTGGTTACCTTCTGGCATTAGTCTTCTTACTGAAAGATCCAGTTCTCTAATGCACTTACTTATTTTCAAGCTGTTTTCTTCTGCTATGTATAGTTCCAAATCTTCACAAAGCTTATGAAGGAACCTAAAATCTAGCATAGCAAAAACTCCTTTTAAACGATGTGCTGTGTTTTTCAATTCGGTTAAATCCTCAACACTTTCGCTATTATACAGTTTATTAATATCTATCGGTACTGTTGTGATGAACAAATCCTTATAGTCGCTATTTGATAAAGCATTTTGATAAGTGTGCAGTATGTTTTCTATTGAGTTATCAGCTGCTGGGGCGTTGTCGTAGTCGGAGAATGAAATGCCACCAGTATGATCTAAACTATCGCTTCCAGATTCTGAGTATTCAATTAGCAAAGATATAGCATCAATCAGTTCATCTGCAAAGTTATAGTTTACTTCAAGTTCGTGTGATGTGACTGAGTTGACACCTGAAGCGGTTCCTGAAATTTTTATAATGTCTTTAAACGTATTATCATCATTATCTGTTATCAATAAATCCCAATCAGCATGAGGTGAACTTTCATGCAACTCTAAAAATACAGCACCATAATTAGTTAAGGTGTTTCTGACAATACGTGATGCATCAAGATTGTGTATAGCTAGGCGTATATGGATGTCTTCAAGTAAGGTTGGATAGTTTTTCTCTATCAATGCTGTTTTTATGGGTAAACTGATTTTGTAATGGGAACCAATAGCAGAGCTACTATTGATTGTAAAGCTTCCACCCATTTTCTTACTGATTGCTCTACACAGGTAAAAAGTAACACCTGAGCGTGCAAATTGAGATGAGTTAGGCACTTGACCAGAGAATGGGTGTTGAAAGTTACTCAGCTCTTGGTTAGTTAAACCATTACCGCTATCTTTGATATCGATTACAATACTATCTATATCGTCCTGATAATTAAGAGTGACAGAGATTTTACCAAATGCTGTCGTATCAATTGAGTAATCCAAGACTAGCTGTAATAGATGCTCAAAACAATTGATATCTAAACTGAATAATGAATCAGGATTGATATTATTATAAAAATAAAGTGCTAACCCTTTATTTTTCAACTTCAAAATATTTTGTCTTAAAAATTGGCTAACCAGCAAAGTTGCAGAAACTTTATCTAATCGTAATTTACCTGTTGAAGATTCCATTGAATTTAATAGATTAATATTATTAAACCAGCGGTTCACATAATCAGTTTGCAATAAAATTGCCTCAATAAACGCTTGTTCTTGCACGTCAGAGGAGTGACGTAGACCTTCAACCGCTTTATTTAATTCGTCCAATGATGGTTGAATTTCAGCCTGCATATTTTCAAAAACAACTTTTCTTAACTGAATATTTTTTTTATATTCACGGTTCGCAAGCTCTTGACGTCGCTGGGTTAATGCTTCCTTATCTTTATCAACAATGATGAAGAGATAGGTATCTTCAAGCATAGTGATGTGCACCAAAGCGATTTCATAAATATTATTTTCAATCGAAACTTGGATTACATCATGATTATTTATCGCTAATTCCTTAATATGGCTGAGATCCATCGAAGGAAGTAGGGGATTGGCAACGCTATTGCTCAGTAGCTTTTTATTGCTAGAAAAATCATAAACCAAAATGCCATAACTAATATTGTTAATGATATCGTGATTAATATTATCTTTGAGATTTAGTTCATGTAACATCGCCGAATTGGGGGAAATGATACGTTTACGGATAAAAATACTGGTAGAAAGAACTAATAATATAATCACTAGCATGCAGGCTAATAGCCAGAGATTATAACCAATAACGCCAACAACCACGTCTTTTAGAGGAACTTTGTAGTAAACTTGATAATTACTACCTTCGATTTGATGTGCAAATAAGAGGCTTGTTCCTCGTGTTTCAACATTTGCCCCCTTGCTGGTATCACTATTGCGTGGGGATATGGATAAATAATCACCTTTTAGATTTAAAGGTAAAATTGAATTTATTGAGATATCGAAAGAAATCACACTAGTCAGTTGACCGGGAGAGTTGAACATCAAACGGTAAGTATAATAATAAATATTGTCTGGTGTTAATTTTTGCAGATTAGAAACAATTTCTCTTCTATCTAATAAGGTTGATTGCGTTAACATATCCGTGCGTTTTTCTTCTGCAGTTAACGTCAAGTAGCTTTCTTTATAACGTAATTCAGGTTTTAAAATGGAATGTGTGGTGACTAAAACTAATGTGTTATCTGAGCCATTGAGGTAGTACATAGAATTATATTCATTACGAGCGCCCCACACGATTTCCATATAATCAGCTAGTTTGCTAGCAAGTTGAGTATTCCGTGGTTTATCGCTACCAAATAAAATAGCATCAATAGTTTGATTTGCGCTACTTAGCCAAAAAACATCATGGCGGATCTTGGTGAGATGTGATGGCAGGTTTTCAGCGTAGGCGGACGTTACTTCGCTCTGTTTCTCATTAACTAACTTATAAATCAGATTTGCTTGATAACGATAATCTTCTAATTGATAAGCTAATTGTTTTGCCATGGTGTTTAAGGCGGCTTGGCGGCTAAGTAGCCATGAATTATAGGAGTTAAATAGCGATAATGAGAGCATCACCACCAGCAAGAGGATAAAGAGGTAAAATAGACGTGTAAGCCGTGTCGTTTTTATTAATGATTGTCTGTACATATTTGGGTGGACGGTCCTGTCGGCAAAAAGATATTAATTGATTAAAAATCATACGCCTATAAAGGTTTGATACACCTATTCTGCACAGATATTAACACTTTTGCTATGTAATAGAGAACAATTGAATGAAGATTAGCCAAACGAAACAAAAAAATCAATTTTTTTACTTTCAGGGGTAGACAAGGGGACGTGATTCCTCCATAATCGCGCCCCATGGAGAGATGGCCGAGCGGTCGAAGGCAGCGGTCTTGAAAACCGCCGATGGGTAACCATCCTAGAGTTCGAATCTCTATCTCTCCGCCAAATTAGCCGGCTTAGCTCAGTTGGTAGAGCAACTGACTTGTAATCAGTAGGTCACCAGTTCGACTCCGGTAGCCGGCACCAAATAAGAACCCGTTATCTCGTAAGAGATAACGGGTTTTTTCTTGTTGGTAACTCATGTCATTTAACCACTCCCTAGTATCTGATGAGACATACTTGTGTCTCATATCATAAAGCTGCGCATTTGTTGCTTCTCGCCATTTAAACATAATGTGAAATAATAGCGTAGGTATACAGCTTTCAAGTTGCCCAACAAGCCGCAGTAGGAAATGTCACTCAAACGGTATCTGAATTAACGTATAGTCAATGAATAGCAATATATCTTCATTAAGGAGTTAGTATGTTAAAAGTGATCGCTGAAGATTTTATCAAGACAGAAGCAATTGATACGGTATTACCTCTGTATAAGGAACTGGTCGCTTCCACCAAAAATGAGCCATTATGTATCTCATATGATTTGTATATTGATGAAAAGGATCCTGGGCATTTTATCTTTATTGAAGAGTGGCCAAATCGGGAAGCGTTAGATATACATTGTGCCTCAGAGCATTTTCAGCGACTTGTTCCGATGATCAATAAATATCAAAAAGCAGAGCCGAAGTTCATACTGATGAATACTATTGTTAGGTAAGATAGTTACTAAATCATCAACACTACGGAATTTTATCACGAGTTAAACACGGCTATTTCATTAGACTATCAACTGTATACTGGTAGTTTTCTCTTTATTATCAGCAAGAAAGGGTAATCATATGGCTTTTAATCACTCAATTGTTACTTTACCGAAAGTCACCATCGCAGGTATTCATGTTAGTACTGATATTACAAATGCTTCTAAAGAATGCCCTGCTTTATGGTTAAATTTTGGCGAGCACGTTGTTGGCAAACTGATTGGCAGTCCAATACTTGATAGCAATTATAATGACAATGTTTATGGTGCTTCTATTGCATTGAGTGAGAGTCGTTTTGAGTATTGGGCTGGCTGTGCCATTACATCGACAGATGGTTTACCTACAGAATTGGATTATCTGATATTAGAGGCTGGCGATTATGTTACTTGTACTGTTGAGCAGATAGAACAGATAGTGCCAGCGTATGACAGCATATACAAAAAATGGTCAGCTGAGACAACAAAGTATGAGCTGGATCTACAATTTCCATGTTTTGAGCAATATGTAAAAGATTGGTCACCAGGTATGCCGTTTAACATTTATGTCAAAATTAAAGCTAAATTATAGTAATGATTGATTATTTGAATGACTCCATCTATGTTGAAGTTAAAACTAAACTAAGGAGCTAAGAATGAAAGATTCTCATAATATTGCGGAGTGGGCGAAAGTTAGAGAAACGTCAATTGAAATTGCTCAGGCTATCTTTGAACTAGCAAATAATGACGAAGTGCTGGCGGAACAGATTTGGGAAGAAGGTTCTGATGAGGTTTTACCTCTAGCCTTTTCAAAAACAAAGGCTGACAGGTTGTTTTGGGGTGAAGAAACGATCGAACGAAGAAATGTTTAAATAACATTATTGCCCTACATAAAGGTATGTAGGGCACTTTAATTTACTGATTGGTTGTTTTTGAGCTTCTATACCATAAGAAAAAATGCAGTAATCCCATTGCTCCATGACCAATAATATAAGCTTCGATAAGCCCTGTTAGCGTCTTGTGGATATTTTTAGCTTCGTTAGCGAATGATGAATCTTGTAGCCATAAAATAAACCAAGTGATACCAGATAAAATAACTATCGCTAATGCACCTAAGCCGAGTCCTTGAACGGAAGTAGCCAGTCCTTTAGGTGAGCTTTCTGGTAACTTAAATTTGATAAGCATTTTAATGTCGGCACTTATCTGGGCAAAATCTCCCCATAAGTACGGATAAAAATAACGTAAGCCACGATTAGAGAAACAGACAGTAATTAAAAAAGCCGTGAAAAATAGTAAACTAATTCCCACGATAATATGCAGCCAAGTAAAATAAAACATGTAGCCATTTACTGGGATGTAACCTGTATTTGAGACGTCCATCCAATTACTGATAATTATTTGCATTATCACTAATAATAGGATAACTATATGTAGTATTCGGACTGTATTTGTTTGATACAAGCCAAAAAACTTCCAAATTGATTTTAACGGACACATAGTTACCCTCGATTCATGTAAAATTTGTATCTTTGTAGTCTTTTTAATACAAACAATCAATGAATTTATTTTGATGATAAAAATAAGAGTTAATAAATCAATTGAGAATAAGAGTGATAATCATTTCAAGTTGGCCTTATTCGCTCGCTATTGTTTATAATAGCGAGTTTAATAATATATCCATATTTAGAGAAACAATCATATAAAATGAGTTTGAATACATTCATCTTCCATTAATTTGTATTTTTCACGTTGAATTTGCATATAACAAAAATCAGCGCGGCGTTCACACCATATTTGATTACGGTAAATTCGAGAGAGTCTATTTGCCTGCGACCATGCTTTAGAAGCTTCGAAATATTTTCCCGAACGCTCTAAGCGGATAGCATCTCGAGCAGCACGATAGTAGAGTGGGCCATCATTGTTTTGAATTAACATAAAAATCTCCAATATATAGGATGGGTTTCATAGAGTAATTATTGTTTGTCTAATATTTTTTTCGCCATAGAGATAACTTCAGGTAAGTTTTCGGTAGAAACCTGACCTAGTTTTTTAGCATTAAATCGATTTAAAATTATAACGGCTTCATTGCGGTAGCCATTCTTAGCAAGTTGTAGTATTAACTGTTCTGCTTGTGAAAATAATACTTTGGGATCTGTTTTTTTAGGTTGATTTGCGGTGATCACTTTTGATTCTATCAATGAGAGAGCGTATTCACAGCGTTCGGCAATTCCATGTAATTCTTCCCAATTTGCGAGTATTTCAATGCATAAATTATGTATTGCCATATTCGGTAATATAGTGACAGGTTCTAAATTAGCTAATGTCATATATAGGGCATTTATTTGATTTAGCTGATCGAGGTTATTTCCTTCATAAGCCATTGCTATTTTCTCTATATGCAGTTGGCTAAGTTGCTCAAAATTACCTTTAAATAATACTGCGAGCGCTACAACTTGTTTAAGATCTAATGTCTCAATACTAATCGCCACTGAAGGATGAGGCTGGTTTTCGGTGAAATATTGTTTTTCTTGTGCATTAAAATCAACAGTTGATTGTTGTTCACTTGTTGGCAAAGAGTGCTGTGATTGTAAAAGCATGATCAGCTGATGCAATGCAAGCGTGTTTTCTTTGATTGCGTGTTCGAGTTCCATGATAAGTCCTCATTACTATATAAGTTGTACTAATAGAGATGATATTACTATAAAAATAGTAAATGTAAACTATAAATATAGTAATTGTATTATTTTATACTTATCTAATTATTTTTTGAGAGAGAAATAGAGAGGGACTAAAATGTTTCCTTGCCTATCTTTAGCAAGGAAACAAGAAGTAAGTAGAAAGGACTATCTTTTACGACGATAAATTCGATGTTCAACCATAACGCCAATTAGCGAAATTTGATAATCATGGCTATTAAGTGTTGGATAGTCAGGATTTAATGGAACTAATTCAAATTCGCCTGTGCCAATGCCTGTTGGGCGATATTTTTTAAATGTGCCTTGGTTACCACCGTTTTTAGCAAAAACAAATTCGCCTGGATTAGGCCAAATTTCAGTATCAATGACCACAATATCGCCTTCTTTAAACTCAGGTGTCATGCTGTCACCTTCAACTCTTAACGCAAATGCATTTGCGCTAATATCATCATCGACTAATATGTATTCAAAGTTTCCCTCATAGTCAGTGATTGGATTGGCATCTTTAAATAACCCTGCTTGCACATAGCTAAGAAGCGGAACTCGTCGCGTATTGACTTCAGACATTGGCATGATGTTTTTACCATTTAGTAGCCATTCAGGGTGCGATTGAAGTGCTTTTGCTATTTCTATGATATTTCTAGGTTTTTTAGTGCGACCATTTTCAATTGATTCCACTGACTGTTGGCTAATACCCGCCCGTTCCGCGAGTTCAGTTTGTGTCAAATTTAATTCCTGCCGGCGTTGCCGGATCCTACTTGCCAAAGACATGGGTAACTCCCGTAACATAATGAAAGTCTTATTACTGCTCATAATACAATTTTTATTGTATTTGACAAACAAATATCATGGTAGTTAAATACAATCAATATTGTTAAGACTAATTGTTCGAAAAATGACCTTGATTGGTGGGTGGTAAGGTTGTTATCAGTGAGTGATGCAGAGGGAGGCTCAAAATGATGCACAGAAATATACAGCAGATTTTGTCTTATTGGGGGGGATGGTCATATGGGGAGCACTATGGTTCGATCGGTTGGTCATCAGTTGCTGCGGGGTTTCGTGATCTCGTATCATATACAAAAAGTAACCGACCAATGTGTAGCGATGAAGATGGCTTAGTTATTGACTTATGTGTTGCTAAATTAGGCTTGGTTGGGATGGAACGAGAACGCAGCTATATCGAAGATTTTTATATTAAAGGCCATTCAAAGCGAGCGATTGGGCGTAAATATAAAATTCGTGAAGGTGAGATCCGAGAAAGGCTCCAAATTGCAGAAAGTTTTATTTTAGGCTGTTTAGAGACATTGAATATTCAATTAGATATAGATATTATCTGTGAACAACGACTATTAAAATCAGATAAGTTAGTGCGCGCGCAAAACATTTGTTAATCTGATAAAGCTGAAATTTATTAATAAAACTGTGGCCCCTTAGATAGGGGCTTTTTAATGTATTGAAAATAAAGTTGAGGTAATAATAAGTGAATGTATGCACTGGGTTCATTTTTTATTGTCGGAAAAAGAAGTTGGTGCGCGCGCAAAAATGTGGTTAATCTGATAAAACTGAAATTTATTAATAAAACTGTAGCCCCTTCGATAGGGGCTTTTTATGTATTGAAAAAAGTTGGGATAATAATAAGTGAATGTGTTTACTGAGTTCATTTTTTATTATCGGAAAAAGAAGTTGGTGCGCGCGCAAAAATGTGGTTAATCTGATAAAACTGAAATTTATTAATGATGTTGTTAAAGGTATTTAAATTCATTTTATATATTTCATTTTTCTAATAAAAATTTTCCATAAAAATGAATTTTGTCTGAGATTATTGCGTTATTAATAGTAACTCTGGATTTGAATGTTTTTTATCAAAGAGTTAGGCGTTAAAACCTATTTATAAAATAATATTTTAAAGTGAATGTATGTATGCCTGATAAATATGAATGGTGGGAATCTGTTTTTCGGTGGCTACAATCCTATTTACCTTTTATTGGTGGTTTTACCTTTGCTGCGATAGTGGCTTATATCCGTGAGCGTCAACAAGGTATGTTATGGAAGCGGTCTTTAGGTGAGGCACTTATGTGTGGCTTACTCAGTGTTGGTACTATTCGCTTCCTTGAATGGTGGCTAGCGCAGAGCGGCAATACAGGATCTTGGGATTTGTTAGCTGAATTTTGTGGGGTTGTAGTCGGCTTTTTGGGTACAAAGAAACTCTATGGCCTTATTGAACTGGTTATAAATTTTATTAGAAAACGATTTGGAGTTTAATCATGAGTAAATTTTTATTGAGTCGACGTAGTGAAGAAAATTTACGCAGTGTACACCCTGATTTAGTTAAAGTTGTACGCCGTGCTTTAGAACTGACTAATGTTGATTTTATGGTTATTGAAGGTAAGCGCAATGAGGCTCGCCAACGACAGCTATTTGCCAGCGGGAAAAGTAAGACAATGAATAGCCGTCATTTAACGGGGCATGCTATTGATTGTGCTCCCATTGTTAATCGTGAAATACCGTGGAATGATTGGTCTAAGTTTAAACAAGTCGCTATTGCTATGAAAAAAGCTGCTGAAGAGTTAAATGTAGATATAGAATGGGGCGGAGACTGGGTGGATTTTAAAGATGGCCCACACTTTCAATTATCGCGTCACTTTTATCCTGCATAAAGCTTATGAGTAAACTATTTATTGCAAGTAGTTTTATATTAAGCTTTTGGTTGTGGTGGGTAATCAATGATTATGAAAAATTAAGGCAACAACATATCTTATTGAACAATCAGTTATTAGCTCAGCAAATTATATTTAATGCTAATTTAAAACTTTCGGCACAGATAAATGATATTACAAAAAATAATCTTTCACAAAAAGAGGTGGCACTTATTTATTCTGAAAAGAACAAGCAGGTTATTAAAAAATCGTTTATCCATCATGAGTGTGCTAATCAATTTGTGCCTAGTGATGCTGCTAAGCAGTTGCACCAACATTCAGAAAGAATATATTCAAGCTCCTCAAGTCAGCATCCCTGACTATTTACTTAAAAACTGTTTACCCCCCGTTATCCCTGGTGAATTAACGTGGGGTGAATCATTAGTACTTAATGAGATATTATTAACTATTACTGAATTATGTAATTTAGATAAAAAAACAATTAGATTAATTGAACAGCAGCGGCATGCATTGATTAATACCCCGTTTCCAAACCAAAAATAAATCAATTTATCATTTAACAGATTTCCTATTCAGCTAATGATCTGGGCGATCTCGCACGTCTGTTACTTGGTAATTATTGGAATACATTATGACAACAAATACACTTTCACGGCTTGATATGAGCAAGGTGCGGCAAGTGATTGCGATGTTAACGCAAATTCCCGAAAAGCAAGTTATTGATGGTAGCACTTATACAGATACATCAGTGTGGGCTCAATTTATTACTGTCACTCCGCTGACATCCGAGTCTATTGGAGTAGAGGCTAAGTTTGATGCGGAAAATAACCGCGAAATAATAACTTCAACACGTGAAACCATGATTGCAATTAAAGCTTATGGAGAAGTTTGTTATTTGCTCATCGAAGATTTATCGACGCAATTACAAACCTATATTGCTCAACAACTATTTAAGGTTATGGGGGGCGGTTTCGTATGTGGATCAGAAATTAAACATTATCCAGAAGATCCAATAGAAGGAAAACCACAAGCAACACAACTTAATTTAACACTTTCACATATTCATCGTATCGAATCATCACTCACTCATGGTGAATCGGTAATTATTTCTACTCTAAAGGAATCAATATGAGTTTATCAATTAAAGAGATCATTAATGCACAAATTCTGCCACAGGCGGCAGCGGTACAACGTCGTGATCTGAGCATGGTCGCTATTTTTACTTCTGAAGTAGGTGAGGCATTTACTGATATCACATCACGCTATCTATTTGTTTCTAATGAGCAAGATGTAGCTAATTTATTCGGTTCTAATTCATCGACGTACAAGGCGGCACAAGCGCTGTTTTCTGCTCGTCCAAAATTAAAGCGTGCGATGATTGCGCGTTTCGCCAAAGAAAAACAAGAAATTGCAGCAACAGCAAATGCACTCAAAGGTTCTACGCTGTCTATTGGTATTAATACGCTAAAGTCGATAACTGATGGAGCCATGACATTGAATGTTGCGGGTAAAGAGGAAGTGCTTGCGTCACTTGATTTTAGTAAAGCGGTCGATTTTAGTGATATTGCACAAGTGATTGATACTCAATTGCCAGATGGTAGCAATCTACAAGTACAATGGGATGATATAGGTAATCGTTTGATTATTCAGGCGAAAACTGCGGGTTCTGATAGCAAAACGCGTTTAGGGTATGTGACTCCCGTCGAGAACGGAAGCTACATCGGTCATTTACTGAAATTAGAAGAAGGTCAAGCCACCTTGAGTATTGGTGCTGCGGCACAGGTAATTAATGCGGAGCAACCTTCTGAAGCATTGCATCAATTACAAAATAGTTATCAAAATTGGTATGGCGTTTACTTTGCAGATCAACTTACAGATGAGCAAATTGAAGATGCGCATGCTTGGGTTACAGCCGCTGATTTAAAAGTCATGGCTTATACCGCCACTCGTGATGAACACATTGAGTGGCAAAACAGCAATATATTTAAAAAACTGTATGACAAAAACAGTGGTCGTTTGATGGTGCAATTTAACAAAACTGGCGACGATCATGCCGCAGCAGAGCTACTTGCCATTGCAGTTTCAACCACTTGGCAGGGGCAGAATACCGCGAAAACAGTCAAATTTAAGCAGCAAACTTCAGTACGTTCAGATGATCGTGTCACGCAAGATGAAGCACAAAAATGTCGTCGTTTAGGCATTAATTTTTATACGGACTATGACGGTATCAATATGTTAGCTGAGGGAACCATGCTCGGTGGCACATTCATTGATGAAGTGATGGGGCTAGATGCTTTTATTGATGCATGCCAAAAACAAGCTTTTACAACTTTGCAGGCAAGTCCGACTAAAATCGCGCAAACCGATAAGGGGCAAGCGATGTTAATTGGCTCATTAACTGTTATTGGCAATGAATTCAATCGCAATGGTTTCTTAGCGGGTGGAATTTGGCGGGGCAACGATATTGGTGAAATTACCTTTGGTGATCGTTTAGACGAGGGATTCTATTTTTACTCGGACAGCTTTGATGTTCAGTCACAAGCCGACCGCGAAGCGCGCAAAATGATGCCAATTATGTGTGCTATTAAATTGGCTGGTGCAGGCCATTCAGCAGATTTACTCATTCAATTCAATCGTTAAGAGGTCACTATGTCTATATACAATCACAAAAGTTTGATGGTTAGCATTAATGGTTATGAATTTACTGCGTTTGATGAATCGGCTGATGCCTTATCTATCGCTCCAGTAGGTGATGATGGCACATGGACATTCGGTGCGAATGGCCGAGGTGTTTATGTGTTTAGTGGCAATCAGTCAGGTACATTGACGATGAAATTATTACAACATTCTGCGGATAACCACTTTTTATCTAATTTACGTAACCAAATGCTAAGCAGCCAATCTGCACCTGCACCATTGGAACTGTATATTAAAGATACTTGGAATGGTGATGAAATTGTTGGTCATGTTGGCTTTTTCACGACACCACCGACTCAGTCTCGTGGCTCTGCGCATAACGCTCAATCGTGGGTGATCCAATTTGAACGTGTGATCACTAAACTAGGAAAAGGAGCGTTTAATTGATGGAAAAAGATAACATCACTTATGAGCACCGTCATAGTAATTTTGTCGAAGCCAAGACCCATGCGATGAAATTATTGGGCATGCTAAAAGGCTGTATCGCGATGAATGGTGAGCAAGTCGATATTGATGTAGGCGGCGTATTAGCCAATATTGGCTCTCCTGATATGCAGGGAGTGGAAAAATTCATTTTAAAATGGGTAGTTGCAAAAGATACGGATAATAATGTTATTCAATTAGATAAAGTGGATGTGTTTAATACACATTTTAATACTTACCGTTCGCATTATTATCCATTAATTGTGGATGGCTTGATTTTTCACTTTTCTGATTTTTTGCCCGATGGAGTCGCATCCAAAGTAAATATGCCCAGCTTGGTCAATCTGACGGCATAACGGACGTTGACTGGTTGAAAATGCTGCCAATTATGGAAGGTATTTATACCGGTCACGACCTTAGAACGACGACAACGCTCGGCGATGTGCTTGATTTTCATGAAGCTTATGTCGAGCGTTTATTGTCACAGCAGAGGGCAGAAGATGGAAATCGAAAAGCTTCTCACCACACTCGGCTTTGAGAGCGAGCAGGTGGTGAAATTAAAAGGTGTCGTCACTGCCCTCGGCACGGCGGCGGCTTCAATAGCGGAAACCATTGGCAATGTAAAAAGAAACCTTAGCGGTTTTGGACTAACAATTAATAACTTCAAAGCGGTACTTTCAGCACTGGCTACGGCAGTTGATGTTGTGGCGAACCGCTTTATGGGGTTTATTGATAGCACGGTGAAGGGGGCCAAAAGTCTCGCACAAGAAAAGGGCTTATTATTTGCCATTTCAGAAAAAGAATTACAACAAGCAGATGAGTACCAAGCGGTAACACAGAAAACAGCATTATCAATTGACTCGATAAAAACCAAAATTGCGTTGGGATTATTGCCAAATCTAACCGCCGTAATTAACGATTTTAACATTTGGTTGAATGCTAATAAAGCATTAATCGCGGAAGGGCTAACTCAAGTTATAAAGTGGGGCTCGAAAGCAATATTGATGGTTGGTAATACTGTGAGAGCAATTAGCCAATTGATTGAAAATACGATTGGTTGGAAAGCGGCTCTTTTAGGTGTTGTGGCTATTTTAGCGGTATTTAAGAAATCAATGTTGATGGCTTTTGTCGCAAACCCAGTGATGTGGGTCGTGGCAGCGGTTGTAGGGCTAATGGTATTGATTGGCGATCTTATGGCCTATCTTGATGGCGGTGATTCATTGTTTGCCAGTTTTTGGGCACCCGCTGTCGAATGGATTAAATCGGTACTGGCTTGGTGGAATGCGTTTTATACAGAAAATAAAGCCTTATTAGATGGCATTGCTGATGCTTGGTCGCACATGATTGATGGTGTGCTAATGATTTTTGGCGGTTTTTTTAAATATATCGGCAATGTTTTGAAATTGATTGCGGGTTTATTTAGCGGCAATACCACTATGATGTCAGAAGCATGGAAAGGGATGACTGAAGGTTTAATGCAAATATGGGAGGGGCTGAAGCAATACTTTATTGGATTTGTCGCGTCATTTGGTGTGATGTGGAATATGATGCTCCAAGTCATCAGTAATGTTTGGAATAACATTAAAACCGCTGCACTTATGGTTTTTGATTGGTTAGCTGAAGCAGCAAAAGCTATTGTTGATAATCTATCGAAAATTTTCTTGGCGATCACTCATTACATACTTGCACCTTTTGAAAATGCACTTTCTTTAATTAAGGCGTTATTTGCTATTTTTAGCGATGACACAACCTCATGGACTGAAAAACTCAGTTTAATATTTACCGCTATTACTGGTTATCTTATTAAGCCCTTTGAAGCAGGATGGCAATTTATTAAAGATATTTTCAATATTAGTGATACTGATATTGGCAAATTTATTGATGATATTGCGAATACGTTTAAAGGTGTTACCGAGTTAATTAAGAAGCCATTTGATATCGCCTTTAAATGGGTGAGTGAAAAGTTTGATTGGATTATTTCAGGGATCACTTCGGGGCTACAAAAGATAGGAATAATCAGTGATGATAATCAAGGTGAAAAGAGTTTATTGAACGTTTCAAACCTAACGGGGGAACTCGTTGCTCAAAACTTAAATCCTAATTTATCCAATGTTTCCTCAACTAACAATAAGAGCGTAATTGTCAATCAAGGTAGCGTTAATGTTGAACAGCATGTTGTGACATCAGATCCTTATCAAGCCGCAGCGCTAGCAGTTAATGGGATCAATGATAACCTCAATCAGGTTTTATACCGTTCATTGCAGAGTGCTCATAGCAACTGATGAAATGTTTTAATCATACTGAGGCCACATTATTGTGGCTTTTTTCTTGGGTGCAAATTATGGACATTACAAGTGGAATATTTACGGGGAGAGCCTCCGTGATCACGCGAAGCATTGGTCAATTTGAGCTCGATTGCACTATTCGAGAATCTCATACATCGTCATTGAGAATAACGAAAAACCCTGTTGAATCGGGGGCTGATATTGCCGATCACGCAGTGCTTGAACCAAAGTCACTGACGATCACGGGTAAGGTGGTGGGTTATGAGCCGGCTAATTACTTTAAGCAACTTATTGGGTTTGATACTGACGCCATGGAGGAGTATCCACTGCCATTGGAAATCTCCTCATCGGTGCGGCAAACTGAGGCTATGTTGGCTCAATATATGACGGTAGGTCGTGTTTTAGCGAACAAAGCACAAAAGGTGATCGCACCTTGGTATCCGGATGCATTGAAACCGTTTGCTGATAGTTCGCAAACGTTAGATCGGGCAGGGCGCGCTTATGAGTCTTTGTTGGCGATACAACGGATGGGGCAACCCATTGATGTACAGACGGGGATCCGACTGTACAAAAATATGATGCTAACTAGTATTAGCACGACGCAAGATACCCCAGCTGCTGCCGACTTTGTTTTAAATTTGGAAGAGATATTTATTGTTGAAAGTCAAGTTGTGACAGGTTTACATCCTGATTTAAAGCAGCAGCCTCAAAAAAGTAATATGGGTAGAACGCAGCCTGAAGCAAAGGCGGTTAATTCCTCTCATGATGCACAGAGTATGTTAGGAATAACGTCATGATATATAAAATACCTGTATCAAATGAGCCAATCCAAGAGCAATTATTTACTGTGTTTGGCATGGATCTACGATTAACACTGTATTACAACAAGCTCTCCAAAGGGTGGCTGTTTGATTTATTTGATGCAAATAGCAATCGGGTTATCACGCAAATGCAAGGACTAGCGGTAAATGCGCCTTCCTTAATCGAAAAAAACTTACCTTTTATTTTGATGCTCAGTGATAAATCTCGCTTTGGTATTAATGGGATAGCACAGAGTGAATTAGGCGAGCGATTATTGCTGTACATTGTTGATAAAGGAGTCTGGCATGAGACAATTTGGCAGACAGCTTAAATTAGTGATTGGCAATCAAGATGAGTCATTTGAAGTGACTAATTTACGAGTGACTTTTGATATCAAAAAAACATTATCTTCTGAGCCTAATCCAGCAATTATTCGTATTTATAATCTCAGTACATCACATCGTAATTTACTAACCAGTAAAGTATTTAATCGAGCCGCTCTTTCTCTCGGTTATGACGAACTACGTTTAATTTATGCAGGCGATATAATTGAGGCAAAAATTAGCGAGAGCGCAGAGGATTTAATTTGTGAATTAGCCTGCGGTGACGGGTTTACGGCTTATACCTCATCGTTGGTTAATAAAACGCTAGCAGCAGGTAATAGTGATGCTGATATTTTAAAAGAAAACGCTCAAGCGATGAATATTGATATTGGTATTACTGAATTACCGAATGATAGACAGCTGCCGCGCGGTAAAGTGATGTTTGCTGATGCGAGGGAAATACTGCATAAAATAGCCAAAAATAATCAGGCAGATTGGTCAGTGCAAGATGGTCAGTTAACCTTATTACCAAAAAATAAAGTATTTACTGACAATGAAGGCTTTATTTTATCTCAAGAAACTGGATTGATTGGTAAACCTGAAAAAAGTGAAGAGGGGTTAGTGATTACCTGTTTGTGCAACCCTGCATTGAAAATCGGTGCATTGGTACGGCTTAATTCGATAACTTCTGAACTGAATGGCGATTATAAGATCATTGAACTTAGCCATATGGGCGATTTTATAGAAAAAGATTGGTACAGCAAACTGGTTTGTATCAGCGGTGAGTTTAATAAGGTTAAGTCATGAAACAACCTACTTTTCTTGATGTTATTAATCAATGTGCACAAAACCAACGCTATGAAATCCATACAGCACTACCCGGTAAAGTCATTCAATCCAATGGGCACAGCGCGACAGTCGAATTAATGATCAGCCATGTCAATAAAGAGGGGCAGGTTATCGCGTTGCCGCCGTTGGTAGATGTGCCTATTGGTTTTTATCGTGGCGGTGGCTTTTGTGTGACGGTGCCGTTGGCGGTCGGCGATGAAGGACTTGTGATCTTCGCAGAGCGCTGCATTGATGGATGGTATGTTTCGGGTCAGCAATCACAGCCTCTTGACCAACGCTTTCATGACCTGTCTGACGCCTTTTTTTTGCCTCAGGCAAGTAGTTTACCGAACCGGATCCCTGATTATTCAAATGATGCGCTGTCATTACAAACCGATGATGGCTCAACATTTATTCGCATACAACCAGGAAAAATCATCATTCAAGGTGATATCGAGCACCAAGGTAACTATCAATTGTCGGGTAATGCTTTAATTAAAGGTAATCACTCAGTTCAGGGGAATAGTGAGTCATCGGGTGGCACACTTAAACATAATGGCAAAAACATTGGCGATACTCATACGCATGGTGGTGTGCAGACCGGCGGAGGAAATACTGGAGGACCTAATTAATGAAGGTACGACGACTTGATAATAATCATGATTGGTGTTTTGGTCGAGGACGAACGGACTATTGTGGTCAATCCACTGCTATCTCGCAATCGGTGCTGACGAGACTGCTGTCATTAAATAGGGATTGGTTTCTCAATCGTGGCCATGGCATCAAATGGTTTGATTATTTACGTAAAAATCCGAACTTAGCGGCGATGGAATCTGAAATAAAAAACAGTGTATTAAATACGCAAGGCGTAGAGCAGATCACTGAGTTTGATATTCAACTTAATCCAGATACACGGTTAATCACGATCACTGTCACCTATATGGATATTTACGGTAACAAAAATGAGGTAACGACAGATGCTCCAAATAACTGAAACAGGCATTGTGATAGATAGGCTAACCCATGTTCATCAGCGACTAAGTGCAGGGTTTAAACAGATTTATGGTGATGATATCAATCTCGATGTAGACAGCCCCGATGGTCAGATGATTGGGTTATTTTCTCAGGAAATAGATAACATTAATCAAGCTATTGCGATGATAGTGCAGATGTTAGATCCCTATAAAGCGATCGGCTCATGGTTGGAGCAGCGAGCAATGTATGCAGGCATTGTGCGTCGAGGCGCTGATTATAGCTATCTTGATGATGTTGTCATTACAGGCAGGCAGGGCACGGTTGTCACACAAGGCAATACGTTTACGGATGACAACCGTGCTCGGTGGGTCACGACCAATGATGTGACATTAGGCCCAACAGGATCGGCTAGGGTGAATATGCGCAGCAGTGAGTTGGGTGCTTTTTCACTTGCGGCAGACAAAGTATTAACCATGGATACGGTCACTGTGGGGATCGACAAAGTGATTACCACCAAAGCGGCAAAAGAAGGCATTTTTGCAGAAACGGATGGTAATTTATTGTTGCGATTTATGCGTTCGCACTCAATCAATAATCATGATGATTATAAAGGGTTAGAAGGTGCCTTACTGGATCTGCCTGATGTTAAACAGGCGCGGGTTTATGAAAACTTTACCCATCTTACTGATGAAAAAGGTATTCCACCACATTCATTAAATGCAGTTGTGATTGGTGGAAGTGATGATGCCATTGGTTTGACTATCTTGAAAAAGAAAATTGGCGGTTGTGGGGTGTTTGGTAGTATTACCAATACCCAAAACTATGCGGGAGGAATGCGCACAGTCAAATTTGATCGCGCAGAACAAGTCAATATTAAAGTGAAGTTGTTAATTGAACGTGTGGGAGGCTTCCATGATATTGATATCGATAGTATTAAATCACGATTAGCGGCGACAGAATTCGCCATCGGTGAAGCTGTATATGCGACTCGTTTAATTTGTCAGGTCAATCACGTTGAAGGTTTTTATATCAAAAGCATCACTGTGAATGGTCAAGATACAGTGTCAGTAAACCTTCGTCAGTGTGCCGTGATCCGCCCTGAAGATGTGGAGGTGCTGATTGAGTAAACAAGGTGAAGATTTTCTGATTTGGCAATATCGCCACAAGCGGAAGGCCCGACAAACTGTCGGGCTTTTGCTTTCTGAGACACGAGCTGCATTTGAATCAGTGATCCAATTAGCCGAGGTGCTGGATGTTAATAAAGCGTCTGGTTATGGACTTGATTTAATTGGCAAGCACGTTGGTATTAGCCGGATCATGAAATCATTAGTCCCAAAAGATTACTTTGGCTTTTTGGGCGTTGAAGGGGCACTGCCTTTTGATGTGGGAGTGCTATATCGCTACGGTGATTCATTAAATGGTTCATCCGTGTTGGATGATGAAGACTACCGTTTTTTTATCAAAGCCAAAATTATTAAGAATTTTCAGCGGCCTGATATTGCCAATATTAGCTACTCGATTCGTCATTTATTTAGTGAGCAATCCTTTGTTATTGATAATGATGATATGACGATGAATGTAGTAATTGCTGCTAATTATTTAACACCATTTCGACTTTATGCAATTAAAAATCTCGACATCTTATCTAGACCGATAGGTGTTAGTTATAAATATCTCGTTATTACCGATGCACGCCCATTTGGTTGGTCAAGTGATATGCATGCCTTTGGTTTTAACGATGGAAAATTCACGAGGTTAATGAATGTCAGTCATTAAAAAGCCAGACTTAAAAATTTTCGCGCAAGAGGCGAAAACAGGGGAGATTGAAACATTTCCAGACGTATTGCGTGGCTGGGGGATCACGCTGGAGAGAACCGCAGGCAAGCCACCTCTTGAGTGGTTTAATGCGATAGGTAAACGTGTCGATGAGTGGTTGATGTACCTGACGCAGCGCGGCGTTGCAGAGTGGGACACCTCGCTATCGTACCCGAAAATGGCGATAGTCCAGTTTAATAATCAGTTTTATGTGGCAATTAAAGAAACCAAGGCAGAGCAGCCAGATAGATCACAAACCGCATGGTCTACGCTGGGGGTGTTTTTGGGGTTGGATAAATTACAACCAAAAGGTGATTACCCAACTAAGGCTGAAATGAACGCTGCCTTAGCGAGTAAACAAAATAACTCGACTTTGATTTCATGGCGCTATTTAGCCAAAGGCGGTGAGGAAACAATTAAGCCCCCTTATGACTTTACCCATTGTCTAACCTTTCTCAATGGTTTGGAACAATATGTTGATTACGCATTCGCTATTGATAAAAGCACACTTTATTTTGCTGAGCCACTTAAAAAAGATGACTTCGTTGAAGTGCTGATTAATGTGCCATTAACTTCCAGCACAAGAGCGATTAATGGCGATGTTCAACAGCAGTTGGAGGCGCTAGAACTGAAAGTGAATAGCCTATCGGGAAAGGATTTTATCAGTGCGGATATCAAGAATATTGTTAAATCAGGATCTGATGATGGCATCTATCTATCAGAAAACGAAATCCAAAAAATTGAATCCATTGATGTAGAAACTAAAGATAACTAAAGAGAGCAACTATGCCAAAACAACAAACCGTCACACTTAATTTTAAAACCAGCGATGGCAAAGTTCTACCTGCATCATTTGTCATTACTGATGGTGCATCGACATTTGAATTGTGGAAAAAGCAACCGGGCAATGAAACCAAAACAGAACAACAATTTATTGCCGAGCAGAAGGGCGCACAAGGGCTAAAGGGTGATGCAGGTGCCAAAGGTGAAACTGGCGCTCAGGGGCTAAAGGGCGATGCAGGAGCCAAAGGTGAAACGGGAGCTCAGGGACTAAAGGGCGATGCAGGTGCTAAAGGGGAAACTGGAGCTCAAGGGCTAAAGGGCGATACGGGTGCCAAAGGTGAAGCAGGCGCACAAGGTGCAAGCATTGTGAGCGTTGAGGTTCAAGTCAAAGAAAATCCGTGAGGTTAAAAAATGGTAAAAAGTCGCACGGTATCATTAGTTTTTAAAAATAGTGCGGGACAAGCGTTGGCGCCCGTGTCGTTTATCGTCAATGACGGTGAGCAAGGCGCTAAAGGTGCAACAGGCGAACGTGGCCTGCAAGGTGTTCAGGGTGAAAAAGGGGCTACGGGTGCTCAAGGGTTACAAGGGATTAAAGGAGACACAGGAGCAGCTGGTGCTGTAGGTGCAGCAGGGCCAAAAGGAGATGCAGGAACAGCTGGCGCACAAGGTGCAAAGGGCGACACTGGTGCTCAAGGCCCTAAAGGGGATAATGCAAGCTTATATATTGAAGCGATAATACCCGCTGTAAAAGGCGGTGAAACCTCCTTCCCTATCGGTGCCGCTAAAGTCATTGTGGTGCAAATTAATGGACTCATTCAGCCTCAAGGTTACGCCTATACGGTTGAAGGTACCAATGTATTACTTGCCGAAGCACTTAAAAACACAGATTTTATTTCGATTGAGGTAACAAAATGAGTAAACCAACTGGAAAATTAATTCGAGTGACACCTGAAGGGATAGGGGCGGTTTCTACTGGGCGAAAAGTCAATAATAAGCCTTTAACCACAGATATTGCTTTAAATGCAACAGATGTTGGCGCTTATACAAAAGCAGAATCAGATACAAAAATAGCGGATGCTAAAAAAGCAGGTACTGACGCGCAAACTACAGCGAATGCAGCCAATACAAATGCAACTAATGCCAACAATAATGCTAATGGGCGGGTGCCTAATACACGTAAAGTTAATAATAAGCCGCTGAGTGCTGATATTACTTTAACAGCAGGGGATGTGGGGGCTTATACAAAAGTGGAGGTTGATACTAAATTAAAAGCGGTTGGTATATCCTCTGTTAGGTTAGGCTCTGAAGTCAGTTTAGGTAAGGTTGGTGCCTTTAGCTTAGGTAATGGTGAAGTTGTTACGGGGTTGACTTTCTGGGAAACGGGTAGTAACTCATCGGTTAACTTTGGTGGTTATAGGAAACGCGCTATTCAATATAACTTAAATGGAATTTGGGTTAATGCTGCTAGTATTTAATTGAGGATATAAAACATGTTGAATTATAGAAATTTTACTATTAGTAAAAAACAAAGTATTTTAAAAAAATATCCTGATTTTGTTTTAGTGCTTGAAGATGATATGGGTAATGATTGGTATGAATTACAAAAAAACTTTGAAGATGATACGTTAAAAATTCTTTTTGATGAGGATAATCGAATCGTCTCATATAGCTTTGATGTTAGCACATTAACGCCGACTAACTTATCGATTGCTGAGGTATCACACCAAAATTTACCGAGTGATTTTTTTTCTAATATAACTAACTATTTATTCATAAATGAAAAAATTGAACCTATAATGCTAAAATATGAAGAAAAATGTATGGCAACAGAATCTAAAAAACAAGTATTACTATCTGAAGCTACCAATATGATAGCACCGTTGCAAGATGCTGTTGAACTAGAGATTGCTACAGATGAAGAAATTTCATTATTGAAACAATGGAAGAAATATCGGGTTTTTTTGAATCGTATCAATACTTCATCAGAATTAGATAATGATTGGCCACATAAGCCTGAATAATAAAAGGTTTATGTTGCGATATATTATAATTTGAATAGTTTTGAAGAGGATAATATTTCTTTATAAATCAGAGAAAAATTTATCTGAATTAACAGTGTTTAATTTTATAGATTGACTTAATTATCTCTTGATACTTTTCTAGTGCTGACCGTACCCAAAAAACAATATACACCAAGAAACTTTGCCTTCAGCTTAAAACTAAACTTAAATTCATTTTGGAATGGTTTAAGTATTTTTTTTAAGTTGTGTTGTTGGTCTTTGGAAAAATAGCAATAACCGTGAACCTTTCTGCTGATACTTCTGAGTAAGCTATATTCATGTTGCATGGTTGGGGCTAGTGTTTGTCTAAGATCATTATGTTGATCTGAATTTAAATAGGCATCATATAGGCAGTTCATCGCATATATGATGTCATCAATATGTTTTTCTTTGGGTTTACTGGTAATGCTGTTTTCTCTAATTCGATAAAAAACCAAGGGAGATTGAATAACAAATAATTTTTTTACCTTAGTCGTCATTGTTGGAATTATCGCTAAATCTTCATACTCTCTATTTCTAGGAAATGAAATATTATCTAGTAACTCTTTTTTATACACTCGACACCAAGCAAACCATTTGTTTTCGATGAACAGATCAGATAAATCTCTGATATTGTTTATCGTATATAACCCATCTGCTAATTTAGTTATATTTAACTGAGAATTATTGTTTAAATCATTATTATAAAATTTCAACACATTATATATGATCATATCAGGCGATTTATCGCGGAGTATGGGAAGGATCATCTCCCATAAAGACGGTGCCCATAAATCATCACCATCTAAGAAGGCAATATATTTTCCATTTGAATGCTTTACACCTTCATTTCTCGCGACAGACAAACCTTGATTAGCCTGATTAACGATATGAATATTAACCTTGCTATGTTCAGAAATATAGCGATTAATTTCAGTTAAGGTTTGGTCAGTGGAGCCATCATTGACAATAATCACTTCAAGTAATTCATGTTGTACTATAGGTAAAGAGTTTAGGCATTGATAAACATACTCTGCGATATTGAAGCAAGGAATAATCACTGAGAGTAATATATTGTTTTTCATTAAATATTCCTTTGAACAACGTTGAAATGAAAACTAAGTCGCTGCTTCAATTTTGCATCTTTAACATAAAACCGTTACTTATTTTATTCATTTGAAGCGTCAGAAGTATCGGATGATATCAAACCATTCAGGTAGGGGAAAGTACCTATTGATGAAGTTTAAATCTGAAACGGCACTTAAACCTTCAATAATTTAAGTTAGATTTGTTATCATTGTTTTTAATTGAAAACATAAGGACATAACCTATGTTGTTATCCAAATCAGAGAGAATTGCCCTTCTTCGTTAAAAATTTTTATTAATCAACGAGAAGGGCAACTAAGTGAACTATATAAAAATCAATATCGAACAGTGGAATAGAAAACAACATTTCTCATTTTACCGTCAAACCTTACCTTGCGGTTTTAGCTTAACGACTCAGTTAGATATTACTGGCTTACGGGCTGAGCTGCGCAATACAGGATATAAACTCTATCCTGTGATGATTTATCTTATTTCTCAGGTGGTCAATCAATATCCTGAATCGAGAATGGCGATAAAAGAGGGTGAGTTGGTACTGTGGGATCAGGTAAATCCTGCTTATACCGTTTTCCACCCTGAGACAGAGACCTTTTCCCAATTATGGACTGAGTATGATAGCGATTGGTCAGCTTTTTTTGCTAACTATCAGCACGACCAGCTATTATACAAAGACAATATTGATTTTATGGCTAAACCAGACTTCCCTGAAAATCATTTCTGTATTTCAATGATCCCATGGGTGAGTTTTGATGGTTTTAATTTAAATGTAGCAAATTTTACTGACTACTTTCCGCCTATTTTTACCATGGGAAAATATCATCAGTTAGCTGAGAAAACCTTATTGCCACTTTCAGTACAAGTTCATCATGCAACGATTGATGGATTTCACATGGCAAGAATGGTTAATCAATTACAAATACTTTGCGACAAGTTTCAAGGCTAGTATTATTTAATTTTAAACAATGCCGATATCTTATCGGCATTTTTATTTTTCCGTATCCATTTTACTCTTCTCTTTCCTTGCTATTTACTTCCCTTCAATTAATTTCATTGCTAAATCTGGGCTAAATATACCAGCTTTAGGGCCGTCATGGCAGTTTGCTGACGGTGAAAAATCACCATCTGACTCCCCAGGCGGCTTGATCCATGCTGTGTTAACCGTTGCTGATATATCCTTTGGTTTATCACCAATTTTTCGCCCTGCTGAATTACACCAATCATTAGGTAACCCTGAAGAACCATTACCATTGCGTGATGTATCAATTATCATATTTGACTGTATATTTGCTTGCTCAGTTAAATATTGATTAATGTCATTACCATATTTTATGGTTGGATCGGTAGCATGGTAATTAGAGACATTTAAAGAAAAACCATAGGCATCTTTAATACCTGCTGATACCAGCTGTTGTGCCATGTCTTTTGCTGCCACCCACTGCATATTTCCAGCATCTATATAGACATGTGTATTTGGTGATTGTGCTTTAAAATGTGAGACAGCATAATTAATTAAATTAACTCTTTCGTCACGTTGTGGTTGAGTTAAACAACTCATATCGGCAAGCGCATCTGGCTCTAAAATAATAGTTACTTTAGTTGTCGCAATGCTATTTGCTAACATATCAATCCATGTTTGATATTTTTGCTTATTAGTACTGTTATCCGCAGAGGCTTGCCCTGAGCAATCACGATTGGGCAAACCATATAACACAAACATCAACTCTGTTTTTTGATCATTAGCTTGTGAGATGTAATTAGTGATCTGCTGAGTTAATTCAATTTCATTTTCTTGAATTGACGATAGCCAAATAGCAGTAGGTACGGCAGCGATATTTCTATTAATGGGTTCGGCGCGTGGGTCACTTTTATTTTTTTCGACCCATAATGCTGCGGAAGATTGAGGATCAACAAAATAATCTGTTGCCATTACATCCCCCATATAACAAGATGAAATTAACAATAAAAGAATTTTTTTATTCATTATATCCACTCCTTTTGGAAAACTATTGTCAGGTTTTTATTTAATTATTAATAAATAAAACAAATTAATATTGTATAATTTAAATGCGCCAACCCAAGTAATAGATAGAAGTTATATATCATTATTATAATAATTAGTTTGCTAATAAATTGTTATATAGTCTGTTTAACTGATTTAGAAGATTTTTAACACGGAAGGGGTGTGAAGTAAATATACTTACTTGCTTGTGTCGATAATTGTGTTGAGGGTCACAATTTTGTTTTAATTAAAGATTAAATAATCTTTTTCTTATATGCAAAATGATTAAATAGGGGCGGGAAATTACACATATATGCAATATTATCTATATATATAATGAAATATCAACTTATTTAAATTGTAAATCAAAAAGGCCGAGATAAATCTCGACCTTTTTATTGGGAAGCTTTTAATGATTAAAATGTTTTCTCATATTCACGCGCTTTTTCTTCATCGTAGTTATGTTCCCATTTAGCGATAATGAGCGCTGCAAGGGCGTTACCTACTACGTTTAGTGCCGTACGCGCCATATCAAGGATACGGTCAACACCAGCAATAAATGCCAAGCCTTCTAGTGGGATACCAACACTACCTAAGGTTGCCAGCAGTACCACAAATGAGACACCTGGCACACCGGCAATACCTTTAGATGTGATCATTAAGGTGAATACTAAAATCAATTCTTGGCCGATGGAGAGTTCAATACCATAGAGCTGAGCAATAAAGATAGCGGCAATACTTTGATAAAGAGTTGAGCCATCAAGGTTGAATGAATAACCGATTGGAATAACAAAACTGGTTACTGACTTTGGCGCGCCGTATTTCTCCATTTTATCCATGATACGCGGTAACACTGTTTCTGAGCTGGCGGTTGAGTAAGCCAACAGCAATTCATCCTTTAAGATGCGCATCAAGGTGAAAATGTTAATTTTGCAATAACGTGCAACTAATCCTAATACAACAATTGCAAAGAAGAGGATGGCACAGTGTACCAGTACCACAAGTTTCAATAGAGGGATTAGTGATGTAAAACCAAAGTTAGCGACAGTAACGGAGATCAACGCAAACACACCGATAGGGGCATACAGCATGATCATGTTAGTCACACGGAACATGGTTTCAGAGAAAGTTTGCAATACATCCAATAATGGTTGTTTTTTCTCTTTTGGCAATGAGGATAGCCCTAAACCAAATAATACGGCAAAGAAGATCACAGGTAACATTTCACCGCTGGCCATAGAAGCAAAAATATTGCTTGGTACCATGGTGAGGATGGTATTAATAATGCCTGAGGGGTGGCTTTCGACTTCTTGAGTGGTTTTTTCGTATTGGGAGATATCGACCTGTGTCAGCTGTGACATATCAATGCCAACACCCGGTTGGAAAATATTGGCAAAACTTATCCCAACAATGATTGCAATGGTGGTAATCACTTCAAAATAAAGAATGGTTTTAAAGCCTAAAGAGCCAAGCTGTTTTGTGTTACCAACGCCTGCAATACCGACTATCAAGGTAGAAATAACAATTGGAACGACGATCATTTTAATTAATTGAATAAATATTTTACCCGCAGGTGATAACACATTCACAATTAACCAATCTTTATACTCTACGCTTTCATGTAGAAAAGCGCCTAAAACAACCCCTAAAATTAGCGCGATTAAAATTTGCCATCCTAGGCCAAATTTAAACGGTTTCTTCGTCGAAATGTGGTTTGAAGTCATAATGGAATCTCTAATATATTAATATTTTTTATGTTTGTAATTTTTCTTTCGCAAATTTTATAGCTAATATTCGTTAAAACTACAACTGTTAGATCGTAAATATTGAATCATTTAGTAGGGAAATTGACATTGGCAACAGTTTTTTATCATTGATATGTATTAAATTGTAACAATTTAATACTATTATGTGCTATTTGTTGCATGAGGAATTATTTTCAGAGGGGTAGGATTAAATGTTAATATTAATTAATTGTTTTCTTTATGTTACCTTTTCGTTAATTTTCGTTTAATAAATGAGCATTTAAGTAAAAAGGGATTAGGGCAGAATACGGTGAATAAAAAACCAATAAACATGATAGAAGTGATAAATTTTTAGGGGGTAAGTTTGAATAGTAAGAATTAGCGGAATACTTTATTAAATAATATTTAATGCCAAGAAGGTTAAATCACCATTTGTTAAATATAAAGAACAGGGCGGTTACTTAATAACCAGATTGGCTGCGTTTATAGGCAGCAAGTAATGTTCGCTCGGAGAGATCTAAATATTGGCTGAGAGTTTCAGCCGCTTCATGGTTTTTGCCTGCATCCAGTAATTCTAAAATAAACTGGTTTTTATCAATATAAGGGGCATAAAGAATTTTAGGATCGTTCAAGTGGCCGAATGCTAATCTCAATTCAGCTGCGACATTACGATATAGCTTAATTAGCCTTTCACTATCAGATAATTCAACAATAGCGGTATGAAACTTCATATTGGCGGTACCCACACCAATCCAATTTTCTATTTTCTCTTGTTCACGTGCTTCGCTGACAGCTTGTTTCATTTTTTGTACTGAGGGGTGCATCGCATAAGCGTGTTTTAATGCATCACATTCAACTAAACGGCGAACTTGATAGATATCGATGATTGAAGCCATATCAGGGACAGAAACGAATACGCCCTTATTTGGTGCATAAGTGAGCAACCCTTCTTGTGTTAAAACCCGAAACACTTCGCGTAATGTATTACGTGAAATATCCAGTTCATCACTTAATGACGCTTCAGATAGACGTTGGCCCGGTGTGAGAGCGCCAATGGTAATTTTATGGCGGATAGTTTCTGCAATAGTAACGGCTAATGTTTGTGTTACAGGTTGTTTAGTCATAGAAGCTTCGTGCAATTAGAAAGTCAATAAGGCCACAGTCAATAGATTATCTTCACATATAACCTTAAAGGCATCAAGGCTCGTTTTGGTGCATTGTTAAGGTGATTTTATAGTTTTTGCACTTATTTGGTGCGCCATGGCTGCCAGTCATATTCAATTAATGTTAATAATTTACATGTTTTGTTAAAAAAGTGATCAGTCCTTGATTTTTAAACGACAGAAAACGATTTTTGTTGCTTGTTAATTCGCCATTCCTTATTAATTGTTCAACAATATTGCAATGATAAATTAACAATAGATATTGTTGGTAGAACAATGGCACGATAATTGCCTTTTACTCGTCATACTTCAAGTTGCAGCGCGTTGTGTTGAGGTATGGTGACTACGCTTACTCGCGCCAGTCACATAGTTTTCTATGCTCCTAGCGGCTTATTCACTTGTCGCCTAGCTGCACCTCGAATTATTTAGAGTATATGGGCATCACAACATCAATAATGACAAAAACAATCCGAAAGGAGTATGCATATGGCAGCTCAAGAAAGCACAAACACAGCAGAATTTGTTAAAAGCAGACGAACTTCATTAATTGGCGCTATTTTTTTAATGGCTACATCGGCAATTGGTCCTGGTTTTATTACTCAAACAGCAACCTTTACCGTGACATTAGGTGCAGCATTCGCTTTTGGGATCCTCGCATCGATCATCATTGATTTTGTCGTACAGCAAAATATTTGGCGTGTGGTGACATTAACCAAAATGCATTCATCAGAGATTGCCAATGCGACCATTCCAGGAAGTGGTTATTTGCTAGCGGTGTTAGTTATTTTTGGTGGATTGATTTTTAATATTGGTAATATTGCCGGTGCGGGTTTGGGGTTAAATGCATTGGTTGGCTTAGATCCCAAATGGGGCGGGTTAATTAGTGCATTATTAGCTATCTATATTTTCTCTTCCCGCAAAGCGAGTACCTTTATTGATCGGATTATTATTGTGTTAGGTCTGGTAATGATCGGTTTAACCTTGTTTGTTGCTTTTGCATCAAATCCACCGGTTGGTGAAGCACTACGCCAAAGCGTACTTCCTGATACCGTTGATTTTGCGATGATCACGACGATTGTTGGCGGAACTGTCGGCGGTTATATCTGTTATGCAGGCGCCCATCGTTTACTCGATAAAGGCGCGGTTGGCGTTGAAAACATTAAAGTAGTTTCTAGTGCGGCGACCAAAGGGATCTTAGTTGTTGGATTAATGCGTTATATTTTGTTTTTAGCCATTTTAGGTGTGGTTGCAAGTGGTGTAACGATTGATATTTCAGGCAAAGCAGCCAACCCCGCCTCTCAGGCTTTCCAAGCTGCCGCAGGTAATTTTGGATTACGTATCTTTGGCTTGATTTTATGGGCTGCGGCGCTGACGAGTGTGATCGGTGCGGCTTATACTTCAATGAGTTTTATCACTGCATTTAAAAAATCTATCACAGAAAGACAGCGTAATATTGCGACTATCCTCTTTATCGCCATTTCATTAGCCGTTTACTTAATGATGGGAACTGCGCCAGCCGCCTTACTCGTGTTTGCGGGTGGATTTAATGGATTGATCTTACCGATTGGCTTAACCATTTTTGTGTATATCGGTTGGAAGCGTGCAGATTTGATGTCTGGGTATCACTATCCACGTTGGTTACTATGGTCCGGTGTCATCATTTGCGCATTGACATGGTACATGGGTGCAATGTCGGTAGAAGCTATCTTTAACTACTTAAAATAGAGGTCAATAAAACGAATGCAAAAAATTATCGATTTAAATAGTGACCTTGGAGAAAGCTTTGGCCAATGGCAGATGGGCAACGATGATGCGATGCTGAAAATTGTCAGTAGTGCAAATATTGCTTGTGGTTTTCATGCGGGATCACCTGAAGGAATTTTAAAAACATTAAGGGCAGCAAAGCAAAACGATGTTGTTGTGGGAGCTCATGTTGGTTACCCCGATCTCGTGGGCTTTGGGAGACGCAATATGGATATTGCTGCAAATGAATTAATTGCGGATGTTATTTATCAAATTGGTGCACTGAAAGGATTAGCGGTGGCGGCAGGGTGTGAAGTGCAATATGTAAAACCCCACGGTGCACTTTATAACACCATTGCGCATGATAAACGCCAAGCGATGGCGGTGATTGAGGCAATCAATGCGATCGATGCAAAATTGGTGCTGGTTGCTTTAGCGGGCTCACCGTTGATTGGATGGGCAAAAGAGAGTGGTTTGGCGGTTGTAGCAGAAGCTTTCGCCGATAGAGCTTACCACGCTGATGGCACATTAGTTTCACGCAAAGAAGCAGGTTCTGTCTTGCATGATCCCGTGCAAGTTGCACAACGCATGTTACAGCTGGTGAATGAAGGTGGTGTGAACTCGATTGAAGGGCAATTCACCCCAATAGATGCTGGGTCAATTTGTGTTCACGGTGATAGCCCCGGTGCGCTAGCGATGGCTCAGCAAGTGCGTGAGTTATTGCAACAAAATGGGGTAAGCATCACGGCTTTCGCTGGAGGGAAACAATGACAACACTGTTTAAAGCCTCAGAAAAAGCGATTGCAGCGGCAAGAGCAGCACGAGAAGCCATTCGTCAAGGCTTTGATAAGCCAACGGCAGGCCTTGTAGCAGGTATGACACAAGCAAACATGATTGCATTACCGCGTGATTGGGCATTTGACTTTCTATTATATGCACAAAGAAACCCAAAAAGTTGCCCTGTATTAGATGTTTGTGAATCAGGTAGTTGGCAAACAATTTTAGCCGAGGGGGCTGATTTACGGACAGATATTCCACGCTATCGTGTTTGGCGTAATGGAAGATTAGAGGCTGAAATTACTGATGCGACAGATGTTTATCGTGATCACCCTGATTTAGTCACCTTTTTAATTGGTTGCAGCTTCACATTTGAAACATCAATGATGGAAGCAGGTATTGATGTGCGCCATATCAGCGACAATACCAATGTTCCTATGTATAAGACCAATCGTTTATGTCGCCCAGCAGGCCGTTTACAAGGAGAGTTGGTTGTTTCAATGCGCCCAATTCCTGCTGATCGAGTTGCGGATGCAGTCAGTATTACAGGGCGTTTTCCTTCCGTTCATGGTGCGCCAGTACATATTGGTGCGCCTGAAGCATTAGGTATTATGGATATCATGACGCCTGATTTTGGTGATCCTGTACGTATTCAACAGGGAGAGATCCCTGTGTTTTGGGCTTGCGGTGTGACGCCACAAGCAGCAGTGATGAAATCGGGCGTACCATTTGCGCTTAGCCATGCACCGGGTCATATGTTTATCACTGATGTACCTGATGCTGCTTATCACGTCTAGGAGGGACTAATGCGATTTTTACCTGTCAATTTAAGTACTTTCATGATTGAGCTACAAAGTCTTGAAGAGACAATGGCTTTGACTGATTTACTGCGTGACATGTCACAACAGCTGGCAATCGAAGAAATGACTCCAGCTGCACGCACCGTTTTGGTTCGTTTCAACCCATTGGTAACGGATGTAAATTCATTAATTGGCAAAATATCACTATTAGATATATCCGCAACCGACCTCAAGTTAGGTCAATTGGTGACGATCCCTGTTCATTACAATGGTGAAGACTTAGCTGATGTTGCACAACATCTCGGCACTTCTATTGAGGAAGTGATCAAAAGACATACCGAGAATGAATATCAAGTGGCTTTTTGTGGTTTTGCGCCCGGTTTTGCTTATATGGTGTCGAAACATGCACAGCTAAACGTACCGCGTCGTCCATCACCACGCATTCGTATTCCTGCTGGTTCGGTGGCTTTGGCGGGGGAATTTAGCAGTGTTTACCCACAAGCAAGTCCAGGTGGATGGCAGTTGATTGGTGTCACGGAAACGGCAGTGTGGGATTTGCAACGTGATGAGCCTGCGTTATTCAAACCAGGCTATCGCGTTAATTATATTGATGCAGCTAAAACGAGAGTGACACATAGCTTGCCATGCAGAGCGATGCCAAAAGAAAACAGATTAGTAAAAGATCTCACCATTATTACTACTGGCTTACAAACTTTACTGCAAGATTTTGGCCGTAAAGGGCAATCTGCGCTGGGCATTTCAGAGTCGGGTGCGATGGATAAAAGCGCGTTACGCAGTGCCAATCGCATTGTGGGTAATGCGATTGATGAAGCCGCATTAGAAATAACACAAGGTGGTTTTAAGGCTCAAATTAATAAATCGTTGCTGGTGGCCGTGACGGGGGCGAATTGTGAAGTGGAAATTACTACCGCTGATAATATTAAGTATTTGGCGCCACAGTATCAGCCCATCCACTTAGCTCTAGGGGATACGATCCGCCTCGGTAAAGCAACCGCTGGTGTGCGTAGTTATTTAGCGATACGTGGTGGTATTGATGTTACTCCTATATTAGGTAGCTGTTCGTTTGACACATTAGCTCAAGTTGGCCCAGCGCCACTGATTAATGGGCAAACGTTAGCGGTGAAATCATTACAACAACAAACGGCACTTTCGCTGAGTGAATCGCCAAGTTTAGCCTATCCAGTTGCAGGTGATGTGGTGGTTTTGGACATTGTGTTAGGACCACGTACAGATTGGTTTACCACACAAGCTATTCAAGTATTAACGTCGCAATTATGGCAAGTTACCGCGGCATCTAACCGTATCGGGTTAAGACTGCTGGGTGGTACAGCGATTGAACGGGAAAAACATCAAGAATTGCCAAGTGAAGGAACCTGTGTTGGTGCTATTCAGATCCCTGCTAATGGTCAGCCAGTATTGTTTTTAAATGATCACCCTTTAACCGGTGGCTATCCTGTTATTGGTGCGGTGTGTGAATACCATTTGGATTTAGCAGGGCAGATCCCCGTTAACGCTAAAATACAATTTAATCCGATTAGGGGTTTTAAAGAGAGTGAAGGGAGCCGTGACGTTTATGTCGACAATAAAGAATAATATCCAACATAAAGTGTTGATCGCAAACCGCGGCGAAATCGCGGTACGTATCATTCGTGCTTGCCGTGATATTGGCTTCAGTTCTGTTGCGGTGTATGCAGATACTGATATGAGTGCATTACATGTACAAATGGCTGATGAGGCTTATGGGTTATCAGGCAACACACCGACAGATAGCTATTTGGATATGCAAAAACTGATTGCTATCGCTAAAAAATCAGGTGCAACTATGGTTCACCCAGGCTATGGATTTTTGTCTGAGCGAGCTGAATTCGCCCGAGCAGTGAAAGAGGCAGGGCTAATTTGGATAGGACCAAATCCAGAAACAATTGAAGTGTTAGGTGATAAAGTCAAAGCACGTCAACTCGCAATGCGGGTTGGAGCACCATTGGTTTCGGGAACGAAAGAACCCGTTAGAAATGCGCAAGAAGTGGTCGAATTTGCCCAAGCAAATGGTCTGCCTATTGCAATCAAAGCCGCATTTGGTGGTGGTGGGCGTGGCTTAAAAGTGGCATGGCAAATGGAAGAGGTTGAAGAACTATACCATTCTGCGGTGCGTGAAGCTACGGCAGCATTTGGTCGTGGCGAATGCTTCCTTGAGCAGTTTTTGCATAATCCTCGCCATATTGAGGCGCAAGTTATTGCCGATCAACATGGTCATGTGGTGGTCGTCGGTACGCGTGATTGTTCATTGCAGCGTCGTAATCAGAAGTTGGTTGAAGAATCGCCAGCACCTTTTTTATCGGAGCAACTAGAACAGCAAATTATCAAAGCATCTGTGGATATTTGTGCTAAAGCTAATTATATCGGGGCAGGTACGGTAGAGTTTTTGTTGAGCCAAGATGGTAAATTATCGTTTCTTGAGGTTAATACGCGTTTACAAGTGGAGCACCCCGTCACAGAGGAAACCGCAGGTATTGATTTAGTGATTGAGCAACTGCGTATTGCGCAAGGGCTGCCATTAAGTATCACTGAAACACCAACACCGAGAGGGCATGCATTTGAGTTTCGTATCAATGCGGAAGACGCAGGAAATGGTTTCTTGCCAACACCGGGAACTATTTTATGTTTTGCACCCCCATCGGGACCTGGAGTTCGCTTAGACAGTGGCGTTGTTTCAGGTTCAGTCATACCGGGTACATTTGATTCACTGATGGCAAAATTGATTGTCGTAGGCAATACTCGCGAGCAGGCCATTCAACGTGCCCGTCGAGCGTTGGCTGAATTTGCGATTGAAGGTGTTGCTTCAGTATTACCATTCCATCGTGCTGTTATGCAACAAGCTGACTTCTGTGAACAATTTAAGGTGCACACTCGTTGGATTGAAACCGAATTTAAGGCTGAGATCATGCCTGCCAAACGCCAATTACCACAAAATAACAGTACTCTTACGCGTACTTATATTGAAATTGATGGTAAACGTTGTGAGTTAGGGTTACCAATGCAGTTGCTAGCAGGGTTATCGCTATCATCAACTGAGCAAGAGACTGTTGTGCCAACCAATGAACATCATGAGCAGGTAGTTAACGCACCAATCTCAGGGGTATTGTTTAATTGGCTGGTGGAAGAAGGTAATCAGGTATCACAGGGTGAAGTCATTGGAGTGATGGAAGCGATGAAAATGGAAGTGCAAGTTGTGGCACATCGAACAGGAAAGCTTAAATATATCGCAGGTAAAGGCGATTATATTGATGCAGAGAACAAAATTGCTGAAATCTATTAACTGATGTAAATAGCAGATTGATTTAACGTGAATTACGCTCAGGGAGTGAGCGTAATGGCGGATTAGGTGCAGGTACGCTGTGTTTTTCTTCTTTTTTTATCTCTTCGCTATCACGATAGACTTCACCACACATAAAAAAAAGATTTGGCCTTTTGGATTCTAGGTAGGATTTACGAGTTTGACATTGTTGTTCCGTAAAAATGGTCTCAGTGACAGGAAGTGCATCACAGGCATCTGTGCCACAAGGGCTAACCCACAATGCCCATCCAATGAGTACCATATGTCCTGCCATTCGAACTGCTCCTTCAACACATATAAAGTCAAATATTAGGTCAAACACTGAGCCGTAATCGGCCAAATTGACAGTTGATGTATAAAATTATCTGATGAAGCCAAACCAGTCTTATTAAGATGGGTGAAAACGCGCCCTCGCTAATTTCAAAATAAATATTATCATTGGATTCATCAAATGTATGTAATGGCGTGAAAATTCATTATAAATTGGCATTAAATACCAAATCAACGTGTAGAGATGAACTGACCCATTAAATATAGTTATTCGGTTTATAATTAATGATATGAGTATCTAAGTAGTAAATCATCGTTGTTTGATTAATTAACGTTCATTATCACTCGAGTATTTTGGAAGTAGTTCGCAAAAATACAAAATATTTATCTAATTATTGTTGTTTTAAGAGATAGCTCATGACAATGATTAGGGGTTTTATTTACGATGAAAAATAACTTATCACTAACAAACTTAGGTATCTAACAATAATGAATACCATGGAAAACGTTTTGACATTTTGGTTTGAGGAGTCAACACCAAAACAATGGTTTGAAAAAAGCACAAAATTTGATGCAGTGATTACACAGCGTTTCGCTGGGGTCATGGAACGTGCAGCAAAAGGGGAGCTGGCTTATTGGCGAATTTCGATTCGAGGCCGGTTGGCAGAAATTATTGTGCTCGATCAGTTTTCACGCAATATCTGGCGCGATACGCCGAAAGCTTTTGCCCAAGACCAAATGGCGCTAGTACTTGCTCAAGAAGCTATCAAACAGCCTGACTATAATTTATTATCACTATCTCAACGTAAATTTGTTTTGATGCCATTTATGCATTCAGAATCAAGCTTTATCCATCAGCAAGCGGTGGAGTTATTTCGCGGTCTAGGAGATGACGGTACCTTGAATTATGAAATGCAGCACAAGGCAATTATTGATCGTTTTGGTCGTTATCCACACCGTAATGAAATAATCGGGCGTTTATCAACCAAAGAGGAAATCGCATTTTTACAGCAGCCTAATTCGTCTTTTTAATCGGAACAGGTGAATCAATGGGGTATCTACAGTAAAGAGCCTGCAATTGCAGGCTCTTTGGGACAACTGGGTATTACATAGTGATTTGCCACAAGTTATAGAAGGCAATACGACCAGCGAGCTCAGCCAGCAGCACTGCAGCGGCACAGGTCGCTAATGTTGCTTTTGGCGCACGCTGTTTTAATGCCATACCGACAAAACCTGCTAGTGCAATGACTAGCACAACGACTTGAAATCCCCAAAAACCAGTTTGCTCTGCACTTAAGGTTGGGCCACTTTCTGAGAGAAATGCTTGATAACCTGCGCGGCTAGCAAAAATAACCACAGCACCAATCAAGAAAGAAGCGATCCCTAAACCACGGGCACCAATCGCTATTGCTAAAGCACCACCACCAACTAACATGGTCATCCACATTTGTAGTGTCGTGTAACCCGTGTTCCAGTTGGCAATTGAAGCAATATTATAAACTTGTGGAATTGACCAAACAAATGCTACACCAGTCACCACGGTTGCAATGTTTGCAAGCTCGCGCAGTAGTGGTTTTTTATAAAATAGTGTGAAGAATAGGGTTGCAGCTGCACAACCAACAAACACACCGCTCAAAAACGCTTCATTACTCATCGGCGAGCGACCAACACCGAGTAACATATTGAAGAAACGCAATGGTTGCCCAACATGTAGACCACCAATACCTAAACCAATCACTACCACAATAAACGCAAGGATATTGGCATTCTTCAATTGTTTTTCATCAATGGAACCCATTTTTTTGCTTAAATAAGCTAGCAAAAATAAACCCGCAGCGGACTGACCCAGTACGGTGAAAAAAACGAGTGGTAATTCATGCATTTTACACCTCCGCAGGGTTTTTTAGTTCGCCACTTTTATCGCCTGATGGCTTAGCATCTTTATGTGGCTTGATGACAATATTAGGATTAGTGATGCTTGGGTCTGGCATAGGCGCAATACCACACTCTGTGCCGTGTAATTCACGCAGCACATTAATATCATCAAAATCTAATGCACGCTGTGGGCATGATTCAACACAAACCGGTTTCATGCCTTTGGCGACACGTTCGTAGCAGCCATCGCATTTGCTCATTAATTTTTTCTTTTCATCGTACTGTGGTGCACCATATGGGCAACGTAGTTCACAGTAACGACAACCGACACACACGGATTGGTCAACCACCACAAGACCATCTTCTGCACGTTTGTGCATGGCACCTGTCGGGCAACCTTCAACGCAGGTTGGGTTAGAACAGTGGTTACAAGAGATAGATAAGTAGTAGCTATAGACATTTTGCTGCCAAATACCGTCTTGTTTTTGCCAACTACCGCCGCCAAACTCATATACACGGCGGAATTTAGGGCCTAAATCGAGATCTTTTTCGTCCTTACAACTGACCTGACATGTTTTACAGCCAGTACATTTTGTGGAGTCAAAATAAAAGCCATACTGTTTCATAAATTAACTCCTTAAACGCGTTTCACTTCAACAAGGTTAGTATGTTGTGGTGTTCCTTTTGCCAATGGAGAAGGAACTTGTGAGGTGAGGGTGTTGATACAGCCACCTGTATCTAAACCTGCTGTATCTAATGTACGCCATGCGCCTTGCGGTACAGCGATCACACCCGGTAACACGCGCTCAGTGACTTTGACTCGTATCTGAATACGACCACGGTCATTAAAGATTTCGGCAATATCACCGTTATTTAAACCACGTTCTTGAGCATCGACTGGATTGAGCCAGAACTGATGCGGAATAGCTTCACGTAGCATCTCAACGTTGAAATAACTTGAGTGAACGTGGCCTTTATCGTGGAAACCGGTCATTAACAGAGGAAGTTTCTGTTGATTACGTTGCTGTTCAACGCCTTCTTTGTTGGCACAGTACTCAGGGATGGCTGGAATGCGCTGTCCTTCTGGTAATTCCCAGTTTTTAACACGTTCAGCTAATTGTTCTGAGTAGATTTCGATTTTACCTGACGGTGTTTTGAGTGGGTTTGCCACTGGATTATCACGAAAATCTTTCAGTGCAATATATTTGGAGGTGTCTGCAAATTGACGGTCAATAATGCCGCCACCATCGGTTTCGCTGAACTCTGGTAAATGAGGCATTTTTTCACGAGTTTTGTTGTAGCAAAACTCAATCCACTCTTCATAGCTACGGCCTTCAGTGAATTGATCTTTTACACCCATTTTTTCAGCAATTTCCGCCAGTACGTCATAGTTCGGGCGGTTTTCCCACAACGGCTCTATTGCGTTTTGTAGACGCACAAGATAATGATAAGCGCCGCTTGCATAAGAGTTATTGATAAGGTCATTGGTTTCGACCGGTGTTACATCTGGCAATAATAAGTCAGCATATTGTGCAGAAGGTGTATTATGATTATCCCAAACTAAGATAAATTCACATTTTGACTCATCAGATAGAATTTCATGGGTTTTATTCAAATCTGCGTGCTGGTTGCCAATTACGTTACTTGAGTAGCACCACATAAACTTAATATCGTTATTGAGTTTATCTGCACCTTTAATACCACCGTTTTCAGCCGTCAGCTCTTTACCGCGAACAATCGCTTCAGTCCACATAAACGACGGTAATGTTGCTTTGACTGGATTTGGCAAACCGAATCCTGCGACTGGATAAGCAACACTGTTGCCCCAAAGACCAGTGTTGGTTCCTGGACGGCCAATATTACCTGACATGATTGGTAGCATCATAATAGAACGGCAAGCCTGCTCACCATTTTCGGTACGCTGCAAACCCCAACCTTGCGAGATCCACGCATGATTTGAATTACCAATTTCGCGAGCGAGTTGAATAATGCGAGAAACTGAAATGCCAGTAAGCTGACTTGCCCACTCAGGGGTTTTGGCGATGCCATCTGGGCCATTGCCTAAAATATAATCTTTATATGAAGCATTGCGTGGTGCAGAAGCAGGTAAGGTGCTTTCATCCCAACCAACGCAGTAATCTTTCAAGAATGCTTCATCAGTTAAGCCTTCTTGGATCATCACATAACCTAAAGCCGCGACTAATGCAGCATCGGTGCCTGGATAGATAGGGATCCATTCAGCACCCAGTGTGGTGACACTGTCTGTTCGGCGAGGGTCAATAATGATAACTTTTGCTTTGCTTTTTTCGAGGGCATTTAAAGTTTCATAGAACTGTCCACCACCAGACATACGGGTTTCTGCAAGGTTGTGACCAAACATAACGACTAAATCAGAGCTCAGATAGCAGTGATTCTTCAACGCTGCCATAAACGTAAGGGGTGATTTCCATCAATTGGGCATAGGAGTAGGTACCGTAGTCACCCAAAAAACCACCGGTTAAGCTAAGCAGGCGCTTACACGCTGCACGACCGTGTAGGTTGGCACCTGTCGATCCGGTACCATACTGATAGTAAATCGCATCGCTGCCGTATTTATCTATTGTATATTTGAGTTTCTCAGCAATGATAGTTGTGGCTTCATCCCAACTGATCTTTTTGAATTTGCCTTCTCCACGTTTACCCACACGAACCATCGGATATTTTAATCTATCAGGGTTGTATGTTTTCCAACGTACTGAACGACCACGCAAACATGGGCGAATTTGATGTTCACCTAATGTTGAGTCGTCATACATGGTTTCATTGGAGATGCGGCTGATGACGCCATCTTTAACGTGAACTTTCAGTGGACAGCGGCTACCACAGTTAACTAAGCAAGCGCTGTAACTGATTTTTTCACTGATTTCATCAGGCATGATTTCTGGTGTTTTTGCTTGAGCAGCAAAAGGGAGTGTGATTGAGCCTGCGACCGCGGCTGCGGTTGCAACTGTCGCAGAGGCTTGAATAAATTCGCGCCTGCTCAACTCTCCTAAATGAGTATTTTTAATTGTTTTATGCATGGACATTGCCTATATGTAAAGATCGATATCACTTTCTTACTTTTCATGTTAAAAAAAGTAGCTAGTCAGCAACATGACCTACATCAACAATATCCCTGATAAATTAAAGTCTATTACTTATTATCGCATTAATTTATAAAGAGTTTTTTTACTCATTAGACTGGATAGTCGCATTTAAATTATCTATCGTTATATTGATTATTATATAATGAGGGGAGCCAAAGCTAGGAAAAGAGGGGTTTCCCCCTCTGTTAAGATACTACTAAAGTTGTAACTCTATAAGCTAAACTAATTAATTACTGGTGGGTATCGGTTAGTAAAACGTTTTGGCCGATAGCGCGCATATCAGTACCTGTTGGCGATTGGTGAACGCGTAAATCAAACTGTGGCAATATTGAAAAGATATGGTCAAAAATATCGGATTGGATCCGCTCGTACTCTACCCATGCCGTTGTATTAGTGAAAGCATAAATTTCAATCGGTAAGCCATTAGAGTCTGATTCAAGCTGCCTAACCATAATCGTCATTCCTTTATGGATATTCGGATGCGATTTCATATAGGCTTCAACGTAAGCACGGAATGTTCCAATATTCGTTAATCGACGTTGGTTCAGTGGAGTGGCCTTATCTTCAGGAATTGCTGAATTAAATACCTTAATTTCAGATATTTTATTATCCATATAAGGTTCAAGTAAATTTGCTTTTTCTAAAGACGCTATCTCTTCTTGACCAAGGAAATGGATGCTGGTGGTATCTAAACGAATACTTCGTTTAATACGGCGACCACCTGACTCAGTCATTCCTTTCCAGTTTTTAAATGAGTCCGAAATGAGTGCATAAGTCGGGATGGTAGTCACTGTGTTATCCCAATTACGCACTTTAACGGTGGTTAAACCAATATCAACCACTGCACCGTCTGCACCATATTTCGGCATTTCCAGCCAATCACCAATATTGACCATATTGTTGGCTGAAAGTTGGATCCCTGCAACTAGCCCCATGATAGGGTCTTTAAACACCAACATCATGACAGCAGTCATTGCACCTAAACCACTGAGTAAAATCAGGGGGGATTTACCAATCAGTAATGCAATGATCATAATTGCAACCAATACTGTTGCAATCAGTTTTACACTTTGAAAAATACCACGCAATGGTAAATGTGCAGTTTTTGCTGCGCGTTGCAAGACGCTATGCAATATATCGAGCACAGAATAAAACGTGAGTAATCCGAAAAGCATACACCAAGCTTGCGAAGCAACGGTTAAGATTTGTTGGGCCGTAGAGCCTGTGTGCAGCCACAATATCGCTTGAATATTAACGACTACACCTTGGATCACAAATGCGATTCGGTTAAATAAGCTGAATTGAGTTAATTGGCGCTGCCAGCCTTGACCTTTCTTTTGGCCTTGCTTTTCTACACGGGGCAAAATGATTTTATGTAAGATGAAATGCAAGATCAGTGCAACGACAATGATCAGACCTAGCACCATGAGAAGTGAAGCAATGTCGGCATAATCTTGATTGAACTGGCGTACCCAGTCTAGCAGTTGCTGCTGCATGTTTTCTCCTTCTAATTGACATTAAATAGACTCGTCATTGTTTACGCCGGAGCAGTAAACAAATGTATTAGCCACTGAGTTTCTATTGCTTCTAGCGACCATCACTCAGTGTTTAGTCGCACCTCGAATTATTGAGAGTAAATGTATTCAGTGTTTAATTCGATAAGCTACTGAGAAATAATAACATAAATTTAACCTTGCTTCATTGGTTATAGTGAAAGAAACTGAAATAGTCAAAAATATAAGTTTAAAATATACCTATTACATAAATTATAGTTATAAATAAATTGATAGGCGATCAGGCAGAATATTATAAATAGTCAGATTTTATCAAGACTAAATTTACTTATAATTACTTATTATGAGACAAATTCCGATTGTTGAAAGTTGCTCGCCCGACTAATTTAATCGAAATTATTTGCGGGAGATGCAATGATGAGAAAAACAATAATTGGTAAATACCTGCTTTCGGCTCTATTGATGATGACTAGTGGACTCGTACCTTATACTGCGCAAGCAGATCGTGGAGGGCATCATGGGGAAGGTAAAGGTCGCCAACAATATTATTATGAAGATTCACATAAACATAAACACCATGAACGCGGTAGGAAGCATTCTGAAAGACGTTACTATCCTGATGAAGTGGTCATTGTTCAGCAACCCGTTTCACCAGGACTAAATATCAATTTGAATTTTGGTTCAGTAAGACCAATGGCGATTGATTATGGTGTGACAGGTTATTCACGTTTACCACCGGGTATTGCAAAGCAGGTCATTGTGGGGAGACCTTTGCCTCCAGGTATTGCTAAACGGCGTTTACCAAGGCATTTTGAGTCACGTTTACCCGTTTATGATGGCTACGAATGGCGTATGAGTGGTCGTGATTTAGTTTTGATGGCGATCAGTACAGCGGTGGTTGTTAAGGTGATTGAAGATGTTTTTGAATAAAAAAACGGCCTTAAAGTGATCTAAGGCCGTGTTGCAAAATTATGCAGATACCCATCATAACTTAAGTCATTTTGAGTAAAAAACGCTAAAGATGAGGTAATAGGAAAGCGGTGTCTTACATAAAACGTTTAGCTAGTAATTCAATGACTTCTTGAACGTTACTAATAAATTCTTTGATGGTATTCATGGAAGCTCCAAATGTTAGAGTGTGATCTAGATCACTTGAGAGCATTCTAACTTTTAGATGCATAAAGTCAAGTATGGAACTAAATAATTTTTAATATTTAAAAAATATTTGATGGCAAGCGTTAGAGCAAAAAACACGACTTGCCATCAAAATTATGATCTTTATGAACGATTTTTTAATGCACCCGCTAGCAAGAACAGGTTAAAGGAGCTAAACAGCAACTCGATACCAATAAACAGTGTTAATAGAGTAATTGACGTTTGAGCATTGCCACTGAGCAGCATGTAGGCAATGATAAAGTCCAAGATACCGATCAAGATGTTCATCATACCTGCTGCGGAGCTAAATAATCTAGCACCAACAAAAATCCTAATTACCCCACCGATAATAAATAACACGGCTACAAATACGGCAAGGAACAGCAAGCTTTGTAGTGGGTCAGTAATAAACGCATAACCTAAAATAAGATAGGCAATACCCGCAATTAGGCTGAAAAATACCGAGACATTGGCGTATAGTCGATTGAAAAAAATGTTTAAAATAACCGCAACACCACTGATTAATAACATGACGCCAATTAACGAGCTAAAAGCGATGCCCGACACGATTGGGTTAGTGATACACACAATTCCGCCGATCAACAATAACAAGGCAACTAAATAAATAATGGTCCTATGTCCTTTTAATTGTGAATCGGCAAGGTTTTTGAGTTGGTTCTGATTCAGATTGAGCATAATGAATTCTCCCTTATATCAAATAAAAAGTGATTGAATGGGTTGATTTGAATTAATGTTAAAAATATAGACCATTACTATGTAATTCAATAACTATTTCACAAAATAGATAAAATACTTACCGTTAATACTAGATGCTAGGTTTAAAAATGACGAGTTCATAATTGAAAATTACGCATTACTGGTGTTTTTAATCTAATAATGAGTGTTGCAAAATGCCACAAATAATTTATTCGATAATAGAATGGGGTTTGTTTAAAAATAGATAACTTAGTTATGAAAAGCCAGAAAGTTTAACTCACTGGCTTTGAAAAAGGAGGAGATAAAATGGAGTATTATTTGATTTTTCCTTGCACAAAATCTGACAGTGAAGATATCGTTGCCATACCTTGTAGTGCTTGCATACTTTGCTGATGTAAATCAAGAGTTGCTGCGGCGCAAAGTTCATCAATAACCGTCACTTTATAACCAAGATCATGAGCTTGACGAGCACTACTTTGGATTGCCATCAGTGAACTTACACCACCCAATAGGATGTGGCTAATATTATGCTCTTTTAACCAATGATCTAATGTATTACCTGTAAAGGCGCTAACCCCTTTTTTTATCATTATGATATCGCGAAGTTGGATATCTAACTCATTAATCCACTGGCAACCTGTCCCACTCAGTTTTAATGCTCCCGCTGTTTTTGCACGATGGAACATTGGGGAACCGGCGGGTATATCATGATAATCATCAGCGAAGCCAACTTTGACCCAAATAATGGGAATATCGTTCTCACGAGCAAAAGCCGCTGCTCGATTTGATTTTTCAATCACATTACGTTCTTGTGTTTGTTGATAGCTGGTATTTGATAAACCATTTTTGCCAACTATTTCTTCAATCAAGTCAATAATAATCAGAGCTTGTGACATGGGTTTTCCTTCAGTGAATACTTATTATTTAAATTTTCATGATCCAATAAATAGGTATATCAACGTAGCGATATAAAGTATATCAACATTAGGGTAAATCAATAATAAAACCAACGCCTTTTTGCTCTAAGCCATCGGTGACGCGGATCACTGCATTAATTTTAGTTGCTAAATTTTGTACGATTGAAAGCCCAAGTCCACTGCCGATTTCAGTTGTTCCAGGTACTCGATAGAAACGAGAAAATATAAATTGGCGACTTTCATCGGGTATCCCTCGCCCATTATCCTGTACAGAGATAGTCGCGCCGAAAGGTGTTAAATCTTTAATTGTTATTTTGATTTTACCTTTTTTGTAACTGTACTTAACCGCATTTTCTAGCAAATTAGTAAAGATAGTGGTTAAGGCTAATTTATCGGTGGTAATTAAAACACTGTTAGGGCTTTGTAATTCAATATCAATGTGTTGGCTAATTGCATGCGGCACATGCAATGAAGTGATATGAGAAATTAGTACAGGTAAGTCGATAACCTCTTTATTGAGTGGGAAATCTTCTGACTCTAAACGAGCTAAATCAATAAGCTGGTGGGATAATGATGCAGCTCGATTCAATGTTGCTTGCATATCTTTGATGATTTCTTCTTTTTCTTTAACATTTTGAATTTGCATTAGCAAATGGAGCTGCGCAATGACCGCCGCAATTGGTGTTCTTAATTCATGGGCTGCATCAGCCATAAAACGTTTTTCACGTTGATTGGCGGAATCAACACGAGACATCAAATTGTTAATCGCGATAATAATAGGGCGGATCTCTTTGTATTGTTCTTTTACCTTTATTGGCGTTAGGTTGCCGGGCTGACGACTTGAAATAATGGTTGCAGCTTGTCTTAATGGTCGCAAACTAAAATAGGCGGTTACAATGATCGCAATTAGCATCAGACCCAATATGAATAACAAGGGAATTGCGGTTCCTTCTGCAGGACTGCCAATCATAGATTTACGATCAAAATAGGATTCGCCTAAGATCACTTGAATCGTTTGTGTGTTATTCCATCCAACAGTGAGATGCCATTCGGGGTATTGTTTTGCTAAATGTTCGAATGTGGTTTCAGTTGAGATATCAATTTTATCACTATTACGATAAAGGACATTGCCTTGGTTATTACGTATGACAACAAAAGGTTTATAAGAAACGTCTAAACCATTTTCCATTGCATCGGTATACATCTTCTGCAATGAAGTAGCAATTTGTTCAAAGTATTCAGGGTTATTAGAAACCGCGCCTAAAGTATCCGCAAACCCTTGGGTGACAATTTGTTGCTGGCGATTAAAGTCATTATCAATATCTGGGAGATAGGAAAATTGTAGCCAGCCTACAAACAGAACCCATAAAAAAATCACAGAGCTTATCTGCAAGAAAAAAGTATAGATAAAAAAGGATTTAACTTTCAATTGGTTGCGCTTCTTTTTTGAGTAAATAACCAATGCCGCGAATAGTGATAATGCGGTCTTTACCTATTTTACGGCGTAAGTTGTGAATATGAACTTCAAGAGAGTTACTTTCAACTTTATCATCCAGCCCAAATAAACGTTGCTCTAGATCAGCTTTGCGTACCACATTATCAGCATTTTTCACTAGCTCATATAATAATTGATATTCTTTGCCTGAAAGTAACAGCAGCTGATCATTGAGTGAAACTTGGTGATTTAGTGGATTTAATTGCAAATTATCTAATTGCCAAATTTCAGATGAAAATCCTGCCTTACGGCGACTGACGGCTTTGACGCGAGAAATTAATTCAGGCATAGCAAATGGTTTGGTTAAAAAATCATCAGCACCGGAGTCTAAACTGGCGACTAAATTATCCATTTGATTACGAGCGGTTAGAATAATAATTGGAATTGATTGCCCTGAGCGTCGCCATGCGATTAATTCTTCGTTGCCATCACCATCAGGCAAGCCTAAGTCTAGCAACATTAAATCAAAATTACGTGCATTTAATTGATGCTTTGCATCTGCTAGTAATCGAACCCAAAGTGGATTAAAACCAGCTAACTCTAGGCCGCGGCATAACGCTTTACCCAGCTGAAGATCATCTTCAACTAATAGAATATTCATTTATCACCTCTCTAGATCCTAGGAAGTAGTATATGTAGGCAGTAATTTTTCGACAATGAACTTAAGCAAACTTAACGAGAGATTTAATAAACCCTTAAGGTTGGTTTAACCAATTTTTAAGGTAAGAAATATGCATAAGATTACTATTTTAGCATCTCCTCAGTTATTGGAATAACGAAATGAAGCTAAAACTAATTGAGCTCCCTATTTTTGTAATGACTATTTTCATTGCTTTGGTTTTAGTTGGTAAAAATGTTGACCACACATCGAGGACATCATTATCAATGCTTTCATTGAAAGAACTTTCTACATGCAAAAGTAATAAGAGTTGCATAGTCACTGAAGGAATTGCTAACGAAATAAAAAGTAACCTTAACCCATTAAAAGAAATTAAAACTTTTATTCGCAAAAAAATGTATTAATAAAATAATATAGGATTTTTTAATGAAACGATTGAAAACAGTAACAATCGCTGTTGTAGGTCTATTGCCATTTGGCAGCGCGATGGCAGGAGAAAGTGTTGTCGTATTAGGCGGGGGAGCCTCTTTGATGCCCGCTTATGAAGGGTCGAACAAATATTTATTTTCACCATTGATTGATCTGAACTACGGTTATATTTCTGATGATTATGGTGTGTTCAGCTTAGGTCTAGAAGGCGCTGAATGGGCAATAGGAATAACAGAGAATCTGACTTTTTCTAGCAGTGTTGGTTATGACGCAGGGCGAGATGAAAAAATTGGCATTTTAGGTAGTAAAAATGACGATCTCAAAGGTATGGGTGACCTTGATGGTTCAATAGTCGTCGGTGCAGAAATTAATTACACTATAAATGACTATCAATTATATGCTTCCATTGATATGGCAACCAAAGATCGTCACTATGGTGGTCGTCATATTGGTAGAACGGTAGATGTGGAACTCGGTGGAATAGGTTACTACCAAATAAATAATAAATGGGATGTAGAGTACACGTTAGCCACGGTCTGGGGAAATAAAGCCTATAATCAAGCTTATTTTGGTATCTCCAAGCAACAAGCGAGTCGTTCACGCTTTAATGAATATGATGCGGGCAGTGGATTCAAGGATATTCATGGCGGGGCGATTTTAAATTATAACGTTAATGAAAATATCATTCTTTATACAGGTATTGGTGCTTATTATTTAGTTGGTGATGCGGCAAAAAGTTCACTTACTGAACAACGTTTAGCATGGGTGGGCTTAGGAGGTGTCAGATATACTTTTTAGGTGGCCATGAGAATCAAGTGTATAGTCGTTTTGCTTCAAATTGCAGGGGCTTTCGTTGAGGTATAGGTAACTGCCTTCAGCTAGTTTAGTCACATAGTTTGTCTATGCTCAACACCTATTTTCACTGTCGCCTACCTGCACCTCGAATTATTTAGAGTATATATGTTGATGAGTAAAGGAATGCTGAGTTTATTAGCAGGCATTCCTTTTATTGATATTGGTTATTCTTCTGGGTTTTGTTCAGGGATCCAACCATCATCCATCCAAATTTCTTCTAATATTTCTTCAATACGAACCTTATCTTGAGCCAATTTAGTCCCCGAGATATTAATGCGTTGGCCTGAACTAAAAGCAACGCGAGTAACCATATCAGGATATTGTGGACTAAGTTTACGGGCAACTTCAGCTTCTAGCGCTTGCAGCATCACATCACTTGGTTTTTGTGGTGCATTTTTATCAAATAAAATTTCAATGCGTAACATATTAACCTCAACCTAAAGATACTGTATTCATATACAGTATCTTTAGATTGCGAGAAGGATAATGTCAATATCTGGATGATAATATTTTTTATAATTTACAAGATAAATAAAGGACAAAAAACAAACTGAAAATTACTTAATGAAAAACAGTCAGTTAAGAAACTAATTTATGTGTATAAATAAAAAATAAGTTGCTAGGCTGTTGGGTTTAGGTATGCTAATTATGATTATTTAACTCGATAAGAATGGATTTAAGGTGCAATGCTGACAGTAAAAAGACTCACTGATGAAGACTCACTGGAAATAGAAAATATCAATCACCTCTATGATTCAGCATTTCCAGCCCATGAAAAAAGAAGTTACGAAGGGCGACAATTGATCCTTAATCAACAAGATTACTATTTATACTATTTTACTGATGAGGGTGTATTTATTGGTTTTGTGGGTTGCTGGAAAATTAATACATTTTACTATGTTGAGCACCTAGCGATATCACCTAATTTACGTGGGCGTGGGTATGGGCAGAAGGTTTTACAGCTCTTTAGTGAGCAAGTGAACAATATTATTTTAGAAATTGACCCCGTAATAGATGAGATAAGCCAAAAAAGGCTACGTTTTTATCAGCACTGTGGCTTTAAGCAAAATGAATATCAGCATGTTCATCCGAGTTACCATATACAATTTACACCACATCAATTAGAGATATTGAGCTTTCCAACTGCCATTGATCAGCAAGTTTATCAGCAGTTTAATGAAAAACTTATCAATGTGGTAATGGCTCCTGCTGTGTTATAACAATAGTAATGCGTATGTCTGTAGATTAACGGGATAATTTGCAGACATAAACCAATTCAGGGTCATTATCGTCAAGGTTTTCTATCATACCACTGGCTAAAAACTGTGCGTGAATTAATAAGTTTTGCATAGCAGCATTAGATTGATTGGTTGAAGCAAACAACTTGCTAGTTGTACAAGTTAATTTAAATTGATTAATCAATGCTAGCCCTAAACCAAGGCGCCTAAACTGTTTGTCCACCATTAGCATTTCAATAAAACCAAAATTAAAAAAGTGGTAATGTAAAACACCATAGGCGCAGATTTGCGTTTTTCGTTCAATTAAAAAACAGTTTTTATCAGTTACCCACTTGGCAATTTGTAAAGCGCGTTCTTGGGTTTTTACACTATCAATTTTAATTAGAGTATCAATATCTTGTAGAGTAGCAAGGCGAAAATAGTTCAAAAATAGCTCCTTATTGAATCATAACTAGGTCAGCATAATAATGCCTGAAGAATGAGTGTAAATATCATTAAATAATCTATTTAGGTAGGGTTAATGATGCTAACTTAGATCAGTCACAAAAAGTTTAATTATTTGGAGCTACCATGAACATAATCAAACGGGTTCTTAATAGTAAAAAAGTAGGTTGGTTGGTCACAATTATCGGGATGTGTTTTACTGGTTTTCCGCCTGAAGATGAAAGCCTACGGGATAGCATAAAATAATTTCTATCTGATAAATATTTTAACATGCAGCTTTGGCTTCTATTTTTTCCAGTTGCGTCGTAAAAAAATGAAGATAATGACGGCAATGATTGCCAGTAAAATCCATGTTAAATAAGAGTGGATAGGTAAGGCAAGTATGGCTGAGCTAATAAAATATCCGCAGGACACAATGATAATTCCCCATAGCGCCCCACCAAAAATATTTAGTATGAAAAACTTTAATGGGTTAACTTTACTGGCGCCGATGATAATTGGCCCAACCGTTCTTAAGCCATAGGCAAAACGGATAGCAATAATAATGAAGTTTTCGTGTTGGCGGATCAGCTGCTGGACTCGGGCAATTTTTTTCTTATGGCGATGAAATTTAGGTAAAATTCGAGCACCAGCAAAGTAGCCAACGTAAAATAATACATTGTCACTCACTATCCCACCTAAGGCTGCAAATAGCATGACCCAAGGGTAATAAAGTAATTGGTTATGCGCTGCAACACCTGATAGGAAGGCGGCAGTTTCACCTTCTATCATTGCACCAAAAAAGGTCGCCCAATAACCGTATTCAGTAATCCAAAGTGTGAGTTCTGCTGCCATTTTTACCTAATTATCTTAAAAGAAACTGGCTGAAATATTGATGCACAAACCTAATATTGCCATATTAAACACAAATGAAATCACCGACTGAAGCAGTACAGCTCGACGCATGGGGTTTGAAGCAATTTCCACATCAGCAGTTTGAGAGGCTACTGCAATAGTAAAGGAAAAATACATAAAATCCGAATAATTTGGGTCAAGTATTTTGTCAGGGAAACGCAGCCATGGTTGTTGTTGAACCTCATTACTATAATACAAATGCGCATAATGCATGGTAAAGCCTGCAGGCAGTAATAGCCATGATGAAATTAGTGTAGAAGCGGTGAGTGCGTAGGGAATAAACTTATCACTTTTGGAAAAATCACCGTGCCCACCCAATGCAAAAAATAGCACCAGCAAGCTGACACAACAGCCCGCAACGAGGAAAAAGATAACCATACGAGCGCTTTCATCTTCAATTTTAGTGATTTTACGAATATCTTTCGTTTTGCGATTAATGATCCGCCCAAAAAGAAGCAATAAATAAATCCAAGCAAATGCGTTCCAACTTAGAATTAGGCACATCATCGTATTTTGGTAGGGGAATAACGCAAAAAAAGTCGCAACTGCAACAAACAAAGAAATAACAAAGCGCGGACGTGAATGAAATACATGACGGAAAAAATGAGTAACACGAGAGGCATAACGTAACATGATCCATTCCTTAAAATCAGTAAAATAATTTTTATTATATCAAATGCTTGATGTAAGGTGATAGATACTTTGTAGGTAGTCTTATTGAGATAATGTTTTGGCTTAAGCCACACTACGACTATATATAAAGTTTTATTGGTCAATAAAAGAGGAGTAATACAAGAGATTATATTGCTAAAAATTGAGGTAGTTTTCAAATAAATTGATATACTAGCGAAATTATCTATAGCCTCGTATTGCGAGGTTTTTTTATTGACTCGTTATTTAAATCATCTTTTTATGAATAAAATATTCTATGTCATTATTGCTTTATTCCTTCTTGGCTCAGCCTTTTTATTTGGTATGACATTAAATTATAAAGATGATACCAATATGATTGAACGAGTTGAGCGCACAGTATTAGGCTATTTAGAAAACCCTAAATTAGAAACATTTAAAGATGTGAATTATCATTTTAATAAAGTCTCACATAATGGTGGAGAAGTTGGCTACGTCTGCGGTTTTGTTTCAAGACATTATGATTTTTCAAGGAAAACGGAAGATAAGCGTTTCATCGTTAAAACGTATACTCGCCCTGATGGTGCCATCAATATCTCAATACCTGTTATTGATGGCATTGATGAAATGTTAACTGAAACGCAAGTAAATGGTTTATGGGTAAAATATTGTGAGGCACCAACGTCAAAGGTGCTTCAGTGAGAAAATAGCTTTTGCTAAACATGGGCTAATATTCGTTTTATTTCTGGGCGTTCTGTTTGTGACGCGACCCACAAATCATACTGAGCTTGCATGCTGGTCCACATTTCAGCGCTAGTACCTAATACGGCTTCTAAGCGAAGTGCCATATCAGCAGAAATACCACTATTACCATTAAAAAGCTAAGCTTAGATATTAATTTATTGTATTAAGCAAAAAGGAATGTATGGGTAATAGTTATGTTTGACTTTCTACAATTTTAAGCAAGCAGAAGCAGAGCGATTAGCAAAAGAAGCAGCAGAGAAGGAAGCTGAAGAAGATGCTAAGAATGCGGAGATTGAAGCGGCTGAGCATGAACAAAACGGCAAGTAACTAAGTCGGACTTTTACCCACCTCAAATTTCAGATACAAAAAAACCAACCCTAACTAGTTGGTTTCTCTATAAAAAGTTGGTCGGCATGATAGGATTTGAACCTACGACCCCCGACACCCCATGACGGTGCGCTACCAAGCTGCGCTACATGCCGAACTCCAGTTAATACTACTCATTTTGCCCATGAAAGCAAGGTTTCGCTTGCACGACTGATTGATTTTTAAGCGTTAATTTTCATTAAACCGCTTAAGCTCAGTGAAAATTTTCAGTAACTGAGCAAGATCAGGTTTTTGGTCTTTAACTTCATTACCTTGTAAATCATAAATGCTAAATTGACCATTTTTGTCCATATACAGCGTTGCATCATTGGTGGTGATCACCACATCATTGTTACTACCTGTAATTACCCATGGATATTTACGATCAGGGCTGAACAAATCTTCCCCTTGACTATAGTCATCAGGTGAATTGGACACATGCAGTAAACGCTGCATGATGGTTGTTAATATATCTTGATGGCTAGTGAGTTTATCAATCTGTTGACTAGGGGTATTTGGCCAGTAGATAAATAAAGGAACTTGCATCTTTTCTCGATCAAACTGCTTGCCGCTAAACCAATCATCTGCTTCAGATTGAGGAGTACCGTTATAGTTTGCAGTGATAACGACAATGGTATTTTTCAAACGCCCATCGCGGATCAAGGTTTCAACTATTTGATTGATTTGATCGTTGGTTTGTTTGCTACCTGGCTGACCTTTGATATTTAAGAAGGAGAACCAAGGAGAGCCATTTTTCAAACTGCTTAACCATGCATTCCATTGTGTGATAGTTTGTGCATCACTATCGGCGGCTTTGGTTGGTAATGAGTAATCCGCTAAAATCGCTTGCCGGAACAATGGTGAATTAAATCCATCAGTTGAGAATAGACCGAATTGATACCCTTGATGTTGTAGCGCTTGAATAAGTACTGAGGCATGGCGCTCATTAAGGATATTATCAAAGTAGCTGGCAGAAATACCATAAAATAGGCCAAAGAGGGCACTATCGTTACGTAAACCGGTTGTGTAGTGGTTAGTAAAATCAGTGCTCATCTCTTTAAACGATTTTAGCGATGACATGTCACTCTGTTGGGCTTTATCTCCCAAGTTATCAACCACTACCAATAATAAATTATAACCCATGCCCTGATCATAATAGCTCAGAGGTTTCAATGGATACTGGAGTTTTAAAGCCGTCGGACTACCTTGTTGGAAGACACGATTTTGATGCTCAGATAAATCGAGTAAGCCATACCTATCAAGCAGTTTTCTTGCTGTCATTGGCTGTGATAACGGGTAGTTATAACGTTGCATAGTAATAGGGCGATAGAAATTGGCATCAGACCATGCATACATAAGGTGTGACATAACAAAGGTCGCAATAAATAACCCAGCTAATGGTTTACCAAAGGTCTGCCTATTCAAGCTACGTAGTTTTTGCCAACTCCATGTTGCAAAAAGCATTTGAACAAGAAAAATGATTGGAATGGTGATAAACATCAGTTGCCATTCGCGAGCCATTTCTCCTTTTTCTGGGTTGATCACTAGATCCCATACTTGCGGGGTCAAATGCAGGCCAAACTGGCTAAATACTCGAATATCAAAGATTAACAGGGTTGTGCCCGCGGTTGCGAGCGCAACGCAAATTAGCCTCAGTAGGCGCTGAGACATAACAATAAAGGTCAGTGGAAAAACAATCAGTAAGTAGCAGGCAAAAACCACAAAACTAAAATGGCCAATCCAACTGACGAAGGCAAAAATGCGTCCAGCTAATGTGTCGGGCCAATCAAAAATAAACAGATAACTACTACTTAGCCCTAGGCTCAGCAGTATATTAAAAAGTGCAAACCAGTGCCCCCAACTTATCATCTGGGAGACTTTGTCACGGTAGCGCTGATGGGTGACCATACTGTTTATTTCGTTAATCGATTAGTGAGACTGATCTTCTTTAACAGAAGACAGTAACGCGTTGGCAAAAGAGTCGGCAATCATTTTACGTTGTGCTGGTGCAACAGATGTATTAAGTAGATTGGTGACCATATTACCTAACACCATTAGTGAAAGATCCACTGGAGTATGGTTTTTTTCTAACACGCTGACAAGTTCAGCGAGCAAAGTTTCAACTTTTTCATCACTATAGCGAGATGACTGTGGCATAAATTCTGACATCCTAAATTAATAAAAGCTCACCTATGATAGCGTATAGCGGGATCTTTTTCTTCATTCTTCGCAAGAAATTTAAATTTAAGTGAGAATGATACGCCAAATAATTCAAGATGCAGTTAGGCGACAAGTGAGCGAGTCGCTAGGAGCATACAAAAGTATGTGACTGGTGCAAGCAGGTGTAGTCACAACACTGCAGTTTGAAGTATGACGAGTACAATGATTATTAAGATTATTTGAGTGCGTAATAGTTCATCATCAGTGTGTAAAAATGTGCAGATAATGACAGTATAGGTTGCAGATAAATAGTATCAGTGTTTGAATACGCGCGATAATATTTCTGCTTGAACAAGGAGCCTACAATGAGTCTGGAAATTTCCCAGATAGCTTTACATCAGTTGATTAAACGCGATGAACAGACGCTTGAAGTGATGCTGCGCGACTCTTTATTGTCAACCGATAACGTTGTACAAGACATGATGGCAGAATTACACCGTGTATACAGTGCTAAAAGTAAAGCTTTTGGTGAATTCAACGAAGAAAGCGAATTAGCAGATGCGCTGAAATTATTACGCAAGGGCGACGAAGAGTTTCTTGGTTTTAGCCGGGCGATGACTGTACGTTTAAAAGATGAACTTGCCAAATATCCCTTTGCAGAAGGGGGCATTGTTCTATTTTGCCAATATCGCTATCTTGCTGTTGAGTACTTACTGATTGCGGTCTTAAGTAGTTGTGACAGCATGTTTGTTACTGATAGTCTTGATCTATCAACAACTCATTACCTTGATATCCCTCATGCAGACATTGTGGCGCGTATCGATCTGACTGAGTGGGAAACTAACCCTGAATCTTCTCGCTATCTAACCTTTTTAAAAGGGCGAGTAGGGCGTAAAGTTTCTGATTTCTTCATGGATTTTCTTGCTGCATCCGAAGGGTTAAACGCTAAAGTTCAAAATAAAGGTTTAGTGCAGGCGTTGGATGACTTTTGTGATAATGCGCAAATGGATAAAAATACTCGCCAAGCCTATCGCCAACAAGTGCATAATTATTGCACAGAGCAATTACAATCAGGTGAAGAGATTGAATTGCAAGAGCTATCTAAAGAGTTGCCGATGGTTGAAGAACAGTCTTTTGGTGACTTTGCGCGTCAGAATGATTATCAACTTGAAGAAAGTTTTCCGGCAGATAGAGGAACACTAAAGCAATTGACTAAGTTTTCGGGGAGTGGTGGCGGGATCACTATTAGTTTTGATGCGATGTTGATGGGAGAGCGCATTTTTTGGGATCCAGTTACGGACACTTTGACGATCCGTGGTACTCCACCTAACTTACGTGACCAGCTGCAACGCCGTAGTAAGTAATTATTCTTTAGAAATAAATAACGCCGCAATTGCGGCGTTATTTACTCGGCGTCCCGAAAATTTCTAAAGCTCGGCTTGTGGCTTTAATTAAACGCGCAGGAAGTCAATATGCGTCACTTTTGGTTTGAACGGGTGACGTTGAACTGCCTGAACTTTGACTTTAGTTTCTTTACCATCGATAACCAGGTTCAGAACTTCGTAAAATTCTGCTTTACCTTCTTGGTTAATGACTTCATCGTGGTTCAGAGTTACAGAGATAGGCTCTTGGTTGCCACCGTAAACGATAGCTGGGAACTGGTTAGCTCTGCGCAGGCGGCGGCTCGCACCCTTACCCTGCTCTGTACGTGCAATTGCATTGATAGTTAACATTACTATTTCTCTATACAAGAAAAAATAAAATCCTGCTACAGGCGACCCAGCAGCAGGTTCGATATTTGGCTCCGTGACTGAAATCGCTAATGCGAAAACACGGAAGCGGGCAGCATTTTAACGAAAAACAGCTGATACAGCAATCATAATCTAACCAATAGTGACTGCTCTTCGCCGTAAACGACGAAGCTTCCCACTTCTCAGGCCGCTACCGTCTGTACAACGGGTTTACGCTGGCCTCCATGGGCAGAGACGACGAGTCCCGCTGCCTGTCATTCCTGTACCCGTATATTATCATAATGAAAGGCTATTTCATTAAGCCCAATACATGGATCTTTAGTGGAGTTTATCTGAAAAGACACCGTGTCAGCCAGTGGGTTGTCTATTTCATTGTGCAACAAAGTCCCGCAGAAGCGCTTTGACGATGCTTCTTTAAAGCCCTCTGGGCTTTTTGCTTTATATCTCCGCCCGCATTGGGCGAAGGTTTACGGCAGATTTTGCTAAGAATAGAGTTGGTCGGCAATGCGAAAACGCCCTTGATAATCGAATATTTTTTGACGAATTTCCCAATAACTCTCTTTCTTTCGCGCCACTATAAATTGTGGATAACGTAATAAAATTTGTTGCGTAATGATGTCATTAGCTGTTGACCATTTAAACGGTACGCCAGGGGCACGTAGATGCTCACGTAAAAAATGGTGTTCAAAAGCGCGCCGCTGAGCTGGGGTATGCAAACGGAAACGCTCAGAAACTGAAGTACCATCCTCATCATAGTAGCTAATTTTTAACCACTCGCCTTTATTATCAGCCCCAGCTGTGAATGCCATTCCCCCACAGCGTATAATCAATGCATCTTTTAGTTTCAATGCAGCTTTCAACATATCATCAGGATCAGATAACACTTCATCACATTTTTGGCAGCGGCGTGCAGCAATATCATTTTCTGCACCGCAATGTGGACACTGTTTAAAACGAAAACGAAATTCACACTGTTGTTTTTCGCCGCGATCGTTTTCTTCCCAGCCTTGGCATCTGCGCCCATAATGTTCAATGATTTGACCATCCTCTGTGCACTTACCCCAAAAAGTGTTGGCAAATTGGCAGAGAGGGCAAAAAACCTGAACAGGCACACTGCTTGAATTCGGCTTGCTGGAGCCGACTTCTGGACGAAATAAATCATGTGGATTACCTGCGTAATCTAAAATTAAGCACTCCGTTTTATTGGCAGAGAGTCGTAATCCGCGGCCAACAATTTGTTGGTACAAACTGACTGACTCCGTAGGGCGTAAAATGGCAATAACATCGACATGAGGTGCATCAAAACCAGTGGTGAGTACTGAAACGTTAACTAAAAAATGTAACTGTTTGTTTTTAAACTGCTTAATAATAGCTTCACGTTCAGCAGCAGGGGTATCTGCTGTGACTAATGCGGCGCTTTCCTGGGGCAAATAGCCTAGAATTTCTTTTGCGTGTTCAACTGTTGCAGCGAAAATCATGCAGCCTTGCCGTGGTAAGGCATATTCAACAATTTGCGCGACTATTTTAGGGGTAATGCGTTTTTGTTTTTTAATCGAAAGATTTAATTCATGTTCATTAAAGATACCCGCTGAACTAAGTGATACTTGGCTAAAATCATACTGTAATACAGGCATATCAAGGCGTTCAGGAGGTACTAAAAAATGGTTTTTAATCATGTAATGTAATGGTAATTCATAGATACATTCACGAAAGAAGCAACTATCATCGCCTTTGACCATTCCATGATAATGATATTGGTAGATCCAACCTGAGCCAAGTCGGTAAGGGGTAGCAGTGAGCCCAAGGATTTTTAAATTTGAATTGTATTGATTTAATCGATTGATGACCTGTTGATATTGGCTTTTCTCATTCAAACTAATACGATGGCATTCATCGATGATGATCAGTGAAAAATTATCATTAAAACTATCAAGGTTACGAGCGACAGACTGCACACTGCCAAACACGACTTTGTTGTGTGACTCTTTGCGATTGAGTCCAGCCGCAAAAATATCTGCTTCAAGGCCATAGGCCAGATATTTAGCATGGTTTTGCTCTACAAGTTCTTTGACGTGAGCTAAAACTAGCACACGACCTCGCGCTAGCCGTGCAAGTTCTGCAATGACTAAACTTTTACCCGCCCCAGTTGGGAGCACAATAACGGCGGGGTCACGATGCTGACGAAAGTAGCGTATTGTGGAATCGACGGCTTCTTGTTGGTATGGACGAAGTACAAACGGCATATTATTTAGTCTTAATTAAAAATAGTCATTGGCTAAATATAAAATTTAAGTTAGCACAAGGAGTTGAGCTAAAAACATAACTTAATTGTGTGACGCTATCACTTGTAGTTAGTTATTGATATAATAAAAGATGTGAGCATAATCACAATAACCTTTCAATTTTATTTCCAACAGCTTGGATGACATGTGCACCAAGTTGCTATTCCATCAAGTTTAAGAGAATTTATGCGACTGGATAAGTTTTTGTCCCAGCAATTAGGGATCAGCCGGAGTCTAGTGGCGCGAGAGCTACGCGCAGGAAAAGTCACCATTGACGACGAAATCGTGAAATCAGGATCATTACAGGTGAGTGCTGAGCAATCAGTGGCTTATGATGGTTCAGTATTAACGCATGTCACAGGTCCGCGTTATTTTATGTTGCATAAGCCGCAGGGCTATATTTGTTCAACAGATGACCCGACGCACCCAACTATCCTCTATTTTATTGATGAGCCATTAGCAGATAAATTACATTCGGCAGGGCGGCTTGATATTGATACAACTGGATTGGTTTTACTCACCGATGATGGGCAATGGTCACATCGTATTACTTCACCTAAACACCATTGTGAAAAAACATATCGTGTTGAATTAGAAAATGATATTGCCGATGATGTTGCAAAACGATTCGAAGCTGGCGTGATGCTAAATGGGGAAAAATACCCAACAAAGCCCGCTCAATTAGAAATCATTACACCTAAAGAGGTGTTGCTGACCATCAGTGAAGGCCGATATCACCAAGTGAAACGCATGTTTGCGGCAGTTGGCAACCATGTATGTGGTCTTCATCGTGAGCGGATAGGGGAGATTGAGTTAGATCCACAACTCTCTCCAGGTGAATATCGTGAATTGACTGTTGAAGAAATTAACAGTGTTACTGTACCACGCTAAAAATAATTCCTGATTTATTAAATTGGTACTCTAAATAATTCAAAATGCAGTTGGTCGACAAATGAATGCGTCACTGGAAGCCTACCCAAAGTTGCTAGGTGAGTGAACGCAATCAACGACACTGTAGCTTGAAGTATGGCGGGTATAAGTGTCGTATGTAGTAAGGTATAGGAGTTCAACGAGTGCAACAACAAAAATCATCCTACTTAGGGTTGATATTAATACTTGGCTTATTATCAATGCTGATGCCATTAGCCATTGATATGTATCTGCCAAGTTTCCTTGCTATGGGTGAGTACTTCGGCGTTGGCGAAGGTCGCATCCAGATGACGCTTAATAGCTATATTTTTGGCTTCGCTATAGGACAATTATTTTATGGCCCAATGGCTGATAGCATTGGTCGTAAACCTGTCATCTTAGGCGGAGTGGTTGTATTTGCTATTGCTTCAGCGGCTTGTGCGTTATCAGAGTCGATAGATTCTTTGATCTGGTTTCGTTTCTTACATGGTTTTGCCGCTGCGGCAGCAAGTGTGGTGATCAATGCGTTAATGAGAGATATGTTCACACGCGATGAGTTTTCACGCAGCATGTCTTTTGTGGTATTGGTCATGACTATCGCACCTTTATTAGCGCCTATTTTAGGCGGTGAAATGATGCGTTGGTTTTCATGGCATGCAATCTTCTGGAGTATTAGCATTGCGGCTGTGATTGCCGTTGTCTTGGTTAGCTTTTTTATACGAGAGACTTTGCCGGTTGAAAAACGCCAACCTTTCCACTTAGGGACGACGTTAAGGCAATTCGCTACCTTGTTTCGCGCTAAGCAAGTTTTATTTTATATTTTAGCAAGCTCGTTTTCATTTGCGGGGATGTTTTCATTTCTAAACGCTGGCCCATTTGTTTATATCGACCTTAATGGTGTTTCGCCTCAGGATTTCGGCTACTTTTTTGGTATTAATATTATCTTCTTATTTATCATGACCACATTTAATGGTCGTTATGTGAGACGGTTTGGTGCTGAGCGTATGCTTTATTTAGGGATTATTGTCCAATTCACTATGGGGATTTGGCTATTGGTGACGACAGCACTAGACGTTGGTTTTTGGGCATTAGTCTTGGGCGTGGCGATTTATGTTAGTGGGATTGCGATGATCACATCAAATGCAATGGCAGTGATTTTGGATAATTATCCACATATAGCAGGTACTGTATCATCTTTGGCGGGAACGATTCGTTTCTCAATTGGTGCACTTATTGGCACATTATTATCCTTGATCCCAGCTAAGTCGGCGTGGCCGATGGTGGGCTCTATGGTGGCTTGTGTTGCATTCTCAATGCTATTTGTCGTTCTAGCTAAGCGAATTAAAAAATAGAATGACCTTAATGTTTCAAGGATGAAACGACTCCTTCCTGTTTTCATTTCAGTCAGTGATCATATTTATTCCAATAGTGTTAAGTAAAAATTAACTACTCGATAAAAGCGAATTATCACTCAGTAAAAATAGAATTTTCGTGTAAAAATGATCTAAATCAATTCTCAATTGATGAATATTTGTTAAATTTCTGTGTTGAGCTAAGCTAGTTAGTATCCAGTCATTAAATGAAGGTTTTGGTGAATATTATTCAAAATTACTCAGTTTATTATTGAACATTGTTTAATAATGTAAAAAAAATGACTAATTATTAATGTCGTTGTTGAGTTTTAAGATCAAAAAAAATTTAAAATTTAACACTTGAAGTGAAAAAATATGCATGCAATGATTTGCGTCACAAAAATTTAACGACACGAATAATATTTAATGTTATATTTAGGTATGGTTTTTTAACAATCGCGTTACTTTTTGTGGTTGTAGCGAATTCGGTTTGAACGAAGTTTTATAGTGCTTATCATGCTCTATGTTGAAAGTAGAGGTGGGAGAATAAAAAAGTGCAAAGTCGCCTGTTAGTAGCAGATGTCACTATTGCAGTTTCATTTGGTAAGTAACTTAGTTCAACGAATAATATAATGGTTAGGTAGCAATAGGAAATTGTTGTGGAAAAATCAGGTCTTTCGGTAGTGCACAGGCTACCGCAAAGTTATCGCTGGTTATCAGGAAAGATAGGAACTCATGTTGAGGTGGTGCCTACTAATGATTTCGCTAGCGATAAACTTGTGGGGCTGAAATTACTCAGTCATGACTGTGCAACAGATTGCATTGCAATGAAGCAATTGTCAGAATCGTTATCTGATTTGCAGATTGAAAGTGCAATTTTAGAATGGCAGAAGGAAATTTGCCTCTTTATTCATGCCAGTGATGAGCTTGCTGCTATGTGCCGCTTAAAAGCATCGGGTGTTGCTATTGCTGAGCTAGAATCAGGTTTTTATTCATCTTAATAATTTAGATGAATATAATAAAAAAGCTTCCAGTTTATTCAACTTGGAAGCTTTTTTATTGGCAAGGAATTTAGTTGTTTTTAACGATTAAGAACCATTGATAATGCGGCGGCCTGCATAATACCTTTTGTTCCAGTAATCGTTAGTCATTTCTGAAACAATAACACCACTGCTGGTGGATGCATGGACAAATTTATTGTCACCGATATAGATACCAACGTGTTTCATACGACGACCTGTTTTAAATAACACCAGATCACCGGCTTTTAAACTATTACGGTTAACGCTTTTACCTGAGGACTCTTGTTCAGATGTCGTACGTGGTAAAGCTACACCAAATTGCTCAATGAAAGTGCGTTGCACGAAGCTTGAACAATCAATACCACTTTTAGTTGTTCCACCTAAACGGTAACTCACGCCTTTCCAGTTTGCATATTGGTTCATGATTTTAGATTTGGTATCAACGCTTTGAACTAATTGCTCAAATTCGTCTTGTGAGGCCATTGCTAAAGAATCAGAAGAACCGTTTAACATGCGAGATTCAGAGTGGGTAGTACGTTGAGCATTCTTTGAAGAATTAGGGGTAGTACAAGCTGAAAGTGTCGCGGCAATCGCTATTGCTGGTATGATGCGCAAAATTTTGCGCTTAAAGTTTTCAGATGTTGCCATTATTCTTAATATCCCTTGCCTTTTTTATACTGTGTTTTGTCCACACAATAAACGTAAACTTATCCCTGTGAAAAACGCATTTTCTGAAATGCTACTGTGGTTTTTCACAGAAAGTGTTTAATACAGAACAACTAAATTTTGTATATGAGTAAAACCAGATAGTGAGTTGCACTAGACGCAAATCAGTTATGTAAACATAACAACAACCTGTTAGAGACCCATCGTTAGAGTTTGGTAGTTGCATACTTATTTCACCAAACATAAAGAGCATACATAAACAGAACTGAAATGGCGAGTTAATCAGGCAATAATTTACAAAACATTATATTAAATACTGATGATAACCTCTGTTTGAGTGTTTTTTGTTAAAAATATAGAGGTTTGATTGTTGTGTTTACAAATAACACAGTAAAAATAACGATCTAGATCACGCTTTAACTGTATGCAGTTTGTCTTGATTTTGTCATATTTACATTTAGGCACTCTGATTGTAAAGAAGTTTAAATTTTTATAAAAACTAACCGTAATAATAGCGATTGTAAGCAGAATTTTATGTTGTAGTGGCAAGCGCATCCTCATTTTACTCAATAGACTGCATTGTTGAAAGTTTGACGTGATATTCTCGCATCATGCGCCGTTCAAAATCAGCAAATCGACGGGTGAGGGTCGTTCTCGCGAGTGTTGAGGAGAAGTAATCTATAGGGATTAAATTAGCACAACCTAAATTATCAATGATAAAGAATTGACCATGAGGTTTATAACCGAGCTGATAGACAATGTTATAAGGTTTTAATGTCATAGTGACAATTGCCTCTTTATAAACTGCCTTTTTAAAAACATCGTAGGCGATCCACATATTTTTTTGATGTTTTAAAAAAGAATGTTTATTTTTTAAATAATAATCGAGTGTATTTGAAGCATTACCTGTTTTATCTTTGATTAACTGAAAGACATATCCAATACCCAAATTGGTTTCTTGTGTACCATAATAATGAGCTATGGCATTTATTGATGATGTATTTCGGTAAATCTTTTTATAATACTTTATTTCGCGAATCGTTTCTCGATCATCCCTGCCTGGATGATGTACCTTTATACATAAGCCGTCATGTTCTGGGTGCTGATAGCATGCGCGATGGCGTCCATTGGCTATCAATAGTGAGGGTGAGAGAACAATGTGTTTTGCAAGTAAGTTTTTCATATTGGTGAATATTAGAACTATAAGTTAGGTATATGTGAGCAGTGAATTAATTTTCAATTATAAAAAATACAGACCAATTCTAATAGATAATGAAAAATTAGAGTTGCAAAATGTGTGGTTACTATTTTTTTGTGAGTTATCTCACTAAATTAACGCCAGACTTTAGACTTAGTAAAAAATAAAAAACTACGACCATCAGTTAAATATCATTCTATTCGTTCGAATTAAGATCTCGTCATCAGGTAATAGATAACAAAAAACTATCACCGATATAAATAAATTGCGCCAAATGACGATAACCTAATTTTAAGCGGATACTTTTCATGAAACTTACAGCAAATAAACTTTTTTTAGCGATTTTATTATCTATCATCACATTGAGTTATTTCCTCTCTTATGCAGCAAATGCCCAAGAGCGAAATATTATTGGTAGTGGCACCATTACCTTTGTTGGCGCAATCGTGGCACCGCCATGTCAGATTGGTTCTATTGAAGATAAAATCGAAACAACTTGCTGGAGTGATAAAGGCAAAATGGAAACGGTGAGAACCTCATTCAAAAAATTGAAAACAGGAACCCATGTGTTACCAAACAATAAAGGTACACAAAGTTTTAAATGGATAGATCAAGATAAAAAGTTAGGTATGTATACATTGACTTATAACTAAGCAGAAATAAAAGGATGTTAATTTAACTGTGCGAGTGTCAAGAAAAGCCCTATGGGCAAGTGCCCATAGGTGATTGTAAAGCTTGCGTTATTCGCAGCGACCCATAAAACGACGTTCAGGGATATGAATACGAATTTTTTCACCGCTAGTCAGGTATTCAGGAACTTGAACTGTTAGACCTGTTGCCATCGTTGCCGGTTTGGTTCGTGCACTCGCTGAAGCGCCTTTGATCGCAGGGGTTGTTTCCACAATAACCATATCAACAGTTTGTGGCAATTCGAGAGCCAATACTTGCCCATCCATTGTCAGAACTTGCATTCCAGGTAATCCTTCCTCTGGAATGAACAGTAATTCCTCTTCAATATCAGCATGTTTAAATAGATATGGTGTGTAGTCTTCGTTATCCATAAACACGTATTCATCACCATCGATGTAAGAGAAGCTAACACCGCGGCGAGTTAAAGAGATGGTTTCTAAAATATCATCGCCTTTAAAGCGCTCTTCAACTTTTTGGCCTGTTTTTATATCAGTAAAACGCATTTTGTATAAAGTGCTAGCACCACGTGCACTTGGCGACTGAATATCAATATCTTTCACCAGCAGCAGTTTGCCATTGTAATTGACTGCAAATCCGCGTTTGATTTCGTTGGCCTTTGCCATAAATAACCTTCTTTAGGATTGTCAAAAAAGAGTGCGACAAAATTACTCGCAGATAGGCGATTAGGCAAGATACTAACGCTATTTTTCAGTAAAAAAATCAAGACTACCGATAAACGTAACATGTCTTGCGGTAGTGATAATATAAATGACATAAGCAAGAAAAAGTCGTTTATTGATTTATTGAAAAGAACACACAGTGAAAATGATGAAATACCCTCTCCTCAGTTTGTTGGGAGAGGGTATAGTGATTAATAAATTGGTAATAGGCCTAGCAAAGAAAGAATGTGGGCTGCGGCATTAATAACACCGAATAGGATCACAAACCAAATCACACCAATACCACCGGGTGCTTTATAACTGTTTTTAGGGAAGCGTTTACGGCTTGCTTTAGCCATAAGCGCTGGAATAATCACCGCCCAAACGGTTGCTGCCAGCCCTGCAAAGCCAATTGCATAGATAAAGCCATTTGGGAAAACAAGTGCGCACACTGTTGGTGGTAAAAAAGTAATTAAGGCAGATTTTAAACGGCCTTGCTGGTTATCGTTAAACTTAAAAAAGTCAGCAATAAAATCAAATAAGCCCAGTGATACCCCTAAAAAAGAGCTTGCCAGTGCCATATAGGAGAACAGAGTTAAAAATTGTGAAATAAAGCTGCTGTTGGTGGATAAGTTCATCTGATTGAGCAGAGCACCAATATTGTTGCCTTCTTCGCGAATTTGGACGAATGCAGAGCGAGGGATATTTCCTTGGATTGCATACTGCCACAAAATGTAGATAGCAACGGTAATAACTGCACCATAAACCAAACTCAAAACGACGGAACGGCTATTTTTATTGTAGTACTTCACGAGACCCGGAACATTACCGTGATAGCCAAATGAGGTTAGTAGGTATGGTAGAGCAGCAAGCGCATAAGGCAAATAGTGAGTGTCACCGTGTTCTACTTGGTTAAATAGGATTGATGGTGATGCGGTTGTGACCATACCACCAATCGACATCACAAAAGTGATTACCATACCGCCAATCAAAATTGTGCTTAATCGGTCAACAGCACGTGTTGATAACCAAACAAAGAAAGCCACTAATAACGCGAAAACGAGCCCAGAAATAGCTTGTGGTACTTCAAAATAGCTGGACAAATTATTAGAAATAATTGAGCTGCCTGCGGAGATATAAGCATAGGTTAAAATATACAGCACAAAAGTAATGGATAAGCCGTTTATGGAATTCCAAACTGGGCCTAGTAAATCTTTAACCATAGTATGAAAACTCGCCCCTGCAGGGTAGTTCATGTTGGCTTCTAAAATCATTAACCCAGAAAGTAGCATGCAAGCAAAAGTGTAGATTAGCAGGACAACTGAGCCGACAAACCAAACGCCAGAGGTAACCATGGGTATTGAAAACATACCAGCACCGACAGCTGTGCCAGCGATAATCATTGCACCCCCTAAAACGGAAGGTTGTTTAAGTGTTTTTGCTGCATCAACAGACATGGAAACTCCCAATTAATGTTTCTTTGTACTAGCTTGATGATACAGCTGGCGGATATTGATGTAAACAATAAATAATGCATAAATCAGTAAAATTAAGAGTAAATATAATGGTTTGTCTGTTTATTGTACAAATGCTCATTTGGCATTTGTACAATAGTTTAGGAATTAATCAGGGTGGTGATAGAATTGGTGGTTTAGCCAGAGATCAATGGCATTACGGCTGGCTTCAAAGTGCGGTTCAGGTAATTCATCAGGCGAAACCCACATTAAGCCCTCACATTTATCCGGCTCCATGATCTGAGGTTGTTGAACACCACAGTATTCAATGTGCATACAAACAGAAACAGTGTGTTTGCCTTCTTGGTGATAAGTATTGACATTATTGCTAATGCCAAAAACGGCAGGGTGAGAGATATCAATACCTATTTCTTCTTTTATTTCGCGGATTGCACAAGCCTCAAATGACTCACCTGCATCGACATGGCCACCAAAGATTGACCAATAGGGCGCGTGTTTGCTGCTGCGTTTTCCCACTAAAATTTGCCCTTGTTGGTTAGTGATAATCACACCGACGCCAACAACCACATTGTCAACATTACACATTGGTTTTTTCTTCTTTCTGTTTTTTCAATAGTGTTATTTTGCCAACTCACAGTGAAAAAACAATCAGGAAAAACAACAAATATAGCTGAAGCCATTGTGTTTTAATGGTATAAGTAGGGCAAATTATCTTGCTATATTCTTGATACTTCAAATGGCTACGCACTATGTGATGTAGAGTATATATGACTATAAGGGAGATCCGAGGCTATGACTCGCCGAGTTGCTACCATTACATTAAATCCTGCTTATGATCTTGTTGGGCTATGTCCATCAATCGAAGTCGGTGAAGTCAACTTAGTGAAGACGGCTAGCCTCAATGCAGGAGGCAAAGGTGTTAACGTTGCAAAAGTCTTACGTGATTTGGGTATTGATATCACTGTTAGCGGCTTCATGGGAAAAGATAACCAAGAAGAGTTCCAACACTTTTTTAGTGATAATGGTATGGCAAACCGTTTTTGTATGGTGCCGGGGCGTACAAGGATCAACGTTAAACTGACTGAAAATAATGGTGAGTCAACAGATTTCAACTTTTCAGGTTTTGATGTCAGTAAAGAAGATTGGAATCGCTTTTCAACAGAATCGCTGAATTGGTTAGGCCACTTTGATATGGTGGTTGTTAGTGGTAGTTTACCAAATGGCATCGATCCTGAAGAATTTACTCGCTGGATGAGCCGACTACGTCAATTATGTCCATGTATCATTTTTGATAGCAGCCGTGAAGCGCTTAAAGCAGGACTAAAAGCCTCTCCTTGGCTGGTGAAACCTAACCGCCATGAATTGGAGATGTGGGTAGGGCGCAAGTTGCCGGAACTAAAAGATGTGATTGAGGCAGCGCATGAGCTACGTGATAAAGGTATTTCTCATGTGGTGATATCTCTTGGTGAAGAGGGAGCGCTTTGGGTGAATGCGTCAGGCTCTTGGTTAGCTAAACCACCTCACTGTGAAGTGATTAGTACGGTTGGGGCTGGGGATTCTATGGTTGCAGGGCTCGCTTATGGCTTGTTAAATGGTGAATCAAGTGCGCATACTTTACGTATGGCGACGGCGATCTCTGCGCTATCAGTTTCTCAACCTGACGTTGGGTTAAAAAACCGTAACAAATTGGCTGACATGATGGCTAAAATTGAGATGGAGTCGTTGTAAAATTGGTAAAGGCGGTCAAGGCCGCCTTCGATTAATCATTTAATTCTGTTGTGATTTTAACCACGCAATTTCTTGTGGCCAAATATCTGGATTGATGGTTTCTAATATTAATGGGATACCATCAAAGCGCGGATCCTTCATAATATAGCTAAAAGGCGTATAACCAATATTGCCTTCACCAAGGCTATGATGGCGGTCAACTCGGCTAGCAAACTCACTTTTTGCATCATTTAAATGCATGCCTTTAAGGTATTCAAAGCCAACTATGTCAGAAAATTGTTTAAACGTTTCTTTGCAAGTCTCTTCTGTACGCAAATCATAGCCTGCGGCAAATGCGTGACAAGTATCAATACACACACCAACACGACTCTTATCGTCAACATTTTCGATAATCCTTGCTAAGTGCTCGAAACGGTAACCTAAATTAGAGCCTTGACCTGCAGTATTCTCAATCACTGCTATCACGTCTTGGGTTTCACTTAAGGCGATATTGATAGATTCAGCAATGCGTAATAAACAGTCATCAACATCGATTTGTTTTAGATGGCTACCGGGGTGAAAATTGAGTAAATCAATGCCTAGTTGTTCACAACGTTGCATTTCATCGATAAAAGCGACTCGTGATTTTTCGAGGGCTTCCATCTCCGGATGACCTAAATTAATTAAATAGCTGTCGTGAGGTAAAATTTGATGTTTACCATAGCCATATTTGGCACAGTTCGCTTTAAACTTTGTGATCATTTCCTCACTCAGTGGTGCGGCTTTCCACTGGCGCTGATTTTTGGTGAATAACGCAAATGCCGTGGCATTAATTTCATGGGCGCGAATGACGGCCTGATCAACGCCACCAGAGGCGCTAACGTGTGCTCCAACATATTTCATTATTGACTCCTTTTTTGTGAAGTATGCCATTAATAAGCCAATAAATGAAATCCACAAAAAAGGCCGCTTTGTCGGCGGCCAATCATAAATTAAATCGGGAAGTTACTATAAGAAGGTCTGAATAAGTGCGTTAATTGCAAAGCCACCAATGATTAACCATGCAAACAAAATCAGCGCCATTAATATCGGTTTAATACCGGCTTGGCGGATAGCACTGGCATGGGTAGTAAGACCTAATGCGACCATTGCCATCGCCAATAAAATCGTATCCAGTGTAATAATATGTTGCACTAAAACGGTTGGCAGCAAATTAAAGGAGTTAAATGCAGCCACTAAGATGAAAATCACGGCAAACCAAGGAATAGTGATTTTGCTTTTTTCTGCATTTGTACCTTTAATTGCAGCGCTACGACGGCTTAAATAAGCCGACAAGATGATCAGAAACGGTGCTAACATCATAACGCGCAGCATTTTAGCGATCACTGAGGCATTTTCCGCTTCAGGGCCAATGGTGTGGCCGATAGCAACGACTTGTGCAACTTCATGTACTGTTGAGCCAACATAGATGCCGAAAGTATCTTGTGTCTGTGTGAACCAGCCAAAATGGGCATTCAACTGATATAGCCATGGATAAACAAAAATGGCGATAGTACCAAAGATAACGACTGTTGAAACTGCAACGGCGACTTTACTTGCAGAAGCTTTGACAACAGGCTCTGTCGCCATGACTGCCGCTGCACCACAAATACTACTACCTGCACCGATTAAAAAGGTGGTTTCATCATCTAAACCAAATACTTTTTTCCCTAACCAAAAAGCCAGTAGAAAAGTTGAAGCCAATGTTAATGCATCAATCAACAGCCCTGTTGCACCAACATCTGTAATCTGTTGAAACGTGAGCCGAAAACCGTAAAGAATGATCCCTGCACGTAAAAAATAGTGTTTTGCAAATTTGATCCCATCATCACAGCGGCTGCTGATGACGGGATAAACAGTATTACCGACAATAATCCCCAATAGGATAGCAAGGGTTAATGCGCCCAATCCTACATCGATAAACCATTGTTGTTCCCCTAAATACATCGAAATTGCCGTTAATATACCGGCTAAAATAACACCAGGAATAAGTTTCAACGCAGGATGACTGGTGCTTTGAACGAGCGTCTTAGTATTGCTTTTATCCATAATCGTACCTTTATTTACCTCTGATCTGACTTTAAATACAGATCACATTGGGTATAGATAATTTTGGAATAAGCATATAACAAAATGAGTAATAATTTAAATTGATTGTTTTTATATAATCAACCATAAATAGTGGTTAAAAGTTTCTTCTGGTAACTTGGTAATAAATCATTAATATTAACAATATTATTACAAACACAAGTGAACAATGTTTGGAGCTACCGGTATGCGAATAACACTTAGGCAACTTGAGGTCTTTACGGAAGTACTTAAAAGTGGCTCCACAACTCAAGCCTCACAATTGCTTGCATTGTCGCAATCAGCGGTGAGTGCTTCGTTGACTGATCTGGAAGGGCAACTTGGTGTGCAGTTGTTTGATCGTGTAGGTAAACGGCTGGTTACAAATGAGCATGGTCGGCTGTTGTATCCAAAGGCGCTTGCTTTGTTGGAGCAGGCTCTTGAAGTGGAGCAATTATTTAAAAAAGAGATGGGAGCAGTACGATTAGCGGCGAGTACAACGATTGGCAATTATATGTTACCGCAATTATTAGCCGAGTATCGCCATGATCACCCAACCATTCCTTTAGAATTAACTATTAGTAATACTGAAGAAGTGATTAAAGCAGTTATGGAATTCCGAGCCGATGTAGGTTTAATTGAAGGTGTCTGTCATAGCCCTGAATTAATCACTGAGCCATGGCTAAAAGATGAATTGGTGATATTTGCTGCGCCAGATAATCCATTAGCGGGGCGAGCCCTGACATTGAAAGAATTAAGGGATGCGCCATGGGTATTACGTGAAAGAGGCTCAGGGACACGTGATGTGCTTGACCAACTGTTATTTGCGCATCTGCCTGGTTTCCATATTTTTATGGAGCTCGGTAATTCAGAAGCGATTAAACATGCGGTACGTTTCGGTATGGGGATTAGCTGTTTGTCTCGCAGGGTGATTGATGAGCAGTTAGCAAATGGTTCGTTAGTCGAGTTAAAAGTAGAAGACTTGCAACTACAACGAACGCTGTATTTGATTTATCACCGTCAAAAACACTTGTCTAATGCGATAAAAAATTTATTGGATTATTGCAAATAGTTAAGCTCACCATAGTTGTCAAATATTTTACTAATAATTTTATCTGAATTATGAAGGTATCTTATAACAGCCAAGAGTTGCTTAGTTCTGACAGAATGTTTTGCTAGAATTCATTTAATATTGGTTAAATAAAGAAATACAGGGAACAGATGTCAGAACAACATACCACTACGGTACAAAGCGGTGGCCCACGCAGATTGCGTCGTGAGCTGAAAGCTCGCCATCTTGCGATGATCGCTATTGGCGGATCAATTGGTACTGGTCTTTTTGTCGCATCAGGTGCGACAGTTGCTCAAGCAGGCCCCGGTGGGGCACTTTTATCTTACGCTATCATTGGCTTAATGGTTTATTTCTTAATGACCAGCTTAGGGGAGCTTGCGGCTTATATGCCAGTATCGGGCTCTTTTGCTACCTATGGTGCTAAGTATGTTGATGAAGGCTTTGGCTTCGCTTTAGGTTGGAATTACTGGTATAACTGGGCGGTGACCATTGCTGTTGACTTAGTTGCTGCGCAATTGGTGATGACTTATTGGTTCCCAGATACACCGGGCTGGATTTGGAGCGCGATATTTTTAGCGATTATTTTCTTGCTCAATTTCATTTCAGTTAAAGGGTTTGGTGAAGCCGAATATTGGTTCTCTTTAATCAAAGTTACGACAGTGATTATTTTTATCGTTGTCGGTGTTTTAATGATTTTTGGTATCATGAATGGTGCTGAAAATGCAGGATGGCATAACTGGACTATTGGTGATGCGCCATTTGCGGGTGGCTTCTCAGCAATGATTGGTGTTGCAATGATCGTCGGTTTCTCATTCCAAGGTACTGAGTTGATTGGTATTGCGGCTGGGGAATCACAAGATCCGGCTAAAAATATTCCTAAAGCGGTACGTAAGGTGTTTTGGCGTATCCTACTATTTTATATCTTTGCTATCTTAATTATCAGCCTGATCATTCCTTACACTGATCCAAGCTTGCTGCGTAATGATGTTAAAGATATTAGCGTCAGTCCATTCACATTAGTATTTGAAAATGCGGGTTTACTCTCTGCGGCGGCAGTGATGAATGCAGTTATTTTGACGGCGGTCTTATCAGCGGGTAACTCAGGGATGTATGCCTCAACGCGTATGTTATACACCTTGGCGCGTGAAGGTAAGGCACCTCGTATTTTTGCTCGTCTTTCTAAAGGTGGCGTGCCGCGTTATGCATTATTGGCAACAACCGTTATTGCTGCGCTGTGCTTTTTAAGTTCAATGTTTGGTAACCAAACTGTTTATTTATGGTTATTGAATACATCGGGTATGACAGGCTTTATTGCTTGGTTAGGGATTGCGATTAGCCACTATCGCTTCCGTAAAGGCTATATTGCACAAGGTAAAGATTTAAACGATTTGCCTTACCGTTCAGGTTTCTTCCCAATTGGACCTATTTTTGCCTTTGTACTGTGTTTGGTGATCACGTTAGGGCAAAACTATCAGGCATTTTTAGAAGATAAAATTGATTGGGTAGGCGTAACAGCAACTTATATTGGTATCCCATTATTCTTAGCGATTTGGTTTGGCTATAAAATTGCGAAGAAAACATCGATTGTTCGTTATAAAGAAATGGACTTTCCAAGCTATCGTGAAAACCTAAATAAATAATGTTTAGTTAGGTTTTTCAGTGAATAGAGCCAGACGAGTAATCGGCTGGCTTTTTCATTTTAGCTATTTTTTGTTTTTACGCTTATTTTTCTTATTGGATTGAGACTTATTTGATGGTTGCTGATTTTTTTTATTGGCGTTATCAGATGCATCTTCAGCAAACATATCGATATAACCTTGATTGGTAAGTGTAAAAGTGAGACAACTGCCGACAATCACGATCCATACTAATATAAATTTTACCGTATGTTCAACTCTAAAGATAAGCAGCATTGGCACCATAATGACTAAACTAATAAATACCGAACAGAGCAAAGCTATGGTGATATAGCCTGAATAGCGTTTTAAACCTAGGCTATTGAGTAATATCATTAAGACAATTAGCCCAAATAACATACCAAAGGTCGCAAACATAATCACAAAACCAGGTTCATTTTTTGAAATTATCCAATCAGTAAAGCCAAATAAAGAAAAGGGAATAGTGATCATAATTTAGGCTCCTGTTGAGCATAGAGCAAAGGCAGCGTTTTGAATCCAAACAAAAAGGCAAAAATAATATTTGGGAAAAGCTGAATTCCCGTATTGTATAAAGTTACTGTTTGATTAAAAAACTCGCGCCTATCAGCAATTTGGTCTTCAATCAGCTTTGCTTGGCTTTGTAATTCTAGTAACACATTTTTGCTGATCAAATGAGGATATTTTTCAGCAATGATCAGTACTTTTTGAAAATAAGTCACACTTTGATTTACCGTATTGATTTTAATATCAATATCTGAAGTAGAGAGATAGGTTTCTCGACTCTTTACTAGCAGATTAAGTAAAAGTTTTTCATGTGACATCGCTTGCTCGGCTATTTGAGTCATTGCAGGTAGTAAATCAAAGCGTTTTTTCAACAGCACATCAATATTTGCGAATGCCTTGTGGCAATTATTTTTTAAGAAGACGAGATTGTTATAGATACCGACTAGGTAGCGTACGAGTATATAACCGCAAAGAAGAATGATGATCCAGAAAACTACGAGCCCCATGTTAATTGCCACCTAAAAATGAGATTTGGTTAAAATGCAGCGTGAGCAAGCCATTATGGTACTCGAGTGGGGTAATGAAAATAAATGCAATTAATACCAAGGCAACTAAAGTGGTAATGACCAAGTTTCTGCGAAATGGTCCTGTTTTATTCCAACGTACCACATACTCAGAGGGCGATATCCCTAGTAAGTGATGCGGTGGTTTACGAGTAATGATGGGAGTGCCATTATCAGAATCGGCAGTGCCAATCAGTAAATAACTCTTATTTCCTTCAATAATATATTCTTTATAGCGAGTACTACCACTTTCAAAGTCACTATGTGGTTGTATCCCTGTATGAATAAAAAATTCGGGGTCACAAACAACTTTAATCGACCCTGTATCATCAGTTAGGGTGAAATTATGTATAACATTTTTACTGTTGATCAACCGATAGCTTTTTTTGCCGTCTTTATCTTTTGAAATAGCGTACTCAGCGTAAAATGAACCATAACAATTTTTGCCACCTAGCTGGCTTCTCATTTGCGTGCCAGCAGTGATCCTGCCTTCAACCTCGACTAACCCCATGGCGATTGAGCGAATTTTTGAGGTCGCGAGACTTTTTTGGTACTTCAGAAAACGTTTTTTGGGGGTGTTTTGGAGCAACTGAAAGACAAAAGTCAATACAAAGGCAAGTAAGAAAATACGAATATCAATAAAAAAGCCTAACACTAAGCAGCTGGCAAGCAAAAACATGTAGATAGACTTAATTAACGCACTAAATTTATTGTCGCCTTCGTTCTGCAATTGTTGATAATTTTCATACGCACTATGACCTAATGGCCGAATAAATTTAATCACCATAAATGTGACAATTAAACTCACGATATAGTAAATAATGTCGAGATAATTCCCTTGTAGGGGAGAAAGGTAAACCCAAGCACCAAAAGTGACAGAGGCAAATGGGATGATCCCCCAGTTAGTTTTTCTCTTTTGGGAAAATCTGCTATCTAAATAAAAAATAAGGGCACCTAAAATAGCACCTAAAAAATAGTATATGTTCATTTATAACCTATCATGCACGGATTATTTAAACTGGATACCGTGATATTTTTTTTCATCGTCTGAGATATCTAATAATGGTAATAATTTAAAACTAAAGAAACCCGCAATGATGTTATTTGGGAACATTTGGATAGCCGTATTATATTCGGTTGTTGCATCATTAAACCCTTCACGACGCTGAGCCAGCTTATCTTCAACCTCACTCAGTGCGGTTTGCAGTTGTGTAAATTGTTCACCTGAAATTAAGGTGGGATAATTTTCAGCAACAGCCACAATACGCTGCATCGCACGACTCATTTCGTTTGATGCTGAAATTTTATCATCAACCTGTGCAGCATTAACATAGCGTTGGCGAGCATCGCTTAACGATGTAAATAAGCTTTTTTCATGCTCCATCGCTTTTTCAGTAACCGTCACTAATTGAGGGATTTGATCTGCTCTTTGTTTTAAAATAACATCAATATTCGCAAATTGATTATCAACTTGATTTCGAGTATTAATTAAACTGTTATAAATAGAAATAGCCCAGCCAACAATAAATAAGAGTAAAACAATAAAAATAATAGTGAAAATTAGGGTCATGTTGATGCCTTTTAATAAAAATTATCATTATATTGATAAAATATAAAAGTAGTATATTTTCTGCAATCAGAAAAAGTTGGAAGATGGATTAAAAATTAAATTAAGCAGATCCGCGTTCCAATAATTTCCACTCAAGGGTTTCATGGCAATCAGTTAATTGTGGATCCTTGATTTTACGTAGTAATAACTGAACACTGCGGACACCAAACTGATGCATTGGCTGAATAATTGTGGTTAATGGCGGGACAGTCACATCACCAAATGGCACACCATCGAATCCCATTACTGCAATATCATCAGGAATACGTAGGCCTTGCTGGTGGAGTACGCTCATTGCACCTCCAGCTATCACATCAGAAATAGCAAATATCGCATCAGGTTGTTGGGCGTCTTGTAATAGTTTCTGCATCGCTGTTGCTCCAGCGGTATAATCCAACCCTTCAATATATTCTACTCGGCAATAATCGAGCCCGAGTTCTGTTAGTGCTTTTCGATAGCCTTGTTCACGCTGTTGTGAATAGAGATAACGCATATCACTGTTGATTAAGGCTATGCGTTTACGACCTTTTGCGGCGAGATGGTAAACCCCTGCGACAGCAGCTTGCGCATTATCGATAGTCACTGAAGACGCACGGTATTGGGTATCACCTTCACCACATTGCACCCATGGAAAGTCACCGATCATGTCGGTTAGGCCAGGTAGACAACTTATCGCATCCATGGTGATCACCCCATCAACAACTTTGCCGCTGAGTAGACTTAAATAGGCTGATTCACGAGTAGGATTGGATTCTGAATTACATAATAAAATATGATAACCGTGACGTTCAGCTTCTTCTTCAATGCCTCGAACAACCAGAGAACAAAAGGGGTTAGTAATATTCGATACGAGAACTAATAACATACGGCTGCGCGATGTGCGTAGTTGGCGAGCGAGTAAGTTAGGTTGGTAGTTACACTGCTGAATGGCGGCTAAAACTTTTTCTCGTGTTGCAGGTTTGACAATGTGTTGATTATTTAATACGCGTGAGACGGTCGCCTTCGATACCCCTGCGAATTTTGCCACTTTATCTATCGACATAGCTTGCTTTTCCTTTTGTCCATCGTCACGCGCTACGCACAGTATGCAACATCGTGATAAAAAGTACGATAGTTACGCTTAACTTGTGACGTAGATTACAAATTAATCTTTTTGCTGACTTTATAAGCACTCAGCTAGTTGCTGAAAAAAACAATTTGATTATATTTTAAAAATGAAATCGATTTCAATTTCAATGTAATCGATTTCATTTAAGAATATTTAGCATAAGTGAATATCGCCATTTAGTAATAGCCTCATTTTGAAAACTAAAAAAGTGTGAGAGGTGATGGATGGACTTGCAATTACAGATAGCACAACGCGTTGATCGTAAATCGGTAGCAGCGTTAATTCATGATTCAACTAACCAATGGTATCAGCAACATGGGTTAGGGAAGATATTTCCCGCGGGTCCGCAAAGCTGTGAGTTGTTTGTTGATGTCTATGACAAGCTAGATGATGGCTATCACTGGATTGCTCGTGATGAACAAGGCTTGATCCGCGGTTCTTGTTTTTTTCACCCAAGAGAAACGCATTTAGGTCTAGGGATCATGAATGTGCACCCTGATTGCTTTGGTCAAGGTATTGCCAGTCGATTGTTATCAAAAGCAGACGAATTGGCAGGGGATTTACCGATCCGTTTGTTGTCGAGTGCACTCAATTTAGATTCATACTCACTCTATCGACGCGCAGGTTTTACACCTTATGCAGTGTATCAAGATATGGCGATCAGCATTCCTATTGAAGGAACCGCGTTTCCTCGGCTGACCAAAGGCCATATGCGCGATGCTCGAATGGAAGATTTAGCGGCCATTATGCAGCTTGAATCTGAATTATTGGGGATCGCGCGCAAACGTGATATTGAATATTTTCTGCACAACATCAGTGGAGTATGGCGCATCGCAGTTTGGGAATTGAATGGACGCATCGAAGGGTATCTCGCATCAGTAGCACATCCAGCATCTCGTATGTTAGGGCCTGGATGTAGCTATCGTCATGAAGTTGCTCTCGATTTACTTAATTGGATGCTCAATCATCATCATCGCGGTACAACTGCCGTTGTATTAGTACCCGTTGAAAATTTAGCGCTATCTCAAACTTTAATTAAATGGGGAGCTAAAATCTGCGAATTACATCTTGCTCAAGTCAAAGGCTATGCACAGCAACCTAGCGGCGTGATTATGCCGTCTTTTTTACCTGAAAGTGGTTAATAACAATAATATACACACTCTATACACATTCTTTGCACACTCTAAATGATCCGCAATGCGGCTAGATGATAGCGACATTGCGAGTAGAAAAATTATAGTCGGGGGTCTTATGGGTATTAACAGCATTGCTCAAGAGGGCAAACATACCGCTCATACATGGGTAGTACCACGGTTAGCATTAATGATGTTTCTGCAATTCTTTGTTTGGGGCGCATGGTATGTGACGCTCGGTGTCGTCATGGGCAAATATGGTTTGTCCGCTATCATTGGTGATGCTTATTCTACAGGACCAATCGCCTCTATTTTATCGCCATTTGTCCTTGGAATGGTGGTTGACCGCTTTTTTGCCTCACAAAAAGTACTCGGGGTATTACATCTCATTGGTGCGATATTGTTGTGGATCATCCCTAACTTCTTCACCGCGGACCATAGCTGGTTATTGTGGCTGATTTTTGGCTATATGTTGTGCTATATGCCAACAATTGCTTTAAGTAATAATGTTGCATTTTATAGTTTAACTAACAGTGAAAAAGCCTTCCCTGTAGTGCGTGCATTTGGCACATTTGGTTGGATCGTTGCAGGACTGATTGTGGGAGGAACAGGTCTGTCAGACAGTATCGAAATTTTCACATTAGCAGCGGTTGCTTCATTAGTATTGGCTATTTATAGCTTTACCCTGCCACATACCCCTGCGCCTGAACGTGGCAAACCAGTGGCGATGCGTGACTTGTTATGCGCTGATGCCTTTGCCATGTTGAAACAACGCCACTTCTTAGTGTTTATTATTTGTGCAATGTTAATTTCTATTCCTCTCGCTGCTTATTATGCCTACGCCGCGCCGTTCGTTGCTGCAACCGGTTTTACTAACGTCGGTGGCGTAATGTCGATTGGACAAATGTCAGAGCTATTCTTTATGTTGCTCATCCCGTTTTTCTTTGCTCGCCTAGGAATTAAGGTGATGCTATTGATTGGGATGCTGTCGTGGTTCTTACGTTATGTGATGTTTGCATTAGGCATTACCGAAGAACTGCGTTGGATGATCTACATTGGCATTTTCTTACATGGTATGTGTTATGACTTCTTCTTTGTTATTGGTTTCATTTATACCGACAAAGTCGCAGGCGAAAAAGTGAAAGGGCAAGCACAAAGTTTATTGGTACTGTTTACCTACGGCGTAGGGATGCTAATTGGTTCTCAAGTGAGCGGATTGTTATTCAATAATATGGTGACTGCACAAGGTGATGCCGCACTGCCTCAATGGCAACATTTCTGGTGGTATCCAGCGATTGGTGCTTTAGTGATTGCGGCACTGTTCTTCTTCGCATTCAACTATAAAGATAAACCTGCGGAGGAAAAATAAGATGGCTAACTTACGTGTTTTAGTGGTGGGTTGCGGCAATATGGGCGCATCGCATGCAGAGGCTTACCATGTGATGGAGGAGGTCGAGATTTGTGGATTAGTCGCACGCGGTGACTCACGTGAGGTGCTTAATCAGCAATTAGGCGGCGGTTATCTTACATTCAGTGATTATGAGCAAGCTTTACAACAAACTAAACCGGATGCTGTTTGCCTAACAACTTATCCAGACACGCATGAAGCCTATGCATTGATAGCTTTAGCTGCGGGTTGTCATGTCTTTATAGAAAAGCCGCTTTCAACCACAGTGGAGGGGGCGAAAAGGGTGATCGCAGCCGCCAAGCAAGCTAACCGCCAAGTGGTGGTTGGCTATATTTTACGTCACCATCCTTCATGGCAACAGTTCATTCATTTAGCTCGTGAATTGGGTAAGCCATTAGTGATGCGTATGAACTTAAATCAACAAAGTCATGGACAGATGTGGAATGTACATCGCAATTTGATGCAATCATTATCACCGATAGTCGATTGTGGGGTGCATTATCTCGATGTAATGTGCCAAATGACCCAAGCGGAGCCGATTAGTGTCAGTGCGATTGGGGCTAGGCTAACCGATGATTTACCTGAACATATGTATAACTATGGTCAATTACAAGTACGCTTTGTCGATGGTTCTGTGGGATGGTATGAGGCGGGCTGGGGACCAATGATCAGCGAAACGGCTTATTTTGTAAAAGATGTGATTGGCCCTCGTGGCGCAGTTTCGATCATGGCTCGTCATAATGAAGGACATTCCGATAATGTCGGCGGTCATACACGCACTGAATCATTACGGTTACATCATGCAGAACTCGATGAAGAAAATAACTTTAAGCAGCCTGATAGTTGGATTGACTGTCAAGATGAGCCTGATCATTTGGCTCTGTGTTTAAGTGAGCAGCGCTATTTTGTGCAGGCAATCACACAGCAATTAGATCTTAAACAGCATTTGCAGGATGCATTAAACAGCTTACGTATCGTCCTTGCGGCCGATGAAGCGGTACGTAGTCAAGGTACCGTAGTACTTGGGAGTGCATTATGAAAAGGATACAAGGACCTGGGCTCTTTCTAGCGCAATTTATTGGCGAAAACGCCCCGTTTAATTCATTGGATGGTCTGGCTAAATGGGCTGCGGAACTTGGATTCACCCGTATTCAAATTCCAACCATGGATCCACGAATTTTTGATCTTGACTTGGCGGCAACCAGCCAAAGCTATTGTGATGACGTTATTGCACGGCTTCAGCAATACGGCATTCGTATTAGTGAATTATCAACTCATATTCAGGGGCAGCTGATTGCGGTACATCCTGCTTACGATACGGTGTTTGATGGTTTTGCACCCGAATCGGTGAGAGGGGACCCTGAACGGCGGCAAATGTGGGCGACTGAACAGCTGATGAAAGCGGCTCAGGCGTCACAACGATTAGGGTTAACAACACATGTGACCTTTTCAGGTGCTCTCGCATGGCCTTATTTTTACCCTTGGCCGCCACACAATGCATTATTGTTTGAAGAAGCGTTTGCACAACTTGCACAGCGCTGGTTGCCTATCCTTAATCGATTCGATGAATGTGGTATTGATGTATGTTATGAGTTGCATCCGGGAGAAGATTTGCATGATGGTGTGACTTTTGAACGTTTTCTTCAATTAGTTGGCAATCACCCGCGTTGCCATATTTTATATGATCCTAGCCATTTACATCTACAGCAAATGGATTATCTCGGTTTTATAGATTGTTATCACCAACGTATCCGAGCTTTTCATGTCAAAGATGCGGAATATACACCCAATGCAAAAAGCGGTGTGTATGGCGGTTATCAGCCATGGTTAGAACGGGCAGGGCGTTTTCGTTCACTAGGCGATGGCCAAATTGACTTTAAATCTATTTTCAGCAAGTTAACTCAGTATGATTTTTCAGGTGTTGCCACTTTAGAATGGGAGTGCTGCATAAAATCGCCTGAAGCGGGAGCGCGTGAAGGGGCTGAATTCATTCAACGTCATATTATTCCAATCACAGAGCATGCTTTTGATGATTTTGCTGCCGTTGGAGCCGATCGCCAGCAAGTCAGGACGCTTTTAGGTATAAAGGGCGCTGATATATGAGACTAAAATTAGGCATGGTGGGTGGTGGTGAAGGGGCATTTATCGGTGCGGTTCATCGATTGGCTGCACGCATGGATGATGAGTATGAGTTGGTCGCAGGTGCATTTTCTTCTGATGCCCAAAATTGTCTGCGTACTGGGCAATGGCTGCATATATCGCCTGACCGCTGTTATGCTGATTATCAACAAATGGCGCTAGCAGAGTCAGTGAGAGCCGATGGTATTGATGTTGTTGCGATCGTGACACCGAACTACTTACATGCGACTGTTGCAACTGCGTTTCTCAATGTAGGTATCGATGTGATTTGTGATAAACCGTTATGTACTTCTTATACAGAAGGGCTAGAGCTCGCTCAAACGGTTCGAGATAGTGGTCGACAACTGTTTTTAACTCACAATTATAGTGCTTATCCATTAGTACGCGAGGCACGCAGCCGAATATTAGCGGGTGAATTAGGCGAAATTCGCTATATCGAAGTGGAATATTTACAGCAATGGTTAGCGACGGATCTAGAAGTAACGGGGAACAAGCAAGCGAGCTGGCGAGCCGATCCACAAAAAGCAGGCGCGGGTTGTATTGGTGATATTGGTACTCATGCATGGCAATTGGCGCTATTTGTGACTGATATGGTACCTTCAGCGATCAGCGCTGAGTTATCTTCTTTAGTTGCAGGGCGTCAGTTAGATGATGATGTCCGTGTGCAAATGCGTTATCACAATGGCGCAAAAGGCCGTTTGTGGGCGAGCCAAGTTGCTTGTGGCGAAGAGAACGGGCTGCGTTTACGAATATATGGAACGGAAGGCAGTTTAGAATTTTCGCAAGAAAATCCCAACCAATTATGGATAAAACCTTTCGATAAAGCGGCGTATTGCATTACTCGAGCCTCGTTAGCTCAATACAAAGAAAACCGTGATTTAGCGCGTGTGCCAGCAGGTCATCCTGAAGGCTACTTAGAAGGATTTGCGCAAATTTATCGTGAAGTGGCTCAATGCTTGCGTGAAGGATCACAAGCAGCGCCATTACTACCAAAAATCGATACAGGTTTACAAGGTATGGCATTTATCGATGCGGCGCAACGTAGTAACAATAATAATGGTGAGTGGATAGATTTAAGCGAGTATCAAATATATAGATAATAATCGCTTCTCTATAAAAAACCTAAATGGGCCAGCTGTCTGGCCTATTTTTTTGTCATAACTGAATAAGTTTTAGGCTATCAATTACCGAGTATGATCACAATTTAGTTAACACCTTTAATTAAATTGGCAATCGTATTGATAAGTATTCTTATTTGCTTTATTGTTATGGCACTAAAAAATGGGGTGAAGGGGTACGAAGTGAATTGCATGGCGAAATCGTTAGCAAAGGGGATAAGTTTAACACTATTAGTCGGTTCAGTGTTTAGCGCTAATGTATTGGCGGCAACGGTGACCGATATAGCTGGGCGCACGGTTGAAGTGCCTGATAATGTTAACCGTATCTTACTTGGCGAAGGCCGTTTATTTAGTGCGATTGCCTTACTTGAAGGCGATAAACCACTGGATAGAATTGTTGGTTGGCAAGGCGATTTACGTAAACTAGACCCACAAACTTACGCTGTATATAAAGATAAATTTCCGCAAATCGATAACATCCCTCTTATTGGTAACACCAGTGCTGATAGTGTCAGTGCGGAAAAAGTGTTAACACTTAACCCAGATATCGCTATTTTCGGTTTGTCTGGTCACGGACCAGGAAAAAATAGTGAGTTAGTGAATCAACTCGAAAAAGCGGGTGTACCAGTAGTTTTTGTTGATTTTAGGGATAATCCTCTGCAAAACACGTTGCCTAGCATGCGTATGTTAGGCAAAGCACTAAATCGCGAACAAGTTGCTGAGAAATACGCTGACTTCTACGAGAAAAATCAAAAATTGGTTACGGATATCACCAGCAAAATAGCTGAAGACAAAAAACCAAGTGTATTTATCGATTTACGTGCGGGTGCATTTGAAGATTGTTGCGGTACAGCAGGTGACGGCAACATGGGCAATTTTATTGACCTTGCTGGCGGTAAAAATATTGCCAAAGGGGTATTGCCGGGCGCATTAGGTACCATGAATTTAGAAAAAATCATTGCTGCGGATCCGCAAATTTATATCGCAACGGGTGCCAAAGCGCCAAAGAGTAAAGATGTCGGTGTGCAACTCGGTGCACAAAGCACCGTTGAAGATGCAAAAGCGAGTCTGAAAACCATTACTGAGCGCAAAGGTATTAGTTCTTTGTCAGCTGTGAAAGATGGTAAAGACTATGCGATTTGGCATAACTACTACAACTCACCTTATAACGTATTAGCAACGCAAGTATTTGCTAAATGGTTCTATCCAGAGCAATTCGCTGATCTTGATCCGCAAAAAACCTTAAATGAATTGCATAGCCAGTTTTTGGCGGTAGAGCCAACTGGTGTGTATTGGGTGAGTGAAAAGTAAATTTAGTAGGTAATTATCATCATGAGTCTTACTAGCGAGCCAATGTCAGTTATCGAACAGCCAGCTAAAGAGCAGGATAATGGTGTGAAACATCATTATCAACAAATGTTACGTCGTCGTGTGGCGTGGATTGCTGTGATCATCACTGCGATCTTATTATCACTGGTGATAGATTTTACCCTAGGGCCATCAGGGTTATCGTTAGAAAAACTGTGGCAGACGCTAGTTTCTCCTGATTCTGTTGAAGCGGGAACTCGAGTGATTGTTTGGGACATTCGCCTACCGTATGCACTGATGGCGGTGGTGATTGGGATGTCACTTGGTCTTGCAGGGGCGGAGATGCAAACCATCTTAAACAACCCGCTAGCCAGTCCGTTTACTTTGGGGGTATCCAATGCGGCGGCATTTGGTGCTGCATTAGCTATTGTTTCAGGTATTGCTATCCCTGGTGTTCCCGACCAATGGGTAATTTCGGCCAATGCGTTTATTTTTGCTTTACTGGCTGCCTTGATGTTAGATGCCGTGACGCGTTGGACTCGTGTGGCAACCTCAGGTGTTGTGCTATTTGGTATTGCATTGGTGTTCACCTTTAATGCATTAGTGTCAATGATGCAGTTCATTGCGACAGAAGATACGCTACAAGGTTTGGTCTTTTGGACCATGGGGAGTTTATCTAAAGCGACTTGGATGAAACTCGGCGTGATGGCATTAGTATTTGCACTGGTTTTCCCAATTGCCATGATGAGTTCATGGAAATTGACTGCATTAAGGCTTGGTGAAGATCGTGCAATTAGTTTTGGGATAGATGTGCGTCGTTTACGTTTAACTACGTTATTGCGTATCAGTATTTTGTCTGCATTAGCGGTTGCCTTTGTTGGTCCTATTGCTTTTATTGGTTTGGTTGCACCACATATTGCCCGTTTAATGTTTGGTGAAGATCACCGCTTTTATCTTCCGGCAAGTGCTTTGATTGGTGCGTTGGTGTTATCGATGGCATCGATAGCGTCGAAAAATATTATCCCAGGTGTAATTATTCCTGTTGGTATTGTGACCTCATTAGTCGGCGTGCCGTTCTTCTTAAGTATTATTTTGCGTCACAGAGGAAATGTATCATGACCGATGGCCTGATTATTAATCGCTTTAATGCAGGTTATCCAAAACACCCTGTGATTGAAGATTTAACCACCCAGTCTTTACCGAGAGGTAAAATTACTGTTTTGTTAGGGCCAAATGGCAGTGGGAAATCAACTTTGTTGCGTTCTTTGGCTGGGCTCAATAAAGCAACGGGGCAACTATTGTTGGATGGCATCGATTTAACTTGCCAAAATTTTGCTCAGCGTGCACAAAATGTGGTGTATTTACCACAAAGCTTACCGGCTGGTGTTCATTTGTATGTATTAGAATCTGTGATTGTTGCCCAAAGAGCTTCCGGCGGATTGAGTAATGAAAATAGTAAAGATGAAGTGATGCATCTATTACGTCAATTGGGCATTGAACATTTAGCATTAAGCTATTTGGACCAATTATCAGGTGGTCAAAAACAATTAGTCGGTCTGGCTCAATCATTAATACGCCAACCTAATTTATTATTATTAGATGAGCCATTGAGCGCGCTCGATCTTAATTACCAATATCATGTTATGGATTTGGTAGCGAAAGAAACGAAGCGTCGCAACATAATCACCGTTGTGGTGGTTCACGATATTAATATCGCGTTAAAACATGCAGAGCATGTATTAATGCTTAAGAAGGGTAAATTAGTTGCGCAAGGTGAACCAGAAGAGGTCATTACACCGGACAGCCTAGCAGAGGTATATGGTGTCAGAGGGCGTATAGAGCGCTGTTCGCAAGGTGTGCCGCAGGTGCTGATTGATGGTTTAGTCCATACCAAATTGGCGAGTTAGTGATGAAGTGTGTCTATTCAATTTAAATAGGCACACTGAATTAAGAAATAACATTATATTTCTTGCCAGTAATTAATTATAGAAAATTAATGCTATATAACTTTTTGGCATTAATTCTCTATAGATAATTAATTTTATCTAACAATAAAAAATAATAACAGTACGATTGAGGATATATCCCTCATATTGAGCTTTGTCACATCAAAAAAATTAAATCTAATTTATCTCTCGGAGAGTTGGGAATGGTTGTTTTTAATAAAAGAAAAATTGCGATCAGCATTATTGCGGCTATTGCATCTGCACCTGCATTTGCTGATGACAGTAAAGACGTGATTATGGTTACCACAGCATCTGGTTTCCAGCAGAAAATAGAAGATGCACCTGCTTCTATTTCTGTGATCAGCCGTCAGCAATTAGAAGATAAAGCATACCGTGATGTGACGGATGCCTTAAAAGATGTACCGGGTGTTTTAGTCACCGGTGGGGGAAGTAGTACCGATATTAGCATTCGTGGTATGGATGCCAAATATACGATGATCCTAATTGATGGTAAACGTGTTGATACCCGTAGTACACGTCCAAATAGTGACGGCTCAGGTATTGAACAAGGTTGGTTGCCACCATTACCTGCGATTGAGCGTATCGAAGTTGTTCGCGGACCTATGTCTTCTTTGTATGGTTCAGATGCTATGGGCGGCGTTATCAATATTATTACTCGTAAAGTAGGCAAAGAATGGCATGGTAGCTTACGTGCTGACACTACGATCAATTCGCATAGAGATTCAGGCAACCAAGGACAAGGTAGCTTCTATACGTCAGGTCCATTAATTGATGGCTTACTGGGGATGAAATTGAATGGTGTTTATTCACATCGTGGTGAGGATAAGTTTGTTGGCGGTTTTAACAAACAAAAAATTGGTTCTATTGGAACTACTTTAACTTTCACACCTGATGAGCAGAATGCGTTTGATTTTGATTTCAAACATGATGAGCAAGAACGCGACTCAACAATTGGTAAGTCTAGGGCTTGTACGAAACGTTCATGTGAAGATAACAATACCAAGTATCGTCATAATAATTATGCGTTAACACATAATGGTGCTTATGAATGGGGTTCTATTGAAACGTTTGTCCAACGTGATGAAACGAAGAACCCGAGTCGTGAAATGGAATACAACGACACGTTAGCTAAAAACCAAACTGTATTTAACCTTGGTGACCATATTGTCAGTGTGGGTGGGCAATATCGTTATGAGGATCTGAAAGATAAGGGTAATCAGTTCCCTGAAAGTGCAGGTAAGATAGCGAATAGCTTAAACCGTTATAGCTGGGCGCTGTTTGCTGAAGATGAATGGATGATGACGAATGATTTCTCTTTAACCGGAGGCATTCGTATGGATAAAGATGAAAACTTTGGTTCTCATTGGACGCCGCGTTTATATGGTGTATGGCATGTGTCTGACGAGTGGATCGTGAAAGGTGGGGTATCTACAGGCTACCGTTCTCCTGACTTACGTCAAGTGGCACCTAACTGGGGGCAAGTGACGGGTGGTCAAACGAGCAATGGGATGATTTTAGGTAATAAAGATCTGAAACCAGAGAAAAGTGTTACTGAAGAAATCACTTTCATGTGGAATAACCAAGACAACATGAATGCAGGTATTACTTTCTTCAATACTGATTTTAAAGATAAGATCATGGAGTACAATATTTGTGATAAGGCTAGACCTTGTACGAATGCTGACTTCGCTAATGGTGCAAGTTATGACTTTATCAGTACACGAGATAACGTAGATAAAGCGTACCTGCGCGGAATTGAAGTTAACTTTAATTGGGATATTGTAGAAGATCTCTCTTTAGCGACTAACTATACATACTCAGATTCAGAGCAAAGAAGTGGTACATTTAAAGGTAAAGCTTTGAGTAAAACACCAAAGCATATGGCGAACGCAACGTTGACGTGGAAAACAACTGAAGACTTAGAAAGTTGGACTCGAGTTAACTACCGTGGTAGAACCAATCAATATCTATCTCGCTCTTCTATGAGCGGTTCTATGCCTTCATATGCATTCTTTGATGCAGGTTTAAGCTATAACTTGACGAAAGAAGTTGATTTGGTTGCTGGTGTTTATAACATTTTAGATAAGCGCTTAGACTCAGATATCAATGATGGTGTGAGCGATGGTCGCCGTTATAACTTTGGTATCAACTATAATTTCTAATTAATACTCGTCATCCTGCAACTCGAATTATTTAGAGTATAGTATAGGCGGATATTGCAAAGCCTTCTTTATTTGATAAGAAGGCTTTTTTTGTTTGTTCGTGCTAAAAAGCCTAAAAAAATACATTTAATGGCGAAAAATTATGGAATAAAACAAGTTATTAGCTGTTACTGCGAAAATAGCAAACCTATCAAAAATTCTCATCAAATATTGGCCACTTTTTTGACGATAACTATTGCTATTTCACTACTTGAAGTGCAAAATGCGCGGACTAAAAAAATGACTGATACCTCAATTTCCGGTATCGGTTTTTTTTTGCTTTTTAAGTTCGTTCATTTTCGCGGGGCCGGATAATAGGCCGGATAGATAAATTATATTTTTACGTGTAGCTAACATTTAATGCTACCGATTTGAGGAATGCTTGCATGGCTTACTTTTTCGCATTCGCAGCAGGGCCTGGTGGCCGCGGCTGCCGCATCGATGACTACGGGGCAACTACTTGCTTCGCTAACTCACCATTTAACCTTTCTTCTTTTTTTTCTGCCTATAGGCAGATGCAAAGTCTTCCCAGTAACTGTCGATTAAGTAGGTTCAGTAATACTCAATCGAAAGTTATGGGAGGGCTTTATCATGCCAAATAATTCAATACCACTATCAATCGGTAACAACCAAACTGGTGCAAATAACCGTGTACAACTTGCAAAAACGCTGACGCTAATGCAAGTGGTGATGATTGGTCTGGCCTATATTCAGCCAATGACCATCTTCGATACATTTGGAATGGTATCCGATAAGACCGGCGGACACGTCCCGACTTCTTATATTATTGCGCTTGCCGCGATACTATTTACAGCTCTGAGCTACGGCAAATTGGTGAAACGTTTCCCATCAGCCGGCTCAGCGTATACCTATGCTCAAAAATCAATGAGCCCGCACATTGGCTTCTTAGTAGGATGGACATCATTGCTCTCCTACATCTTTATGCCAATGATCAACATCTTGTTGGCGAAGATCTACTTACAAGACATCTTCCCGACTGTTGAACCGTGGATATTTGTGGTTGGCCTAGTGATTTTAATGACTGCGGCTAACTTACGCGGTATTAACGTTATTGCTAACCTCAGTACCGTTATTGCCATTATCCAAATTGGGGTCATGGCTGTCTTTACCTTCCTCGTTATTCATGGTGTATCGAATGGTGAAGGAACCGGTGAAATATGGACATTTAACCCATTTGCCAATGAAAAAACAGAATTAATCCCATTGATTGCAGGGGCAACTATTCTCTGTTTCTCATTCTTAGGCTTTGATGGTTTAAGCTCATTGTCAGAAGAAACACCAAATGCAGGAAAAGTGATCCCTCGCGCGATTTTCTTAACCGCATTGATTGGTGGGATCATCTTTATTACGGTTTCATTCTTCTTACAGCAGTATTTCCCTGATGTTTCTCGCTTTAAAAACATCAACGAAACGCAACCTGATATTATGCGTTTTGTGGCTGGGGCATTCTTCCAATCTATTATTTTGGTGTTTTCATGCGTCACAGTATTGGCATCAGGCATGGCTGCACACGCAGGTAGTGCACGCTTGATGTATGTCATGGGTCGTGATGGGGTATTCCCAGAAAAAGTTTTTGGTTATGTTAGCCCGAAATGGCGCACGCCAGCCTATAACGTATTAATGGTAGGTGTGTTGGCCCTTGGCGCTATCTGGTTTGAGATGGATTTTGCAACCGCACTGATCAACTTTGGTGCATTGATTGCCTTCACCTTCGTGAATATCTCTGTTATCAGCCAGTTTTTTATTCGTGAACGTCGCATTCATGGGTTCAAAAACATTCTTAATTACTTGATTTTACCTGTGATTGGCACATTAACGGTATGTGTATTGTGGTTAAACATTGAAGAGGATTCAATGGTATATGGTCTGATCTGGACTGCTGTTGGTCTGGTTTATATGGCTGTTTTAACCCGTATGTTCCGCCGTCCAATGCCTCAAATGAGTGATAATTAATTCAGTTGAGCCGATCAAGTTTTAACCATGTAAACAGCGCCTTCGAGCGCTGTTTTTTTTTGGGTAAAAGCCAGTTTTTCTATAAATCACCTAACCAAATTATACAAATAATTAATTGTTAAATTGCATAAATATCTAAATCAAAAATTATTTATAATGTGATATGGTTGAACGATTGCAATCATCCTGACAGGAAGGCTTAGAAATGAAAGCGGTAAACAGCCCTGAAAATCAACGCTTATTACTTACACTCAGCAATATTGTAGGCAAAAAAAATCTTCTAACTGAACCTCATAAAACTGAGCGTTATCGTAAAGGCTTTCGTTCAGGAATGGGGGATGCAATTGCGGTTGTGTTCCCAACAACGTTATTAGAGCAATGGTATGTGTTTAAAGCCTGCGTAGAAGCAGACAAAATCGTTATTATGCAAGCGGCGAATACAGGGTTGACTGAAGGCTCTACGCCAAGTGGTTATGATTATGACCGTGATATCGTGATCATCAGTACACTACGGTTAAATCAAATTCAAGTGCTACCTGAGTTTAATCAAGTCGTTGCTATGCCGGGTAGTACGCTGTATGACTTAGAGAAGATATTAAAGCCACTCGGTCGTGAACCTCATTCATTAATCGGGTCATCATGTATTGGTGCTTCAGTGGTCGGTGGGATCTGTAACAGTTCAGGTGGCTCTCTAGTGCGCCGTGGTCCAGCTTATACTGAGTTAGCCTTATACGGCCGTGTTAATGAGGACGGTAAGGTTGAATTGGTCAATCATCTAGGTATTGATTTAGGTGAAACGCCGGAAGAGATATTAACTAATCTACAAAACCGTGGTTACCGTACTGAAGATATTGAGAAAAGCGAAAAACTTGCCTCCGATCATGATTATGCTCAGCGGGTGCGTGATGTTGATGCAGATACACCGTCACGTTTTAACGCTGATGAACGCCGTTTATTTGAAGCTTCAGGCTGTGCAGGAAAATTGGCTGTGTTTGCTGTGCGTCTTGATACATTTCCTGCTGATACATCAACTAAAGTGTTCTATATTGGCTCGAATAACCCAGATGTCCTTGAAGATATCCGTCGTCATATTTTAAGTGAGTTCAAAAACTTACCCGTTGCGGGTGAATATATGCACCGTGGCTGTTTTGATATAGCTGAAATCTATGGCAAAGATACCTTTTTAATGATTGATAAGTTTGGTACGGACAAAATGCCACTCTTTTTCACCATAAAAGGTCGTATTGATGCAGTATTGAATAAAGTGCCTTTACTGCCATCAAACCTTGTTGACCGCACAATGCAATTACTCAGTAAGTTATGGCCATCTCATTTACCGCCTCGTATGAAGCAGTTTCGTGATAAGTATGAACATCACCTGATGCTAAAAATGGCGGGGGAAGGCATTGAAGAAGCTCAAGTGTGGCTAAAATCATTTTTTGCCACAGCAGATGGTGGTTACTTTGAATGTACCCCTGAAGAAGGGGCTAAAGCTTTCTTACATCGTTTTGCAGCAGCAGGTTCAGCAGTGCGCTATCATGCTGTTCACAATAAAGATGTTGAAGATGTTTTGCCTTTGGACATTGCATTGCGTCGTAATGACCGCGATTGGTTTGAAAAATTACCACCTGAAATTGAGAAATTATTAGTCCACAAATTGTATTGCGGGCACTTTATGTGCCATGTGATGCATCAAGACTATGTATTGAAAAAAGGCGTTGACCCAAAAGAATTGAAAGAAAAAATGTTAGCATTGTTAGATGAGCGCGGGGCGCAGTATCCAGCAGAGCATAATGTGGGGCATCTGTATAAAGCCCAGCCGCAGCTAAAATCTTTCTATAAGCAAGCTGACCCAACCAATACCATGAACCCTGGTTTAGGTAAGACAACTAAACAGAAAAATTGGGAAGGGGATTGTGGGTGTAATCACGACCATTAATGATTTATAGGGCAGGGTTTCCTGCCCTCATCTATTATATTCAGCTAGTGAGTTCTCTTGCGTAATAAGCCAACGCTTTTAATTGCTTACAGCGTTCTGCATCATTTTGATGCTCGATCATGAGTGACTCAATAGTTTGCATATAATCGGTTAAACGACTTTCAGTAAAGTAATCTCTACGATGTTGCAACCAACGCTGCTGTTCATCATAAGAGAGAATAGTTGGGTAGTTACGTGCCTTGTAACGGAAAAACAGCTCTTTCATTCGCGGATCTTCAAACGTTAGATCGAGGGCAGGTAAATTCTGTGGTAACGTTTCTCTGATGATATCCATGGTTGAGCGATCAGAGTTGCTAAAGAAACCACTATAGATTTTTGCATCCACATCATCAGGTTCATCAAAAGGTTGTGCTTGTGCAAAAATTTCAATCACTTTGTTACGAACATCGGGGTTTTTACGCAAAATTTCTAAATTCCGCAGACAAAGATCACGATCAACACCTGTGCGCTGCGCATCTTCTGTTCTTAACGTTTTTTCAGGTGCTAAAATTGGACACTTATTAATATGTACCAATTTAATTGGAACAGGTAAAACATCACCTAACTCAGCTTTAGGTGTGTATAAACGTTCACGGAGTACTTCAACGGGTAAATCAATTAATGGCGAAATATCGGCGGAAAGGTCGCACATGATCACAGCATTACGGTTATCTGGATGCCAAGCCAATGGGGCGACAAGGCTAATATAAGAACGTAGAGCGCCGAACATCCCTGAAACATGTACCAAAGGGGGCATATCGACAATATCAATCAGCTGGCTAACTTTGTTTTTATTACGCAATTGATAAAAGTAATCAAACATTTTTGGCTGCGCAGACTTTAAGAGCTTTGCCATATTGATGGTAGCAAGTACATCAGACATCGCATCATGAGCATTTTCGTGGGCAACGCCATTGGCTTTGGTGAGATGTTCAAGGCGCATGCTAGGCAGGCCGTCGTCATTTTCAGGCCACTGGATCCCTTCAGGGCGCAATGCAAAACAGGCTCGTAATGCATCTAATAAGTCCCAACGTGAATTACCTTGCTGCCAACTATAGGCGTACGGATCATAAAAGTTACGATAAAAAATATTACGAGTAACCTCATCATCGAAACGAATATTGTTATAGCCCATGATGCAAGTATTGGGGTGAGAGAAGGCTCGATGAATTCGCTTGGCAAACTCAGCCTCATGGACCCCTTGAGCTAAAGCAAGTTGTGGGGTGATCCCTGTGATCATCACCGCTTCAGGTTGCGGAAGATAATCATCGGTAGGTAAACAATAAAAAACCTCAGGTTCTTCAATGATATTAAAATCTAAATCAGTGCGAACACCTGCGAATTGTGCAGGACGATCTAGCGCAGGGTGTTTACCAAAGGTTTCATAGTCATGAATAAAAAATGAGGGCTGTTTTTTAGTCTCTTGCAACGTGCTTCTCCATTTGGCTTGAGCGGTGTTTCCGTGATGAGGTTTTTTGTGGTGAGCCTTCGATAACGGTAAATCATAGTGAGCCACAAGCCTTATATGCTAATTTGAAAGTATGTTGCTATTACGCGTTTGTGTGTTTGCGTTATAGTGCAAAGTTGTCACTTTTTAACTCGTTTGTTAGCTAACTCTATAGCGAATTCTATAGCGAATATATTCATTACAACACAAAATACCGATCCTCTATTATATCAGAAGTAGCCAAAAATCTGAACTAATGGCGTTTAAAACCAGGTTGTTTTCTAATTAAATTTATTCCTAATATATATTCTTATTTTTTAGTTGTGTGCATAATTAATATTATATTTATCAATTGATTAATGGATTTCTTTTAAGTCGTTCTGGTCACAAAACCACGTAAAACAGCGTAAAAATAAACGTAAAAGCCGCATTTTTGATCTACTATTTTAAGTGCCACTAACAAAAAAGGATGCGCTTATGAATACCTATGATGAAAGAACTCGTTTGATTTTGTCTGAAATTGGTAGAGTGACAATAGGGTTGCTTGCCGGTAGTGAAGTGAATAAACAAAAAATAGCCAGTAAATTGCAAGCGGAAGCTAAAGGGGAATCTAATCCTGCACGAAAAAGTATTTTAGATGACGCCGTTACCTTTCTTAATACTAAAATTCAATAGCTTAGTATCGATATCACGAGCCCTCTTTTGAGGGCTAGAGTCGTATCTCGTCCAATCTCCTCGCCAACTGAGTTGTTAACTCACGATAATTTGGAATATCATTGAATGGTTCACTTTTTAACGCTATTAACTTAAGTGATATCGCTCACAAAATACATTTGTTAACGTTAACATTCGTGCGTAACATCACAATATCAAGGTGATTTACTAGTTAATTACCAATGTTAACCTTAACATTTTTGTCAGTCAGGGAAATGAATGGGCAAATGATAATGAATAGCGAATCGAGAAAATACTACGCCTCACTGAGTGCATTGTTGTTTTTTTTCTTTTTTACATGGTCATCAACGTTTTCAGTGGTGGCGATTTGGCTTAGAAAATATGTTGGCTTAGAGGGCGCAGATACAGGGGTTATTTTTTCTTGTATTTCCATCGTTGCGCTATGTGCACAACCACTATATGGTTTTTTGCAAGATAAATTAGGATTACGCAAAAATTTACTGTTATTTATTGCGATCTTATTAATATCATCAGGTCCATTCTTTATGTTGTTTGGGCCATTATTGCAATGGAATGTGGTGATTGGTAGTTTGGTTGGTGGGTTATTTATTGGTATGACTTTTCATGCAGGGATAGGTGTTCTGGAATCTTATACTGAACGAGTGAGCCGCCTGCGTGATTTTGAGTATGGTAAAGCAAGAATGTGGGGGTCTTTAGGTTGGGCGGTCGCCACTTTCTTTGCTGGACGTAACATCAATGTTGACCCTAATTATAATTTTATTATGGCAACCATTTCTGGTGTTATCTTTTTAGTGATTTTATTACGGTTAAAAACGGCTAAAACCAATGCATTTAACAGCCTTGAACATGGTAAGCCTTCAGGGATCACTATTAATGATGCATTACAATTATTTGTCCTACCACGTTTTTGGGCATTGATCTTGTTTGTGCTAGGTACTTGCATTTATAGTGTGTATGACCAACAGTTCATGGTCTATTTTTCTCATCAATTTCAAGATGAAAAAATGGGGAATGAAATGTACGGCTATCTGAATTCATTGCAGGTATTCCTAGAGGCTGGTGGGATGTTCTTGGCTCCTTATATTGTAAATCGTATAGGTGCTAAAAACGGCTTGTTATTTGCTAGCAGTGTGATGGCATTACGGATCATTGGTTCTGGTTTAGTTGAAGGACCCATTATGATTTCTGCGATGAAATTATTACATGCGGTGGAATTGCCTATACTGTTAATTGCTATTTTTAAATATAACAGCCGCCATTTTGATAAACGACTATCGTCGACACTGTATTTAGTCGGATTTAGCTGTATTACGTCGATTGTGGCAAGTATTTTGTCGCCATTGGCGGGGTGGGGTTATGATAAAATTGGTTTCGCAGAGACTTATTTGATTATGGGATGTTTTGTCGTGGTTACCACTATTTTATCGGTCTTTTGTTTACGAAGCGATAAAATGGAGCCTGTAGAGCAAGATGTCAGCTTACCTGAAATTAATGGAAAAACGATGGCTTAAAAGTGTTAACTGAAACAGTTCAGCTTATACTGTATGTATATTAAGCAAAAGCACTATTTTACTGTTTTTAAATCAATGAATAGGTGAAATAGAGCTGTAACACTCTACTAATAAAAGGTATTGTGTAGGTAGAGATACGTTTTGTTTTTCTAATAGAGGGTTTTTAAACATGGACAACGCTAATAAGCAATCTTTCCAAAATGTCCTGGAATTTGTGCGTATGTATCGTCGTAAAAATAAAATTCGCCGTGAAATTACCGATAACGAAAAGAAAATTCGTGATAACCAAAAACGTGTTTTACTGCTTGATAACCTGAGTGATTATATCAAGCCGGGAATGACTATCGAAGAAATTCAAGCGATTATTGCCAATATGCGCAGTGATTATGATGATCGTGTTGATGATTACATCATTAAAAATGCAGAGCTATCGAAAGAGCGTCGCGAAATCTCAAATAAATTAAAAGAGATGGGTGATTTAAGTAAGAAAGACGTTAAGTAAATCACGCTGAGCCGAGTTAAACTCGGCTCAGACTGCTGACAAACAGAATATGTTTGTCAGCAGTCGTTTAACACGGGATGGAAAAAACACGTTTTATCCCACTTCGTCAACAACCTCTGCCCGAGTTAAACCCAGCTCTCACATTAGGCTCCCCAACCTGGTTTTAAATCAGGGTCAATAACGGCAAATATTTGTCGGTAACTACTTTTATCATCAACCAGTTTAGCGAGAACGAGCGCTACATCTTCCCTGCTGATCACGCCGTGTGCTTCATTCGACAGTAATTGTGCATTATGTGTTGCTGGTACACTCATCAAACCGCCGGGCCTAATAATGGTGTAATTTATCTCACTGCTCTGTAGATAGCTCTCAGCCATCGATTTTTGTCGTACGGATGGACCGAATAGTGATTTAGCTCTAGCTGATAATGTTGACCAGCTATCACCACAACCGATTGATGTAACAAATAATAAACGTGCTATATTATACTGCTCTGCTTTACGGATAATGTTATAGTTGCCATAAAAATCAGCTTGAGCACCACCAATTGTAGTAAATAGCACGGTTTCTGGGGTGGTTTGAGTGAAAATACTGTCTAAAGAATTAAGATCAGTTGCATCACCAAGGGTAGTTTGAATACCTAGAGCGGCTAATCGCTCAGCATCTTCTACTCGACGAACTAAAGCGGAGACTTGATGCCCTTGCTTAACACCCATTTTTGCTAAAATATGACCAATTCCTTTGGTCGCTCCGAAAATCACCCAATGAGCCATTTTTTGTTCCTTTTAGTTTAGTCATTAAAGAGGGCAGTTTAATGGGAAACAAAGATTAAACTGCGCCTTTTGAGCTACATTGTAGCGTGACTGCTCTTCGCCGTAAATGGCGAAGCCTCCCACTTCTCAGGCCTCTATCGTCTGTACCACGGGTTTACGCTGGCTTTCATGGGCAGAGACGACGAATCCGTCGCCTGTAATGCCTGTATCCGTATATTATCATGATGAAAGGCCATTTCATTGAGCCTACTGCATAGCTCTTTGGTGGAGCTTATCCGGAAAAGATACCGTATCAGTCAGCGAAGCGTCTATTTCATTGTGCAATAAAGTCTCTCAGAAATGCTTTAACGATGGTTCTTTAAAGCCCTAGGCTTTTCGCCTTATCTCTACGCCCGCATTGAGCGAAGGTTTACGGCGGGATTTTGCTAACATTCTATTTGTTAATGCCTTAATTGGATTTTTCCCCTAGCAATTTATATTGTTATTGCCATGTTTAAAATAAAAATCCCTCGAGTTTATCGAGGGATTTTTGGGGAAAAACAGATTTAGTTGACGAGTAATCGATTATTCGTCGTTAGCCGGTTTTGCCATTTCTGCTGTAGCACGACTGGTTGCAACATGGCCACCGGCGCCTTTGCTAACAAAGTTTGAAGCTTCGCGTTGGTAAACTTTTACTTCAAACGCAGATGCAACGACTTCTGGTGCAGGTGCTTTGGTCATTGGTGAGTAAGCATGACGCACGGCTTTACTGGCAACGATGACCGCAGATTTTGTCACACTAGCTGTTACTGTTTGGACAGCAGGCTCTTCGATGATGTTTGCTGGAAGTTGCTCAACTGGAGTTTCTTCAACTTGAACGACTTCAACAGGCACTTGTTCAACTAGCTGCTCTGCTTTTGGTTGTTCAACCTCAGTGTTTTCAACGACTTTCTCTATTGCTACAGGCAATACTTCAACCTCAGATTGTGGTTGTGACTCTTCTGGCGTTTCTTGCGCTGGTTGTTCCACATGTACCGCAACAACAGGTTCTGCTTGCGGAGCAAATGCAGGCTCTAAATTAACAGATTGTTCGTCCGTCTCTTCAGTAACGATATCAATTGCAGCTTCTTTTGGCTCAACAGAGGCCGCTTCGTGCACTGCTACAACCGGTTGAATCGCCATGTCGATTGTTTCAACAGATTCCGTATTGAACGCGCCTTGTTGCTCAAGCATCTCTTCATTAGTGATAATTGCGACCGCATCTTGTTGTGTTTGAACAATTGGGTAGCTAATACACACTTTACCTGATGCAAGTTCAGGAGAAGCAACGGCAGCAAACAGTGGCATTGGTGATTTAGTTAAGTGACGCTCATCACGATAACGACGACGGCGTTGACCACTGACACGTAAGTGACGAGGTGAGCGGCGTGAACGACGCGGAATGATGGTATCTTGCTTATCTTCATCATCTGATTGAGTTTCTGGTAACTCATCATTATTGCTTAGCTCAACAACATGTCTAGCTTGCGTTTCAACAGGCGCTGGTAATGCAGCCAGTGGCTTAACATTATTTTCAGCGGCAACTTCTGTTGTTACTGCGATTTCGCTTGGTGCAACCACTTCAACATTATCAGTAATACGAACTTTTTGTGTTAACTGACGACGTTGGCGACGTGGTGTTACTGGACGTGGCTGAGTATCTTCTTTCTCTACAGTTGTTGCATCAACTTCTTGAGTGGCATCTTGTTGAGTTTTAGCGACTTGTTGTTGACGTTTGTCATCTTGACGGCGGCGACGTTCAGCACGTTGATCACGGCGTTGTTGCTGCTGTGCATCGCGATTATTACCATCAGTTGCCTGATCGTCTTGCTGATTAGCATTCTTATTGTTGCGGCCCTTACGATTGTTATTATCGTCAGTTTGCGCATTACGATTAGAACGATTATCGCGGTTATCACGATTTTCATTGTTGTCATCGCGATCACGACGATTGTTGCGGCGGTTATTGTTATTACGACGATCGTTATTACGACGTCTATCGTTGTTCTGACGATTCTTCTCAACAGGTTTTTCAACAACTTTTTCTTCTTCGCCAAACAGTTTTTTGAAGAATGCAGCAATTTTACTGAATAAACCGACCTCTGCATCTGCTTTCGCAGCTGGTTTTGGTGTTTGAGGGCGTGGTTTATTTTCTTTTTGTTTGCTTGCAACAGGCTGCTCTACTGGCTCCTGTAAAGCAAACGCAGAAATTGCAGGTTGCTCAGGTGCTTTACGTTCAGCGGTTGTCTCATCGGTATTATTTAGCGTCTCAGTTTCATGATACTGTGCTAAGTTGTAGCTCAGTGTATTAACTTCTTCGCCTTTACGAATGCGGATCACGTGGAAATGTGGTGTTTGCATCTGATCGTTAGGTACGATAACGACACGTACATTACGTTGACGCGTTTCAATTTCACTGACCGCTTTGCGTTTTTCGTTCAGCAAGTAAGACGCAATCTGTACAGGGACAATCGCATGCACTTCATGTGTGTTTTCTTTAAGTGCTTCTTCTTCGATCAAACGCAGGACAGAAAGAGACAGTGACTCATTGTCACGGATGGTGCCAGTGCCTGAACAACGTGGGCAAACATGGTGGCTAGATTCACCTAAAGATGGGCTCAAACGCTGACGAGACATTTCGAGCAAGCCAAAGCGAGAGATGCGTGCAATTTGGATGCGCGCTCTGTCTTGGCGAACAGCTTCACGTAAGCGGTTTTCAACTTCACGTTGATGCCTTACTGGCGTCATATCAATAAAGTCAATAACGATTAAGCCACCGAGGTCACGTAAACGTAATTGGCGAGCAATTTCGTCGGCAGCCTCTAAGTTAGTATTGAACGCAGTTTCTTCGATATCGCCACCGCGGGTTGAACGTGAGGAGTTGATATCGATAGCTGTCAATGCTTCAGTGGTATCAATAACTAATGCACCACCTGATGGAAGACGAACTTCACGTTGAAACGCAGACTCAATCTGTGATTCGATTTGGTAATGGCTAAATAATGGAACATCGCCACTATAATGTTTGATCTTACTAGCAAAGTCACCGCGGCCAATTGCTTCAATATGGTTACGTGCCATTTCGACCACTTTAGGATTATCGATAAGAATTTCACCGATATCAGGGCGTAAATAGTCACGGAACGCACGAACAATAACGTTACTTTCTTGATGTATTAAGAACGGCGCAGGGCGGTTTTCTGCAGCTTTTTTGATAGCTTCCCAATGACGTAAGCGATAGAGCAAATCTTGCTGTAAAGACTCTGCTGATTTACCTACACCTGCGGTACGTACGATAAGACCCATACCATCAGGAATTTCTAGAGAAGACAGCGCTTCTTTTAGCTCAGTGCGATCTTCACCTTCAATGCGACGTGAAATGCCGCCTGCACGAGGGTTATTTGGCATTAATACCAAATAGCTACCTGCTAGGCTGATGAAGGTGGTTAATGCGGCACCTTTATTACCACGTTCTTCTTTATCAACTTGAACGATAACTTCTTGGCCTTCTTTCAAAACATCTTTGATGTTTGGACGACCCTGAGAGTGATAGTTGCTTGGGAAGTATTCGCGAGCGATTTCTTTGATAGGAAGGAAACCATGCCTTTCAGCACCGTAATCAACAAAAGCGGCTTCAAGACTAGGTTCAATACGAGTGATTTTACCTTTGTAAATATTCGCCTTTTTTTGCTCATGACCAGGGCTTTCGATATCCAGATCATAGAGGCGTTGCCCATCAACAAGGGCAACACGCAACTCTTCCTGTTGAGTTGCGTTTATTAGCATTCTTTTCATATTGTTACTTACTCATTATTTTTACTTTCAATAAAGAGCAGCGAAAAAGGGAGCTATTGTAAACCGATGGCCTCGTGATTTTTACAAAACCGCCTGCCTCACGGCAGTCGTTCGTATAGAGACGCGCAGTATTCGGTGAACCTGATTTTTAGATTAAAAATTCAGCGTTCTTAATCAGGAAGCCGTCATAATTTAAATTAACGGAAGTTCCCAACCCAATAAGCTAATATTCGTTGCTCGCTAAATATTTGATTTTGTTAGACGTCTTACGCCATTGCAGCGTCTTTACTCAATCAAATAGTAAACTAGTATCTCATGCCAATTATCGTTTTATCAAACATGATGGCAATTGTGTATTATTCCACTGCCGATGACATTATAGCAAGTCGATAGATCAGTTATATGAAAATTTTATTTAGAAATATGACCAACAAGCTATTCTTTGACCAAATAAAAAAAAATGATAAAAAAATTTTCGGAGTCGGTATGATATATTCTGCAAATGAGGTCGTAATTTAATCAATTAGAGTTAACACATTTTTGAATGAATACACAAAATCAAGTTCAGTTTATTGATATTAGCGATGATGAAGCCGGACAACGCATCGATAATTTCTTGCTCGCAAAATTAAAAGGTGTGCCTAAAAGCATGATTTACCGCATTATCCGGAAAGGGGAAGTGAGGGTAAACAAAGGGCGTATCAAACCTGAATACAAACTTGCCGAAGGCGATCAAGTCAGAGTACCTCCAGTTAGAGTGGCTGAGCGTGAAGACGCGCCCGTTTCCGCAAAACTGGATAAAGTCGCGGCATTAGCCAATTGCATTCTATATGAAGATGACTCGATCCTCGTGATTAATAAGCCTTCAGGTACGGCTGTGCACGGTGGTAGCGGCCTAAGTTTTGGGGTTATTGAAGGGCTACGTGCGTTACGGCCTGAAGCACGTTTCTTAGAATTGGTGCACCGTCTTGACCGTGACACATCAGGTATTTTGCTGGTGGCTAAAAAGCGTTCTGCATTACGCGCACTGCACGAACAATTGCGCCTAAAACAAATGCAAAAAGATTACTTGGCGCTTGTACGTGGCAATTGGCAATCGCACACTAAAGTCGTTCAAGCACCATTACTCAAAAATATTTTGCAAAGTGGTGAGCGTGTAGTTCGCGTTAGTCCAGAGGGTAAACCATCAGAAACGCGTTTTAAGGTGGAAGAACGTTTTGAGAACGCCACGTTAGTGAAAGCAAGTCCAGTGACAGGGCGTACCCATCAAATTCGCGTTCATACTTTACATGCGGGGCACCCAATTGCTTTTGATAATCGTTATGGTGATAAGCAATTTGACAGCCAATTGGCAGGAACTGGTTTAAAAAGATTATTTTTACACGCAAGTTCATTAAAATTTACCCATCCGAAGAGTGGGGAAGAGATGCGTATACAAGCGCCGCTTGATAATGAATTAAACCAATGTTTAAAAGTACTGCGTTCACGCAAAAGCCATCAGTGAAAATGTAGCCGGCAGATAGAAAGATAATCTACCGGCTATCTACTTAATACTTAATCATTTAATGGGCTATAGCCATGATGGCGCAACATCTCAAGCAGTAAAATCAATGGTAGACCAATCAGGGTATTTGGATCGCGTCCTTCCAGCCTATCGAATAAGGCAATACCTAACCCTTCAGATTTAAAACTTCCCGCACATTGATACGGCTCTTCTTTGCGTAAGTAAACATCGATTTCTTTATCGCTGAGTGAACGAAAATAAACATTAAATAATTCGCACTGTATTTGATAACTACTTGTACTTGAATCAAGTAAACATAGTCCCGTATAAAAAGTGACCTTGTGTCCTGACGCTTTTTTCAGTTGGTTAAACGCGTTGTCATAATTAAGTGGCTTACCCATGATCTCCCCATCAATTACACAGACCTGATCAGAGCCAATAATTAAGTGTTGTTGATATTGCCCACTGATGGCATGCGCTTTCGCATATGCTAAACGCATGACTAAAGCTTCTGCGGATTCATTGAGAACAGTGCTTTCGTCGACATTAGGTGCAACCGCTAAAAATGGTAACCCAAGCTTTTTCAACAACTGTTGTCGGTAAGGTGAGGTTGATGCCAAAATAATCGATTTCATAATTTTTCTCGAAACTCATAGCCAAAAGGGTTAACTCATTTTAAACTATCTGGCGCTTAACAGGCGATTTTTTGGTGAAAAGGCGAGTTTTGCCCGCCTTTTTCTTTGACTATAGTTCATTACAAAGTTAATATGCGCGCCTTATGCAAAAGGTAAAATTACCCCTGACTATCGATGCGCAGCGTGCAGCTCAGAAAAACCTCGACTATGTCGGGAGTTATAAACCTGAGCAAGTTACACGTATTGCTGAATCAGTAGTCAGTGTAGACAGTGATGTTGAGAGCGAATTATCATTTAAAATTGATAATCAGCGTCTGACGGTCATAGAGGGGCACTCTGATGTGGATGTCACCCTACAATGCCAGCGTTGCAGAAAAGATTTCAAACATCATGTTTACGTATCGTATTGTTTTAGTCCTGTCGTCAATGACGAAAAGGCCGAAGCATTACCGGAAGGCTATGAACCAATTCAAATTGATGAATTCGGTGAAATAGATTTGCTGGGAATGATAGAAGATGAAATAATTCTATCCTTACCAGTGGTTCCGGTTCATGATTCTGAACACTGTGAAGTGTCCGAAGCGGACATGGTTTTTGGCGAACTACCTCCTGAGGCAGAAAAACCAAATCCATTTGCCGTATTAGCCAGTTTAAAGAAAAGTACTTAAGGAGTAAGGTCAATGGCCGTACAACAGAATAAACCAACTCGTTCAAAACGCGGTATGCGTCGTTCACATGACGCACTGACTGCTACCCTAGTTTCTGTAGACAAAACTTCAGGTGAAACCCACCTGCGTCACCATGTGACTGCAGACGGTTACTACCGTGGCCGTAAGGTTATCAACAAGTAATTCATTTACAAGTTGAGACTTTGGCTAATCTAACCATTGCGTTAGATGCTATGGGCGGGGATGTTGGTCCCCGCGTCACAGTGCCTGCTGCATTGCAGGCTCTGGCATCTAATCCAGCACTCAAATTATTGCTAGTCGGTCAAACTGACGCCATTCAACCTCTGCTTGCACAACAAAGTGCGGAGCTGACTTCGCGTATCGAAATTATTCCAGCACAAAGCGTGATAGCTAACGATGCCAAGCCATCAGCTGCTATACGCCAAAGCAAAGGAACCTCGATGCGAACGGCGCTAGAATTGGTCAAGACGGGGCAGGCACAGGCGTGCGTAAGTGCCGGCAATACTGGTGCATTGATGGGTTTAGCTAAGTTAATGTTAAAATCCATTGAAGGTATTGAACGACCTGCGCTGATGACGATTTTGCCAAATCAGCAAAAAGGCCAAACGGTTGTGCTAGATTTAGGTGCGAACGTTATTTGTAGCAGTGAGATGTTAGTGCAATTTGCTGTGATGGGCTCAGTGGTTGCTGAGGAAGTCGCAAAAATTGTTTCACCGAAAGTGGCGTTGCTCAACATTGGTGAAGAAGAAAGTAAAGGTTTGGATAATATCCGCGAAGCCGCCGCAATCCTCAAAGAAACTGCGGCAATAAATTATATCGGTTATGTCGAAGGTAATGAATTACTGACGGGCAAAACAGATGTGTTTGTGTGTGACGGCTTCTCAGGTAATGTCACGCTAAAAACAATGGAAGGGGTGATACGAGTTATTCTTTCCTTGTTAAAATCATCAGAAGAAGCACAGAAAAAGCCTAGCTGGTTAATGAAACTGGCTAAAAAATGGCTTAAAAAACGCCTAATGAAGCGTTTTGGGGAGCTGAACCCCGACCAGTATAATGGTGCAACTCTGTTAGGATTAAAAGGTATTGTCATTAAAAGTCATGGTGCTGCAAATGAAGGCGCATTTAAAGCTGCCATCGAACGCGCAGTACAAGCCGTTGATAGACAAGTTCCTGACAGAATAGCGGCTCGGTTGAATATCGTATTACCCAGGAGTGATCAATAACCTATGTATAGCAAAATATTAGGCACAGGCAGCTATTTACCAACACAAATTAGAACTAACGCTGATCTGGAAAAAATGGTTGATACTTCTGATGAGTGGATTGTAACTCGCACAGGTATTCATGAAAGACGCATTGCCGGTGAAGATGAAAGTGTTGCAACAATGGGGTTCCATGCAGCGCAACAAGCGCTAGAAATGGCTCAAGTGGATAGCAGCGAAATCGGTTTAATCGTCGTTGCAACAACCTCATCAACACATGCATTTCCAAGTGCTGCATGTCAAATCCAACAAATGTTGGGGATCAATGACTGTGCTGCTTTTGATATTGCCGCAGCATGTGCAGGTTTTACTTATGCGATCAGCATCGTTGATCAGTTCGTTAAAACAGGCATGACGAAAAAAGCATTAGTAATTGGTGCAGATGCACTGTCTAAAACATTAGATCCAACTGACCGTGGCACGATTATACTATTTGGTGATGCTGCGGGCGCGATGGTGATCGGTGCTTCTGAAGAACCAGGTATTTTATCAACTCATTTGCATGCTGATGGTCGCTATGGTGAGTTGTTAGCGCTGCCAAATCGTGAGCGAGGCTCCGATGAGCAAGCGTACTTAACCATGACTGGTAATGAAGTATTTAAAGTTGCTGTGCGTGAATTGGCACATATTGTCGATGAAACTTTAGCTGAAAGCGGTATTGCGAAAGAAGATCTTGATTGGTTAGTACCTCATCAAGCAAATTTAAGAATTATCTCTGCAACCGCGAAAAAGCTTGATATGACCATGGAAAAAGTGGTTGTAACGCTAGATAGACACGGTAACACGTCAGCGGCTTCTGTGCCGACCGCATTTGATGAAGCGGTGCGTGATGGGCGTATCCAACGTGGCCAATTAGTGCTTCTTGAAGCATTCGGTGGTGGCTTTACGTGGGGCTCTGCACTCGTTCGTTTTTAATTTACTGAGAAAAAAGACATGACACAATTTGCTATGGTTTTTCCCGGTCAAGGGTCTCAGTCTCTCGGTATGTTGTCTGCGTTAGCGGCTGAAAATGCGCTCGTGGAACAAACATTCGCTGAGGCATCTGAAGCGTTAGGTTACGATCTCTGGGCATTAGTGCAAAACGGGCCAGAAGAAGAATTAAATAAGACATGGCAAACTCAGCCTGCATTGTTAGCTGCCTCTGTGGCTATTTTTCGTGTTTGGAAAGCGAAGAATGGCCCAATGCCAGCCATGATGGCAGGACATAGCCTTGGTGAGTATTCTGCATTAGTTTGTGCTGGCGTGATGGATTTTAAAGACGCAATTAAATTAGTTGAGTTGCGCGGTAAGTTGATGCAAGAAGCTGTTCCAGAAGGCACTGGTGCCATGTATGCGATTATCGGTTTAGATAATGAATCGATCGAAAAGGCATGTCAGGACGCAGCGCAAGGGCAGGTTGTCTCACCGGTTAACTTTAACTCACCAGGCCAAGTCGTTATTGCTGGTGAAAAAGCGGCGGTTGAGCGTGCCGGAGCAGCGTGTAAAGAAGCAGGTGCGAAGCGTGCACTGCCATTATCAGTGAGTGTACCTTCACATTGTGCATTAATGAAGCCTGCCGCTGAAAAATTAGCCATTGCATTACAAGACATTAGATTTAATACGCCGGTTTTCCCTGTTATTAACAATGTAGATGTAAAAATTGAGCAATCAGCTGAAAATATTCGTGATGCTTTGGTTCGTCAATTGTATAATCCAGTTCGTTGGACTGAAACGGTAGAATTGATGGCAGATCAAGGCATTGAACATCTTGTTGAAGTAGGGCCTGGAAAAGTACTTACTGGTCTTACCAAGCGTATTGTCTCTAATTTAACTGCCGTTGCAGCCAATGATCCTGTATCATTAGCGACTGCGTTAGAAAACCTCTGAGGACGATATGAGCTTTGAAGGAAAAATTGCACTTGTAACAGGTGCTAGCCGTGGTATCGGTAAAGCGATTGCTTTAACACTTGCTGCGCGTGGTGCTACCGTTATCGGTACTGCAACGAGCGAAAGTGGTGCAGAAGCGATTTCTGCTTACTTAGATGGAAAAGGCAAAGGTTTTGCTCTGAATGTGACAGACCCTGCATCAATTGATGAAACCTTGAATAATATTCGTCAACAGTTTGGCGAAATTGATATACTGGTAAACAATGCAGGTATCACTCGTGATAACCTTTTGATGCGCATGAAAGAAGATGAGTGGCAAGATATTATTGACACCAACCTTTCATCCGTTTACCGTTTATCTAAATCCGTATTACGCGCCATGATGAAAAAACGTTGTGGACGTATTATTTCTATCGCATCTGTTGTCGGTGTGATGGGAAATGCGGGGCAAGCGAATTATGCAGCAGCAAAAGCTGGGCTGATTGGTTTTAGTAAATCATTAGCTCGCGAAGTCGCTTCCCGTGGTATCACCGTCAATGTCGTTGCGCCTGGTTTTATTGAAACTGATATGACCAAAGCATTGACAGATGAACAGCGTGCAGGCATTTTATCTCAAGTTCCTGCTGATAGACTGGGTGATGCGCAAGAAATTGCCAGTGCTGTAGCATTCTTGGCTTCTAATGAAGCTGGTTACATCACAGGTGAAACATTACATGTCAATGGCGGCATGTACATGATCTAAAGAAATGATGGAACCATTTGCATTATTAGTGTTAATTAGCGCAAAATAATGCAAAATTTAGGTTTCAACAGCCGGGATTGGGTTGTATCTTTTCCTGTATTTTATAAACTACGAAAACCATCGCGAAAGCGAGTTTTGATAGGAATTTTAATAGTATGAGCACTATCGAAGAACGCGTTAAGAAAATCATCGTTGAGCAACTGGGTGTTAAAGAGGAAGAAGTTGTAACAGCAGCTTCATTTGTTGATGACTTGGGCGCTGATTCTCTTGACACAGTTGAGCTGGTTATGGCTCTGGAAGAAGAGTTCGATATCGAAATCCCTGACGAAGAAGCTGAAAAGATCACTACAGTGCAGGCTGCGATTGACTACGTCGAGAACGCATCAAAGTAATAGCTTTAAAACTTATCTAGGCGGTCACTCGACCGCCTATGTTTCTTTTGTAACTTTTTCCCTCCTTGGAGGATTTACGTGTCTAAGCGTCGTGTAGTCGTAACCGGACTGGGCATGTTATCTCCTGTCGGCAACACAGTTGAATCATCATGGAAAGCTGTTTGTGACGGACAGAGTGGTATCAGCCTCATCGAACATTTTGATACTACCAACCACGCAACTAAATTTGCTGGCGTAGTCAAAGATTTCAACTACGAAGATTATGGGATCTCCCGCAAAGAAGCGCGGAAGATGGATCCATTCATCCAGTATGGTATTGCTGCTGGCTCTCAAGCCATCAAAGATTCTGGATTGGAAGTAACAGAAGCCAATGCTACTCGTATAGGTTTAGCGATTGGTTCTGGTATTGGTGGTCTAGGCTTGATCCAAGAGAACTGTGAAGCAATGCTAGCTGGCGGTCCTCGTAAAGTGAGTCCATTCTTCGTACCTTCAACTATCATTAATATGGTCGCAGGTCATTTGAGCATCATGTACGGCCTTCGTGGGCCAAGCATTTCTATTGCTACTGCTTGTACTTCAGGTGTACATAATATTGGTCATGCAGCGCGTATGATCGCTTATGGTGACGCTGATGTCATGTTAGCGGGCGGCGCCGAAAAAGCAACAACCCCACTTGGTGTTGCCGGTTTTGGTGCTGCGCGTGCGCTGTCAACGCGTAATGATGACCCTCAAGCGGCTAGCCGCCCATGGGATAAAGACCGTGATGGTTTTGTTCTCGGTGATGGTGCGGGTATTATTGTTCTTGAAGAATATGAACATGCGAAAGCGCGCGGCGCAAAAATTTACGCTGAAATTGCTGGCTTTGGTATGAGCAGTGATGCTTACCATATGACATCACCACCTGAAAATGGTGAGGGTGCTGCAATGGCAATGGTCAATGCGTTGAATGATGCAGGTATTGATGCAACGGCAGTGGGTTATATTAACGCACATGGTACATCAACCCCAGCAGGCGATCTCGCTGAAGCACAAGCCGTGATTTCAGTATTTGGTGAAGACACCGATGTGTTAGTTAGCTCGACTAAATCAATGACCGGTCACCTCTTAGGTGCTGCGGGTGCAATCGAGTCTATCTTTACGATTTTATCGCTGACAGAGCAAATTGTTCCACCAACGATTAACCTTGATAACCCAGATGAAGCTTGCAAGCTGGATTTTGTACCTGGCGAAGCACGTAAAGTGGATAACATGGAGTACGCTCTGTGTAACTCATTTGGTTTTGGTGGTACAAACGGTTCATTGATTTTCCGTCGCTATCAGTAGACTTAATCGACACTAATATTATTGCGTTAAATTATATTTGTATCAAGCAAGGCACCTTTTTTAGGTGCCTTTTGCTTTTCATGCAACTTAACCCCATTAATACCTTTAAAACAATGCTAGTCGTTTTAAACTTGCTTTATATTTGATTGATTTTGCAGTCATCTTCACTTTAGTTTATGATAATCAGCATTCTATTACTGACTGATTTATCAGCTATTATTGTAAGAGTTATCAATGTCATACTGGGTTAATGGGGTTGCATGTCGTCAAATTGATGCCTCTGATCGCGCGGTGCAATTTGGCGATGGTTGTTTTACGACTATTCACGTGTTTAATCATCAACCAAAGAATATTGACAATCATATTGCACGCCTTGTGCAGGACAGCGCTCGCCTACAATTGCCTCAGCCGGATTGGCCACAATTAAAGCAGCATATTCAACAAATTTGTCAGCAGCAGGCGAATGATGAATTTGTGATGAAGGTAATTATTAGTCGTGGTATTGGAGGTAGGGGGTATAGCTCTTTGGGCTTTGAACAACCAACGGTTATTGTCTCTGTTTCAGCATTTCCTCAACATTATCAGGCGATACAGCAAACTGGCGCTAATTTAATACTCAGCAAAGTGCCAATCAGTAAAAATCCATATCTAGCGGGTATCAAGCATCTCAATCGTTTGGAACAAGTTCTGATACGTCAAGAAATCGATGCGGCGCATGTAGACGAAGCATTAGTTGTCGATACGGATGGTGTTTTAATTGAGTGCTGTAGCGCCAATATTTTTTGGCGCAAAGGTGAGGCTGTATTTACGCCAAGTCTGGCTGCCTCTGGGGTGAATGGATTAATGAGACAAAAGATTATAGCGCTGCTCTCAACAAGCCAGTACCATCTTCAGGAAGTCGAGCGCTTTCCTGATGTTTTGGGGTGTTGTGAAGAGGTTTTGCTCTGTAATACGTTAATGCCGATTTTACCTGTGGCTACCATCAATTTAGGTAAAAATAAGGCTCAATGGCAATACTCATCAAGGGAATTGTTTGAATATCTTTTTTTACGTTGCCAAATTTAGTGATTAAGTGGTTGATGAATGAAACTAGCTAAGAAAATTTCGATTGCAGTGGTGGTGGTTATCTTGATCATTGGTGCTGCGGCTTACTATATGTATCAGCAGGTTTTGAATTATGCGAAAGCACCGCTCAATTTGACACAAGAAAAAATCTTTACCGTTCCTGCGGGAACGGGACGCGTGGCATTTGAAACCTTATTAGTGGATGAAAAGGTGATCAATCCAAGTTATCAGTTTCAGTGGTTACTGAAATTACGTCCTGAGCTTGCCAAAATGAAAGCAGGAACTTATCGTCTACAGCCCAATATGGATGTAGAACAGATGTTGGCGTTGATCTCTAGCGGCAAAGAGGCGCAATTTTCTATACGTTTTGTTGAAGGGAATCGCTTATCTGATTGGACAAATATTTTACGCGATGCCCCTTATTTAAAGCATGAAACAGACGATAAAACGCAAACCGAGTTATATACTTTTATTGGCTTTGAAGGTGATGGTGCGCTGGAAGGGTGGCTATATCCAGATACCTATTTGTATACCGCCGGCACACGAGATCTTGATATCTTAAAACGTGCTCATCAGCAAATGAAAAAGAGTGTTGATGAGATATGGCAAGGGCGCGATAAAGAATTGCCATATAAAAATGCCTATGAAATGTTAATCATGGCATCGATTATTGAAAAAGAAACTGGAGTAGATAGCGAACGCAATCAAGTCGCTTCTGTTTTTGTGAATCGTTTGAAGAAAAACATGCGCTTACAAACTGACCCAACAGTGATTTATGGTTTAGGTGATAAGTATCGCGGCAAAATTTATCGTAGTGATTTAGATAACTATACACCATACAATACTTATCGAATTGATGGTTTACCACCAACACCGATTGCGATGCCAAGCCTTGCCTCTATCAAAGCCGCCGCGCATCCAGCCAAAACGGATTATTTATACTTTGTCGCTAATGGGACTGGAGGTCATACCTTCAGTAATAGTCTGAATGACCATAATCGTGCGGTCAAAGTCTATCGACAAATTGAAAAGCAGAATGATAAGTAACATGAAAAACGCCTATATTGTTATTGAAGGATTAGAAGGTGCAGGGAAAACCACGGCCATTAACACTGTTGTGGAAACCTTAAACCAAGCGGGTATTCAAAATATTGCTTTTACACGTGAACCGGGAGGTACCCCTTTAGCCGAAAAACTGCGTGAGTTAATTAAGCAAGGCATTTCAGGGGAAAAAGTAACCGATAAGGCAGAAGTCTTGATGCTATATGCTGCACGTGTTCAACTGGTCGAAAATGTGATCAAACCTGCATTAGCTGGAGGTCAATGGGTAGTTGGTGATAGACATGATTTGTCTTCTCAAGCCTACCAAGGTGGTGGGCGAGGTATTGATCGTCAATTGATGCAATCACTACGTGATTTGGTGCTTGGTGATTTTAAACCAGCGTTGACTTTATATTTAGATTTGCCTCCTGAACTCGGTTTACAGCGAGCTCGTGCTCGAGGTGAGTTAGATAGAATAGAAAAAGAATCATTAGCATTTTTTGAACGCACCCGCGAACGCTACCTTGAGCTGGTGGCGGCGGATGACACGATCTTAACGATTGATGCAAGCCAAAATATTGAACAAGTTCAGCAAGATATTCGCCAAACATTGCAAAAATGGTTGGCTAGGTAAGGTGAAGGTATGAATTGGTACCCTTGGTTGAATGAAACGTATCGTCAATTGGTGACGTCCTATCAACAAGGCCGTGGGCACCATGCATTGTTGTTACACTCACTTCCGGGCAATGGTGCAGAAGCTCTATGTTATGGTATTAGCCGCTGGCTAATTTGCCAAAATACGGATGGTTTAAAAAGTTGTGGTGAGTGTCACAGTTGCCAATTGATGTTAGCAGGAACTCACCCTGATTATCACGTTTTAGAGCCTGAAAAAGGCAAAAATACGATTAGCGTGGAGTCAGTTAGAAAATTAACTGACACCTTGAGTAACCACGCACAACAAGGCGGTGCTAAGGTAGCTTATATACCACGTACTGAAGCATTAACCGATGCAGCGGCAAATGCGTTGTTGAAAACACTCGAAGAGCCAACTGTACAGACTTACTTTTTGTTAGGGTGTGAAAAGCGCGAGAGTTTATTGGCGACATTGCGTAGCCGTTGTTTAAGCACGTTTCTGTCTCCTCCAGAGTTACAAACGGCGTGGTATTGGTTACAAAAACAGATTGCTGGTGTTAACTATAATGACGCGCTAACCGCATTAAAATTATGCCAAGGAGCGCCAATTGCTGCGATGTCATTGCTACAACCTGAGCATTGGCAACAGCGTACAACATTGTGTCACACTTTAGCGCACGCCTTGCAGCAGGGTGACATGTTGCCATTGTTGCCAGTGATGAATAATGACAATGCGATCGAACAGATTGGCTGGGTGTTAGGGTTGTTGAGTGATAGCATGAAACTACAACAACAGGCGACTCAGTTCTGTTTAAATCAAGATCAGCTACCTCTTGCGAGTATTTTGGCATCCCGTATGTCAAAAGCGCAGTTGTTTGATGTCTATGAAGCTTGGCAAAATTGTCGCCATCAATTGTTAACGGTACCCGCACTTAATCAAGAGCTACTTTTAACTAATCAGTTATTACAATGGGAAGCACTGGTTGCTCTCCCTACAGCATAAAAGAGTAAAATATGTTTGTTGTTGATTCACACTGCCATCTCGATTGCCTCGATTATGAAAAATTACATACTGGCGTTGATGATGTTATCGCAAAAGCATCGCAACGCGATGTTGGTTTTATGTTAGCGGTCGCCACGACATTACACGGTTTTGATAGTATGAAAACCTTGATTGGTGAGCGCCCGAATGTGGCATTTTCTTGTGGTATTCATCCGTTAAATCTGGATGAAGGCTATGACTTTGACCGTTTGGCACAACTGGCTGCGGGTAACGAAGTGGTTGCATTGGGGGAAACGGGTCTAGATTATTATTATCAAAAAGAAAACGCTGCTCTTCAGCAAGAGTCGTTTCGCCAACATATTCGTATTGGTCGCCAAGTTAATAAACCTGTTATTGTGCACACACGTGATGCACGAGAAGATACATTAACTATTTTGCGCGAAGAGAAAGTGGCTGAATGTGGTGGAGTGCTACATTGTTTCACTGAAGATAAAGAGACGGCCATTGAATTACTCGATTTAGGTATGTATATCTCTTTTTCTGGCATTGTCACCTTCCGTAATGCAGAGCAAATTCGTGAAGCAGCAAGGATTGTGCCATTGGATCGAATTTTAGTTGAAACAGATTCACCTTACTTGGCGCCTGTTCCTCACCGTGGAAAAGAAAATCAGCCTGCCTATGTGCGAGATGTCGCTGAGTATATGGCGGTATTAAAAGGTGTGAGCACTAATGAAATGGCTCGCATCACCACTGAAAACTTTAATCGTTTATTCCATATGAATGTTGGTGCGATTAAAGCGTAATTGTTTGTCACTATTAAAGGAATTTGCAATGGCAGAAGAAACTATTTTCAGTAAAATTATTCGACGTGAAATCCCCGCTGATATCGTTTATCAAGATGAACTGGTGACAGCGTTTCGTGATATATCACCACAAGCACCTTCACATATTCTCATTATTCCAAACAAATTAATTCCAACTGTGAATGATGTAACTGTGGATGATGAACTGGCTCTTGGGCGTTTATTTACGGTTGCTGCAAAAATTGCTCAGCAAGAAGGTATCGCAGAAAGCGGCTATCGTTTGATTATGAACTGTAATGAACACTCAGGGCAGGAAGTTTTCCATATCCATATGCATCTTGTTGGTGGGCGTCCACTGGGTCCATTACTGGCGAAGTAAAGGTTAAACGATGAAAAAACCATGGGCTATTGTGACCCGTTGTTTAGTACTCGGTTCAGTGCTCCTCTCCTTGAGTGGTTGTATTTGGGGAAAAAGAGATGGCTTGGTGTTCAATGAGCAACAAAGTGTCATTATGGAGCCTTCTGTGCTGGCCCATGGGGTTATTGTTGAACAACCTGTCGTGAGTGTTGATAACTACGCAACGGTTGCTACAATCAATATGAGCAACAGCCAACCAAAGGCAGTAACGGTCATGTATCGGCTCTATTGGTATGATGATAAAGGGTTAAAAATTGCCACTTCACATGATTTGCTGCAATCAATACCCGCCAATTCGTCGGTAAGCGTGAGTGCACAAAGTACATCACCACTCGCGCGCAATGTGCGCATCTATGTATTTTTACCGCAAGTGCTTGGAGAAAAATAATGAAACGGATCTTACTGGTTGCCGCTGCAGCCATGATATTGGCGGGGTGTCCTTCTTTTCACCCTGAAGGGCCGCAAACGCCGCCGCCAGTCGTACCAATAGAGCCAACTGAGCCAGCTGAACCTGTTACGCCACCGCCTTCAGATAAGGTGCCGACACCACCGAAACAAAAAACTACGGACTGGTCTTCAGCGGTTTCACCATTGATAAATCAAATGGTCGGCACAAGTGGTATTGAAAGTGGCAAAGTGTTATTAGTTGATTCAGTCAAAAATAATACGACGGGATCGTTTTCGGTACAAAATGCCACTACAGCCATCGTAAAAGCGGTTGATAATAGCAACCGTTTTAAAGTTGTTCCGCAAGATGTTGCGAATGCAGCACGTAAAACATTAGGGTTATCTCAAGAAGATAGCTTAGTGACACGCAGTAAAGCGATCGGTTTAGGCCGTTATGTGCAAGCAGATTATGTGTTGTACAGTGTTGTTTCTGGCTCAAGTAAACAACGTGATATTGAAATGCAGTTAATGGCAGTACAAAGTGGTGAAATCCTTTGGTCAGGAAAAAACGATATTGAGTAATCATCACTCTTTATTAGCCCTATTAGCAGGTTATTTCCCAGAAATAAACAGTAAAAACTGGGAAATAACGCCACTAGCAGGGCTATCAGGAGGCAGTTACCACCTACGAGCCGTGACCGGAATGCAAAACATTGATGTGATTGCGCGTGCTCAAGGTAAAACACAATCTGCATTGATGGTCAATCGGCGCAAAGAAGCGCGTATCTTGCATCAATTACAGGGGTTTGCTCAAGCGCCAAGGCAATTAGCTAGAAATCGTGACTGGTTGCTGTTGTCATGGTGTGCAGGGCAACATCCGAGCACTGAACAGTTTTTCACTTCTCAATTCCAATCGGCTTTGGCCGCAACTATCGCTAAATTACATACTCAACCGTTGCTGAGTTACCGTTTACAGCTGAGGCAAGAAATTGCACATTATGGGTGTTTGGTCGATTGCAAAAGGCAGCAACCCCGTTGGCAGCGATTGCATCGTTATTTCCTTTCGTCACCTATGCCAAAAACGTTAAAGCTAGCACCTGCGCACATGGATATTCATCGTGGTAATATTTTGTATGTGAATAATAATATCATGTTGTTAGATTGGGAGTATGCGGCAAATGCCGATATCGGACTGTCTTTAGAAACCTATTTTCAAGCTAATCAACTTGATATAGAGCAGCGTCAATTCTTTTTGCATCAGTATGGTGAGTATTGTGGTGCTTATACCGATGTGCTAGGTCTAGCTCGCCATTGTGCGCGCTGGGAGCCTTGGGTGAAATATATGATGTTGATGTGGTATGAAGTGCAATGGAATCAAAGCCAAAATCCTAATTTTTTGTTAGGATCACGACCATTAAGGCAGTATTTCCATTTAACCAATTAATGTAAATTTGTAGTTGTTAGTAATAATAGCAAATAGTTTAAACAGTGAGGCATGTATGGGTCCGATAATGCTAGATGTTCAGGGTTATGAACTGGACAATGAAGAGCGTGAAATATTGGCACATCCGTTAGTTGGCGGGGTGATTTTATTTACTCGTAACTTTCATGATGCAGCACAATTAAGGGAATTAGTTCGCCAAATTCGTGATGCGTCACGCCATCGTTTGTTGATTGCGGTTGACCAAGAAGGTGGGCGCGTTCAGCGTTTTCGTGATGGATTTACCGCATTACCCTCAGCCCAAGCATTTGCGGCTTTGAATAGCCAATCAGAAGGTGCCCAGCTCGCTGAAGAGGCGGGTTGGTTGATGGCATCTGAAATGATTGCGATGGATATCGATATCAGCTTCGCTCCAGTGCTTGATTTAGGCCATCAAAGCATTGCGATTGGGGAGCGTTCTTTCCATGAGGATCCTGAAATTGCGATGGTCATGGCAGAACGTTTCATTAAAGGAATGCGTAGTGCAGGTATGAAAACGACGGGGAAACATTTCCCAGGTCATGGTGCAGTTAAAGCCGATTCGCATAAAGAAACGCCTCGCGATGACCGTGCGTTAGAAATTATCCGTAAAAAAGATATGTCAATTTTCAGGGATTTTATTCAGCGTGATTTGCTTGATGCGGTGATGCCTGCGCATGTGATATACACACAAGCCGATGACCGTCCTGCGAGTGGTTCACCTTTCTGGTTAAAATCAATCTTACGTGAACAGCTTGGCTTTAATGGGGTCATCTTTTCTGATGATCTGTCAATGGAAGGTGCTGCGATCATGGGCAGTTATCCTGAACGTGCCGCAGCATCGTTATCGGCGGGCTGTGACATGATATTGGTGTGTAATAATCGTACTGGCGCGGTCAATGTTTTAGATAACCTACCAAAACAAGCGGCTAGTATAGCTTCATCACTATTCCATAGCGGTCGTCAATACAGCTTGAAAGAGCTGCAAGCGGCACAGCGCTGGCAAGAAAGCCATAATAAATTAGTGGACTTGCATCGTAAGTGGCAAGAACAGCGCTAATCAGCGACTAACAGCAGTTTATTTTAAAGTTAAACACCTGATGGTAATGCTATTAGGTGTTTTTTTATATCTATTTATATTCAATAAATTACATATCACATCATTCATTACGGTAGCTAAAGCAAACCCTTCAGAATAGAATAAGTAATTCTCATTATCAAATAGGTTGGTAATTATTTCTAATATTGATTAATATCAATCTATTGATAGCTGACTCGTTTCGTAATGGCTTTGATATGAACCAAACATGTGAACGCTGTCATATTAATCAGTTAATTTGATATACATCAATATTTGGTATGACCAAATAACCAAGCGTGGTATTCTGACGTGTCAACAAGGGTTTATCCGTGCTTATTAGTGTTATTTAAGTTTTTTATTTCCGAAAAAGCTTAAATAACATTAATTTATTTTGTAACGAGGAATACATGACCTTATCTCAACCTAAGATTGTTATTGTGGGTGGTGGTGCAGGTGGCTTAGAGCTAGCAACACGGCTTGGTCGTAAATTAGGGCGTAAAAAACGCGCTGAAATTACCTTGGTAGATCGCAATCCTAGCCACCTATGGAAACCATTGCTACATGAAGTTGCTACAGGTTCATTAGACGATGGTGTTGATGCATTAAGCTATCTTGCACATGCACGCCACAATGCATTCAATTTTCAGTTGGGTTCGTTGACGCAAATTGATCGTGATAATAAGAAAATCATACTTGGTGAATTACGCGATAAAAATGCAGAGTTACTAGTACCTGAGCGTGAAATTGATTATGACATTTTAGTCATGGCATTAGGCAGTACTTCAAATGACTTTGGAACCGCTGGGGTCAAAGAACACTGTATTTTCCTAGACAATCCTCAACAAGCGCATCGTTTCCATGATGAGATGCTCAATTTGTTCTTGCGTTATTCTGTGCGTGATAATGCAGAAGAAAAAGTGAATATTGCGATTGTGGGTGCCGGTGCGACAGGGGTGGAGCTATCTGCTGAGTTGTACAATGCTGTCGAGCAGTTAACTAGCTATGGTTTTAAAGGATTAGACACAGATGCATTGAACGTCACGTTGGTTGAAGCAGGGGAACGTATTTTACCTGCATTGCCGCCGCGTATTTCGAGTGCCGCTCACCAAGAGCTCAACAAATTAGGTGTTAAAGTACTGACAAAAACGATGGTCACCAGCGCTGATGATCAAGGATTAAACACCAAAGACGGTGAAAAAATTCATGCTGACCTGATGGTATGGGCGGCAGGTATCAAAGCACCTGATTTCATGAAAGATATTGCTGGGCTAGAAACCAATCGTATTAACCAACTTGTGGTTAAACCAACGCTGCAAACTACGTTAGATAACACTATTTTTGCCATTGGTGATTGTGCTTCCTGTGCTAAACCTGAAGGGGGTTTTGTACCACCACGTGCACAATCTGCACACCAAATGGCCAGCCGCTGTTATGACAATATTTTAGCTATGATGAAAGATAAACCGCTGAAAGATTATGTTTATAAAGATCATGGTTCGTTAGTTTCTCTATCTCGTTTTAGTACAGTTGGTAGCTTAATGGGGAACTTAATGCGTGGCGATATGATGGTTGAAGGACGTATTGCGCGTTTTGTCTATATTTCACTGTATCGAATGCATCAAATAGCACTTCATGGCTATGTTAAAACCGGTTTAATGATGTTAGTAGGAAGCATTAACCGTATTATTCGTCCGAAACTAAAGCTGCATTAGTTATTCATTGTGCATATTTAATTGTTCAGTCCTCGCTTATAGCGGGGGCTTTTGCATTGAAAATACAATAAATGATACCGAAATAATATGCTGATAATCATTATTTTGAGGAATAATAATTGATACCATATTCTAAAAATAATGAAAATAACCTGTTAATTGAAATAAAATATCAGCTTTAGTTTATTTCTTGATTTTTAATAATGTGGAAAAACAAATAGTATTTCAATCATCTATTCGGTTAGGAAAGTTTGATTAAAATCAATCTGTAAAGAAGAATTTAATTGTGGGTTATTGATTTAGCAGCAACTATGATTAAGTTAAATTTATACTAACTTGCTCTAGGTTAAGAAAAATCTAAAACTTGCATTTATATTGACGCTAGTTATCGAATTTTTAAAATGAGCAGATACAATAAGTCTATTCTCGAATGCTGTTTTAATAAGGGCAAGCTATGAAGCTAAAATATAAATTGCTATTAGCCGCTGTGGTTATTTGCCTCATTATTATTACAGCTATTTTCATGTTATCGTCATCACAGAAGAATAATAGATTAGCCACTGTGCTTTCAACTGAGCCAATTAAATCGCACCGTTTAATCGAATATGAAAACTGCTCAGTTATCGGTGTGTTAGATGGTTTTAGTCAAGAATACTTATCACGTTACCATCCTGCACAGAGTGAATGTAAAATGGTTTTTCTGATCGAAGCACTACAAACGAATGGTTTTCCACCACCCGTTGAAAAGAAATACCGTAACTGTGTCATTACACAAAAAATTGAGCAAATAGTCGTGGGTTATGATGTGGTCTATCGTATTGGTAATACGTTAGGTAAGGTGCAAACGACCTACGATCCCGGTTTGTTTATTCCTCTCGATAGCTTAGGTCGTTTAAACTTATCTGCATCAAGTAACCAAATGTGCGAAGCCGCTCGCAAGAATGTCGATGCGCTAGTCCCTTTTTATTGCGTCAAATTAGATGAGCCTAATGGTAATTCACTGAATAATGCGGTGGATATCTACCCGGGTAAATATACTTATGCTTATTTTGAATAATTTATAGTAAATAAATCAAGAAATGGCCCCCAATCGTTGGATAATCAATTATAGGGGGCTTTTTTATTATCTAATGAGCAGATTAATCAAGTAAGTTGTCAGCAAAATCACCTAGCAGTTGCTTAATAAAGTCAATGCGCGTGACCCTGTCACTTAAATCGATCACAAACTTTAATTTTACTGGGCCATCAAGGCGGAAGGTTTTAGGTTGATTTTGTAATAAGCTAATCAAGAAAATCGGTGAAACTTTGTTCTTCTCACCAAACTCGATAAACCCGCCTTGTTCATGCGCTTCGATACGTTTAATACCTAATTTTTCAGCCTCTAAACGGATAGCTGCACTGGCAAGTAAAAACTTCCCGGCATCAGGTAACATGCCGAAGCGATCGATTAATTCGATACGCAGCTCATTCAATTCACCTTCATCATGAGCACTAGCAATTCGTTTATAGAATGATAGGCGGATATTGACATCATGAATGTAATCATCAGGCAGTAAAACTGGCATGCGCAGCTCAACCTCGGTTTGCTGATTAATTAAATCCTCTAATGAAGGCTCTCGCCCGTCTTTGAGCGCATCTACGGCACTTTCAAGTAACTCCATATACAAGGTGAAACCAATAGTCGTCATTTGCCCACTTTGATCTTCACCAAGTAGTTCACCTGCTCCACGGATTTCAAGGTCATGTGTGGCAAGGGCAAAGCCAGCACCGAGATCTTCTAATGATGAAATTGCTTCCAAACGCTTATGAGCGTCAGTGGTCATCGCTTTCGGGTGTGGCGTGAGTAAGTAAGCGTAGGCTTGATGGTGCGAACGACCAACGCGACCACGTAATTGATGTAATTGAGCTAAACCAAAGTGGTCTGCACGTTCAATAATGATGGTATTAGCCGTTGGAATATCAATACCTGTTTCAATAATAGTGGTACAAATCAAAACATTGAAGCGCTGGTGATGAAAATCACTCATCACACGTTCAAGTTCGCGCTCACGCATTTGCCCATGCCCAACCACAAAACGTGCCTCAGGCACGAGTTCTTCAAGACGCTTTTTGGCTTTTTCAATATTTTCAACATCATTGTAGAGATAATAAACTTGCCCACCGCGAAGTGTTTCACGCAGGATAGCTTCTCTAACGACCAGATCATCATATTGACGAACAAAGGTTTTCACGGCTAAACGGCGAGCCGGTGGCGTAGCGATAATCGATAGGTCACGCATACCGCTCATTGCCATATTTAAAGTGCGTGGAATAGGAGTGGCCGTTAGGGTCAGAATATCAACATCAGCACGCATTGCTTTAATACGTTCTTTATGACGGACGCCAAAACGATGTTCTTCATCGACCACCAATAAACCTAGATCACGCCACACTAAATCACTTTGCAGTAATTTATGAGTACCAATCAATATATCGACTTTGCCTTCCGCGGCTTCTTCAATAATTTGTTGCTGCTCTTTTGCGGTTTTAAAGCGTGACAGCATTTCAATTTTGACTGGCCAATTAGCAAAGCGATCGCGGAAATTATCATAATGCTGTTGAGCCAGTAGGGTGGTCGGCACTAATACTGCAACTTGCTTATTATTATTGATGGCTAAAAAGGCCGCCCGCATTGCGACTTCTGTTTTACCAAAACCAACATCACCACACACTAAGCGATCCATTGCTATTGGTTGGCACATGTCACTGAGCACTGCGTTAATGGCCTGCTCTTGGTCAGGTGTCGTTTCAAAGGGAAAGCCTTGGCAGAACTCTTGATATTGCTCTTTATCATGTTTAAAGGCAAAACCGGGTTTTGCTGCACGTTGTGCGTAGATATCAAGTAACTCAGCAGCGACGTCACGCACTTTTTCAGCGGCTTTTTGGCGTGCTTTCCCCCAACTATCACTCCCTAAGCGATGAAGTGGCGCATTTTCATCAGCACCGCCTGAATAGCGGCTAATTAAATGCAATGATGATACAGGGACATACAGTTTGTCGTTGCCTGCGTAAGTCAGTATTAAGTATTCGGCTTTGATGCCACCTGCTTCAAGGGTGGTTAGACCTTGATAACGCCCCACACCATGTTCGATATGCACGACAGGCTGACCGGGACGCAGTTCAGCAAGGTTGCGGATCAGTGTATCGGTATTGATAGTACGACGATTATCGCTGCGACGGCGAACAACACGTTCACCTAATAAATCGCTTTCGCAAATTAATGCTTTATGCGGCTGAATAAAACCATGTTCAGCGGCACCGACCATAATGGCGAAACGATTATCTGTAGTATTAAAATAATCATTAATAATATCAGGACGAATTTTTAGGCGACCCAATAATTCGGTTACTGTTTCACGACGCCCCTCGCTTTCCACTGAAAAAACAACTGTGCCATCGAAATGCTCAACAAATTGCCGCAATTTTTCAAGCGGTTGCTTACTTTGCCCTTGAGTACCGATATCAGGCAATGGCTGATAGTCTAAATTGGTATTGGCAGCTTTATCCGACAGTTTTTCAACCGATAATTGTACGCGAGGCCATTTTTTGAGTGCTTGATTCAGTTGCTCAACGGTGAGCCATAACTCAGCAGGGGGTAATAATGGCCGCATTGGATCGACACCACGGTTTTCGAAGCGTTGTTGGGTATCGATTTGAAAGCGTTCTGCCGCTTCTTGGTAATGTTGCGAGATAAATAAGGTGTTTTCTGGCAAATATTCGAACAATGAAGGCAACGACTGACTAAAGAATAACGGTTGCCAATATTCGATCCCTGTTGGTAAGGTTTTTTTACTGACTTGCTGGTAGATGTGTTCAGGATCACGTCTGACTTCAAAACGTTCGCGCCATTGGCTGCGGAAACGTTCAATAGCATCTTTGTCAGTTGGGAACTCGTGAGCAGGGAGCAAGTTAATGCTCGCCACTTCTTCAAGAGTTCTTTGGCTATCGACATCGAAGGTGCGCAAGCTGTCAATTTCATCATCAAAGAAGTCAATACGGTAAGGTAATGAACTGCCCATTGGGAACAAGTCTAATAACGCGCCTCGGGTAGCATATTCACCGTGCTCTAAGACTTGTTCGACATGACGATAACCTGCTTTATCGAGTTCATCACGTAAATTATCACGAGAAAGTTTATCGCCTTTTGCCATGACCAATGCATGACCAGTGAGAAACTCTACTGGGCAAACTTTTTGCATTAAGGTGTTGACCGGTAAGATCAGAACGCCTTTTTGCATGCTCGGTAAACGGTATAAGGTCGATAAGCGCTGTGAGATGATTTCTTGGTGAGGGGAAAAATTGTCGTAAGGCAAGGTTTCCCAGTCAGAAAGCGTTTCGATGGGAAGCTTAGTAAATTGTTGGATTTCATCGCGTAGTCGTAAGGTATTTTGCATATCCCTTGTGACAAGCACTACAGGGCCTTGATGACGTTCAATCATCTGTGCACATTCAAGTGCACCCGCAGCCCCAATTAAGCATCCTAAATGGCGGATATCACCACCGCGTGTAGGGAGTTCGTAACGAAATTTTGAAGACATAAAAATATTCGGTTTCTCAATGCATCATGGTTAAACGGCCAGTTTTACCCCGTGAATTGTCTGAAAGTAAGACAAACAGGCCGTGCCAATAAGAAAAAAAACCACAAAACCGGGGCCGGGTGGTTCCATTCATCATTCGTACCCTTTATTATCCCTGAACACTTCGCTTTGGCAACAGGGGCGTTACAGTTTTCATGTCTCAATCTGTCTCATTATTTATAGGTCTACGTTATATGCGTGGACGGGCAGCCGATAAATTCGGCCGTTTTGTATCCAGCTTATCAGCGATTGGCATCACGTTAGGGGTCGCAGCGTTGATCACCGTAACCTCTGTCATGAATGGGTTCGAACGTTCGCTACAAGATAGCATACTTGCTTATATGCCGCAGGCGGTTTTAACGTCCGCGTCAGGGCATATCGATCCCCAAAAATACCCAATCACTGATCTGCAACATCTTCAAGGGGTAAACCATATCGCACCTATTGTGCAATCGGACGTTGTACTGCAAAGTCGTTCGAATGTCGGGGTAGGCATGATGGTAGGTATCACTTCAGATGAGCGATCACCACTTTTGGATAATTTGGTTAACGGGCAGCGCTCAGATTTGGTTGCAGGTGAATACCACGTTTTCTTAGGCCAGAAATTAGCTGAAAATTTAGGGCTGAAACGTGGTGACGAAGTACGGTTAATCATACCCGGTGTCAGCCAATTAACCCCAATGGGGCGCATTCCAAGTCAACGCTTATTTACTGTTGCAGGCGTGTTCCAAACCAATGGTGAAGCGGACTCAAGTGAGCTTATTGTCGCACAAGACGATGCTGCAAGAATGATGCGCTATCCGCAAGGGGATATTACAGGGTGGCGGTTATTTTTAGACCAACCTTTGAAAGTCGATGTCCTGAGCAAGCAAAAATTACCTGATGGTTTGGTATGGACTGATTGGCGAGAACGCAAAGGCGAGTTTTTCCAAGCAGTTAAGATGGAAAAAAATATGATGGGGCTGTTATTAAGCCTAATTATTGCTGTCGCTGCGTTTAATATCATCACTTCGCTATCACTATTGGTAATGGAGAAACAAGCTGAGGTCGCCATTTTAAAGACATTAGGTCTTAAACGAGGGCGTATTTTAGCTATCTTTATGATCCAAGGTGCGGGGGCTGGGGTTATTGGTGCGCTTATTGGCGCGTTACTCGGTACTTTGCTATCCAGTCAATTGAACTTCTTAATGCCTTTATTCGGTTTGTTACCAAAAGGCGTTCAATTGCCGATCCAACTCGATTTTTCAGGCATTTTGATTATTGCGGTATCCGCAATGCTAATTTCGCTGCTGGCAACGCTATATCCTTCTTGGCGTGCTGCGGCTGTGCAACCTGCTGAGGCGTTACGTTATGAATAAACAACCACTTCTTGTCTGTGAACATTTGAGTAAGGTCTATCAAGAAGGGGCTTTATCGACGCAAGTGTTAAAGGATGTTTGTTTCTCTATTAATGAAGGTGAAATGATGGCAATTGTCGGTAGCTCAGGCTCTGGCAAAAGTACCTTATTGCACCTACTTGGGGGGCTTGATACGCCATCGCAAGGTGATGTTATCTTTCGTGGTCAACATATTAACCGTTTGTCATCTGATCAGCGTGCTGCTATTCGTAATAAAGATCTTGGTTTTATTTATCAATTTCACCATTTATTGCCTGATTTTACTGCGTTGGAAAATGTGGCAATGCCATTACTGATTGGTGGTGTCAATAAATCGGATGCTTTTAGTCGTGCGACGAAAATGTTGGATGCAGTTGGTTTAGCGCATCGTTCAGGACATCGTCCATCTGAGCTCTCCGGAGGAGAACGTCAGCGCGTGGCGATTGCACGTGCTTTGGTTAATGAACCTGCATTAGTCATGGCTGATGAGCCAACGGGTAATCTTGATTTACGTAACGCAGATGCCATTTTTGAGTTACTTGGTGAGTTAAATAAAACTCAAGGTACGGCATTTCTTGTGGTAACTCATGACATGAAATTAGCGCACCGGTTGTCTCGTCAACTGGAAATGCGAGATGGTCATTTACAACAAGATATCACACTGGGGGCAGTGTAATGTCTGGATTGCCTTTAACTTTACTGACTGCGTTACGCTTTAGCCGAGGACGCCGTCGTACAGGCATGGTTTCACTGGTTTCTATCGTATCGACATTGGGGATTGTACTGGGTGTTGCGGTATTAATTATCGGCCTAAGTGCGATGAATGGTTTTGAACGTGAGCTTGAAAGCCGTGTGTTATCGGTTGTTCCTCATGGGCAAATTTATGCAGTAAAAGCGCCTTATCAAGACTGGGCATACTCAGAGAAGGTGATCCGCGATACCCCAGGAGTAAAAGCGGTGAGTCCTTATGTCGGGTTTACTGGGTTGCTGGAGCGAGGCGCGAACCTTAAAGCGATCCAAGTGATGGGGGTGTCTCCTGAAACCGAATCGGATGTCAGTGCGCTGCCTAAATTTGTGCTTGATGACGCATGGAAGGATTTTAAAGCAGGCAAGCAGTCGATTATTTTAGGTCAAGGTGTTGCAAACTCGCTAAATGTGAAAGTGGGTGATTGGGTCACTATCATGATCCCAAACACCGACCCAAGTATGAAAATACAGCAACCGAAACGGATCCGCGTTCAAGTTACGGGTATTTTTCGTTTAAGTGGTTTGTTAGATCACCAATTAGCCTTGATCCCGATTGCCGATGCACAACAGTATTTAGATTATGGCGATGGTATCACTGGGTTTGAAGTCAAAGCTGATAATCCATTTGAGGCAGATAAAGTCGTTTATGATGCAGGTCTGAAAACCATGCACTATGTGATTGTAAAAAGCTGGATTGGTGATTACGGTTACATGTACAGCGATATTCAAATGGTTCGCAGTATCATGTATCTCGCCATGATCCTTGTGATTGGTGTGGCTTGCTTTAATATTGTTTCGACCTTAGTGATGGCGGTAAAAGATAAGAGCAGCGATATTGCCGTGTTACGTACTTTGGGTGCGAAAGACCGACAAATTCGCGCAATTTTCTTATGGTATGGTCTATTGAGTGGCTTGGTTGGTTCATTAATTGGTGCACTACTCGGTGTGGTGGTTTCGCTAAATTTAACCACCATAATCAAAGGGCTGGAATATGTAATTGGTCATCCTATTTTATCGGGTGATGTTTATTTTATTGATTTCCTGCCATCACAATTGCATCTATTAGATGTGGTTTATGTGTTGCTCACTACGGTCATCTTGAGCCTCATTGCTAGCTGGTATCCTGCACGCCGTGCAAGTAAGTTAGATCCAGCACGTATCTTAAGCGGTCAATAATCTATCATGGCTGAGTGGTAATGCTGCTCAGCCACTCTTCCTTACTGCGAATTGTGATGCGCAAGATGGATTTGCTTATAGCTGCGCGTTTCAATCAAGCTTTCATTAAAACCATATTGCTCAGCAAGGGACATCATTTGCTGGGTTAATTCAGGTAATTGTGATTGCTCATCGGTCATAATGGCAAATTCAGCAAACCAGCCAATATCAGCTAAGTGGTCGATAGTGATGTGAGCTTCACCTAGAAAGTAAATGCTGCGTGTTTTGGTAGTGGTCAAATGACACTGATAACCTAACGTGGTCAGCATGCTTTTTACATGGTGGCAGTCTTCAATATCAATCGCTTTGCATTCAGATGCGGCAGGCCCTTTTACTATCCATAATTTGATCCCAGAAGGTGACATTTCACGAACAGACATACTGATGCCTTGTTGAGCTAATTGAGTGTCACAACTATCAAAGAAGTCATCAGTTTCCGTATTGTTTTCAGTAAAAATTTCAGCACCATCAGCCATAATTCGTTGTAAAAATTGCTGGTGGTTTAATAATTTGAATTTGATTTCAGCTTCATATTTGCCAATGAAATGATTGCTCACAGGCCATCCTAGTGGTGAATGAATTTGGGGGTTATTTTCGCTTAAATGAGGGGACACGGTTGGTATTTAAATGCTTTAACGTCGCTTGGGTGCGTTAGTATTGCTCCCAAGCGAATGTCGTTATTTACTTTTCTTCATAATCGATTGGTCTAAATAACCCATTACAAATGCCGAAAGAACAAAGGTTAAGTGAATAATCACATACCACATGAGTTTATTGTCAGGGACATTTTGTGAGTTCATGAAAATTTTCAACAGATGGATCGACGAGATAGCAACAATAGAGGCCGCAACTTTATTTTTTAGCGATGTTGCGTCCATTTTACCTAGCCAGCCTAGTTTTTCACTGCTATCAGGAATATTCAGTTGAGAAACAAAGTTTTCATAGCCTGAAAACATCACCATGACCAATAATCCACCCACCAACGCCATATCAATCAATGACAATAATATCAGTATCAAATCTGCTTCAGGAATTGAAAAAATATTCGGGATCACATGCCACAGTTCTTGAAAGAACTTAATTGACAACGCAAGTAACGTTAGGGAAAGGCCAAAGTAGATTGGAGCAAGCAACCAACGTGACGCATACATGACCCTTTCAAAGAATTTTTCCATATAAACCTTTTTATGATGAGTTAAGCAAACTGTGTGAGTGATTGCCATTTTAGCCTGTCTTTATTCGAACTTCGATAATTAAGAATGAGTTTTTGTCAGGGCAGTGTGAAATATTTGTTAAGTCAACCTCCTCACAAATTTTAATGTTATTGGTTGTGTTATAGTGGCAACCACACTAATTTAATGTACAAATGCTTTTCACGGCTGTAGGCATAAAAGTAGAGAACAAAGGAAGTATATCAATGTTGCGATTTCGTCACAGATTAAAGAAATTTAAAAAAATTAAAACAGTACGTCGTCAAAGATTTCGCAACCGTTCTTTTTACAGTGAGAATAGAATGTTCAATATGAAAAATGTGAAGATAGTTGTATTGACTGGAGCAGGAATTTCCGCGGAGTCGGGGATCAAAACATTTCGTTCTACTGATGGTTTATGGGAAGAGCACCGTGTTGAGGATGTGGCAACACCTGAAGGGTTTGCTCGTGACCCACAATTAGTGCAGCGCTTTTACAATGAACGCCGCCATCAGTTGCAGCAAGACAGTATTAAACCTAACTCTGCACATTATGCCTTAGCTCAATTAGAAGATTTGCTAGGCGATAACTTCTTACTGGTTACGCAAAATATTGATAATTTGCATGAACGTGCAGGTAGCAAACGTATTGTTCATATGCATGGTGAGTTGTTAAAAGTGCGCTGTAGTTGGTCTAATCAGGTATTAGAGTGGAAAGGCGATTTATCAACGGATGATCGCTGCCATTGTTGTCAATTTCCACAGCCATTAAGGCCACATATTGTTTGGTTTGGTGAAATGCCAATTGGTATGGATCAAATTTATCAAGCCATAGAAGGTGCCACGATTTTTATTGCGATTGGGACTTCTGGGCATGTTTATCCGGCAGCTGGTTTTGTACATGAGGCAAAACTGAATGGTGCTCATACGGTTGAATTAAACCTAGAACCTAGCCAAGTGGAAAGTGAATTTGATGAAAAACATTATGGGCTTGCGAGTAAAGTGGTCGTGGATTACGTCAATCACTTGATTACGGAATTGAGGGTTACTAGCAATAGCCATTAAATAGTTCGAGGTGCGGCCAGCCGATAAGTGAACGTAGCTATTTTACTTTCACAAAACGTATTACCGCTTGAGGTATAATGCATCATAGCCATTAAACTAGGGGAAGCCCCTAGTTATCAGACATTTTCATCCAACATCGCTGGCATGGTGATTTCTTTTACGCAGCTTGCATGGCTAGTACTTAAAATAAATTTCACTGCATTTAATACATCTTGCAAAGGGATCAACGTTCCTTCTGTTTGTGAAATAACTTCATCAACAGGAACCGATAATGGGTACTCGGTTGCCAAATAACCTAAGTTGAGTACCGAAATGCCGATTTGATCCTTGCGCAAGGTCTCTCTTAGTGATTGCGCAATACCGCGTAAGGCATATTTGGATGCAGAAAACGCAACCTCATGGCCGTTATGGTTGTCTAATCCCCATGTAGAGCCAATTAAAATAATTTTGCTATTGGTTCCTAAACGTAGATTTGGCAACATTGCCTTAAGATGTAATATACAAGCACTGATATTGGTTTGGATCATCGTCAATATTTCAGTATCTGTTGTCGTTTCAAATTGATATTCATCAGTAAATGCATATTTTTCCCAGATACCGACGTTATAGATCAAACAGTCAATAGGCGTGTTTTGTAAGCTATTTTTGACCGTCTCCGCCGAGCTCGCTTCGGACAAATCAGTTTGGATCCAGTGGAAATTATCACTAACAAATGCAGGAAGAGAACGTGATACGCCATATATGGTATCTTGTTTGCTCGGGATGCCTTCAATCAAAGCCTTACCAAGCCCTTTACTTACACCATAAACTAAAAAGTTTTTTGTCATTATTTTTCTCTATTATTTTAATGATGATAATAGCATGTGGAATGCTTCATAAGTATAGCTGAGTGCTTTATATAACCCATTGATTTTTAGTGCCATACTCGTCATGCTTCACGTTGCAGGGGTGTTGATTACGCTCATTCGCACTAGTCACCTACTTATGTAGGCTCCCAGCGACTCATTCACTTGTCGCCTACCTGCAATTTGAATTATTTAGAGTATATATGTTTAAGAGGGATCATTAACAACGAATTAAACAGATGACTAATAAAATAGGCAACACGAACATTAACGTAAATTCAAAGGTTGTTAATTAAATACTTAGGCTTTCTTTAAGGACAATTTAATATTAATCGCTTTGGTTTTAAAGGATTTATATTTTGTTCTATTATATAGGTAAATGTTCTTATACTAATTAGTGTATTGTTAAGAACAAATAATTATTTCTTTCTAATATGTGAACTCGATAAATATTAATGATGACTGGTTGTTAATAGCGAGATTGATATGAATATTCTGATTATTTCAGGTAGCCCAACGTTGAAATCACGTTCATCTGCTTTGCTTGATTACGCTCAGCAATGGTTAAGTGAATATGATTTGGTTTCTCATAGAGTAAGTGTGAACGAGTTTGATGCAAATGTCTTATTGAAAGCAGAGTTTCAACATTTTCAAGTGCAAGATTTTATTGATAAAGTTAAGAAGGCTGATGGCATTGTTATTGCGTCCCCCGTTTATCAATCATCTTATAGTGGTGTATTAAAATCAGTGATTGATTTATTACCGCAAGGCGCATTTGCGAATAAAACAGTATTGCCAATTATGTCTGGTGGCAGTGAATGCCATCAATTAGCATTAGACTATGCATTTAAACCTTTATTAGCAACACTAAAAGCAGAAGAAATCATGAGTGGTATTTATATTAGTGATAAACAATCACAATATTCAGAACGCACTCATCAATATATTTTCTCTGATGAGATTATCGAGAGAATAAATAATAATTTACAAGTTTTTTATCAGTCACTAAATAAAAATAGAGTTAAAGTTGAAAGTTTTATATTACAAGATAAATCACACTCGGTTATTGGATTGAGAGGATAAATATGAGCTATCAACGCAATATGATTATGAGTTGGCTAGTGCCATTAGGTTTACTGGTGATTTGGCAGTTTTCTGTGAGTACAGGTTGGTTATCAAATCGTATATTACCAGAGCCATTGCAGGTCATGAATGCAGGGTGGGGACTCATAAAAAGTGGTGAGTTATGGACGAATATGGCAGTTAGTACATTACGCGCCTCGATAGGTTTTATTATTGGCGGAACGATAGGGCTGGTTTTAGGGCTGATCACAGGGTTATCTCGATTAGGTGAGACCTTGCTAGATAGCTCAATACAGATGATCCGCAATATTCCACATTTGGCGCTTATTCCTTTAGTCATTTTATGGTTTGGTATTGATGAACGAGCCAAAATATTTCTTGTTGCACTGGGCACTTTTTTTCCTATTTATCTCAACACATTGCACGGCATTAAACACCTTGATCGTGGCTTGATTGAAATGGCGAAAAGTTATGGATTAAGTGGATATCAATTATTCCATCACGTTATTTTTCCTGGCGCATTGCCGTCAATATTAGTGGGTATCCGTTTTTCTCTTGGGTTGATGTGGCTGACATTAATTGTTGCTGAAACTATTTCTGCAAACGCGGGGATCGGCTATTTAGCCATGAATGCACGTGAATTTCTCAGAACCGATATTGTGGTATTTACCATCATTGTTTATGCCTTACTGGGTAAAACAGCAGATTGGCTAACTTATTTATTAGAGGTTGTTCTACTGCGTTGGCACCCCGCTTGGCAGAAAAAAGGGGGCAAAGCATGATAACCATTCAACCACCTAAAAATGCAGGGATCACCGTCAATATCAATAATATTACTCAGCGATTTGGGGCAAATGAGGTACTCAAATCACTTAATATTATGATCCCAGCAGGACAATTTGTCACCATTGTCGGGCACAGTGGCTGTGGCAAAAGTTCCTTATTACGCCTAATTGCTAATTTAGATTTGCCGACGTCGGGGGAAATTACGGCTGAAACGCTATCACTACCCCATTTCTACAGTAACACACGCATGATGTTTCAAGAGCCGCGGTTGTTGCCATGGAAAAAAGTCATTGAAAATGTTGGGTTGGGATTAAAAGGAAAATGGCGCAGAGAGGCACTTGAAGCATTGGATGCGGTCGGGTTAGTTGATAAAGCAAATCAATGGCCAGCAACCTTATCAGGCGGGCAAAAACAGCGAGTTGCATTAGCAAGAGCACTGATTCATCGCCCACGCTTACTATTACTCGATGAACCTTTGGGTGCACTTGATGCATTGACACGAATCGAAATGCAGCAGCTGATCATCAAGCTGTGGCAAGAGTACCAATTTACTGTTGTGTTGGTGACACACGATGTACATGAGGCGGTGTTTACCTCTGAACGCGTATTAATGCTAAAGGATGGAGGGTTGTATTTCGATTTGCTAGTTAATGAAGACTACCCCAGAGCATTGACGAACCCTCGATTAATTGAGCTCGAAGCGAAAGTATTAAATGCGCTGACAGAATTGGAGAGGCATTACGGCTAATTTTTGATTATCACTCGGCAAATAGGAATTAACTATGACAGTACAGCAAGATCTACAGCTATTTTGGTTTTTACCAACGCATGGAGAAGGGCGTTATTTAGGGACGCAAAAAGGTGGGCGCTCAGTGACCTTACCTTATTTACAACAGATTGCTATCGCTGCGGACAGTTTAGGTTTCCATGGTGTTTTGATCCCAACAGGAAAAAGTTGTGAAGACTCATGGTTAATTGCCGCAGCATTGGTTTCAGTGACTAAACAATTACGTTTTTTAGTGGCGGTCAGGCCGGGTCTTCAGCCTCCTTCACTTGCTGCTCGTATGTCCTCTACCTTGGATCGGTTATCTGATGGACGGCTTTTGGTGAATGTAGTCACTGGTGGTGATCCGACAGAAAATAAAGGCGATGGAATTTTTTTAGATCATGCAGAACGATATAAGGTAACTGACGAATTCCTTGATGTCTATAAACGACTGCTCCGTGGAGAGCAGCAAGTGAATTATCAAGGAGAATACATTCATGTTGAAAATGCAGGATTGTTATTTCCACCAGTACAACCATCAGGGCCACCATTGTATTTTGGCGGTTCATCACCTGCCGCATTAACAGTTGCAGCTGAACATATTGATACTTATTTGACATGGGGAGAGCCCGTCACTGATGTGGCTGAAAAGATCGCCGCTGTGCGACAACTTGCAGATGAAAAAGGTAATCAATTGGCGTTCGGTATTCGTTTACATGTGATTGTGCGTGAAACAGAGCAAGAGGCCATTGATGCAGCAAATAAGCTGATTTCACACCTTGATGATGAAACTATTGCTCAGGCCCAATCGATTTTTGCGCGTATGGACTCAACAGGGCAGGCTCGCATGCAAGCACTGCATAATGGTTCTAGAGATAATTTATTTATCGCACCTAATTTGTGGACAGGTATTGGTTTAGTTAGGGGCGGTGCCGGAACGGCTTTAGTCGGTTCTCCTGAACAAGTTGCAGAGAGGATCAGAGAATATCAGGCTGTGGGTATTAGTAAGTTTATTTTTTCAGGTTATCCACATTTAGAGGAGGCGCATCGATTTGCTGAGTTAGTGATGCCTTTGCTGGGAGAGCAAAAAGGGTTTTCGTTACCAAGGTCAGGTTTTAATACAGGGCCATTTGGTGAAACGATCGCCAGTGATTTAAGGCCAAAACAAGTGAGTGCAAGCTAGAGCTTTTTGAGATACCTAACCCTATTTGGAACCTTATTATGAAAAAATTAATGTTACTTGTTTCGCTATTGGTGGTTTCTATCTATTCCAGTTTTTCTTTTGCGGAAGCAAAAACGATTAACATTGGCTATCAAAAAGCCAATATTTTTGCACTATTAAAATATCGAGGTACATTAGAAAACGAATTTAAAAAACAGGACGTCAATATTCGTTGGATTGAATTTCCTGCGGGACCACAAATGTTGGAAGGGCTCAATGTAGGAAGTATTGATTTAGCGGCAACAGGGGATGCGCCACCAATATTTGCTCAAGCCGCACAGGCTGATTTTGTTTATCTTGGTCATTCGCCTGCGAACCCAAAATCAGAGGCAATTGTTGTTCCTGAAAACTCATCCATTAAGTCAGTCAGTGATTTAAAAGGTAAACGTGTTGCGTTAAATAAAGGTTCTGATGTGAATTATTTGCTGGTGGCTGCATTACAGCATGCTGGCCTTAACTATAGTGATATCACTCCTGTCTACTTACCGCCATCAGATGCACGAGCCGCTTTTGAAAAAGGCGTTGTTGATGCATGGGCGATTTGGGATCCTTTTTTAGCTGAAGTTGAAACCAATTTACCTGTACGTCAAATTGTTAACGGTGAAAATTTAGTACCTCATTATACCTTCTTCCTTGCTAGTCGTAATTTTGCTGAAAAAAGTCCTAAACATGCCGACGTTATTATTGAGCAGTTAGTACAACAGAGTGAATGGGCGAATGCGCATCCACAAGAGACCGCCGATATCTTATCGGCATCGACCGGCCTAGACAAAGCAATATGGCTAAAAGCATTACAACGTGGAGAATATGGATTTACTCGTATGAGTGATGAAGCATTTGCGGGACAACAGAAGGTTGCTGATATTTTTGCGAAAATACGCCTAATCCCTGAATCTGTTGATGTAAAGAAAGCACGATGGGTGGTTAAGGTAAATTAACCTTTTTTAATAAAGAATATTCAATCTTAATAATTGCTAGAGTCTTATTTATTAATGATTAACATAATGATAAGGCTTAGTTAACTAGTTATTTAATTCAATATTCTATTATCTTTTTTAACTAAAATACGCAGTCATTAGCCTTAAAGCTGATTTGAAACAACAATTGTTCGTACATTCTTTCTCATAATAGAGTCATTAATATTAAGGGGATGATGTATGAACAAACTCTTAGAGCGGTTCTTTGATTATACTACTTTTGATACACAATCAAAATTAAACGCAAAAACGATACCTAGTAGTACAGGGCAGTTGAAGTTTGCTCGGGCACTGGTGAAGGAATTGAAGGAATTAGGTTTCGATGATGTGGAGCTTTCTGAGCAGGGTTGTGTCACCGCATGCATACCCGCTAACGTTGATTGGGAAGTACCAACAATAGGGTTTATTTCCCATCTTGATACTTCACCCGATTTTTCAGGTAAAAATGTTGCTCCACAAATCTTAGAAAACTACCGCGGTGGTGATATTGCACTAGGTATTGGTGATGAAGTGCTATCGCCAGTTATGTTTCCTATACTGCATGAAATGATTGGTAAAACACTGATCATGACAGATGGTAAAACACTACTTGGTGCGGATGATAAGGCAGGTATTGCAGAGATTATTACCGCGTTTGTGCGCCTAAAAGCACAAAAAATTCCGCATGGTAAGCTTTGTCTTGCCTTTACCCCTGACGAAGAGATCGGTCGTGGCGCACGCTATGTCGATTTGAGGGTCTTTGATGCACGCTGGGCGTATACCGTGGATGGTGGAGGTGTTGGAGAATTAGAGTATGAAAACTTCAATGCAGCCAATGTAGCAATAAAAATTGTAGGTAATAATGTACACCCAGGTACGGCTAAAGGTGTGATGGTGAATGCATTAACCCTAGCTAATCGTATTCATGCTGAATTACCTAAAGATGAAACACCGGAGCATACCGACGGGTACGCAGGTTTTTATCACCTTAACTCAATGAAAGGCTCTGTTGAAAAAGCCGAAATGAATTACATCATTCGTGATTTCGATAGCCATGGGTTTGAGGCTCGTAAAAAAAATATCATTCGTATTGCAGAAAAGGTAGGACAAGGTTTACATCCAAGTTGTTATATCGAACTGACGATCGATGACAGCTATTACAATATGCATAAAGAGGTGATGAAACACCCACATGTGGTTGAAATTGCGCATCAGGCAATGAAAGATTGTGGTATTGAACCGATCGTAAAGCCGATCCGTGGTGGCACTGATGGTGCTCAACTGTCTTATCGTGGGTTACCGTGCCCGAATATTTTCACAGGCGGTTATAACTTTCATAGTAAACATGAGTTTATAACGCAAGAGGGGATGGAGCAGGCGGTTAGTGTGATCATGCGTATTGCTGAATTAACTGCTGAGCGGGTAAAGAAATAATGAATAAACTGCACCTTAAAACTCGTCATACTTCATGTAACTCGAATTATTTAGAGTGTAGAAGAAAAAACGATAAGGTGCAGTTTACTTTAACGTTATTGATTAATCGTCAAAATACCAATAGCCGCTATTAATCAAGGCCGTAACTAAAGCGATAAAATTGACATCATCAATGGCATCGCCTAAACGATTAGCATCTACTGAATCATAACGACACAGGCTGTCGGCGGCTTCATAACAGGTTGTTTCTAAACATTCACCATTGATAAAGAATTGGTCGCCAACTCGAAGTGCCCTTAACCCATTGAGTTTATATAGCGTTTCTTGCTGCTCTTTAAGTAAGTTATAAACTTCATCTTGCTCATAAGGTGGTTCAGGTGGCGCTAAATCCAATTCATGGCGTGATTGTGATATAAACTCTCCGAGCCATTTACGGAATAATTCAGGATCACCGATCAGTGATTCCATCATTTCACGTAGCTTTATCTGTTCGCCTTGTAATATTTCTGCGGGGTTATCTCTGAATGATAAATCAGGATCACTATAGCGATAGCTACCCAGATCATTTGAGATCAGATGATCAGCAAAGCTACTCATTAGCTCACGAGTATTAGGTGCACGAAAGCCAACGGAATAGTTTAGCGATGGCTCAATAGCATAACCTTCGTGTGGAAACCCAGGTGGAATATAGAGAATATCACCGGGCTCCATTTCTTCATCAATAATGGCATCAAAAGGTTGAACTTGTAGTAAGTCAGGGTGCGGGCAGTGTTGTTTCATAGGAACTTTTTCACCCACTCGCCAACGGCGACGACCTTCACCTTGAATAATAAATACATCGTATTGGTCTAAATGCGGGCCTACACCACCACCAGGTACTGAATAGGAGATCATTAAATCATCCATTCGCCAGTCAGACAGTACTCTAAAAGGTTTCATTAATGCAGCGCTTGGGTGATGCCAATGGTCAACCGCTTGTACTAGTACTGACCAATTTTCTTCGCCAAGGTGGTCGTAGCTTTCAAACGGACCATGAGCCACTTGCCATAACCCTTCTTTATGGCTGACTAGGCGGCTATCTACTTCATCTTCCATTGCCAGTCCCGCGAGTTCATCAGGCGAGATGGGATCAATAAAACGTGTAAAACCATTTTTGATGAGTAAAGGGCGTTTCTGCCAATGACTATCGAGAAAACTCTGCCAGTCAAGATTCAGTTTATAGTCCATCTTATTGTCCTGAGTTGCTATGTTATTGGCTTAGTATACCTGAATTTCATACTATACTCGTCATCCTTCAAGTTGCAGGACTTTTTGTTGAGACATAAGTGACTACGCTACGCTCACCGAGCCACTGTCTTTACTATGATCCCCGGCCATCTTCGCTTATCGCCAACCTGCACCTCGAATTATTTAGAGTATCGAATAGGCGCTAAACCCAACTTATGATCATAGATTAGCTGTCTTGGTTAATGCCTTGCCTACGAAAAATGACCTCGACTTGAGCGCCGCCTAGAGGGCTGTCACTGATTTTGATCTCACCATCATATTGGTCAATAATTTCAACTGCGATCGACAAGCCTAGACCTTGTCCTGGCCTTAATGTATCAACACGTTGTCCTCGGACAAAGATTAGATTACGTTTACTTTCAGGAACCCCAGGACCATCATCATTCACTGTGATAGTTAAGCTATCAGTGCCTACCATGGCTTTGACTTCAACAAACTCAAGGCAATATTTACAGGCATTTTCCATTACATTGCCCATTACCTCCATAAAATCATTGGGCTGACCTAGCCATGTGATTTCAGGAGAAATATCCACAGTAATAGAAACACCTTTGTTCTGATAAACTTTATGTAGCGCACTAGCTAAGCTATCTAATAAAGAGGGAACAGATGAAATTTCACGTAGCATCAGATTTTTATCGCCCTGTGCGGAGGCACGATGCAAATAGTAGCCAACTTGCTGAGAAATACGGCCTATTTGCTCAAGCATGATAGGTTCGGCTTGCTCAATGGTCATCTGTTTGCCCGTGCGCAAAGAGCGTAGTGTAGACTGCAAGACAGCAAGTGGCGTTTTTAAACTGTGTGTTAAGTCAGAAAGGGTGGTGCGATACTTGCTATGGCGTTTACGCTCATTAGTGAGCAAGTTATTTAAATTGCGAACCAGCCCTCGCAATTCAGAAGGCGGATTCTCATCCATCATTTCTCGTTCACCTTTTTCAAGGCTACTAATTTGTGAAACTAATGATTTAATTGGTCTCAAACTCCAATAGGCGGCGAGCCAGAGCAAGGGGATCACTAATATTAGGTTGGCAAGTAACACATAACCAAACCACTCCCAAACTAACCCCGTTTTTTGTAGATCTTGAGGTAATGTATCAACTACGACGATTGTTAGAGGAGGAAGGTTTTCTGAGCGCCCATATTGGTTGACCGATACCGAGTGAGTTAATGGCTCATCATTACGACTCATATTATCTAATTTGCTATTGAACTCAGGATTATTTTGCAATAACTGGCGTGTTTCACCAATATCAGTATCGATTTCGTATAACCCTTCTTTTTTTAACCAATCGCGATGGATCAAATTTTCAACGGTTGGTACTTCTCGCTGCCGCCAGAGGACTTGACCATTTTCATTATAAATGATGATCAACGAAGGGTTATTGAGGGTGAAATTAGGGGGAACACGAATCGCAATTTTATCATTTTGCCATTGAGCTAGGCTATAGATAAGGTTGCTTTGGCTACGCAGCAGTGTATAGGTTGTTTTATCGAAACTAATCAAATAGCCTAATATTGCCACGATGCCGTAAGAGAGTGTTAATGCGAGGATCACCGCTGAGGTGGCACATAAGAAACGTGCCCTCAGTGATAATGGTTTAAACTTAAATTTTTTTAGCCGCATAATTAGCCATTCACATCAAAACGATAACCCTGTCCACGCACTGTGACTATGACATCTTTAGCATGAAACTGCTGTATTTTTTTACGTAAACGCCCCATTAAAACATCAATGGTATGGCTTTCGCGTAACTCAGCGTCAGGATATAACTGGCGCATTAATGAGTCTTTACTCACGACTTTACTATTATTACGCAACAAAGTTTCCACGATGGTATATTCAAAGGCTGTAAGCTTAACTGGCTCACCATTAACGGTAAATTCTTTTCTGGATAGATCAATGACAAAGCCATCAAGCTCTAATACTTGAGAAGCTAGCCCACTATTTCTACGCATCAAAGCTTGCATACGCGCGACTAATTCTTCAAGGTGGAAAGGTTTTGTCACATAATCATCAGCACCACTATTGAGTGCTTGTACTTTTTCTTGCCAACTTTCACGTGCAGTCAAAACTAAAATAGGGATATTTACTTGAGCACTGCGCCAGCGTTTGATCATCGATAAACCATCTTCATCAGGCAAACCAAGATCAACCATTGCAATATCAGGACAGCTTTCACGCAAAAAATAATCAGCTTCTTTTGCATCTTCAGCTGAATCCACTTGATGGCCTAACTCTTTCAGTTGAACCGTTAAGTGATGACGCAGCAAAGCATTGTCCTCGACGATAAGAATACGCATCTAAAACCTCACATTAAAAAGAAGGGATTACCCTATATATTGTAGAGCAGTCGCATTAGGATCACTATGGTAAAAAGATAAGCGTTTTACAACAAGTGATTAAGTAAACCTAGGGCAAACAAAAAGAAAAAATGTTGCAATAAATAACGAAGAGAGCAATAAGTGGTCGATGGCTTAAGCCAATGTTATGTTAGAGTATATTGATGCTGATATGTACTCCTCATACTTCAAGTTGCAGTGCTTTTCGTTGAGGTAAAAGTGACTACGCTCACTTGCACCTAGAATTATTTAGAGTATATGAAAAGCTAGCTAGTTTGTTTGATATTAAATTGTATTTTATGTGGTTAATAGCAAATTAATTAAAAGACGAGTGAAATTAATTAGGAATATTTTTACACATATATTGTGTAATGTTGTTTTTTTAAAACCAAATTAAATAATATTAAAAGTAGATCCCAAAAAAGTTATTTTGTAACTTATTGAAAGTAATTTCGATTGATTTTATACCCGTCATACTTCAAGTTGCGGCGCTTTCCGTTGAGGTAAATGTGATTACGTTAACTCGCACTAGTCACACGCTAATGTATGCTCCTAACGACTCGCTCACTTGTCGCTTAGCTGCACCTCGAATTATTTAAAGTATGTATTGTTCTGATAGAACGTATCCAACTACCCAAGTCATATTGATGACTTAGGTAGCTGATTTATTTTATGGTTATTTTAGCTCATCAATAAAAGTGACTGCATAACCAATGTAATTTGCTGGTGTCATCGCTTTCAAACGTGTTTTTTCTTCTTCAGGCAGCTCAAGCCCATCGATAAATTGTTTCATTCCTTCTGCTGTGACACGTTTGCCTCGAGTTAACTCTTTCAGTTTTTCATAAGGTTTTTCAATACCATAACGACGCATTACGGTTTGAATAGGCTCTGCAAGAACTTCCCAGTTTTGGTTTAGCTCATCCAGTAAATGTTGTTCATTGACCTCTAATTTATTCAAACCTTTTAGGGTAGATTGATAAGCGATCAATGAATAGCCAAGACCGACGCCAAGGTTACGTAGTACTGTTGAGTCAGTCAGGTCACGTTGCCAGCGAGAGACAGGTAGCTTACTTGCTAAATGTGCAAGCACTGCATTGGCAAGCCCTAAGTTGCCTTCTGAGTTTTCAAAATCAATTGGGTTAACTTTATGCGGCATAGTTGAAGAGCCAATTTCACCCGCAATAGTTTTTTGTTTGAAGTGATTGAGAGCAACGTACCCCCAAATATCACGGTCAAAATCTAATAAAATGGTATTGAAACGTGCAATACAGTCAAACAGCTCGGCAATATAGTCATGCGGTTCGATTTGTGTTGTGAACGGGTTCCAAGTGATACCCAGTGAAGTCACGAATGTTTCACTGAATTCGTGCCAGTTAACCTCTGGGTAAGCTGCAATATGTGCGTTGTAGTTGCCAACAGCACCGTTGATTTTACCTAAAATCTCAACTTGCTCTAATTGACGATATTGACGCTCCATACGGTAAGCCACGTTGGCAAACTCTTTGCCAATCGTTGATGGTGTAGCAGGTTGACCGTGGGTACGTGAAAGCAGAGGTAGTAAGCGGTACTCTTGAGCCATTGTTTTCACTTTATCAATCATTTGGCGCCATTGTGGTAATAACACCTCTTTCCTTGCGGTTTGTAACATCAGTGCATGGGAAAGGTTATTGATATCTTCGGAAGTACAGGCGAAATGGATAAACTCAGAAACAGCATGTAAGGTAGGAACTTGGGCAACTTTTTCTTTTAAGAAATATTCAACAGCTTTAACATCATGGTTAGTGGTGCGCTCAATTTCTTTAATACGCATCGCATCTTTTTCACAGAAGTTTGCTACAATTTCATCAAGGTAAGCGTTTGCGTCGGCATCAAATGATGGAACTTCTTTGATTTGAGCGGTTGCAGCCAGTTTTTGTAGCCAGCGAACTTCAACCTGTACGCGAAATTTCAGCAAGCCAAACTCACTAAAAATAGTGCGTAGTGCGCTGACTTTATCACCGTAACGGCCGTCAATCGGGGATACAGCGGTCAGTGAGGATAATTCCATTGGTAGCAACTCCAAATTTTAAAGGTGAGACAGAATTTCTTTCGCCTGATTACTCAGACGGCTTCGAGAAAACATTAATTGTAAACGGCTTCCACCCACTTGCTGCCACAGCACTGCACTGCGAATGCCTGATAGCAAGAGGGTTCTAACTTTTGCTTGAACAAGCGAGTTCTTTAAAATATCAGGAGAACCCGTTACTTGAATACGTGGGCCGAGTGGGCTAACAACATCAACATAAATACCGGCTAGCGCGTTAAACACCCCATCAGACATGGGCTCAAAATAACTTGCTTGGCGTTCGAATTGATCAATACGTTGTCCTAGTTGATCCAATGCCTGTTGATCTTTATTCAATCGACGCTCTAACACCATAATACTGAGCATATACCGAGTCATTTCAGCAGATAAACCACCGCCGTTATTACCACCGGATAGCATGCCTAAAAGAGCGCCAAGTCCTGTTTTTAGGTTAGCAGGGTTATTGCCATACACATCGAGAGTCGATGAGGGATTCATATTTGTTAAACTGTTGACCATGACTTCAGCGTCATGGTCATTGCAAATACCTTCTTGGGCAAGTTGCTGTACCATGTAACTTGCTTGGCAGATGCCTGCGAGCGCAAGAGTGATATCGCGATAGTTTTTAGCCACAATTACTCCTGAATACGAGATTCAATGATACCGCCGCCAAGGCAAACTTCATCAAGGTAAAATACCGCGGATTGCCCAGGGGTAACTGCGGCAACGGGATAATCAAAAACGACTTCAATTTTACCATCATCAAGTGGCGTGACAGTACATGGAATGTCAGCTTGGCGATAACGTGTTTTTACTGCGCAACGTAGAGGCTGCGTCAGAGGTTGTCTATCAACCCAATCTAATTGCTGAGCAATTAAACCTGTCGACATTAGGCGTGGGTGTTCGTGCCCCTGTGCAACAATCAGTTGATTTTTTTCGACAACTTTATCAACTACATACCAAGGATCGTCTGAGCCTTCTTTAGTGCCGCCAATGCCAAGGCCTTTACGTTGACCTAAAGTGTGATACATCAAGCCTTCATGTTGCCCAATGGTTTCACCATCAACAGTAACGATTGGGCCTGGTTGGGCTGGTAAATAACGACCAAGGAAATCTCGGAATTTGCGTTCACCAATAAAACAGATACCTGTTGAATCTTTTTTCTTGGCAGTGACTAAGCCAATTTCTTCAGCAATTCGTCGAACTTCTGGTTTTTCTAATTCACCAACAGGAAATAAGCTTTTAGCAATCTGCTCATAGCTGAGAGTATAAAGGAAGTAGCTTTGATCTTTATTACCATCTAATCCACGAAGTAATTGGCTTTTACCGCCTACATCACGACGGCGTACGTAGTGGCCTGTTGCGATGTAATCAGCACCGAGATCTTCAGCCGCAAACTCAAGAAATGCTTTAAACTTAATTTCTTTGTTACAAAGGATATCAGGGTTTGGAGTACGACCCGCCTTATACTCAGATAAAAAGTGTTCAAACACATTATCCCAATACTCGGCAGCAAAGTTGATGGTATGAAGCTCAATACCTAATTTATCGCAAACTGCTTGCGCATCTGCTAAATCTGTTGCTGCGGAACAATACTCTTCATCGTCATCTTCTTCCCAGTTTTTCATGAACAGACCAACAACCTGGTACCCTTGCTGCTGAAGCAAATAAGCTGAAACGGATGAGTCAACACCACCGGACATACCGACGATGACTTTTTTTTGGCTGTTATCTGACATGGAATACTCTCACTGCGGAAAAATTAAGCCCCATACTTTACCATGTTGTGTCCTTGTTATGCCAGCACTAGCGGGCGAATATTATGGGCTTGTGGTTAAATCATACTGTTACATGATGAGAACCATATGTTGCCTTGCTTCACTTATTGTGCAGGTTTAGGTTACTGATAGTGATCACCAAAGGCATTAAGTATCTCTAATGGGTATGTCACTCCTTCAAGAAAAGTGAGAATGCTCTGTGCCACTAGAGGAGAACGTAAACAATTACTGTTTAATATTTCTTGGGCTGTGACCCAGTGGCAGCAAGTAATGTCACTATCTTGTGGTTGAGTTTCATAAAGTTCCGGAAGCTCTAAAGAGAAAAGAAAACGAATGAAAGGCGTTTTATCGGGCGCAATCCATTGGTGTATTTTAATCAGTTTTTGAGGCTTGCCTTTGATCCCTGTTTCTTCGAGTAACTCGCGTTCAGCTGCGGCAAGCAGACTTTCATCAGCTTCTAGGTGCCCCGCAGGTTGGTTCCATGTTGGTTTACCATTGACCCACTCCTCAACGACCAAAAATTTATCTTTCGCGTGTACAATAGTTGCAACAGTCACATGAGGTTTAAACAAGTGTGATCTCCTTCCATTTTCCGGGAGCCAAATCATTGAGTGTATACTCACCAATCTGATAACGGATCAATCTCAATGTGGGAAACCCAATGTTAGCGGTCATGCGTCTAACTTGGCGGTTTCTGCCTTCATTTAAAGTGATTTTTAGCCAACAGGTTGGAATATTTTTTCGTTCACGTATTGGTGGGGTTCTTAGCCATAACCAGCTCGGTTCTTCAACCAATTCGATACTGGCAGGGCGAGTAGGACCGTCGTTGAGGAGCAGACCTCGACGAAATTTGGCCAGATCGGCCTCATCGGGAATACCTTCAACTTGAGCATAATAGACTTTATCGGTATTTTTTTGCGGTTGGGTCAAGCGTGCTTGTAACTTGCCATCATTGGTTAAGATGAGTAATCCTTCGCTATCGCGATCTAACCTACCTGCAGCATAAACATCAGCAATTGGAATGTATTTCTTCAATGTATCTCGGCCTTGCTCATCGGTAAACTGAGGTAAAACGTCAAATGGTTTGTTAAATAAGATCACTTTACGTACCACAGCAGGCTTGCATTTTAATGGCGATGAAGATGGGCGTGCATGTCTTGAAGCCAATTTAGAACCGAACTTTGAGGACGTTTTTTTGTTAGCTGGTGGCTTGCTTTTACGATTCACTATCGACATGGTTACTCATTTTAGACAATAAAATTGTATTTATTAAACGATGAATTTCAGTGTAGTTGATTTTCACCTAAATTGACATAAAGGCGACCTTAGAGGAGGAATATATTTAATCAATAACGACTTTATAATGATACTTAGCATGACCGATTTAGTTATTTATTGCCTTTTTATTAATATTAATATATCCATTATTGCAGGTTACTTTTAGACTTAACAACATAAAAACCATTAAGCATTTTAATATTAAATAAGTGATTTAAAATTAACCAAATAGACAATTTAAACGACTTATTTATGTGAGCGATACTCCTTTTTTAGTATGGCCTTTCAGATAAACTACAAATAGTTTCTTTTTTCAACAACGACTAATTTAGTCGCCTAATCAATGAAATTTCGGGTGTGCAGTAATTTTATATATCCAATGAAATGGATTCGTTTTAATTTATTGATACTAAAGAAATTATTTTTTTTGATAAGCAAAAAATGATGGTTAGTAAGTACGTTTAATGCGATCGATATAAAAGCTTAAGCGACTAACCATTGGCGTTAGAGAAAGATTGAAGTAGTATTGACAGGTCTCTTACAAAAAATTAACAAGCAAATGCGCAAGTGAAAGGAGAGGTTAATGGAAAGCAAAGTAGTAGTTCCGGCAGAAGGCGCTAAGATTACCATTGATGCCAAAGGCAAACTGAATGTTCCGAACAACCCTGTTATTCCTTATATCGAAGGTGATGGGATTGGTGTTGACGTAACTCCAGCAATGCTGAAAGTGGTTGATGCGGCAGTTCAAAAAGCCTACCACGGCGAGCGTAAAATTTCCTGGATGGAAATCTATACCGGCGAAAAATCTACTCAAATTTATGGTAAAGATGTTTGGTTACCGCAAGAAACTCTCGATTTAATCCGCGATTACCGTGTTTCAATTAAAGGTCCTCTGACAACTCCAGTTGGCGGTGGTATTCGTTCATTGAACGTCGCTCTACGTCAACAACTTGATCTATACATCTGTCTACGTCCAGTTCGTTACTACAAAGGTACACCAAGTCCAGTTAAACAACCTGAGCTGACTGATATGGTGATTTTCCGTGAAAACTCTGAAGATATCTATGCAGGTATTGAGTGGAAAGCGGGTAGTGCAGAAGCGGACAAAGTCATCAACTTCTTAAAAAATGAAATGGGTGTGACTAAAATCCGTTTCCCAGAAAACTGCGGCATTGGCATTAAGCCTTGCTCAGAAGAAGGTACCAAACGCTTAGTCCGTGCAGCCATTGAGTACGCTATCGATAATGGTCGTGATTCAGTAACACTAGTTCATAAAGGCAACATTATGAAGTTTACTGAAGGTGCCTTTAAAGATTGGGGCTACCAACTGGCTCAAGAAGAGTTTGGCGGCGAACTGATAGATGGCGGCCCATGGGTTAAGATTAAGAATCCTAAAACAGGCAAAGACATTATCATTAAAGATGTTATTGCAGACGCATTCTTACAACAAATTCTACTGCGTCCAGCGGAATATGATGTTATCGCATGTATGAACCTAAATGGTGACTATATTTCTGACGCACTAGCAGCACAGGTTGGTGGTATTGGTATTGCTCCAGGTGCTAATATTGGTTCAGAGTGTGCACTATTCGAAGCAACTCACGGTACTGCGCCAAAATATGCAGGGCAAGATAAAGTGAATCCAGGTTCAATTATTCTTTCTGCTGAGATGATGTTACGTCATATGGGTTGGGTTGAAGCAGCTGACCTAATCGTTAAAGGTATGGAAGGCGCAATCGCGGCTAAGACTGTAACTTACGATTTCGAACGTCAATTAGAAGGCGCTAAATTACTGAAATGTAGCGAATTCGGCGACGCAATCATTAAACACATGTAATTTATTACGTAGTGTGATTAATAACGGGAACTTAATAGTTCCCGTTTTTTTATTATGAATTTTGAATAATGAAACTAAAAATGTATTTTGGCTTCATATAAATAGTGGATATATCCCACTTTAGAGTAAGTCTGAGTAACGATTTTTAAATTCCCAATTATAAGCTACACCGCCTTTACTTGTACCATTATCCCAATTTACTGACCAAGTCATTAGACCTTTAATCGATAAGTTTTTAGCATTAAGGCGCGTAAAAGCGTTATAAACAGCTTGTTTATCGATCACATAACCACTACCTGCAGCATCAATGTTGGCAGGTAAACCAATAACGAATTTAGATGGTGGAATTTTTATAAAATTACGGGTACCTGTAACTAGACTTTCAGTTAAAAAATAGAGAAAATTTTCTTTCATTGAATCATTATTTTGAGAGATCCAAGCCCCACTTCCACTTCCAGTATTATCAACCCATAAGCCATCACCACCTTGGTTATAATACTGCGGCGCAATAAAATCATAATAGCCTTCAAGTGCAGTGATATAAGGGGAATAAACACCATTGACGGTTAAATGAGGGAATTCGGGTGCCATACTGATAATAAAATTTTTACCTTGGGTAGCATAATGTGTTTTCACTATTTTCAATGCGGCTGGTAAGACGGTTTTATTATTCGCGGCAAGAATGGCTGCTTGTTCTAAATCGATATCTAAGCCATCGAAACCGTAAGCCTCGACTAAACGGATAATTTCATTGGCCAGATTGTTTTCGTCACCCGTTTTTAACTCGATGTGTGCGTCGGCACCGCCCAAAGAAATTAATACAGCACGGCCTTGGCTATTTAATACACCGACCTGACGTTTAAATTCAGTATCAGATAGCGCGTAAGGTTTGAAGGTCGGGATACCGGCACCTTTCATAAAGGCGACAACTATCACGTTATATTCTATAGGGATATCGGTTAGATTCATTGCGGCAGAATTACCTTGTTGATAGCCATCATTCTTTCCTGCGGCCCAGTTATGCCAATAGCCTACTAAAATTTTTTTATTGGATATATCTGGCATGATGGATGCAGTATCCGTGACTTGTGTAGCATTATCTGAGCTCATAATAACCTCGCTATATCAGGGGGATTCGTTGAATATTCCGCCAAGAACAGTGCTTAGCGGGACACAAATATATAATGCGGATTTTTAGCGAGAGTGGTGTGAAACCTTTTATTGTTAATCGTAAATTAAATTCATGTTAATTATTACATACTGTGATTAAAAATAGGAAGCTAACAGTTCCTATTGTGGGTTATGAAAAATTTTAATAGAGTTAAAAACCTATTTTTACTTGATATAAGCGATTAAAATATTTTACTTTAGAGTCAGCCTGAGTAACCGTTTTTAAGTTCACAATTATAAGCTACACCACTTTTAATTGTGGCATTATCCTAATTTATAGGTTAAGTCATTAGACATTTAATCGATAAAATTTTAGTATCAAGGTGAGCAACAGTGTTATAAATGGCTTTTTTGATAATATAATAACTACCTTAAAGACCTTAGCTCCATTGCAAAAATAGATTGGTTTCGAAATGGACTTGAAATAATTTTGGATATTAACGGATGGTAAATTATTCCAGTACTAATTTATGTCTAATTCTAGTTCTGTATTGACTCGTTTACTCATAAAACTATATCCATTAGAGGATAAATGACTATTTATTCTTTTCTCGAAGTGAACAGAAGCAGTGTTTGGTATTAAAATATTCGTGATTATTTTATTTAGCGGTGCTTTCATTATGAAACCTTTGTCGTCGACATCAATGAATAAATTCTCGTCAGAGATGCCATTGTTAGTAAGGTTTTCGCCTATATTAATAGGGCCAGAGTATTGAGTGCCATTATAAGTATTTTTAAGTATATTACCATTGTATAATGTTAGCATTCTAAGATTGATTAATATTCTTATTTCTTTTTCATGTTTAAATGAAACATGTTTTATAAAATCAGTGTTCGTTTCTTTATACTTATCTTCAACATACTTGATTTTTCTAAAATCAAAACCAATAGGAATGGTAGAGGATAAATAGCTTGCTAAATGAAATCGATTAGCAATAAATACAGCACAGTCTTGATTGCCGGAAGTAAAGTTCCGCCACATTAATGGCGATGTTTTATTACTTGAATGCCAACACTGAATGAATTTATTTTTTTTCTCATATTCCATTAGTTGCAGAGAGGCTTCAGCAACATCATCTTCTGTTATTTCTTGAGCTGCAATATCTTTGTTAAAATGCAGTACATCACAGATTTTTTTCTCAATAGAACCGTAAATTTTTCTATCTCCTTCAGTAGGATCAGCAGATAAGCTATCTAACCTTCTAAAGTATAATCCATTGTCATTCAAAACCTTTAGTGCGATTTCTCCTGGCATATATCTTTGTATGATGGGCATAGAAGGAACCTCCAATTTAACAACAAATAAACTAAGTGTTATTGCTGGACTACTCTGATGCAATAGTTAACATAAGGTAACGCTATCCATTATTATGTTCACTAACTTCGTAAAAATGACTGAATGGGCATGTTTTATGTTTATATGTTAAGGGCTTTGTTTTTGGTATGCTATTCATCTAATTTTACCTAATAGCTCTATTTTTTCATTAACAAATAATGATATTCAAAGTAACTATTTGATATAAAGTTAATTGTTAATTCTTAGTAACGCATTATTATATAATAGCGACATCAATAAAATATTAGTTATGACAAGTTATTATGTTAATTAGTAATAAGTATCGTGAGGTTTAACTGAAGATGTTTAATATAACTAAAAATAATCATATACTCGTTGTTATAATAAAAATAAAAGATGACAATTATTATCCCATGCAATAGACTAATGGTTAATTAGTTTTAAGTCAAATATTGAAAATATAGCATTGATTCTCCTTGAGCGTCACATTAGTATTATAAAGTTATATTTTCAGCATTGATTCTTCATGAAAATATAATTAACGTACAAGGTAATAATATGGCTAAAAAGTATTTTAATGTAAACGTTGACTCGACAGATAATTTGAGAATGATATGCACAGCTCGCGATTTTTCTTATTGCATAGATGAGCCTCAAGTTCTAGGTGGAACTGATTTAGGAATGACGCCCGTGGAAGCATTATTGGCGGCCATAGGAGCATGCCAATGCATTGTCGCTAAATTTTTTTCTGCACAGAAAGGAATTGATTTAAAAGACATAAAAATCAATATGGTCGGTGAGCTTGATGCGGATAGATTCTTAGGGGAAAATGACAAAGCAGAGCTTGGCTTTTCAACGATAGTTTCAAAGTTTCACATTAAAGCAAATAATAGTGAGAGTGAGATAAGAGAGTTTATTGATTTCGTGGTAAATAATTCTCCTGTTAATGATTCTATAAAACCATCCATTAAAACATTAACTGAAATTTATTTTTTATAAAAACCATTTTTAATAAAGTTATTTTTAAATATCACCATCATAATGGGCATGAATAGCCCATTATTTCACATGCCATAAATACAGTGTAACTTTTATCTTGCTGTATTCTAATGACATAAAGTGTCTTTTGTATTTCATCCTAGGGTGTTGGCATTATTTATACAAGGTACTCATTAATTATAATGGGCTATTCTATAAACTCTACAGGGAATTCAGCTATTCTTTTAAGATAAAAGAAGTAATCCCCCCCATTTTTTATAATTTCAGGAGAGTCATCAGTGATTTCTCCACACATTACTCCCATAAGTGTATTTTCATCGACTTTTCTGAAATGGTCAAAAATTGGAGCATCATCATAGAGCATGGCTGCAGATAGCTTTTCTCTAAAGACGACATCCCATAAAGATGCATGACCTAACCTCATTATATTACTGGAATAAAGTTTACCTGTAGAGTCATAACAAATAAGTGGAATGGCATCCAGCTTATTACGATACCATTTACCAAACCATTTTATTTCTTTTAATATTTTATTTCCTGGATGTTGGGTAGCAAAATAACCACCTTTCCATTTCCCTAAAATGTCACTCTCAGAAATAGTAGGTAAATTATCAAATAAAAAATATAGGTCATTATTATTAATAGCTGGCGAGTTTTTGATTTTTTGAAATGCCTGATTGTTTCCCATGTTCCCACTCCGTTATCAAGATTTAAACTATTGTACAATATATCGATTAGGAAAAATGGCTAATATTTGTCAGGATAATATTGAAAAAGTAAAGGTAACTATTTCTCAGCGCCACTTAATAGCATTAATTTTATTTATTAAGCTGAATGAAAGTAAGTTTTATATTTACGGTCATATCATGTGTCATTTTACATAGTCATTGCGAAAACCAAATTATTATCTTATCGATTCACCTTCGCGTATTAATGCGATTTGCAGGTAGGTGACTGGCTGAAATCAGTCACCATGCTTTAACGAATGAACTATGACGAGTGTTTTTATCTCTGATAATGGTTAAGATTATGTACTTATAGTTTTCTATTTTATTTGGTCTACATGCACTGATAATTTTAAAAGTATACATGTTCAGCAAAAAAAAATATTGTTCGTGTTCAATGTGAATACAAAAATATGACGCTGTTCATGTATGGGAGATTTATGTTATCTAAAAAAATAATTGTTTTTATTTTATTGTGTTGGAGTTGTTTTTCATTTTCAAGTAACAGTTCATTTAACCATGTTAATATGTATACTTCAAACTATACCAGTGATGTTAGTATTTACTCTAATGGGTTTATGCAAGCAAAATTAATTATTGAATATGAATTAAATGAAGGATATTTGCTTCAGGATATAAAATTATTAAGATATGAAGGTGATGAGTTAAGTGATTTTCAAGTACGCAGTTATGAAAATAGCTACCCGCATGAAATTGAAAACTCGAAAAACTTGAAAAAAACAATATCGAAAGACTTCAGTAGTCAATTTGAAAACTTTTATTTGACTACGAGAAAAAGAGGCGTGACGAGAATTTGTGCACAGCTTAATGTAATTAATAAATTAACCAATGAAAAAGAGAGTTATTCAACTTGTAATAGGTCAAATAATGATAATTACATTACCATTCATGCATTAGAACCTAAACGATATACGATTAATGATTTTACTATCCTTTCTGAAGAAATTGATTGGTACGATGGTGTAATGGAATTTAAAAAATATGAACTTATACCGAAAGGATGGTTGTTAAGCCAAGTTATATCTAATGGCTCATCTGTTGAAGTATTTAATTCATTACAGGTTGCTTCTCATAAGTTAAGTTACTTTACTCAAGATATTGAGGTGGATTCATCATTAACACTTTATCATGATATAAATAAAAATCAGAAAGAGATGTATATACCTGCATGGGCATTAGTACCCAATAAAGATGTAGAAAAACTATCTGATAAATATAAATTTCAAATAAATACAAATAATAAAATTAATTTAATTCGGAGTTATGGGTTTAAGGTTAACGATAGAAATGGAGATTATGGTATTTTAGCTAAGAACCCAAAATATGAACAAGGTATTAGAAATATTATTTTTTATGATTATTATGGTAATGAGGGTATCATTTATGTAAAAAGGGTTGATGGCATAGATAAAATTCATGGGGGTAATTTAGAGGATATGGATTATGCTTTTTATTGATTTAATTTAACTTTTAGAGTGATGAGTAGAAATTCTCATCACTCTTTAATCGTTATGCAGGATAATTTAATACTAAGCCAACACCCACTTCTTTAATGGGAGCAAACTTAGATAAATGAATTTTGGCGGCTAAATCAGTACAGTGGCATGGGTGAATATGATCTACATTGAGTTGATTAAAATACTCACCTGTCTGGTTGAGAACTTCATCAGGCGCATTTTGTAAATGAAATCCACCTATAACAGTAACAACTTTTTCAGTATTGGTGACATACTTTGCGTACTCAACGATATTGCAAATGCCTGCATGCGAACAGCCGGTCACAACGATAACGCCTTCTGAAGTTTTAATTGCGAGAGCGCTATCATCCCACACATAATCATCTATTGGCTGATTGTTTGCATCGACTGTTGATCCGATAGGCTCTTTGCCTTCAAAACTATTATTTCGTGGGATCTGGCCTAAAAAGACGATGTTCTTTGTTAAATAATAGGGAGCAACAGTTCGACAGCTATCAAAGTAGGCATCTAATACATCTTTAGGAATATTTGCACCAATAACCTTTGAACCAAAACGTTTTGGTGATAGTGCTTCAGGGTGATAAACCAAGCGAATTTTCTGCTGGAAGTGACAATTTCGTCTATCGTAATGTTGTACGAGATGATTTAGCCCCCAGGTATGATCATTATGACCGTGAGACAAAGCCAAATCTGTGATTTGAGATAAATCGATATTCAGTGTATGTGCATTATCGATAAAGATATTGGAATACCCTGTATCAAAAAGAATTTTACGACCATCGGCTTCAATGTAGTAACAAACGCCTGGTTCACCGCAAAAGTAGCTATCGATAAGCGTGTTATTATCAACAAGGACGGCTATTTTTATTGTCATCTTTACTTATAGTATTTATGGGTAGGTATGGTTGTTATATCAGATTTACTTCAATCAATATGCAATAAAAATGCTTTATTGAAATACTAGGTAGCTAGCGAGTAGCCACCTAGATAGATAACACTATGACGATGAAATATTTTGTTCTGTTATTGGGATTCTAACGGCTCAATATGAAATATATCGATAATTTTCTCCAATAAGTCAGACTGTGCTTTCAAAGACTGTAGAGAGCTTTGTAATTCTCTTGTCATAGTTGCATTAGCTTGTGTTGTGTTATCTAGCTCATTAATTGCTAGATGTATTTGGCCAACGCCATGAGTTTGTTCATGAGAAGCGAGAGAAATATTTTGTATTTTTTCGTTGATATTAGATGTGCTCTTGGCAATTGATACAATATTGTCATTGGCATCCGCTGCAAGTTGAAAACAATGATGTATTTTTTCATTAGAATTATCAATTAGTGATTTAATCTCTTTAGATGCTTGATTACAACTCATAGAAAGTTCACGAACTTCATTAGCAACTACAGCAAATCCTTTACCATGCTCACCTACACGAGCAGCTTCTACCGCTGCATTCAAAGCTAGTAAATTTGTTTGGAAGGCAATATTGTCAATTGTTGAGGTGATCTTACTAATTTCTTTAGAGAAATCGACGATATCATCCATATTCTCGACGACATCTGAGATGAGCTCATTACTTTTATCAATCGTAATGCCAGTTTCAGCCATTAATTGGCAAGATTCATGAGTATGGGCACTATTAAGTTTGAAAGAGGAATCTAACTCTTCGACACTGGCTGCTGTTTCTACAATAGCAGCAGCTTGCTGATCAGCTCGAATTGACAGATCTTGATTCATTTGAGTGATGTCATTCAATTCATTTTTGATGTTATGTGTATTGGCGTATATATTTTTAACTATTTCTATTAATTTGTTTTGCATGTTAGAAACATGTTGTTTAAGTGATTTTATCTCTGTTAGACCTTTATTATCAAAATGATGATAGAGGATACCTTGGCTCACTTTTTCAATACCATCAATGACTTGATTCAAAGGTCGAATAAATAGATATTGTAAAATAAATCGAATTAGTAGAGTCACTAGAGTTAGAGCAATAATAACGATGATAATGCCAATAATACTTTGCCTGTATAGCTGTTCACTGGCAACAGCAATTTGATGATAGCTTTGGTTTAATTGTTGGTGATAGTAATTGAGGTTTTGTTCGAAAGTATCTTGAAACTTTTGTGTCGGTTGATTCAGAAAATCATAGGTTTTGCCTTGTACTAAAAAACTGGACAGTTCCATTAATGCCGTCCGTAATGCGGTGTAACTTTGTTCTAACTCACTAAATAATAATTCATTTTTGTTTTGTGATAATTGAGTGAAATTTTGCCATTGTACATCTGACTTATCAATTTTTTCGTGAAATTGTTTAATCAAGCTATCAATATCAGTATTCGCGGTTTGCATTTTGTTAATGACAAGCAAATGCCGTGAACTTGCTCGATTCAAGGTATTACGAGCCTGTAGTAGTGATTGCCATGTTTCGTTTAAGGCAGATTGTTCTTGGTAAATCGCATCCAGTTTATCAAGGGTTGTTTGATAGTTTTTTAAATAACTAAAAAATAACCAGCATGAAGAGAGCAATAATACAATCAATAACCCGGATAAAAGCCAAACTAAAGTTGTTGTTTTAAGACCCGAAAACTGGAAAAGTGATAATTTAGATTTTTGTGATATGTCAGACATTATTGATTATTTCCTTTCATACTGTCGGTAACATGTTTCTAACATGTACAAGTAAGTTACTTATTAGATATAAGGTGATCACTAGCTGAATTAGATAGTTGAACTTGTACCTTATAGCTGTTGTACAGAAGTCAGGCGTAGGGACTCATCAATGATATCGGCTGCGAAGACGTATACTTTATGTTCAAATTGGCATTAATCTAAATGCACTTTAATCATCCATTCGTCAAATCAATGATAATTACTTGTTTTACAGGATATTAATCGATTTAAAGCAGAGGTTATTGTGGTAAGAACAACATGCTGATAACCTGAGAACTTTTAGGGGTAATGACATAAATTAATTCTATTGAAAAACTTGAGATAACTATGATTTCCCTTTTTTTAAAGTGTTTACTAGGCGCTGTTGCCGTTCTAGTTATTGCCTTATTATCCAAAAGTAAGCTTTTTTATATCGCGGGTCTAATACCGTTATTTCCAACATTTGCGCTTATTGCACATGTGATAGTGATTCAAGAACAGGGAGCTTTGGCGTTACGTAAAACAGCGTTATTTGGTATGTGGTCATTGCTCCCTTACCTGTTGTATTTACTTACTGTTTATTTGTTGGCAATGAAAGTTTCACCTTGGTTGTGCTTAAGTATAGCGACTGTAAATTGGGTTTTAGCAGCAGTAATACTGATCTATTTTTGGCAGTTATATCACTAGGCTTAGTTCTTCACAATTTTGTGACTAATATTCAAAATTTAATCAATTTTTGCGTAGCACTTCATTAAATGACTATTTTTATCGCATTTTGTTACAATTTAATTATAATAAAATAGTTTACATTTATGAAAGTCACCGTGGGAAATATGCTATTAAGAAGCCTAGTGCTATTACTTATTGTTGGTGGTGCCTATATTGCTGGCATTTTGACAAATATAGCCCAAGTATCAGAGATGGATACTAAGAAGAAAATTGAAAACTCAGTTGAGGATTTTCTTGCTTATCCAACAGCAGCAGAATATCGAAATGTTAATTATCATGTATTAAGTCAGTCGGATAATGGCGAAGAAACGGGCTATTATTGTGGGGAAGTTTATGGCTTTAAAAATGAATTACCTTATGGCTTTAAGCGTTTTATTGTGAGATATCATAAAAATTCAGTTGGTAAAACGATGGTGTCAATTCCATTTGTCGAAGAAGTTGATGATATTATTCCAATAGAGCAATTTGGAGTAGTTTGGTCTCGATATTGCCAAGAGTGAAGTAAGCGAAACTAAGGTTGGTATTAAACCCGCCTTAGTTTTGATTCTTAAAAGACTTTCATGGCTAATGTTGCTAAAAAAGTCGGTAAGTAGTTATCGATAACAAAACGTGGGTTTGGCTGCCAGTCTTCAAGAAAACCTGCAATATTAAATCCCACATCTATTTGTCCACTAATTAAATCTGTTAGTGAGTGACCGAAAACAAACGCTTCTTGATTTTGATGCTTCAGTTTGATTTGTTGTTCATTTAAATTCTCTAATTCAGAAAAAGGCATTTTATAGGCTGGTTTTATTAAGCCTTGCTCACTTAATTTAGGGTCTCGATCCCCAACGAAAACAATAGGGTTGAAGAAACTCGATAGCAGCCTGCCATCCTTTTTTAATACTCGGTAGCATTCACGCCATACTGGCGTGACATCAGGAATATAAAGATTTGAGATTGGATGAAAAACTAAATCAAAGCTACCATCTGCAAACATATGTAAGTCACGCATGTCACCTTGTATAGTCTCTAGTTGTAGGTGATCACGAATAGCAACTTGCTTATCTTGTGCTAATTGTTGTTCTGAAAGGTCAAATACAGTGACATCTGCGCCTACCGCAGCCAATATAGGTGCTTGCTGCCCGCCTGCTGAAGCAAGACATAGGATCTTTTTCCCTTTAACATCACCTAACCATTGTTTATTTAATGGCGAAGGGGTGAGGTGAATTTGCCATTCACCTTGCTTTGCTTTTGTAATGGTCTCTGCATCGACAGGTACAGACCAAGGTTGCTGCTGTTGGGCTTGTTTATCCCATGCTTTTTGATTCGCGACTAAGAAATCCGTCATAAATTAGTACTCCTTAATACATTATTTATTTAATGTAACTCATCAGGAGGTGAAAATAAATAAATTGTACTCAATAGTACACTTGGTAATTTGAAATTTTATCCTTTTACTAAGTAATAATCGATTTCATCGAAGCTAAACTCAGCTATTTTTTGCAGACCTAATTTTTGATGTGCTTTTAGAGAGCGGATATTATCCACGTTAATAAAAGCTACGGGGCTACCAGTTTGCTGAGCGCAAATAGCATCATACAACGATTTAAGAATATTTTTTCCACGGTAGCTGACATCGATACACACTGGTCCATAAAACCAGCTATTATTCATTTCTTTTTTAAATTGCTGAGCAATATACTGAACTAGTGGGGGAAGGGTAGGACTTTGTGAGTCAAAGCTAAAAACAACGCCAATTATACGGTCTTCTTCATGTGCAATGATTACATGTTGTGAACTTGCAAACATGCTTTCAACTTTTCTTAAAGGGTACTCACCTAATAACCCACCACCTTGTGATTGCGCATTACGCTGCAGCAGATGCGTGACTTTTTCACAGTCAGTCATTTTCATTAAACGATATTGAATAGTCATAGGGTCTCCTTAGCGATAACAATACTACCTCAAGCTCGACAAGCCTAAAATAGATAAAAATTAAAGCGCAATTTTCGTGGGAGAGAGACGATAATTTGTAGTGAATTTTATTTTTTTTGCCGCCATAATAGCGAGATGATTAGCCACTCTGTCTACTAAAATGCTTGCTAAATCTTATCCTATTTTGCTGTTAGTAATTTCTAATGTTTTTATGATGTTTGCGTGGTACGGACATTTAAAATTTACGGATAAACCGTTATACAGCGTTATTTTCTTTAGTTGGCTAATTGCTTTTGTCGAATACTGTTTTGCTGTTCCTGCAAATCGGCTTGGTCATCAGTATTATAGTGCTGCAGAACTTAAAACGATGCAAGAGGTTATCACTCTGTGCGTATTTGTCGTATTTTCTGTGCTCTATTTAGGTGAAAGCATCACCATTAATCATATTATTGGCTTTATTTTGATTTTCACGGGTGCATTTTTTATTTTTAAAGGTCCTTTTTAATTTTTTCCTATGCGTGGTTTGAGGTGCTCTTTATTTGATAAGAGCATATAAGCCAATAGAGGATCCTCTTTGTTCGGGTACAATTTTCATTAATGTTTTATTAAAAATATGAGGGTTGTATGTCTGATTTTTCTACTATAGTGACAGAACATTGGCTCAAAGAAATGTCAGGTGATACACAACATTTTGATAGTGAGTCATTTTCATTAACAGTTAATCCGTTATTGGATGAGTCAAGCCGTATTACAGTGTTAGAAGTGACGAGTGATAAAACATGGGTGACTCTCTCTCCTGAGATTGCTGAAACATTGATGCTAAATAAGACTAAAATTACCAGCCTTGAGCAATTGAAAGTGTACTTAACTAAAAATAATCTTAGATTACATGGCGCTGATTATCTTTATTATTTTCCTTATCAAGAACAACTCAATATAGTGCATGAAACTGATAAGCATTATATACGCCAGTTAACTCCTGATGATAAGAATGTATTTAGTCAATTCGAAAAGCAATCGTCAGAAAATGATTTGGATAATGCATATGTCGAGTTAGATCATTGGCTAGTGTATGGCGTGTTTGAAGGGGAAAAACTGGTTTGTGTTGCGAGTATGTACGTTTGGGATGGTACTCAATTGGCTGATATTGGTGTATTAACCCTTGATAGGTTTCGAGGTAAAGGTTATGCCAAGAAAGTAGTCTATGCGATCAGTAAAAGAGCGATTCAATTAGGTTATGAGCCTCAATATCGTAGCCAAATGGATAATCATGCTTCGATAGCACTTGCAAACTCGTTAGGTTTAAGTTTGTTTGCTAAATGGGATGTGATATCACCTGACTGTACGTGACCATTCCTTAATTCCCCCTCTTATGGTTTGCACAAGGGGGGAATGACCATATTTAAATCCAATCTTTTTCTCGAAACTGTTTTAATACCATAACAAATTGTTCCATCTCTTCAGGTGTTCCTAATGTTAGGCGGCTCCAACCAAAAGCTGGGGGAAATTCTCTTCCAACCATAACATGTGCTTCAGCCATTCTTTTTTGATATGTTTTAACGTCACCTTTCACTTTATGAAATATAAAATTCGCTTGTGATGGAGCATAAGTAATACCTAAATCATTGAGTGCCGATTCCACAATCTTTCTTGATAGGTTGTTTGATTTCAGACTATATGCAATAAACGGTTTATCTTGTAACGAGGCTAAAGCGGCGACCGCTCCGGCAGTATTGGTGTTATCTAAAGGAAGAAATTCATCAACTGCTGCAACCACTGTAGGTACTCCAATACCATAGCCAACACGTAAGCCTGCTAACGCAAAAATTTTTGAGAAGGTACGCGTGACGAGAAGATTTGTTTGCCCTTGTTTGACTCTTTCTATTGCACTGGTGAATTTAGGATCTTCGACAAATTCTGCATAAGCCTCATCAACGATAAAAAATTGTTTGTCAGATGCTTTTGTCATCCACTGATTGAGTTCACTCGCAGGGGTGATCATCGCAGTTGGGTTATTGGGGTTACAAATATAGATAATGGATAGCCCATCAAACTGATTAGCTAGTTGCTCCATTTTTTGAAGATCGAATGAAAGATCTTCTTTTAAAGGAACTTTGTTTATCTTGATATTTAGGGGAATAGAGTAGAGTTCCGCATAATTAAAGGTTGGATCTGGAGTAACTAATTGAATGTTTTGATTTTGCTTGCGAGCGTTAGCGGCCAACATAGCAACAGTGGCTTGAATCGTTTCTGAAGAGCCATTACCAAGAGTCACATTTTGTTCTGTTAAGTTATATTGGCTACCTATATGTTTGATTAACTCAGCGCGTGCATCATCTGGGTAGCGGAATGAACTCGGCAATGCAGCAATTACGGCTTGTTGTGCTTTGGGAGACATACCTAATGAATTTTCATTAAAATTTAGCAGCAGTGGGTGATTTTTATCAAAAGTAATCACCGGTTTTGTCTCTGCAACAGCTTGATTAAGTAAATTGGTTGCTGCTAGGCCACTTATGATGATTGAACTTGTTTTTATAAATGCACGACGATCCATGGTTTTTCCCTAAGAAAATGTAGAGTATTAAAAATGATAATAGTGCAAATATTTATTTATTAAAAGTGAATTTTTATTCATTTTCTTAAGTGTTGTTTTTTCCTGTTTAATGTTACAAAGTTAAATTATTATTTATTTCATTGATATCCATAAAGAAAATGACAATAACAGATTATCCTAAAAGAGTTGTTGGATTGTACTTTGAATCCTTATCGTTATGTAATAAATTATATATTGAAGTCAAATAATATACTGGAAAGGTAAAATGAAGTTATATATGTTTTATGTGGGCGGTAACGCAGGTAAATCCAATATTGAAGTACATGATGTCCAATTTGTTGTGGCACAGCAGCCAACAGATGCATGGCCAGCTTTACGAGAGGCTTGGTTTGGTGATAAAGACAAGATCCATGTTGATGGCTATGCAATTATCAATTGGGTTGATGGCTACCGAGTTGAGCTGAGAAGAGAGCCAGCAATGCATCAGCAAAGATTGTATTTTGTTAATGTTGGGGGATATAAACCTTTAACACTAGCTGAATTACATGAATTTGATTTATTTGTCGCCTCTACGGCAACTGTTGCAAAACAAAAAGCGATCAATACATTATTAGTTGATAGCCAGCAGCAACATAAAGATAATTTAAAAGATGTTGATGATTGTGTGTTATTAAATCAAGTTGGCGATTATTATATTCACTTAATTGAACAGCCTGATGGTGAGCACTTTAAGCCTGAATGGCAAGGTTACCAGCCGATAGGAATTTAATTCATAGAAAAGAGTAGAAGAAATTAGGGCAGGCAGGCTGCCCTGAATAATTTATTGATTTTGTGGTAGTGAATTATTACCCGTAATTTCAACTACAGAGACATGGACAACATATTGCTTACCATTTTCTGCTTTTGGTGCATCAGCCGCAATTTTTTTCAGAGCTTCGTCTGGTTGCGCTGTTTGCAATGACGTTGAATATACCATCGCGCCATTATGCATGCCATAATGGCGGCCTGCGGCATTGTAATGACGGCTGTCATTACAAGGTCGATTATCATTATATTGGGCGTTATTTTGGTAACCTCCTCGATGCCAAGTACCATCACAATAGCTGTTACCATGATATGCGAAAGAAGAAAAACTCACAGCGAATACACTGGCCGCAATTAATAGAGGCTTTAGATAATTCATAATGATTCTCCTATTAACTATCCGTTACTTATTATTGTGGCCTTTTTATTTATTATTTCAAATGTATTTACTCAAATAAATGAATAAATCATGATCTGGCCATGATTTATTCAATATTCCATCACAATGAAAAATATTTGTTTCAAAATTTAACACGAAGTGAGTTTTTTATTATTATTTCACATTGATGTAATGTCTTGTTAATTAATTTTTTTGTTTTTTTTTATTCAGTAAATATAATTCTATTTATTTATCATATATAAATAAATAATACCTTAACTGTATTGAGAGAAAACCTAACTATCACTACTGTAGAGTTGACATGAGAGGAATTTGGCTCATTTTGTTCACTTAAATATGCAAAATGCCGTTATAATTACACCCAGTGGCTAAACGCACAGATAAGGACTATGAGTTGAAACGTGTAAAAACTAAGCTATTGGTTATTTTATTGATTATTGCAGCAGGCTTTGCATATCAATATACAATTACAATAAATGACGCTGACATTCAAAAAATGGCTCAGCAGCTTGTTGAGCAAAAGTTGTCATCGTCATCACAACAAAAAGTGTTTTTCAATGATGTCGCAGTTGTTAAACGTAATCAATACAAAGACGGTGAAGGGGTTCGTGTGTGTGGCACATATCAAGTAGGGGAAGCAGGTATCCCCTTACCATTTGTTGCCAGTGTTGATGTGCGTGATGGTAAGTTTTCAGGCCATAACCAGTTATTATTGAGTGATACTCCAGAAATACAGGCCTCAATCACTAAGATATGCCAAGAAGAAAAATTATAATGAATACGCAGCCCAGTCGTTAGCCTGGGCTTCGTATGACGATAACTGTGCTATTTTGCTTTATTCAATAGCAGCTCAGTTTGTATCTTACAGGCTGAGATTGAATCATTTAGCGATTTAGTAAACTCATCGTGGTTTTTAAATTTGCTTTTGCTATCGCGGACAGCTTTGATAGCAACATCTAAATTCTTTTGCAAATCAGATTCATTTATCTCTAATTTAGTGAGATCAACTTGTTTACTTCTGAGTTGATTCAGCGCACTTGATGTTAATTCATTGCTGCTTTTTTCTGAACTATACGCATCATTCAGTGCTTGACCTGTGATATCACAATAATCAATAGCAGTTTGACTAAGATTTAATGGCTCATTAGCCCCTATTGCGATAACAGGTGCAAAGCATACAGCAAGTAAAAGACGTTTCATGGCAGTACCTCTAGTTTTCACTAAATGAGTATTAACTTTATCGTGTGTTGAAGTGAGACTATAGCAGAATAGCCTTAAAAGATGAGGGTTTAAGCCATATTTCGCATTTTGAAACAAAAAAGAGCCAGTAAAAATACTGGCTGCCATAATTAGCAAAGCAATGTAAATGAAAATTACGTTATATAATTTATCATATAACGGTGGGAAGGAAAGCTTTTTTATCAGTAATAATGCTCATTATTTATGGTAAATATGATCTTGATCAGAAATAAAAGAAGGGAAATGTGGCCCGTCATTGAGGGATAAAAACGGGTCACATATTATGCAATTTTGTTATTTTTCAACCAGCATTGAATCGAAAAATAATTTTTTACTGATTGCTACAATCGTGGGTCGATACAGCCAGTTATTTTGACCAGTGACCATGTTTAAGCACATCTTCTACTAGTTCATGTAACACGATATGAGCTTCTTTATCGTCATGAAATCCGCTAGTTTCAAATGTGGTGGCACCTGAGTCATGAATAATATATAAATCGCTACCTGGGTATACCTCTAACACTCTCGATCTTAGCTCTGAAGTGAAAGCGTCATAGGATTTTTGGGATACAGTATCATCAGAGATTTTAATGGTGATTTTCATTTTTTAACCTTCAGTAGGGTCACAAATTAGCTGTAAAGTTTATTGTGATGTATAAATAGAAGCAATGCTTATTTTACAACTGTCGTTTTGTGATGAGTTGAAAAAATAATCAATTAGTATGTTTAAAAAACAATAGCCAAAATTATGGCTAATCAGATAGTGTTCAGTTTACACATTATTTATTTAAAATAAGGTGTAAACGAATTCATTAGTCTTATTGGGAAAAAGATTAAATCTTATCTAGAAAGTAAAGTATATTAACTATTAGTAGTATTTACATACTGAATTAGTATGCAAGAAAAATAAAATTTATTCACGTTATTTAAAATCAATCAAATGATTGACAATTTTGTTTGTTATGTAATTAAGTATATAACAAATTGATAATTTTGACTATTTTTTGTTCTGCATAGAACGATATATTAGTTGTTTGAATAATAAAAGGCAATGTTAATTATCTTGAATTGAAAAAGTGTTTTACATGAAAGATAAAAAAATATAGTTTTAGGTTTCTTTGTTTTGTATTTAATTACACTTCCTATAAAAGATGAGTTTCTATAATCATTTCTGTGTTTTTTCAGACGAAACATTGTGAAAATTATCATTGGTGAAACAATGATCTTTATTTGTATATTATAAAATAAGGGGAACAGTTTGGTCGAAATTATCAACTATCTAAACAATATTGTCTGGGGTTCACTTCTCATCTACTTATTACTCGGTGCAGGCATCTATTTTACTTTTCGTACAGGTTTTATTCAAATTCGTCACTTTAGCCATATGTTTGGCGTTTTAAAAAACAGTAACCAAACAAACAAAGCTGGCATTTCTTCTTTTCAAGCACTATGCACTAGCTTAGCGGCAAGAGTGGGAACGGGAAATTTAACTGGTGTTGCGATCGCGATTACTGCTGGTGGGCCCGGCGCCATTTTCTGGATGTGGGTCGTTGCATTACTTGGCATGGCTACTTCATTTATTGAATCAACATTAGCGCAGCTTTATAAAACCAAAGATGACCAAGGTAATTATCGTGGTGGGCCCGCTTATTATATGCAAAAAGGGCTAAATATGCGTTGGATGGGAATACTGTTCTCGATATTCCTAATCATTGCATTTGGCTTAGTCTTCAATGCTGTTCAAGCAAACTCTATTGCACAGGCAGCGGCTGTCGCATTTGATTTTAACCCTCTCTATGTTGGCATTGCCCTTGTGGTAATGAGCGGCATTGTTATTTTCGGCGGATTAAAATCAATTGCAAAGGTTGCTGAATTAGTTGTGCCAGTTATGGCATTAGCTTATTTAATGTTGGCATTTTGGGTTGTAGGGCATCATGTTGATCGTTTACCTGAAATTTTTACACTGATTATTCGTAATGCATTTGGGTTGCAAGAGGCGGCTGGCGGTGCGATAGGCTATGGTATCGGGCAAGCGATGACACAAGGGATCCAACGGGGCTTATTTTCAAATGAAGCTGGCATGGGTTCAGCACCTAATGCAGCCGCTTCAGCTGCACCTTATCCGCCACATCCGGCATCACAAGGCTATGTACAAATGCTTGGCGTTTTTATGGACACTATCGTCATTTGCAGTGCTACCGCGATCATCATTCTTTCTTCAGGCGTACTCGATAACCCAACAGAGAAAATCAGTGGTATTGAATTAACTCAGCTTGCTTTGTCATCAGTTGTTGGTGGGTGGGGAGCGACATTTGTTGCTGTTGCGATATTCTTTTTTGCGTTTACTTCTATCATTGCCAATTATGCTTATGCAGAAAGCAATATGATTTTTTTAGAAAATAATCATACTACAGGTTTATTTCTTTTGCGCTTAGCTGCATTGGGAATGGTGATGTTTGGTACATTAGCTGAAATGCCACTGATCTGGAAAATGGCTGATTTATCGATGGGGTTAATGGCAATTACTAATCTTATTGCGATCCTCTTGCTATCGAGTATTGCCTTTAAATTGGCAAAAGATTATAACCTACAACGTAAAGCAGGTAAGGTTCCAACTTTTGATATTGAGCAGCATCCTGAATTGAAAATGCAAGTAGAAGAAGGCATTTGGGAAAAAGAACAAGTCAAACAATGGGTATCTAAAAAAGCGATTCAAAATTCATAAATACGGATTAAATATAATTTGTTTGCTAGTTAGTATAGGTCACCGATACGGTGGCCTTTTTACTGAGTTATTTCCTCAATGAGGTTGTAATTTAATAAACCTTATTAATAATACTTGCTTTCTAATAACTTGAGCTTTAAGGTTTTTCTTAGCAATTACCGGATAACTTTCAAACTGAGCAAAAAATGAAATTAGGTCAGCATGCAGCAACATTTTATGGCGTGATCTCAATATTGTTGTGGAGCACGATTGTCGGTTTAGTTCGCAGTGCTAGTGAAAGCTTTGGTGCTGTTGGTGGTGCAGCACTTATTTATAGTTTTGGTACGGTTATCCTAACTCTATTTATGGGATTGCCTAAAATCCATATCTACCCTAGACGTTACCTTTTTTGGGGAACGCTATTATTTGTCAGTTATGAAATCTGTTTTGTATTAGCGCTAGGGCTAGCGGATGATCGTCAACAAGCGATTGAATTGGGCATGGTGAATTATTTATGGCCAAGTTTCACTATTGCATTAGCTGTATTTTTTAATCGCCAAAAATTTACATGGCTGCTCGGTGCTGGCTTAGCTTTAGCCTTCATAGGTTTGATTTGGGTGATTTCAGGTGATAAACCGATTTCGGTGGACGCGATTTTAACAAATATAAAAAGTAACCCATTTAGCTATTTATTAGCTTTTGCAGGCGCAATTTTTTGGGCATTTTATAGTAATGTGACTAAACGTATCTCTGGTGGCCATAATGGCATGGTGCTATTTTTTCTCATTACATCGATAGGGTTATGGTTATTGTTTGCTTTTCAACCGACTAAACCTTTTGAGGTTTCACCCTCGAGTGTCAGTTTATTATTAATTGCTGCTTTGGCAACCGGTGGAGCAAATGCTTTATGGACACTGGCTGTCATTAGGGGCAATGTGGCATTTCTAGGGACATTGTCCTATTTTACACCTGTCATTTCGACTGCATTTTCTTCAATGTTATTAAGTACCGCACTAACGCTTGGTTTTTGGCAAGGTGTTTTGATGGTCACATTAGGGTCGATTATTTGCTTTTTGGCGACTAGGCGTGTGGCGCTCAATACCAGTAAAGAGCGCCATTGAACTTATTTATGCTAACTGCACAGCTTTAACGGTACATATCTTTCCGATTAAAAGCGAGATAGCAAAAGCAATAATACCCGGTATCAACCAGCCCATGCCTTGTTCAAATAGGGGTAAATGGGTAAGAAGGAAATCCTTCATACTATCGCTGAGTAATTTCAAGTAATTTAATGTATCTAACAAGCTCATAAAAACAATTATAGCGATTGTGATACCGTAAGAAATACGCGGAGCGACCATATAACGGCGAGCAAATTGTAGGAATACAATGGTAACCGATGATGGATATATCATTAGTAGAGCAGGAATGGTAACTCGTAATAGGGTATCTAAGCCAAAAGTAGAAACAAGTGTGGTTAACAATGTGAAAAATATGACCCAAAAGCGATAGCCTAAGCGATGGTGGAATGTTGCAAAGTAATCAGCACAAGCGCTGGTGACACCAACTAAGGTTGTCATACTGGCTAAAAGAACGATACCACACATAATCCAAGTGCCCACAGAACCAAATAACACATCAACATAACGTGAAAATATTTGTCCGCCATTAGTGGCTGTGCTTGCGACTAGTTCGCTAGTCGCACCAAGGTAAAATAAACAAATATAGAGAGCGGCTAATAAACTAACTGAAATTAATCCTGCTTTTATGGTGATAAACGCAACGGTACGAGGCTGGGTAATATTTTTAGAGGCTAAAGCTCTAGCTACAATACCGCCAAATGCCATCGCTGATAAAACATCCATAGTTTGATAGCCATCAATCACACCGCTAAAGAAAGCATAATCTGCATATTGTTTTACGGGTTCATTAATGGGTGATAACGGTTCAACCACAACGGCGACGCCAACGGCAACTAATAGTATTAGCAGTGCAGGCGTCATGAATTTGCCAATAGCACTGATCATTGTGCCTTGTTTAAGCATGAAGAATAGGGAGCAAATATTAAAGAGTAATGCAAAGATTAAATGAGAGGTCGTATCTTTCTCCACAAAACCTAAAGGAATGAACCCCATTTCAAATGCGGTATTGGTGACTCTAGGCATCGCAAATGTTGAGCCAACAATTAAATACAGGGCTACCCAAAAAATAACAGCAACCCATTTAGGTAAATCAACTGAAAGCTTTTCTCCTCGGCCTTTTACTGCAACAGTCACTAGTGTAATAAAAGGAAGAATAACGCCTGTGATAATGAAACCAAGTGATGTATTAAACCAATCTACCCCTGATTGGTAGCCTGCCATAGGAGGGAAAATAATATTGCCTGCACCGAGAAAGAGGGCAAAGACCATCATCCCAAGAATTATCATATCTTTAGTTGAAAACATGTTACTACCTGTTTGTAATGTTTGTTTTGTAATGAATATTTTTGTATTACAGTGTTTTTAAAGGCGTAGATAGTATCAAATTTCGATGGTAGCGTCAGACGCTAAAAGGTTATTTGACTTTAGCTAGTAGTGAAGCGATGGCATTATGGGGGATGGGTTGACTTTATATATTGCAGTTGGTTTGATTGGCAGTGAATAACACTGCCTATGGATTTATTGTTGGTTTATAAATTTATTTAGTGCGACAGCGACGCCATCTTCATTGTTAGTTGCAGTGATAAACTTGGCAATATTGCGAATATTATCGATCGCATTACCCATTGCTACAGGGATCTTGGCATATTGAAGCATTTGTAAGTCGTTATTTTGATCGCCAATACTCATCACTTTGTCTGGTGTAATAGCTAATTTTTCGCAAATCAGTTGTAAAGCAGCACCTTTACTCGCTGTTTTACTGGAGATCTCTAAAAAATAAGGGCTGGTTTTCATCAGCGAATAACTTTCAAAGGTATCTTCAGGAATATAACTAATACCAACACTGAGTTTTTCTGGTTGGTCAATCATCATAAACTTGGTGAATTTTAGGCTAGGATCCATTTCACTTGCAGGGCAATACACAAGAGGTGTATTGGTGAGGTAAGCATCATGAACGGTATAGTGGCTGATATGGCGGTTTGCCGTAAACATGGTGTTTTGTGCCAGCACATGCATATGCACGCCAACTTCATTAGCTAAAGATTCGAAGTATTGGTAGTCAGCAAAATCCAGCAGGTTTTCAATTAAATGCGTTCCATCATTGGCTTGATGGATAACACTGCCGTTATTGCTGATGCAATAGTCCGAAGCGTTGTCTAGGCCTAGCTGTTGAAGGTAAGGGAAGATCCCTGAAAATGGCCTCCCTGAGGCAAGAACTACATGGATACCGTTATGCTTTGCCTGTAAGACCGCATCTTTGACTGCTGGGGTGATTTGGTGCTGAGAGTTGAGTAGAGTACCATCTAAATCAATTGCTACCAGTTTGATAGACATCAACGCCTCCGTTTAATGATGTTTTTACTGAAGTACCTTACTCTATTTACACAAAATGTAAATTAGCCAAACATGAAAAGTATCACTTAGTGAAATACTTAATCATGGGTATGGCTTAAATGTAGTGGTTCTTTAACGTCTAGATCAATATCACTATTTTGCCTGAAATCAAACGGGGTTATCCCATATTCTTTTCGGAACATATAAGTGAAATGTGATTGCGAGCCAAACCCAAAATCTAGCGCGATGTCAAAAATAGATTGCTCGCTGTTTCTTAGTAGGTTCACTGCGCCTGCAAGACGGCGCTGGCGGATGTATTTACCTAATGAAATTCCAGTCACTTCTTTAAAGATCTTTTGCATATGCCATAGCGAATAGCCTGAATAGGCAGCAAGTTCTTCTAAATGGATAACTCGACCTAAGTGTTCTTCGATCCATTTACTTAAAGCATAGACGAGGGCTAAATGATTATCTTGTGGCATCTCAATTAATTACTGAAGTTGTTGACCTGTGCATGTGAAATTTTGTTCAAAACAGAAATATTTTAGTTAACTAGATGAGTTAAAGCACTATTCCTCAATTTTACGACTAAGAACAGTAGTAAAACATCTGCTGTCCGAACCCAAAACATGAGCACGCTACAAAAGGTAGGAAAATCCACTGTGTACCTGTAGTCACTCAGACCCCGAACAGATAAACATAGTTTTAGTATGCTGAAAAAATAAGCATTAATAACTCATGCATCAAATGGAGTAGCTGAAGTATACACAACTTCGTTTGAACATGACAAAGGCTGGTTGTGCGGTATTGACAGTAAATAGATGAAAAAAAAGCCAGTTAAGCCATTTTTATACTCATTAGCTGGAAAATTGAGCATAAATACGAAAATTGACATGAATTACGCATTTTCCTCAAATTTTGAAATAGCCATTGAAGTAAGCTTGAGGAGTTAGAAATTGCCCCCCATAGATTGGATGACACTTTGAGTTTTTAGAATTGACATAAATGACTGAAAACCAATAGCTAAATAATGTTTATGCTGAAGGAGATGTTGGGTTGAAATACAAATTGCTCATCGCTATTTTTGCCGTTTTCGGCTGTATTTTTTTATATCTGCTAGCGATGGATAGATTGTGTGATCAAGGTGGTGAAAACTTTATATTTGGAATATGTCAAATAACTGACTTATTACCGTTTTGAATTTGCCCTTTAATACGCCATACTGTGCTGCCTCTGTTTTTGTCACAACCTATCAATTTTTAATGAGATAGTGATCGCTGATCCAACAGAGAGCATCTTTAAGTAGTGTTGTTAATAACAAAATTCAAATAAACTTGTATGCTTAGCTCAATAATAGAGATAACAAGCAAGTAAATAGGATGATAAGGGTAAAGTTATGGCGCAAGAGCAGCAGACGCTAAAGCGTGGATTAAAGAATAGGCATATCCAGTTGATTGCTTTGGGGGGGGCGGTTGGTACAGGGCTGTTTCTCGGTATAGCAACAACCATTAAGATGGCAGGCCCTTCGGTATTGTTAGGGTATGCATTATGTGGGTTCATTGCCTTTCTGATCATGCGTCAGCTGGGTGAAATGATTGTTCAAGAACCTGTTGCAGGTTCATTTAGTCACTTTGCATTTAAGTATTGGGGTGGCTTTGCTGGCTTTCTATCGGGTTGGAATTACTGGTTTATGTTCATCCTTGTTGGGATGACAGAGCTTACCGCTGCTGGTGAATATATGCGCCGTTGGTGGCCTGACCTGCCGATTTGGGTTTCTGCTGCCGTATTCTTTATTGCAGTTAACGCGGTGAATTTAGTCAATGTTCGCTCTTATGGCGAAACAGAATTTTGGTTTGCGCTCATCAAAGTGATTGCAGTTATCGCCATGATTATTTTTGGTTGTTACTTGCTATTTAGTGGTAAAGGTGGCCCACAGGCCAGTATTACCAATTTATGGGAGCATGGCGGTTTCTTTGCTAATGACTTTATTGGGTTACTGATGGCATTAGCCATTATTATGTTCTCTTTCGGTGGGTTGGAATTAGTGGGGATCACCGCAGCTGAAGCGGAAGAGCCTGAAAAAAGTATTCCAAAAGCAATCAATCAAGTTGTTTATCGTATCCTTATTTTCTATATCGGTTCTTTGACTGTACTGTTAGCGCTTTACCCATGGGTTAACTTAGATGGTAAAACTAGTCCATTCGTTTTGATATTCCATGAATTGGGTGACATGTTAGTAGCTAACGCATTGAATGTGATTATTTTGATTGCGGCACTTTCTGTTTATAACAGTGCTGCATACTGTACTAGCCGTATGCTGTTTGGTTTGGCTCAACAACAAAATGCCCCAAAATTCCTTTCAAAAATTAACAAAGGTGGCGTACCTGTTATGGCACTGATTGTGTCTGGGATCGCAACATCGGGCGGTATTTTGATTAATTTTATCATGGAAGGTAAAGCATTCGAGCTACTAATGACACTGGTTGTAACAACACTAGTACTGAATTGGATTATGATTTGTGTCTCTAACCTAAAATTTAGAGCTGAAATGAACAGGCAAGGGATTGAAACTAAATTTAAAAGTATTTGGTATCCGTTCGGCAACTATTTGTGTTTAGCATTTTTAGCGTTGATATTAGTTATCATTTTAATGATGGATGGTTTAAGAATATCGGTTCTAATTATGCCAGTATGGATTGCAGTTCTATGGGTTGGTTACCAATTCTCAGGCGCTAAAAAACAAGAAAATGCTGACAAGAAAGCGCAAGTAACACATTAGGATCCTCTAAATAATTCGAGATGCAGCTAGGCAACAAGTGAACGTGGTCACTTATGCATTAACGAAAGGTGCCGCGACTTGTAGTATGAAGAGTATAGTGAATAAAATGGCCGGTGACATAATGCACACCGGCCATTTTTGATTTGTGAATATGCTAATTCATTACCATTGCCAACGTAACCATGCAAATAGCACATTACCGTTGTTATAAGTTCCTGGTATATAAGTCGCTTGTAATGATAGCTTGTCATATTCAACAGAAACCAGCGGAAGTGGTACTGGGATTGGAATATAATAGTAATCATCCCTTGCAGTCACACTTAATGTGAAACCTGCCCCCATTCTAAAGCCATCCAAATCACCTGGCACCCACATTTTTTGGAAACCATAGCCTACAATTGGCTCTACTTTATTATGTGAATCCATAAATGCCATGGCGTATAACGAATGCCAATCATTATCTTCATCGTAGCGATACTTACCTAGTCCAAAACCCCATGGGTTTTCATTATAGCTATCTGTTTTTTCTTTATCGTAAGTAAAGCGGTTATGCCATGTTAATACCGGAAGATATACTTCATATTGATCTGAATCCCACGTGGTACTGACATTTCGGGTAAATTTATCCCATAACCCCTCAGATGGCTGATCTGTTGAGGTCGATGAAGCTGTGCAGATAGAGGATGCCATCAAAAAGGTGGTTCCTACAGCTAGCTGCAATTTTTTGTTAACTCTCATTGTAAATCCGACTCAGGTTAATGCACGTTTTATGTTATAGGTTTAAATATTAATTGTGAGAATGAATATTATTTCTCACGAAACGCTATGCTTACTAATTATTTTAGATTACCTAGAAGTGATATAACAGCACTAATTTAGTTTATCTAATAGTGGAGTTTATCTGAATTGTGTGGGATTTGGGTTTGAAGAATTTCATTCTCTCGTATGATTTGCTTTAAGCAAACAAGAAATTCTATGGTGTAAAGATTTTCAGCAGCTGGTTGACAATTATTCCTACTTACAAAGTGGATATCAGCCTTTTACTTTGTTCGATGAAGTTGTTGGGAAGGAATAAATCCCGCTTAGATCTTCCACAGAATTTTTTGACTATTACACAGTGATTTTGTAGGGGTTTTTTGTGAAAAAAAGTGCGATACTAATCAAGTAGTTTTGGCTCGGGGCGTCGATGAAGACTGAGAAGCACCCGTATCACCTGATCTGGATAATGCCAGCGTAGGGAAGTCGGAAGCGTCAGTGATAACCCTTCCTATATGACCGCTCCTTACCCTGTGCTTGAGGAGTGACATTTCATGAGAATCAATGCGTTAACTATTGCTGGGACCGATCCATCGGGCGGTGCAGGGGTCCAAGCTGATTTGAAAACATTTTCAGCGCTCGGCGCTTATGGCACTAGTGTGATGACAGCATTGGTTGCACAAAACACTCACGGTGTACAATTAGTACATGAACTACCTGATAGTTTTGTGGCTGCGCAACTTGAATCCGTCCTTAGCGATGTGCGTATTGATAGCGCTAAAATAGGCATGTTATTTAATCAAAAAGTGATTGAAGTCGTCGCTCAAGCGCTAAAGCAATATCCTATTCCATATGTGGTTTTAGATACGGTAATGGTTGCGAAAAGTGGTGATCCATTGCTACTTCCTGATGCAGTTGATGCGATGAGGAGTGAACTGCTACCACTAGTTTCATTGATAACGCCTAATTTACCTGAAGCAGCAGCATTGCTTGATGAGCCTGTGGCTCATACAGAAAGCCAAATGTTAGACCAAGGCCATCGGTTACTTAAAATGGGTTGTAAGGCGGTGTTAATGAAAGGAGGGCATTTAAGCGACAACGAAAGCCCTGATTGGTTAATTACTCTTGAAGGTGAATGGCGTTTTACCTCACCGAGAGTCAATACACGCCATACGCATGGAACAGGCTGTACATTATCAGCAGCATTGGCTGCCTTGAGGCCACGTTTTGTTGATTGGCAAACGACAGTTTCTGAAGCAAAAGCTTACTTACAGGCAGCATTAGAACAAGCAGATAGTTTAGAAGTCGGCTCAGGTATTGGGCCTGTACACCATTTTCATGCATGGTGGTAAGAAAGCAAAAAGCCCTCAAATATTGAGGGCTAATTAAAGAAGGTTTAAGCAATAGTGACTTCTTTACTGAGGTAAACATCTTGTACGGCATTAATCAGTGCTACGCCTTCTTGCATTGATTTTTTGAAGGCTTTACGGCCTAAGATCAGCCCCATTCCACCTGCACGCTTATTGATAACAGCAGTGCGTACTGATTCACTTAAGTCATTCTGCCCAGCGGCGCCGCCTGAGTTAATCAATCCGGCACGTCCCATATAGCAATTAGCTAATTGATAACGAACCAGATCAATCGGGTTATCTGTTGTCAGCTTTGTGTAGACGCGTTCATCAGTATGACCAAATCCAACGGCTTTATAGCCACCGTTATTTTCAGCCATTTTTTGCTTCACAATATCAGCGCCAATAGTTGCTGCAATATGATTAGCTTGTCCGGTTAAGTCCGCACTAGAATGGTAATCAACACCATCCTTTTTAAATGCGGGGTTACGTAAATAGGCCCACAATACAGTGACCATACCTAGTTCATGTGCACGTTCAAATGCGGCAGAGATTTCTTCAATTTGACGACGTGATTCAATTGAGCCGAAATAGATGGTAGCTCCTACAGCAACAGCACCCATTTCAAAAGCTTGCTCGACGCTCGCGTATAATGTTTGATCGTATTGAGCTGGGTAACTGAGTGTTTCGTTATGATTTAGTTTCACTAAAAATGGAATTTTATGTGCATAACGGCGTGAAACGGAAGCCAGTACACCATAAGTGGAAGCAACACAATTACAGCCAGCCTCAATTGCGAGTTCAACAATGTTTTTAGGATCGAAATAGAGTGGGTTTGCCGCAAATGAAGCTGCTGCAGAGTGCTCAACACCTTGGTCGACAGGAAGGATAGAAAGATAGCCTGTACCCGCTAAGCGGCCATGATTAAACAAGGTTTGCATTGAGCGAAGAACACTATTGGGGCGATTATTGTCGATCATGACACGGTCAACAAAGTCAGAGCCCGGTAAGTAAATATTTTCACGAGGAATGGTTTGGCAACGATGGTCTAAAAGAGTGGATGCTTCGGAACCTAACAGCTTGGCAATATCAGTCATGACTTCCTCCATTTAACAAAAGTCTAGGGGATGTTAATCATTAAATTTAAGATAACAAGCCACATTGAGGTGGTAACCGGCAGTGGATCGCTTCAGGTAGTAATTCGAAGGTGAATGTTTCACCCGAAAGGGGTTCTCCGTCTAAATTAAACACCATTTTATGCGGCGAAGAAATTTTTACCCAACAAGTTGTTTTTTCAATTAAATGCTGATTTTTCTCACTAGAGAATAAATTGCTCAGTAAAGCAGGGATCACATCACGAGCGGGAACAACCAGTAAATTTAATTGACCGTCGTTGATTAAGGCATCAGGAGTCAGCAATTGTCCACCTCCGGCTTGCCTACCATTACCGACAGCAACGACTAACGTTTCGCCTTCCCAACTAAAATGTTCAGTTTCAATTTTGCAGGTATCGGTTTTGAGTGTATCAGGGCGCAGCAATCCATTAATCACATAGGCTGCACCGCCGAGGGCAGATTTTAATGCCTCGGGGGTTTCTGTCGTGATACGCGTTCCAAAACCACCTGTCGCCATATTCATAAAAAATGACTTATGATTGACTCTAGCAATATCTATCGCAAATGATTTGCCTTTTACTGCTAATGATAAGGCTGCATGAATATCCATTGGAATATTGGCACTGGTTGCAAAATCATTGGCGGTTCCTAATGGGAGGATACCGATAGCAGGGCGCAGTGCTTCAGGTTGCTGCATTAATGCACTTGCAACAGCGTTTATTGTGCCATCACCACCGCCAGCAATGATAGTTTCTATACCTTGATTGGATGCTTCAGTAAGATAAATAGGTAACTCACTGGTTTCCCAAGGGATCCTCACCAAAATATTGTGGCCTTCTTCGCGTAGTTGGTAAACGGCTTTTCTGAATTCAGGGTTGGCTGATTGTTTACCGTTAAGAATAATAAGAGCGCTATGTTGTTTATAAGTAGGCATGATATTCCTTCAATGAGACAATACTGTTTATAGTATAGCCATAATCGGAATAAATAATCACATTGAGCGATTATGCTGTTGGAATATTTTGTAGGGGTATAAAAAAGAAATGGCTAGCTCAAGGGAGATTGAGCCAGCCAAGGAGGTGGTTCCTAGTCTTACTTTATGACTTTCTAGTTCTTCATTTTCGAAAGTGACTATACGACATTGAATAGCTAATTGTTGTGATCTATTGCATAAAAATGGATATTAAATGCATTTTAACGGCTAGGCATTATTTTTGAGAATTATTATCAATTCTTGATAAGGTTTACGTTGCGGATAATTCAGATGAGAAGAAATAAAAAATGCTAGAAATTCAATTGAATAAATTGATAATTTCTAGCATTAAAAATGACTGATTGATAGTCGCTAATTAAGCGTTAGTTATCGCTTCTGATTGGTGGGGAGAGCGAGTTGTTGTGCCCGCTAAATTACGGATCAACAATCCAAAATTCACATCTATATCATCAGGTACAGGTAAATAAACCACATGGCCATTACCTGGCGCAACGTCAATAGCTTCACCTTTACGGTTTTGCAATGCGTCAAGTGTAAAGACAATGTTGCCTGCAGGGGTCATCAATTCTAAGCTATCGCCTAGGCTAAATTTGTTTTTAACATCAACTTCTGCAAGCCCATTAATGCGTTTACCCGTAAATTCACCTACAAATTGCTGTGTTTCAGAGACGGAGTAACCATACTCATAGGTTTGATATGCATCGTGAGTATGGCGACGTAAAAAGCCTTCGGTGTAACCGCGATGAGCTAAACCTTCTAAGGTTGAAAGTAATGTTGGATCAAACGGTTTACCTGCGACGGCATCATCAATTGCACGACGGTAAACTTGTGCAGTACGCGCGCAGTAATAGAATGATTTAGTACGACCTTCAATTTTTAATGAGTGCACACCCATCTGAGTCAGATTTTCAACGTGTTCAATGGCACGTAAATCTTTGGAGTTCATGATATAAGTGCCATGTTCGTCTTCAAAGGCGGTCATATATTCGCCCGGACGTTTAGCTTCTTCAATCATAAATACTTTATCAGTTGGTTCGCCTTCACCTAATGTTGGAGCAACATTTTTGACAGGGATCGGCTCATGGACATGGACGATATTGCCTACATCATCTTCTTTACCTTCTTCGACTTTGTATTCCCAACGGCAAGCATTGGTACATGTGCCTTGGTTCGGATCACGCTTATTAATATAACCAGATAATAAGCAACGCCCTGAATAAGCCATACAAAGAGCGCCATGTACAAACACTTCGAGCTCGATGTCAGGAACTTGTTTGCGGATTTCGGCGATTTCTTCGAGAGAAAGCTCACGAGATAAAATCACGCGAGTGAGCCCCATTTGTTTCCAGAATTTTACCGACGCCCAGTTCACTGCGTTTGCTTGTACCGATAAATGAATATCCATTTCAGGAAATGCTTCACGTACCATCATGATCAATCCCGGATCGGACATAATCAGTGCATCAGGGCCCATTTCAATGACAGGTGTCAAATCACGAATAAAAGTTTTTAACTTTGCATTGTGAGGTGCGATATTCACCACAACATAGAATTTTTTGCCGAGGTCATGTGCTTCTTGGATCCCTTTGGCAAGGTTTTCATGATTGAACTCGTTATTACGTACGCGAAGACTATAACGTGGCTGGCCTGCGTAAACGGCATCTGCGCCATACGCGAAAGCATAACGCATGTTCTTTAAAGAACCTGCTGGTGATAATAATTCTGGAGTAAACATGTTTGTTCTCAGTCTGATGTCAAGTCAGTACTTCCTGCATAATGAGGAAGTGAGGTTGTTGACGAAGCGGGATAAAAGCGAGGTTTTTCCTGCTCCGTGTTATCAGCCGAAAATCAATAAATTGATTTTCAAAACCCTAACGACTGCTGTCAAACAGAATACGTTTGTGAGCAGCCTGACTTCCTCTTGAGGAGGAAGACTTTTTAAGGGGGCTGATTTTAGCGCCGTTTGCGAAAAAATTAAAGTATTCCCTACAAATTGTACTGATATAGAACCTGCAAATTACACCTCATCCCATCGATAACCTAAACCATAAATAGAACGAATAAAGGTTTTTTCATTATCAAGTGATTCGAGTTTACGGCGCAGGTTTTTGACGTGGCTATCAATCGTTCTATCTGTGACAATACGGTGGTCGTCATACAAAATATCGAGCAGTTGATCGCGTGAAAATACAGTTCCTGAATTATCCGACAAAAACTTTACTAACCGGAATTCTGCTGGGGTTAGCTCAAGCTGTTGTTCACCATAGCGTACTTGAAATGCGCTTTCATCAATAACTAACTGAGTTTTATTTTTATTTGGTGTCACGATGCGTTGGCAGCGACGTAAAATAGTTCTTACTCGTGCAACGACTTCGCGAGGACTAAAAGGTTTACAAATATAATCATCAGCGCCAATCTCTAAACCAAGTAAGCGATCTATTTCTTCAGTCTTAGCGGTGACCATAATAATGGGGATTTCACAAAACTTGCGTAATTCACGGCAGATGGTTAATCCATCCATGCCAGGTAGCATAAGATCGAGTAGGATGATGTCTGGTTGGTGTTGTTTGACATAACCAATCACCTCATCGCCTCGTTGTAATAGTGAAGGTTGGTATCCTGCAGCTTGAAGGTAATCATAAAGTAGTTGACCGAGTTTCGGTTCGTCTTCAACAACGAGTACATTCGCACTTGAAGGCTCTGACACTGTCACTGTTCATTTTCCTTTTGATTAATCGGTAAATGGATAGCAATGCATACGCCCCCTAGTGGGGAAGGCGTTGCTTGCATGCTACCTTGATGTGCTTCAATAATATTATAGCAAATCGCTAAGCCTAGGCCAGATCCGCCACTGGCTCGATTTCGCGACTCCTCGGCACGATAAAATCGCTCAAAAAGATGGCTACATTGTTCGCTGGTTAGGCCGGGAGCACTGTCTTCCCAATACAAAGAAAACTGATTGTGTTCAATAGTTGTTCGGATGACAATTTTTCCGTTTGCATCAGTATAACGTAGGCTATTTTCCATTAAGTTATAAAGCAATTGCAGGATGCGATCTGGGTCTATATTAATAATTTGCTGATTTGGGAAGTTTTTTTCAACAATAATTTGCTTTTCTTCTAAACGCCAACGTGCTTGGCCAACCGTCATGTCAATCAAAGGAATAATATCAGCAGATTGAATACGATAGACTAACGACCCTCTATCAGACAGAGACAGCTGGTGTAGGTCGTTAACTAGCTTAATTAATGTTTGCGTTTCAGCGAGTAAAGAATTGATGGTTTCAGGTGTTGCTTGGCGAACACCATCTTGTACAGCTTCAAGCTCACCTTGTAATACAGAGAGTGGAGTGCGTAATTCATGTGAAATATCAGCCATATAGTCACGACGCATATGTTCATTTTTTTCGAGTGTCGATGCAAGGTGGTTAAAATCTTTAGCGAGTTGGCCTAGCTCATCGCGACCGGTTTCGGAGACACGAGTAGTGAAATCACCATTAGCAAGTTGGTTAGTACCATCTAATAAGCGCTTGATTGGTTTTAAAAAACCACGGGCTAACAAAATCGTGGCGATCAACGCGACAATCAATGATAAACCTGCAATCAGCCAGCTAGTCATCATCTGCTGTTCTTCAAAACGACGATCTATTTCACTGCTGATACCATCACCGTAGCTGGCGATCACCCATCCGACCGTTTTACCATCGGTTGTGATAACTGCTTGACGAAGTACGTCGTCAGGCAATGGCACATCACGACCTAAGATCAAGCGATTTTCGTCGTCATAGACCCAAAAGTAGGAGCGCCAACCTTTAGGTTTGGAGGGAGGGAGTGAACGCTGGTGGTGCTCAATACTGCGTAAGATATTAAAAAATGCACGCTCATTGCGGATTAAAAAACGCCAGCTACCAGTTTCATCATATTGTTCAGCAAGGGCGTCAGCGATCAGTTCAGCTCGTTGTTGGTCATTTTCTTTAATATAATCAATAAACCCATGCTGAAAGCTCATGCGAACACCTTGGTGCATGATCACCACTAATAGCAAGCAAGTGGCAAAGATAGCCAAAAATAATCGAGTACTGACGCTGCTGAATCTAAATTTCATCATTTACGCCTTTGCGTGTTTAGGGTCACTCTGTTTTTTCGAAAAACGCTGTCTGAGTTGGTCAAAACATAAATAAACCACAGGTGTAGTAAATAACGTTAATAATTGACTCATCACCAAACCGCCAACAATTGTGATACCAAGTGGTTGACGTAATTCAGCACCATCGCCACTACCTAAAGCGAGTGGTAATGCTCCAAAAATAGCGGCTAATGTGGTCATCAAAATTGGCCTAAAACGTAACATACTGGCACGGAATATCGCTTCTCTTGCAGTTAAACCTTCGTTGCGTTGTGCATGAATAGCGAAATCGACCATGATTATGGCATTTTTCTTAACTATACCAATTAATAGCATAATCCCGATTAGAGCGATCAAGCTGAAAGGAGTATTGAATAGCTCTAAGGCGAGTAATGCACCGACGCCAGCGGAAGGCAAAGTGGATAAAATGGTAAGAGGGTGAATATAGCTTTCATAGAGGATCCCCAATACCAAATATACTGTAATGATAGCGGCAAAGATTAGGAATAACTGTGATTTTAGTGTGTCTTGAAACACTTGCGCTGTACCAGCGAAAGTACCTCGTACGGTTGCTGGTACACCAAGTGCAGTCATGGTTTTTTCGATAGCAGACATTGCTTGATCAAGGGTGTAGCCTTCCGCTAAGTTGAAAGAAATGGTTGATGCTGCTGATAAACCTTGATGATTAACGCTTAATGGTGCATTAGCTGGCTGCCAACGAGCAAAGTAAGATAGCGGGATGGCCTCACCCGTATTATTGATAACAAACATTTTATCTAATGCGCTGACATCTTGCGTATATTCAGGAGCAACTTCCATTACGACTTTATATTGGTTCATTGCTTCATAGATAGTTGAAACTTGGCGTTGCCCAAACGCATTATTAAGCAAGTCATTGGCTTCACGTACATCGATGCCCAATTGCGCCATTAAATCTCTATCATAGGTGATCGCCATCTCAGCGCCTTTATCTTCTTTATCTGAGTTCACATCAGTGACTTGAGGAAGATCGGCAATGGCTTTACGGATAGCGGGTTCCCATTCACGTAGCACATTTAACTCGTCAGCAAGTAGAGAAAATTGGTAGCTGGCATTGGATTGACGCCCCCCCACACGAATATCTTGCACTGGCATCATAAACAAGTTTGCGCCTGGTTCTTTGGCGAGTTTGATTCGCAGTCGGTTGATGATTGAGTTTGCACTTTCCTTGCGTTCGTCCAATGGTTTTAACGAAATAAACATTGAACCACTGTTAACGCGGCTACCGCCTGTAAAACCGGTCACGTTATCGACCGCAGGATCCGCATTCACTTCTTGCATGAAACGGGTCATTTTCTCCTTCATTGCTTGAAATGAAATACTTTGGTCTGCACGAACAAAGCCAAGTAAACGGCCGGTATCCTGCTCAGGGAAAAAGGTTTTAGGGATCGCGATATACAGATAGATATTTAAACCAATCGTGGTGAAGAGTATCGCTAACACGCTACGTTTATGGGATAGCACCCAATTTAACGTGACGCCGTAACTTTGTTGTACACGTAATAAACAGCGGGCTGTGAATCCCTGTTTATCGGACTTCTTGACTATCTGTTTTTTTAATAAATGCGCGCACATCATTGGGGTGAGCGTTAATGAAATAATTAATGAGATACCAATTGCCGTCGCGAGGGTAATGGCAAATTCGCGGAACAATCGGCCAACTAACCCCTCCATTAATAATAGAGGGATGAATACCGCGACTAAGGAAATACTCATTGAGACGACGGTAAAGCCAACTTCACTAACCCCTCTAACAGCTGCAATAAATGGTCGGCTGCCATTTTCGATATGCCGTGAGATATTTTCCAGTACCACAATTGCGTCGTCGACCACAAAGCCAGTGGCTACGGTCAACGCCATTAGCGATAAGTTATTAAGACTGAAACCACACAGGTACATTGCTGTGAAAGTACCAATCAGTGATACAGGAACTGCAATGGCAGGGATCAGGGTAGCTCGACCTGAACGTAAAAACAGCAATACAACTAAGATCACCAATGCGATAGCAATCATCAATGCACGTTCAACTTCCACTAACGAGGCACGAATGGTTGGGGTTCTATCTTGAGCGACCTTCAAATCAATCGCTGCGGGGATCATGTCTTGAAATTCAGGTAATTCAGCGCGAATGCGATTAACGGTTTCAATGATATTTGCTCCCGCCTCGCGGCGGATCACAATCAAAATGGCCGGTTCGCCGCCAGACATACCTGCGGTGCGGACATCTTGCACTGAGTCTTTGACATTGGCGACATCACTCAGTTTAACGGCATTACCATTTTGATAATGAACAATTATAGGACGATAATCTACGGCTTTTTTCAGCTCATCATTGGTCTGTACCTGCCAGCGTTTATCATCATCATTAATGTAGCCTTGCGGTTGGCGTACGTTGGCGCTATTGATGGCTGAACGGACTTTATCAAGAGAAACACCTTGATTAAACAGCGCAGTTGGATTGAGTTCCACACGAACCGCTGGCAATGAGCCTCCACCAACAGAAACTTCACTGACACCTTCAATCTGTGCGATGCGTTGAGATAAACGAGTTGATGCAATGTCATAAATTTCGCCTGTACTCATGGTTTTTGAGGTTAAAGTCAAAATCATGATCGGGGCATCAGATGGATTCGATTTGTAATAGCGCGGCTTACTTTGCATACCACTGGGTAACAAACTTTGAGCGGCATTAATAGCGGCCTGTACTTCACGAGCTGCATTATTAATATCTTTATCAAGATTGAACTCAAGGGTGATAGTGGTACGCCCAAGTGAACTACTGGAGGTCATCTCACTGATCCCCGCGATACTACCTAGTGAACGTTCAAGAGGTGTCGCAATCGAAGAGGCCATTGTTTCCGGTGAAGCACCGGAAAGTGACGCTGTCACGTTTATTACAGGGTAATCAACTTGTGGTAATGGAGCCACAGGTAAGAACATAAAACTGAGTGCGCCGCATAGCGAGATAGCAACGCTAATCAGTGTTGTTGCAACAGGACGGCTGATAAATAAGGCGAAGAAGCGCTTCATTATGACACCTGTTGCTTACGGTTTTGGCGACGAGCCTTGATATTGTTGGCTAAGCTATCAAATAGTAGATAAATCACTGGTGTAGTAAATAAAGTGAGTATCTGGCTCATGATCAAACCACCAACCATACAAATCCCTAATGGCTGGCGCAGCTCCGCACCGACACCAGTACTTAACATTAAAGGTAATGCACCCAGTAATGCCGCCATTGTGGTCATTAGGATAGGGCGAAAACGCAGCAAACAAGCTTGATAAATCGCTTCCTGCGGTGACATGCCTTGCTCTCGTTCGGCGGCTAAAGCAAAGTCAATCATCATGATAGCGTTCTTTTTCACTATCCCTATCAGCAAAATAATACCAATGACGGCAATTACATCCAATTCACTGCCAGCCATCATCAAGGCCAATAATGCGCCAACACCTGCGGTAGGTAAGGTGGATAGGATGGTGATTGGGTGAATGAAGCTTTCATACAAAATACCTAGCACAATATACATTGCAACAATAGCTGCTGCGATCAGCCAAACCGTGCTGCTTAATGCAGCCTCAAACGCTAAGGTTGCGCCTTGGAATTGCGTGGTAATGGATTTCGGCATTTCGATTTGCGTTTCCGCATTTTTTACTGCATTAACCGCAGATTCGAGGGATGCACCATCAGCGAGGTTAAAAGAGAAGGTTGCTGCAGGGAATTGATCGAGATGATTTATCGCTAGCGGTCCATAACCTTCTTGGATATTCACTAAAGTACTTAAAGGTACAATGGCTCCATCAGTACCTTTGAGGCGAACATCATTTAACGCATCCATACCATCACGAGTTTGTGTATTGTGCTCAATAATGACGCGATATTGGTTCGATTGGGTGTAAATGGTGGAAATCATACGCTGACCAAACGCATTATATAAAGCATTATCAATGGCTGACATAGTGATGCCAAAGCGACTTGCGGTATCCCTATCTACATTGACATAAGCAACTAAGCCTTTGTCTTGCCAATCACTACTGACATCAACTAACTCAGGTTGTTTATTCAATTCAGTTATTAGTTTTGGTACCCATTGGCTCAGTTCTTCTAGAGAACCTGCTTGTAGCGTAAATTGGTACTGAGTTCGTGCTAATTGGGTATCAATAGTCAAATCTTGCATGGGTTGTAGATACAGTGTGACACCTGATACGCCATCAGCTATTTTTTGTAGGCGTGGGATAATGGTGCTAACACGATCAGGACGTTCATCCAGCGGTTTTAAAGTAATTTGAATGCGCCCATTGTTAAGGGTTGCATTGGTACCATCAATACCCACGTAGGTGGTAATATTATCAACCGCAGGATCTGCCAGTAATTTCTCAGCGACTTCTTGCTGCTTTTGTGACATTGCAGAGAAAGAAATGGATTGGCGGCTTTCAATCGTACCTTGAATAATGCCATTGTCTTGTAATGGGAAGAAGCCTTTTGGGATCCACAGATACAACAGTACAGTTAAGACAAGTGTACCAAGGGCAACTGAAAGGGTTAACCAACGATGATTGAGAACACGTTTTAACCAAATAGCATACCAAGCGATCATGCCTTCAAAGAAACGTTCACAGGCAAGCTCAAAGCTATTATGTTTATGCTCTGATTCAGGTTTCAGCAAACGTGCGCACATCATGGGGGTGAGTGTTAATGAAACGACAGCTGAAATCAGGATGGCAACGGCAAGAGTGATCGCAAATTCCCTGAATAATCGTCCAACAATATCGCCCATAAATAATAATGGGATCAACACAGCAACCAATGAGAAAGTTAGTGAGATAATGGTAAAGCCAATTTCCCCTGCGCCCTTTAACGCGGCAACAACTGGTTTATCACCTTGTTCAAGGTAACGAGAGATATTTTCAATGACGACGATTGCATCATCAACCACAAAGCCAGTGGCGATAGTGAGTGCCATTAAAGTTAAGTTATTGACAGAAAAACCACAAAAATACATTACAGCAAAGGTACCAACGAGGGAGAGCGGTACGGCAATTCCTGGGATCAGCGTTGCTATGCCATTACGTAGGAATAGATAAATAACCATTACAACTAATGCGATAGCAAGCATTAGTTCAAATTGAACATCGTTGACAGAAGCTCGAATGGTGCTGGTTCTATCGGTTAAAATCTTCACATCAACCGATTTCGGCAATGTATCAATCAATTCAGGCAGCAGATTGCGAATAGTATCGGTTGTTTCGATAACGTTAGCGCCCGGTTGGCGCTGAACATTAATCACAATTGCTTTTTGTGTGTTTGCCCATGCTCCTAAATAGGCATTTTCAGCAGCTTGTTGGATGGTGGCAATATCACCGAGTCGTACTGGTGCACCATTTTGATAGGCAACAATTAAATGACGGTAATCATCCAAAGACTTCATCTGGTCATTAGCAGAGAGTGTTACGGCTCGTGTTGGGCCATCAAAGCTACCCTTGGCGGAATTGACGTTCGCGTTATTAATTGCCGTTCGAATAGTATCGCTATCCAATCCTTTTGCTGCCATGGCTTGAGGGTTTAAACTCACTCGCACAGCAGGGCGTTGGCCGCCTGCAAGGGTAACTAGGCCAACACCATTAACTTGCGATATTTTTTGAGCAATTCGATTCTCAATCATATCTTGAACTTGCGTTAGTGGCATGGCATCTGAGGTGACAGCAAGGGTCAAAACAGGGGGATCGGCTGGATTGACCTTATTATAAATTGGTGGATATGGTAAATCAGAAGGTAATAAACTAGAGGCTGAGTTAATAGCGGCTTGTACCTCTTGTTCTGCAACCTCTAAAGGCAGTGTCAGCTGAAACATCAAGGTGATCACTGAAGCGCCACCAGAGCTTTGTGATGACATTTGTTTTAATCCAGACATTTGCCCAAATTGTGTTTCGAGCGGTGCCGTGACTGCTGATGTCATTACTTCTGGGCTGGCACCCGGATATAACGTCACAACTTGAATGGTTGGATAATCGACTTCAGGTAATGCTGATACAGGTAGGAAACGATAGCCAATGATCCCCGCCAATAGGATCGCCACCATAAATAAAGTTGTCGCAACAGGGCGTAATATAAATAAGCGAGAAGGGCCGCCACCTTTTTGGATCCCCGGTTGCATTAGGCTTTCTCCGCGCTATTTTTGCTGGATTTAGCGATATTATTACTATTAACGACTTCAACACTTGTGCCATCAGTTAAACGGTCGACACCATCAGTGATCACTTTTGTATGTGCAGCGAGGCCGCTTTCAATGACAACTTGTTGGCTATCTTGCATACCAACAGTGACCGATTGTTTGCTAACACGGTTATCGTTACTCAGTACCCAAACATAGTGCCCTTCGTTACCCATTTGCAGCGCTGCTGTTGGGATAACAACTGCATTTTGCAGGGTTTCTACCTGCATTTTAATATTGACAAATTGGTTAGGAAACAGGCTCTGTGCTTCATTAGTGAAGCGAGCTTTCATTTTTAATGTACCTGTTGCCGCATCGATTTGGTTATCGGTACTTAACAGATAACCTTCACTAATCATTGCAATATTATTTCTATCCCACGCTTCGACTATTACAGGTTGTCCAGAGGCTTGTGCTTTTTGTACCGCTGGAATATCGCCCTCAGGAAGCGCAAATAACACATCAGCAGGCTGAGTTTGAGTGATCACCACGATTGGTGTGGTGGTGCCCGCTGAAATAAAGTTACCTACATCAACTTGTTTTAAACCGATACGGCCTGAAATAGGGGCAGTAATTTTACTGTAGGTAAGTTGTAATTTAGCACTGTCTACCGCAGCTTGGTCTGCTTTAATGCTCCCCTCAGACTGCAGAACCAATGACCGTTGATTATCAAGTTCTTGTTGTGAAATGACTTTTGTACCCGCTAATTTTTGGTAGCGATTTAAATCCAAGCGTGCATTTGCCAAAGTCGCTTTATCTTTTGCCAGTTGGCCTTCCGCTTGGGCCAACTGTACTTCAAAAGGACGAGGGTCGATTTCAGCCAGTAAATCGCCAGCGTTAACCTGCTGACCTTCGACAAAATGCAAAGACATTAACTGGCCCTCCACACGGCTAGTGACTGTAACCATATTGGCGGCTTGTACAGTCCCTAAACCTGATAAGTAGCGAGGAACGATTTTTTCTTGTGCATCGGCGAATTGCACTGGTGCAAGAACACGGTTTGAGCGGGTTTGTGGCTTGTTACTGGCATTATTTTGAGTGGTAGTAGTTTGATTATGCTGAGAATAAAAATACCACCCAGCACCAGCAGCGATAATAATGGCAACGAAAATGGCAGAACGGGTTAGTGTGGTATGGCGTTTTTGTTTATTCATTTAAATTTTCGCTTAGCTCAACGTCGAGTAAAAAAAAAGCATCATATTTTGATGGCTATATAGAGGCATAGAACATCCTCTATATAGTTAAAAATTAGTCAGTTGCGGTATGTTAATAGTTTAGCGTGGGGGTTACACGTAAAAATGAAGGAAATATGAAAAAAACGTCAACTAGTGTGCAGAAAAGGCAGAATATTAAGGAAAAACTGTATAACAAAACCCGTAGCGATTAATTGCTACGGGTTTATACATATTGATGCTAAAGAAATTATATTAAATTAACGTATTGCGCTGGTGTTTAAGTTACCAACAGTTGCATTATCTGGAATCGAATTTGCTGTCCAGCCTTTCCATGCTAATGGAATAAAGGCAACAGCAACTGCCAATAAAGAAACACCAGCGACATAATACGCAGGTGCCATATGTGATTGTTGTAACCATGCACCCGTTAAGATTGGTGTTAAACCGCCAAAGATCGCGTAAGCCACATTATAAGCGAATGATAAACCTGAATAACGGATCTCGGGTGGAAATGTGCGAGTACTGATAATCGGTGTTGTAGCAATGGCACCAACGAAAAAGCCCATTAAGCCATAATTAAAGGTCAATGTAGCAGCTGCGATATCCGTTGATAATGACGAATAAAAATACAAGGCTGTTACGGCTAACCCGCCCCAGGACAATGTCATCGAAACGCGAGTACCCATTTTATCGCCTAACCAACCCCAAAAGATACAGCCTAACGTTAGTGTCAATGTTGCGGCACAGTTTGCTTGCAAGGCAACGTTACGATCAATGTTATAGATCCCTTTTAGAACAACATCAGGCGTCATCAAGATAGTGACAACAATTGCCGTTGAAAGAGACCAAGTCAATGCTGCAGTGATCATACAAGCTTGCTTATGTGACTTAATGACAGTTTTAACGGGTAACTCTTGAGCTAATGCTTTTTTAGCGGCAAGTTCTTTAAAGATCGGTGTTTCTTCTAAGAAACGACGTAAGTAAACAGAAATAAATCCGAAAATACCACCAAGAATGAATGGAATACGCCACGCAAAATCATGAACTTCAGCTGTGGTGTAATTACGTTCAATAATAATGGCGACGATAGAACCTAATAAAATACCACCGGTAATACCGGAGGTCAGCGTACCTACACCGAGGCCATAGCGCTGTTTAGGTGTATGTTCAGCAATAAATACCCAAGCACCCGGCATTTCACCACCGATAGCAGCGCCTTGCATGATCCTCATTAACAACAGCAGCAATGGTGCCGCTGCACCAATAGTGGCGTAAGTAGGTAAAAAACCGATTACAAAAGTCGGGAAAGCCATTAAGAAAATACTAAGGGTGAACATTTTCTTACGGCCAATTTTATCGCCAAAGTGCGCCATAATAATACCGCCAAGAGGGCGAGCGAGGTAACCTGCTGCAAACAATCCCAGTGTTGCCATTAGTGCTAAAAATTCATTGTCACCGGGGAAAAATAGCTGAGAAATAATTTTTGCATAAAACACAAAAATGACGAAATCATAGAATTCAAGGGTTCCACCTAAAGATGACAACCCTAATGTTTTATAATCTTCTTTCCTCAATGGCCTTGCCGAGGGCTGGCTGGTTGTTTGCGATGTCATAATATGATCCTTTTTAAATACCGAACATATTTTTTATTTTTCATTCGGAATTACAGCTAAATTCACTGTTTAACGACAGTAAATAATATTAGGCGTGTGCAGATAAGTGGTATAAAACGTTGGATGGATGAACCTAGTTAATACGCTGTATCTTAATGCATGCTCTAATTTATAGCAGAAAATTCCATATTTTGTAAACTGCAACTCTTAAAACAAGACGAATATTCTATCTGTATTGCTTTGTTTGATTATATCATCCATGAGCTAAAGCAATAACATTATATGATGTTAATAAATGATTTTTTGTAGAAGATCATATATTTTTATTTGAAAAATTAGAGGGAAATATATTTTATTAATTATTTTTTGGCGGTTAATGCATCGATAAAGTAACAAAATATTAATTTGGATATTTTTAATTAATATATTTACTTATATACTCGTCATACTTCAAGTTGCAGGGCTTTTCGTTGAGGTATAAGTGACTACGCTCAGCTAGCCGAGTCACATAGTTTATCTATGCTCCCCATCTATCTTCACTTGTCGCCTACCTGCACCTCGAATTATTTAGAGTATAAAGGTAAGAATTAAAAATAGAATAATATTGAAATTACCCGTGTTTATGCTTTATTTTAAATCAAGGACAGTTAGATTATGTTGAATACAAAGGATATTGCGGAACATCCTAGAAGGCATACCCAACAAACTGCTGATGAGTATGCCAAATAGCAATTAAACTAAGAATAGGGTGGCAAGGCCTAAGAAGATAAAAAAACCGCCAGTATCAGTAATTGCAGTGATCATAACGCTGGACCCAATCGCAGGGTCTTTACCACATTTAAGCATGATAAGTGGGATCAGAACGCCCATAATAGCTGCCATTAGTAAGTTTAAGATCATGGCTAATGTCATTACGGCACCCATGGCAATATCGCCATAGAGGAAGTAGGTGACAACCCCCATGATACCTCCCCAAACGACCCCGTTGATAAAGGCGACCCCAAGCTCCCTTAACATAAGGAAAGAGAAGCTTCCTGTTTGGATTTGGTGCAGTGCAATTGCACGAACAATCATGGTGATGGTTTGGTTCCCTGTGTTACCACCAATACCTGCAACGATAGGCATCAGTGTTGCCAAAGCAACCAATTGTGAAATGGTATCTTCAAATACCCCGATCACCCGTGATGCGACGAAAGCTGTACATAAGTTGATAGCGAGCCAAGTCCAACGTGTTTTGACCGCTTGCCCAACAGGGGCAAACACATCCTCTTCAGGGCTCAAACCCCCCATTCGACGGATGCTGTTATCATTTTCTTCGTTTAAGTTATCAACGATATCTTCAACAGTTAGACGACCCATAAGTAAGCCGCTGTTATCTACGACCGCTGCTGAAATTAAGTCATAACGTTCGAAGGCACTTGCTGCATCTTCTCCTTTTTCATCAGGTAGGAAGGTGACCGTGTCTGTTTTCATAACATCAGCAACGATGCGCTCAGGGGATTGGGTCAAAATTGTGGTAAGGGGTAATTCACCTTGCAGAAAATTTTTGTTATCAACAACGAAAATTTTATCAGTTGCTTCAGGAATTTTACCGCGCTGGCGCAAGTAACGTTGAACCGTTTTCAGCGTGACATTTGGGCGGACAGTAACGAATTCAAAATCCATCATCTGACCAACACTGTCTTTTGCATATTGCAGAACTTCACGAATACGGCTGCGTAAACTAGGATCTAAATAGGTCAGTAACCTACGCATGGTATCTTGGGGTAAATGCTCTGCAATATACGCTTGTTCATCGACATGCAAATTAGCAACAGCGCGCAATAATTCGCGGTCAGACATATCCTTAATTAGGCTATCCCAGACGGCGACCGAAGCTTCAACCAGTACTTCACCACGTTCACTATTATCGACTAAACGCCATAGAGCAAGACGTTCATCATATGGCAGCATTTCCAATATGTCTGCTATATCAGCGGCGTGTAAATCAACCAGTAATTCTTTGACTGTATTGATTTTTTCACTAAGTGCTTTATCACTCAAACTAACGTGTTGGTCGTGTTCAATAAGGGTTTGGACGAACTCTTCGTCATCCATAAATAGCGTCAGGATCTGCTGGCGAATATACGCCAGTTTTTGAGAATGCGGATTCACTATTGGTGCCGCATCATTTGAGAAAGCCGTTTGTGACATTTTAATCCTTAAAGCAATGACGGGTACGGTGAGTACCATTTGCGAAGAAACCACACTATTTTGCCATTGATTGGTGATTAACCCAAACAAATATCAATAATCAAGACAAAGTATTATGAAACCGATAAATTGCATACATTAACCACCAAATCATGAGTAACCTAGCTAGTTAGGCTCTTCGCGAATATCTAATTTCCAACCTGGAACATCTTCCCAGTATGCACTCTCTTTTTCGAGATCGAGTTGCATCAATGAATTCTGAGATAAATATTGTGTTGGGAGGTATAACGTCCAGTGACCATCATCGGTTTCCAAGCGTAGAGTGGCAGGAATGGTGGTTGATTGCCGCTGATTATTTAATAAAATAGATAGCCGTAAAATTTGTATTAGCGGCATAAACTGTTTTCTTTTATATAAATTAAACTTAGGGATATCGTCGAATTTGATCACTCGACGATGGTTGCGGACTAAAGTAGCAAGCAACAACTGCTGTTCCTGATTAAAACCGGGTAAGTTAGTATTTTGTAGGATATAAGCAGAATGGCGGTGTAAACCGCTTTGATTAATGTGCAAACCGACTTCATGCAACATCACCGCCCAAATCAAAATAGATTCAAGCTGTGGATTAACCAACTTAGGATTTTGCTGCCCCCACTGGTGGTAGAGCTCTTCCATGGTTTTCAGAACACGTTTTGCTTGTTCTCTATCTATATTATAGTGCTCTGCGAGGCTCAGTGCTGTCCGCTGGCGGATATCTTGATGACGGAAACGACCTTCCATTTCATATAAAACACCTTCACGCAGTGCGCCATCAGAAAGACGTAATTCTTTGATATCAAGTGAATCGAAAACAGCACATAAAATGGCTAATCCGGGCACGAAAACGTGTTTACGTTCCGTTGATAGGCCAGGGATATCAACGGCGGAAAAGGTTTTATATTTCAGCGCAATCTGCTTAATTTTTTCGAGTCGTTCACGGGTAATGATGCCATCGCGTTCACCCATTTCGACAATCACGGCATGGGCTGCTTTGATAGTACCGGATGCACCCATTGCTACATCCCATTGCAGATGTTTAAACTTTGTCGCAGTTTGTTCCAGCTTTAAGCAAGCAGTGAGGTAAGCTCGATTAAAGTTTTCTGCATTAATCGTTTCATTAGGAAAATAGTTACGGGCAAAGCTAACACAACCCATACGGCGGCTATCGATTAGTAATGGCTCAAATTTTTCGCCTATCACCAACTCAGTAGAGCCTCCGCCAATATCGATAACCAGTTTACGGCCTTTTTCTGGTTGGGTATGTTCTACTCCCATAAAAATCAGGCGCGCTTCTTCTTGGCCTGAAATGATTTCTATTGGGTAGGGGATGATTTTTTTTGCGCGTTTTAAAAATTCTTCAACATTCGTTGCAACTCGTAATGAGTGGGTACCAACAATACAGACGTTTTCTTCGGTAAACCCTTGCAGGCGTTCTGCGAATAGCGCAAGGCAGGCTAAACCACGTTCCATCGCTTCTTCGCTTAATTCGTTGCTATCACTTAAACCATCGGCGAGGTGAACGCGTTGCTTTAAGCGAGTGAGAACTTGTAACGCACCATTGACGATACGGGCAATAACCATATGAAAGCTGTTTGAACCAAGGTCAATGGCCGCAATTTCTTGTGGCCGAGGCGTTGATGTATGAGTTAATGGCATAAATTAAGACCTTGTCTCAGGCATTTCCAGTGATTTTAAATAGTCATAAACAGCGAGCTGTGCCCGAATTTTGCGTTTATTGCCGCGGGGAACATAATGATTGCTGAGATCTTTGTCAACATACCGCGCTTTTACCGTATCGTTAAATTGTAGTTCTAGGATGTCTAAAACCAGCTGTTTTAGGCGACTATCAACTAAGCGCACGGCGACCTCAATTCGATAGTCAATATTACGGGTCATCCAATCCGCAGAGGAAATAAAAACTTTGTCGTCACCTGCGTTAGCAAACACATAAACACGGTCGTGCTCTAAAAAGCGGTCGACGATACTGGTGACTTGAATGTTTTCGCTATAGCCTGGCTGACCTGCAACCAGTGAACACATCCCTCGGATCAGTAAGCGAATTTTCACCCCTGCGTTGGATGCATCATATAATTTATCAGTGAGCTCTTTATCGACAAGATTATTAATTTTTAATGTAATACCGCTTGGTAAGCCTGCTTGTGCATTGGCAATTTCTTGGTCAATTAACTCATTGAGTCTTAGACGGGTGTTTTGCGGTGACACCATCAGGTTTTCAAAGGTAACAGGGCGATAGGGATTTTCAATAAAGCTGAATACACGGCGTACTTCATTCGTGATTTGCTCATTAGCCGTCAGTAATGAGTAATCGGTGTATAAGCGTGCCGTTTTTTCGTTAAAGTTACCTGTACCGATATGTGCGTAACGGACTATTTGGCCTTCTTCCATACGTGAAATAATAAAGAGCTTTGCATGGATTTTCAGACCGGGCGCAGAGAAAATGACATGCACGCCAGCCTCTGTAAGGCGCTTGGCCCAATGAATATTGGCTTCTTCATCAAAACGCGCTTGTAGCTCAACCACTACTGTGACTTTTTTACCGTTATGGGCGGCATGGATCACTGAATCAATAATACGTGAATCTTTAGCTACACGGTAAATATTGATCTTGATGGATAAAACATTTGGGTCAAAAGATGCCTGTCTTAGCAATTCTAAGGTGTGTTCAAAGGTGTAATAAGGGTAATATAGCAAGACATCACGTTCACGGATCGCATCAAAACCATTACGGAAATTATCAAACCAACGATGACGTAAGCGAGGTAATGGCTTATTTAATAGATTTTTATTTCCTTCATTAGGGAAATTAATAAAATCTTTAAAGTTATGGTAGCGACCACCGGCGATCACTGAGTCATCATTGGATAAACCCAATTTTTCACGTAGTACTGCAACCATTTCATCAGGCATGTCACGCTGATAGACAAAGCGAACAGGCTCAGCGGTTAAACGCTGTTTTAAGGTTGATGACATGATTTCAAGTAAACTGGATTCCATTTCTGTCGCGATATCGTATTCCGCATCGCGAGTCATTTTCATGGAATAAGCGTTGAGTTCATCGTAATCAAAGAAGCCTTTGAAGATTTCATCAAGGGTATAACGCAAAATATTATCGATAAGTACCATTGATTTACGGCGTTTTGGCATTTCAGGTGGCAAGTTAACAAAACGCGGCACTTTATCTGAAGGAATTTCTAATAACGCATATTGCACATTACCACTATTGATTATTTCAACGGCCAGATAGGTGTAGTCATCTTTTAAGAACTCAACCAAATTGGTATCTGGGTTGATTAATATAGGTGTAATGTGTTGACGCAAATGTTGGCGAAAATATTGGCGTAACCAAATTTGTTGGCGCGGCGATATTTGACGCTCATTAATTAAGAATATTTGGTTACGTGCCATTTCAAGTAGCAAGTCGTTATACAGAATGTCGAACTCTTGCTCTTGTTTAGCGACTTTGTTTTGAATACGTTTTAGTAGGTGGCGAGACCCGCTTGCCGAACCGCGTTCTTCATTGATTAAAATACGCCGTTTTACATCGGCGAAACGCACTTTATAGAATTCATCTAAGTTATTGGAGTAGATGCCCAAAAAACGCATACGCTCAATAAGAGGATTTCGCTTATCCGCTGCTTCTTGTAGAACACGTTCGTTAAAAGCCAGCCAGCTTAACTCTTTTTCGTGGTATAGACGTTCTTGGGACATCGTTACTCCATTGTGTGCAGATAGATCAAAAGTATAAATACTCTACCTTAATACTAAACTTGTTGCTTAATCGTAGCATGTGGGCTGACAACACTCTCTGGGTTTTCTGCTAGCGCTTTGCTGGCAAAATATTGGTGTTGGAAGACACACATACGGATTGCAGTATGGTAGCGGCCATTGACGAAAAATTCGTCGATAAGTTCGCCTTCCGTGTGGAATCCTAGTTTATTATAAATATGGATCGCTTTGATATTTTCTTTATCTACGATTAGGTAAAGTTTATATAAGTTAAGCACGGAGAACGCGTAATCCATGGCTAACTTAGCGGCACGAGTCGCATAGCCATGGCCTTGATGGCGGGGTGCAATGATAATTTGGAATTCAGAACGACGGTGGACATAATCAATTTCAACCAATTCCACTAACCCGACTTTTTCGCTATCGTTTTCGACAATAAATCGCCGTTCAGATTGGTCATGAATATGTTTATCGTAAAGATCACTCAACTCAACGAAGGCTTCATAAGGCTCTTCAAACCAGTAGCGCATCACGCTGGCATTATTATCAAGTTGGTGGATAAATGCTAAATCTTCACGTTCAAGTGGGCGCAACCTAAACGGATGAACTTGCCCGGTCGTCATAAAACACCTCAATGTTAGTGATATACACGTTTATTATGGCAGAGCCAAAAGAGAAATAAACGTAGTCAATTTAATTTCCTATCTTTATAGGCGATATAAGGATACCACTTATTTGCGATAAAATAATGACACAACGCAGAGAGTTACACTAAGTGGTGAAGATTAATACACTTTGTGGATGGTTAGGGGAAAAAGGGGGGCTAAAAATGCGTTGATATATTGATTAAGAGGTAAATTGAATCAGTAAAAAAATGGGCGGCAAATACAGAATATCAATATTATCGCTGTCATACCTGATGTTAAAGTCTTAAATTGACTGAGCGGTAAATGTCGTACTTGCCAACCCGATGATTAATAATAAAATTATTGGTTCGACTATGAACAATACATGATACTGCCAGAATCTCCCATACTGCAATTAAATGTCATTGTTAAAATTAGAAAAGGTACTTTAAATAATAGTTGGTTTAATGAACTCATTTAGTGGCGGTTATCATCGCATTAATATAATCAACTTGAGCAGCAAACGTCATGCTTTGGTTATTTGATCCTAAAGCCCAAACGAAGAATCCACCGTAATTATTGTTAGCTTGCCATTTAGCGCGCGCTATATTGTTTGCTTGAGTTTCAACAAAACTGCCTGATGGGCCCCATTGGCTATTTATTGTCGTTCCAAGAATGATTTTTGATGGATCTCCGACAGCTTGTGCATAATTATTCATAGCAACATCGTATTTAAAATTCTGACCTGCGTCGTAAGCCATAACGTTAAAAAAGTTAAAAGTGCTTTTTCCGCCGTTAAGAATTGATAATACTTCACCGTGATGGCTTGAACGTGCAGTTTCTACATAAGAGCAACCTTGTGTGACTGTTGAGTCTGCACATGTAACAGGATCTGCGCCAACATGATAGGTGGTTAAACTTAATAATTTAGTACTAGATGCTCCGCCTATTTTTTGACGTACTAGTTTAGCCAAATCCAATAGGTTTGAGTTTTCTTCTTCTGTTAAACGTGCTGCTTTTTCAAAATCAAAATCGATTCCATCGAGTTGAACAGTACCGACTTGTTGATATAGCCCGTTAACTTTTTTATATACGGGGAACGTTTGATTTAATAAATTAGCTAAACTAGTGGCTATAAGTTCACGGCTTTCAGCTGTTTTGAGATGCCCCCAAATAGCCTCATAGGTTTGGCCACCAAAAGCGACCATCACTTTTTTAGTTGGGTTATCGTATTTGAACTGTGTCCAAGTTAAATAGTTTGATGGGAGCCAATAAGGGTCAAAATTTACACTAGTCATACTGTCTGATATCTGAATATTTCCTTGCGCATCCCATTGCCCAAAAGATAACAGTAGGGTATCAACATTTGAACGTGCTATCTCTACTTCCGCCAGAGATGGGATCCCCCAAGACGTTAGGTAGCTAATGGCTTTTTGAGCGGCGGTAGCACTAAAAACAGGTTGCATTAATGTTGAACAGCTTATAATAAGAGCAATCGTTAATTTTTTCATGGCGTCACCTTTCGTTTAATATTCAAACAAGAGTTTGATGCTAATTTTGTTAGCTTCCATAAAGCACTTGATATCAAGTATTCAATGTGGCATCAGCAGCATCATTGTGATGATAAGCAATCTAATCTAGATGATTACTTAATTTTTTCATCGCAACCTCATATTAAATTTAATATGCAACTGATAGTGGGATAACTGAAGATAATGAGGCGAAATAAATTGAATGGTGACTATTTATTTATTGCTATTTACTATTTTCTCAGGAAGAAAATACAAAAACCAAATCAGCCAACCTAAGGAGAGGGCTTCAATCCAAGAGGTGGAGCCACTAAAAGCAGCGATAGCATTATTGAATTTATAAATGCCAATTAATCCTAAAAAGCCCAGATACCATCTTTTTTGTAATCTCATTTTTTTATCTCATCGTGTTTGATTCAATTATTGTGAGATAGAAAAAACATAGAAACCTTAATGGTTGATTAAAAGTAATTCATTTTAGGTTGAATGTTTTGCCAATAAAACTCATCAACTATTGAATAGAGTAAATACTAGTTTTGGCTAAATTCTACGGGTTACACTTAATCTTTTTTGGATTAAACCGATGAAATTATTGACAATGTAATAAATATTTAGACTGTAGTTGAGTTAGGAGTAGTGCTACTATGTCATAGATAAGTTTGGGTTAGTTATTGTATATAGGCGACAGTTTTAGAGGGATGGTATGGCTGAAGGTTCTAAGTGCAGTAGAAGAGTGAAACATTTTGGATTTGTATTAAAAGCAACTTGGAAATTTTTCCGTAGAAAAATAAAAGTAAAGAAAAAAAATAACTATGTTAATACTTACAAGTTTCAAACGTTAACTCCTGCATCTGATGTAGATTTAGGGATTTATAAAGATGCATTAAACTACGCTTTTAGTGAATCTAAAATTCGCAATATTGCAGTTTCTGGCCCCTATAGTGCAGGTAAAAGTAGTGTAATAGAAACCTATAAGATTAAATATCCGGAAAGAAAATTTATTCATTTATCATTGGCAACTTTTGATAGTACGGATGATAAAGAAAAAAATACATCAAATTTAGTACTAGAAGGTAAGATTATTAACCAGTTGATCCATCAAATTTCAGCTGATGATATTCCTAAGACTTTATTTAAAGTAAAAAAAGATATTTCCAAGTGTTCAGTTATTAGATGGGCTATTGGTTGTTCTTTGGGTTTTGTTTTACTTTTACAACTATTTTTTTCATTAGAATGGAAATATTTTGTTCTTGGTCTTAATGATTCATGGTATAAAGTTATTCTCGAATTGTTTACAGGGAGTGGCTGGTATCTTATTAGCGGCTTCATGCTACTTGTTGCTGCATCATATTCTTTATATAGATTAATTAAAGCGCAAAAAACTCAGAATATAATAAAAAAGATAAACCTTCAAGGTAGTGAGATTGAAATCTTCGATGATTCATCTGATTCTTATTTTGATCGCTATTTAAATGAAGTTATTTATCTATTTAAAAAATCAAAGGCAGATGCTGTTGTTTTTGAGGATATTGATAGATTTGATAAGATATCCATCTTTGAAAGATTAAAAGAAATAAATACATTATTAAATAATCATTTGGGAGTGATAAATAAAAAACCAATTAGATTCTTTTATTTATTAAGAGATGATCTTTTTACATCCAAAGATAGAACTAAGTTTTTTGATTATATTGTACCCATTATTCCTATAGTTGATGGAAGTAACTCATATGAATTATTGGATAAATTATTTGATAAAAATATTGAAGACAGAGCTTTTTTACGTGGAATCTCATTATATATAGATGATTATCGGGTTCTTAAAAATATCTACAATGAGTATATGGTATATTTTGAGAAATTGAAAATAATAGGTTTAAATGCTAATAAAATGTTGGCTATAGTAACTTATAAAAATATATTTCCTCATGATTTCTCTCAGTTACAATTAGGGCGGGGATATGTTTTTAATATATTAGGTTACAAAAATGAAATTATTAATAATGATAGAGCTACAATTAAAACAAAAATAGATGAGTTATCAAAAAGAATAAATGATGTTGATTACGAATATTTAAATTCTTCTCTAGAACTAGAAATGTTAAGGGAGTATTTTCCTTTGAAGAGAAGAACTAAATCGCAGTATGAATCTGGGTATTACGATCTGCAAAGTGAAATAGATAAAAAAGAAAAATATTTTTCAGATAATTATAAAAAAAGAGCTTTAATTTTAAAAGATAAAGATGATTTAAAATCATTAAATAAAGGATTAAACAGAATGGAATTTGATTTATTGAGTCTTGAAAATAAAAAAATAAGTGATTTAATTACAAATGAAAATTTTGAATTGGTATTTAAACAAAATTCATTCTTTAAAGATTTTAAAGATATCTTGAATAATGATTATTTCTCTCTATTGGTATATTTGATTAGAAATGGATATATTGATGAATCTTATAAAGACTATATGGCTATTGTGCATGAAAATAGCTTATCAAGAAAAGATAGGATATTTATTCATAGTGTAATGGATAGAAAAGGCGAAGATAACGATTTAGAGTTAGATAACCCTAATAATATATTGGGGTTATTAACAGAGGATATGTTCTATCAAGAAGAAATATTGAATTTTACTCTGATAAAATATATGATGAAAAATCGTAATAAAAATGAAAGAATGTTGTCTGCATTAGTTCTTCAATTAAAAGAAAATAACAAAGTTAAATTTGTTTTTGATTTTTGGTTTGCAAATGGAAAGAGTGATAATGTAAATGTTGTTTTTTCTAGATTATTATCAAAGTATTGGCCATCTATTTTAATTGAGTTAATTAATAATAGAACTTTTGAGTCCAATATAAATGACTATTATGATTTGACTAAAATATTTTTAGATGGATGCCATATCGATAATTTATCTATAGCTAATGAAGATAATAAATTATCAATTTTCATATCCAAATGTCCTGATTATCTAAGGGAAAGTAGCTATAAAACAAATGGACTAGTAGATAAGTTAGAACTGATTAATGTTAAATTTATTTCTATAGATAGTGACGTGTCAGATTTTGATTTGCTAGAGAAAGTTTATAATAATTCAATGTATGAAATAAATCTAGATAATTTATATCAAATGGTGGGTTTATTCTATTATAGTGAAATGAAAATAATTTCTTATGATAAATTCATAAAGAATAGTTACTCAGTAATTAAAGGGGTAAGTGCCTCTCCAGTGTATAACTATATTTTTAATAACATTGAAGAGTACTTAAAAATTATCATTAATTCTGATATTAAAGAAATATTTGATGATGAAAAAGATGTGGTTGAAATAGCGAATTTCGATATGGATATTGAAGTGAAAAAGAAATATCTAAGCATGATAAAAAATAGAATAAAAAATATATTGTCTATTGAAGATGTGGAGCTATGGAGTGATCTTTTTACAGATTTAGTCGTGGGGTGTAATTTGCATAACTTAGTTGAATATCACTCAAAAATCCTCAAGGAAGGTAAACTCGATGATACTTTAATTTATTATATTAATAAAACCCCACTAGATGATTTTGATATAAATAAAAATTATAAAAGTGATTATGTTAGAAAGTTCTTAAATAAATTTATTGAAAGTGACAACATCGATAATGAGCCATATAGAAAAGTTCTTTCTGAAACAGGTTGGCACTATAAAAAAGGTTTTAACAAAAAGGGATTATCTATAGATAAGATGAAAATTCTTATTGATACAAACTGTATTAGGATGAACTTAGAAAACTTAAATTTCCTTAGAAGTGATGAGCACTATAAAAATAGTGTGATTAATGATTTTATCATTCATAACATTGAAGAATATATCGAACTTTTTGATGACAGTTCTTCTTTCCGAAATGAATTAGCTGAACTTCTTAAAGGTGAAGAAATCGGTGAAGCCAAAATCAAACTACTAGAAAAATCAAAAGGCACTTATTCAATAGCAGGTAACTACTTAACTAATACAGAAAAACAATACATACTAGAAAATAATTTTGATATCAATGATATAGAATATATGGTCAGTCATTATGATGACCTTGCTGAAATAAAAGATGGTATTCTTAGTATTCTTGTAAATAATGAAAATGAATTACAAAAATACATTGATTCTACTAATTATAACTTAATGAAAGATATTGCTGAGGATAATTTTTCTGTTCAAACTAAAGCCTTTGCATTTAGTAAGACTGCTAATAAATTAAACAAAAATGAACTTAAAAACGTATTAGCGGTACTGTCTCCAATCATTAATGAGGCGCTTAGCCAAAAAGACGCTGATATCGTGATAGAAGATAATCAACTAACAGAAGCCATTCTCAATTATTTGGTTGACCAAGGCACTATTGAAAACTATATATCTGTTGAGGGCCATTTAAAAATGCAATTTAAGCAACCTGAATCTAAACGTTCAGAAGCCCCAGACAATAAAACCCCATAATTATAATACCAGCAAAAAAGGGCAGAGATTATCTGCCCTTAACATACTGCATACTTCAAGTTACTGTGCTTTGCGTTAAGGTATAGTGGCTACGTTCATTCGCACTAGTCACATAGTTTTCTATGCTCCTAGCAACTCATTCATTTGTCATCTAGCTGCGAGATGAATTATTTAGAGTATTTAGAGTATAAAGCTACATCTAAACAATTTGCTGGTGGTTATTGTTATTCATTAGCATAACCTTGCGCAGGCAAACGTTTACCATCTAAATAAGCATGGTTAGCAGCCATGGCTAAGCGGTTATCAACAAACCATTGCACCACCAGCGGATAGATATTGTGTTCCTGCGCTTTAACACGCTCAACCACATTCTCTTCCGTATCGTCAGCAAAAATAGGCACTTTAGCTTGTAAAATAACTGGCCCGCCATCCAGCTCTTCGGTGACAAAATGCACAGAAGTACCATGCTCACTATCACCGTTTTCCATTGCTTTACGGTGTGTATGCAACCCCGGATATTTAGGTAATAGAGAAGGGTGGATATTAAGCATTTTGCCTGAGTAGTGTTTGACCAGATCGGCAGTTAAAATACGCATAAACCCAGCGAGTACCACTAAATCAGGGTGGTAGTTATCGATCATTGCCATGAGAGCAGCATCATATTGTTCGCGACTAGCAAACTCTTTTGCACTTAATGATAAGGCAGGGATCCCTGCCTGTTGTGCACGCACCAACCCGTATGCATCGGGTTGGTTGCTGATTACGGCAACAATTTGTGCTTGAAGGCCATTAGCTGTTGCATCAATCAGTGACTGTAAATTACTACCACTGCCTGATATAAGGACAACAATTTTCTTCATTAGCGGATAACAACCTGCTCTTCACCATTAGGTTGTGTTGCAATAGCACCGATTTGCCATGCTTTTTCACCTAATCCGTTCAGTAAAGTTAATGCAGCTTCAACCTCGCTTTGTGGAAGGGCGATGATAATACCAACACCACAGTTAAAGGTACGGTACATTTCATGACGGCTGACACTGCCTGCCGTTTGCAGCCAATCAAATACTGCCGGCCATTGCCAGCTGTTTTCATCAATTTGTGCTTGGGTGTTTTCAGGAAGTACGCGAGGGATATTTTCCCAGAAGCCGCCTCCAGTAATATGGGCGATTGCATGAATATCACATTTTTCAATCAGTTCTAGCACGTTTTTAACATAAATACGTGTTGGTGCTAATAGGTGGTCAGCTAATGATTTTCCTTCAAGCTGAGTTGCCTCTGGGTTGGTTTTGCTGACTTCAAGGATTTTACGTACCAATGAGTAGCCATTTGAATGAGGGCCGCTTGAGGCTAACGCGATCAGCGCATCGCCAGCACTGACTTTGCTGCCATCAATGATTTCTGAGCGTTCAACGACACCAACGCAGAAACCAGCAACATCATAGTCTTCACCATGATACATACCTGGCATCTCAGCCGTTTCACCGCCAACCAGTGCACAACCTGATTGTTTACAACCTTCTGCGATACCCGTGATCACACTGGCAGCGGTATCAACATCCAATTTACCTGTTGCGTAATAATCTAAGAAAAACAGTGGCTCAGCACCTTGTACAATTAGGTCATTGACGCACATAGCAACTAAGTCAATACCGATAGAGTCGTGACGTTTTAAATCCATTGCAAGGCGTAGTTTGGTACCCACACCGTCTGTCCCTGAAACTAAAACAGGTTCACGGTATTTTTGTGGTAGGGAACATAATGCACCAAACCCCCCCAGTCCTCCCATAACTTCTGGTCGGCGAGTCTCTTTGACCACACCTTTAATACGTTCAACCAATGCGTTACCTGCATCAATGTCAACACCGGCATCTTTATAGCTGAGAGAGGTTTTATCAGTCACTACGGCCCCCAAGGCAATTGTGTTTTAGAAAAATAAACTTCAATAGAGAATATTCTAACAGGCTAAGCAAACGTTTGCGATAGCTTTATTCAGGAATTAGGTCTAACATAAAAAAGCGCTATTTCTGATTGTTTTGACATCAATCAAACCGAACCTAGTGGCATCTCGGGTAAAAAGAGGTATAATCCCGCGATTTTTTTGTGCGCTGGCGTCTAAAATAGTAGGAGAATCCCATGAAGATCGTTGAGGTAAAACACCCTCTCGTTAAACATAAACTCGGCCTGATGCGAGATCATGATATAAGCACTAAGCGCTTTCGTGAACTGGCCTCAGAGGTTGGTAGCCTACTGACTTATGAAGCAACTGCTGACCTAGAAACTGAGAAAGTGACTATAGAAGGTTGGTGTGGTCCTGTAGAAATAGAGCAAATTAAAGGGAAAAAAATCACCGTCGTTCCTATTCTACGCGCAGGTATTGGCATGATGAATGGTGTTCTGGAAAGCATTCCAAGTGCGCGTATTAGCGTGGTGGGTGTTTACCGTGATGAAGAGACCTTTAAACCTGTTTCTTACTTCCAAAAATTAGTTTCAAACATTGATGAACGTATGGCACTTGTGGTTGACCCAATGTTGGCAACTGGTGGCTCGATGATTGCAACTATTGATCTGTTGAAAAACGCAGGTTGTAAATCTATTAAAGTATTAGTGTTGGTTGCAGCGCCTGAAGGTATTGCTGCGCTAGAAGCTGCTCACCCAGATGTTGAATTGTATACCGCGTCTATTGATAATCATTTAAATGAAAATGGGTATATTGTTCCTGGGCTAGGTGATGCTGGCGATAAGATATTTGGTACTAAATAAATAATTAGCCGACTTTAGAAGTCGGCTTTTTTTTAATAAAAAAAACACTAAAGGGGATGAAAAGAAATGACACGCCGCGCGATCAGCGTTGAGGAAAGACCACCGCTGCTACAAACTATACCGCTCAGCTTTCAACATTTATTTGCCATGTTTGGCGCGACAGTTATTGTACCCATTTTGTTTGGCGTGAACCCTGCCACTATTTTACTGTTTAACGGTATTGGTACGTTACTTTATCTATTTATCTGTAAAGGCAAAATACCTGCTTATTTAGGCTCAAGTTTTGCTTTTATTTCACCAGTGATGATATTACTGCCACTCGGTTATGAATTGGCACTTGGTGGTTTTATTATTTGCGGGGTGTTATTTTGTTTGGTGGCCTTGATTGTTAAAGTCGCAGGAAGAGGGTGGATCAATGTAATGTTTCCTCCAGCCGCGATGGGGGCGATCGTCGCTGTAATTGGTCTCGAGTTGGCTCAGACAGCAGCAGGAATGGCCGGGTTGTTACCAAAAGAAGGCGTGCCAGTTGATCCAAATACCTTAATTATTTCGATCACTACACTTTCAGTCACTATTTTATGTGCGGTCGTGTTTCGTGGCTTTTTATCGATTATCCCTATTTTGATTGGTTTTTTAGCGGGCTACGCGTTGTCATATTTTATGGGGATTGTTGATTTCACGCCAGTTATTGAAGCACCGTGGTTTGCCGTTCCAACTTTTTATACGCCACGTTTTGAATGGTTTGCTATTTTAACTATTTTGCCTGCGGCATTAGTGGTGATTGCAGAGCACGTTGGTCACTTAGTTGTAACCGCAAATATTGTTGAACGTGACTTAATGAAAAACCCAGGTCTGCATCGCTCAATGTTCGCGAATGGCTTCTCTACAGTGATTTCAGGTTTCTTTGGTTCGACACCAAATACCACTTATGGTGAAAATATCGGGGTAATGGCGATCACTAAAGTGTACAGTACTTGGGTGATCGGTGGTGCAGCTATCATTGCTATCTTATTATCTTGTGTCGGTAAATTAGCCGCTGCTATCCAGCTAGTCCCAACACCTGTCATGGGCGGTGTATCACTGTTACTTTATGGGGTAATCGGTGCATCAGGTATTCGCGTGTTGATTGACTCTAAGGTTGATTATAATAAACCACAGAACTTGATTTTAACTTCAGTGATTCTGATCATTGGTGTGAGTGGGGCAGTGATTAGTATTGGCCAAGCAGAACTAAAAGGTATGGCACTAGCAACGATTGTTGGTATTGCGATGGCATTATTATTCCGTTTTATTACCTTTGTTCGTCCTGAAAAACAGTTTGTGACTTCTGAGCTAGAAGAAGTCGATACACACTCTAAATAATAAAAGCGTTAAACAATTGCCGATGTGGCGAAAGCATCGGCAATCAGATGTCTTGATGTTCATCTATCTTTGAAATTTATGGTAAACTTATCAGTGTTAATTGTTTTGCACAGCCAGAGGTGCTTCTGAACACACCATCGCAGCTTTCACTACCACTGTATCTACCTGATGACGAAACGTTCGCCAGCTTCTATGCAGGGGAAAACGAAGCGTTACTTTCTGCAATGAAACTGGCTATCAATCAGCCACACGGTAGCTATATTTATTATTGGTCTCGTGAGGGAGGGGGTAAAAGCCATCTATTGCATGCGGCTTGTGCTGAGCTATCTGAACAGGATATGGCGGTTGGTTATGTACCACTCGATAAGCGTGCTTATTTTGTGCCAGAAGTTCTTGATGGCATGGAACATCTGTCATTAGTGTGTATTGATAATATTCAGTGTATTGCTGGTGATCCTGAATGGGAAATGGCGATTTTTAATCTATACAATCGCATTTTGGAAATTGGCAGAACTTGTCTATTGATCACGGGTGATCGGCCTCCAAGACAAATTGACCTCTCATTACCTGACCTTGCTTCTCGACTCGATTGGGGGCAAATTTATAAATTACACCCATTGAGTGATGAGGATAAAATTTGTGCGCTGCAACTACGAGCTAGAATGCGTGGTTTTGAATTACCTGAAGACGTTTGCCGCTTTGTTTTAAAACGTTTAGACAGAAAAATGGGCACGTTGTTTGATATTTTGAATAAACTTGACCATGCGTCAATTGTTGCTCAACGTAAACTGACTATTCCCTTCGTAAAAGATATTCTACAGTTATAAATTAAGTGACTGTTATTCGCCATAAACGGCGAATAAACATCAATAAGCAGTCCACCTTGCCAAATATTAGCGCAAGGTGGGGAATGTATTATAAAATATCTAAGACTTGCTCTGGTGGACGACCTAGTTTCGCTTTTTTACCTTTTACTACGATCGGCCGTTCAATCAATTTAGGGTTTTCATGCATCGCAGCCAGCAATTGCTCTTGTGATAAAGACGGATCATTAAGGTTGAGTTCTTTATACAGATCTTCTTTTGTCCGCATCAATTGGCGTGCATCAGTGAAACCTAATGATTTTAACAGCTGTTTCAATTCAGCCACACTTGGTGGGGTTTTTAAGTATTCAAAAATCGTAGGTGTTATCCCTTTAGATTCTAATAGCGCGAGGGTTTCACGGCTTTTAGAACAACGCGGGTTATGATAAATTTTAATTGTATCCGTCATGGTCATTATTCCTTATGGTTTTGCTTTGCTATCTCTTAACTGTAATTTTCTTAATTCATCAATACGTGCATCATAGCGTTGCTGTTCATAGCTACCTAAGCGGCTTTTTCTGCTCGCTTCGGTGAGATAATTAACGGCATTATCATAGTTACCCCGTAACGCCATACCTTCTGCATAAGCGGCCAGCTCTTCGGTTCGTTTACCCTGTTTAGCGGATGCTTCAGCTAATAAATCCCACCCGTTCGGGTCGTCAGGGTAGTTGAAAGTATATTTATTCAGCAATGAAGTGGCTTCAGTGAGCTGTTTATTGTTGATTAATGCATTCGCTAAGTTGATCTGTAGTACTGGATTATTTGGTGATTTTTTCAATGCATTTTGCAGACGTGTAACAGCTTGGCCTGCTCGGCGCTGTTCAATATCTAAATCTGTCATGCTATCAATAAACCACGGGTTATCAGGTTGTTTTTCTAATAAACCGCTGACGATTTTAGTCGCTTCAGCATACTTTTTATCTTGAGACAGTTTTAGTGCACGACCATATTCTGCCGCCATACGTTCTTGAGCGGTACCTTTACTGTAATTTTCAAGGATCTGATCTAAAGCATACTGTTGACCAGAAGTGTACATAGATAAAATGCGTACACGAGCTAACATAAAATCTTCAGAAGAGGGAACGGTTAATTTAGGATACTGGTTAGAACGGTTGCGTGCATCGGCTAAACGGCTGTCAGGTAATGGGTGAGTCAGTAAAATCTCTGGGGGTTTTGACATATAACGAGTCTGATCTGACATAACCTGCATAAAGTCAGCCATTGCGTGAGGGTCAAAACCAGAACGTCTGAGCGTCTGTAAGCCGATTCTATCGGCCTCTTGCTCATTAGCTTGTGTAAAACTGATCATACCTTGTTGCATACCCGCAAAAGTACCCGTTAACGCGGCAAATCCTGCTTGTGGATTTGCCATCACTAATAATAAGGAACCGATAGTGCCTGCAATCGCTAATGGTGTGGTACTTTTTTGGTCTTCCATCATACGTGCAAGGTGGCGTTGGGTAACGTGGGAGATTTCATGCGCCATGACCGATGCTAGTTGACTTTCATTTTGGCTATAACGGAACAGTGCCGAGTGCAGCACTACGTTACCGCCAAAGTAGGCATAGGCGTTAATATTGGGGTTATTCACCAGATAGAAGGTGAAAGGTGTTTTAACCGAATCTGCATTCTTCACCAACCGCATACCCAGTTTATTAATGTACTGGTTGAGCAAAGGATCATAAATCAATGGTGTACTGGCACGGATTTGCCGAGTGATAGCATCACCCATGATAATTTCTTGATTGATACTAAGTGTACCGCCAGCGGTTGTGCCGATGTCGGGGAGAGTATCTTCAACTGCACTATAAGCAGGCAATACAGCGCCGTTGACGCACGCAGCGATCAGTAAAACCAGAAGTGGATTTTTCAGTTTTTTATTCATGAAACAATTGCATCCCGTACAACGATTAATTTTGAGGTCAATCTCTATACTTTAAATAATTCGAGGTGCAGCTAGGCGACTAGCGAACGAATCGCTAGAAGCATAAAAGCGATGTGACTGGCGTGAGTGAACATAGTCACTATCCTTCACAAAAAACGCTGCAACTCGAAGTATGACGAATATATGATAGCAAATGCTACCGTAATGTCTGTTAATTGGTATAATTTTCGCTAATTTAGGAACTGTCTTTAATGCACCAATTTCCAAGGAGCTAACTAATGCTGGAAATGTTATTACAATGGTATCGACGTCGTTTTGCTGACCCACAAGCTGTTGCACTGTTTACGCTGCTGATTGTCGGCTTTGCGATCCTATTTTTCTTCAGCAATATTTTAGCTCCTTTATTAGTGGCATTGGCACTTGCCTATATACTTGAATGGCCGACACATTTTCTTGAGCGCCTAGGTTGCTCGCGTGTTGTGGCTGTTAGTATTATTTTGACCCTGTTTGCTGGAATTAGTGCCATGGTTATTTTAATTATTGCACCAACAGCATGGCAACAAGGGATCAATCTTGTTGGTGATTTACCTAATATGGTCAATCGCTTTAACGAGTTTGCTCAAACGTTACCAGAGCGTTATCCCGCATTAGTTGACGCCGGTATTATTGATATGATGGCTGATAACCTACGCAGTCGTTTATCAGGAATGGCTGAATCGGTAGTTAAAATGTCAGTCGCCTCTCTGATTGGGGTCTTTACCTTGGCAATCTATGTGGTGTTAGTACCACTGATGATGTTCTTCTTAATGAAAGACAAACAAAAAATTATTAATAGTGTCCAAAAAGTGCTGCCTAGAAACCGTTTGTTAGTGGGTAAAGTTTGGATTGAAATGAACCAACAAATCACTAACTACTTACGTGGTAAAGCGACTGAAATGGTGATTGTTGGTGTCTGTACCTATGCAGGCTTTGCCTATTTTGATTTGCGTTACTCGGTCTTACTATCTGTGTTGGTGGGGGTATCGGTACTGATCCCCTATATCGGTGCTGTGGCGGTGACTATCCCTGTTGTACTGGTTGCTTTATTTCAATGGGGAATAGGGAGCGATTTTTGGTCTCTGATTGTTGTTTATCTTATTATTCAAGGCTTGGATAGTAACTTAATTGTACCATTATTGTTTTCTGAAGCAGTGAATCTGCATCCATTAGTGATTATTTTATCAGTAGTGATTTTTGGTGGATTATGGGGTTTTTGGGGCGTGTTTTTTGCCATTCCGTTGGCGACGCTTATCAAAGCTGTGATTAATGCATGGCCAGAAGAAACACCTGATAGCCAAGTCAAGCAACAATGATAACTAAAGGATAATACAAAGCGGGAAAACTAATTTCCCGCTTTGTGAGTAACTTTAGATGAGGAAAGCCCTCATTAGTGGTTTGTTAAGCGTTTTTGTTTAAGTATTCGAGAACAATTTCATGGTGGTTGCTGGTTTTAAAATTATCGAAAACATGTTCGATAGTTCCATTTGCATCCACAAGAAAACTAATGCGGTGGATACCGTCATACGTTTTGCCCATGAATTGTTTTTCACCCCAAACACCAAACTGCTCACAAACTTGATGATCTTCATCTGATAATAATGTGAAGTTCAGCATTTCTTTTTCAGCGAAACGAGACAATTTTTCGGGTTTATCGGTGCTAATGCCTAAAACTTCAACACCTTTTTGTTTAAGTGTATCCATTTCATCACGCAGGCCACATGCCTGAACAGTACATCCAGGGGTCATAGCTTTAGGGTAGAAGTAAACTAATACGCGTTGACCCTGATAATCTGAAAGATTGATGATTTCACCATCTTGGTCAGGAAGGCTAAATTGAGGCGCCTTATCACCGGCTTTCAATGGGTTCATTACATATATCTCCGTTAACTCTGCATTTTTGGATTATTAACAATGCTTATGTTGCCTTTAGCACTTAGCATTGTACATAGTTGTTGAAATTTATTTTTTATAATTATGCCATTATCATCTAATGGATGATGTGCTGTAATTTGAATTTCAAGTTGAGCCGGCGCATTAAGATTCGCAGGCTGTGTTTTTGATACCAGTTCCGCAATATTACATTGTTGAGTGGTAAACAAATTTGTAAATTGCTCGACGATGCGAGGTGCATCATCCACCACGACATTTACCGTTACGGTTGATGGATAATAGGTTGTTTGTACACTTTGTGTCCGCTTCATCACAATCAGCAACTCTAATTCAGCGCCTTTCAATGGCAGAGTAGCCTCGATCTGTGCGATGGCATTCCAGCTACCCGAAAGCATCATAATAAAGGTAAATTCTTTGCCAAACATCGCTAAGCGGCTATCTTCGATATTGCAATCACATTCGCTCACTAGGCGTGTGATGGTATTCACAATGCCCGGACGATCGGTTCCCAGCGCGGTAATGACAAGAAATTGCTGTTCGGTCTTAGGCAAAGTTGCTTCCTTATATTCTTAATTTGTAGATCACTTTTTACTCAATAATTTTAAAAGCAAAATCTACAGGTTGATAATGGTAAGGAAACCACAAAAATAACAATCTGCCAAGAGGGCATATTCACTCTTGCGAGGAATGATCGAGAATTATTACTTCTGTTTAAGTTATTCAGAGCGGTATTAACAAAATTCATTAAAAACCTGCGTTTGGGTGGTTTTCTTCTTTGAAATGAAAAAGTACCATGTAGTCTAAACTATTTAGGGGGTATAGCTATGTCTCATTCAAACACAAACTATAAAGAATTTTTAACTGGCAGTATTGTTGCAGTCATTACACCAATGGATTCAAAAGGGCGTTTGGATAAACAAAGCTTGAAAAAATTGGTGGATTACCATGTTGAAAGTGGGACTTCTGCTATTGTGTCTGTTGGGACGACGGGCGAATCAGCAACATTGACACATAAAGAACACGTAGATGTGGTCAATGCTACATTAGAACTGGCTGATGGACGCATTCCAATCATTGCAGGTGCAGGAGCGAATGCAACTGCAGAAGCTATCTCTCTGACCGAAGAGTTTGAAAATTCAGGCGTTGTTGCTTGCCTGACCGTCACTCCATATTATAATAAGCCTTCACAAGAAGGGTTGTATCAGCACTTTAAAGCGATTTCAGAGAACACGAGCTTGCCTCAAATCCTCTATAATGTACCATCACGTACAGGGTGTGATTTGTTACCTGAAACGGTAGGGCGCTTAGCAAAATTGGCGAATATTGTCTCAATCAAAGAGGCAACAGGGAACTTAGCAAGGGTTCACCAAATCAAAGAACTGGTTGATGACAATTTTGTTCTGCTCACAGGTGATGATGCAACCGCACTGGACTTCATGCAATTGGGTGGTCAGGGCGTTATTTCTGTTACTGCTAACGTTGCTGCTGCACAAATGGTAAAAATGTGTGACTTAGCGCTTGCGGGCAAATATACTGAGGCTCGTGAATTAAACAAAATTCTGATGGGTTTGCATCATCAGTTATTTGTTGAGCCTAATCCAATTCCAGCGAAATGGGGCTGCCACCGCCTTGGTTTGATTGCTGACGATACGTTACGGTTACCAATGACACCGTTAACCGCGTCAGGCCAACAGAAAGTGGAAGCGGCACTGAAACTCGCTGGGTTACTGTAAAATTTAGGGAATTTTAATGGCAACATTATTGCAAAAATCGAAGGTTATGAAGGTTGCTGGCCTGTCACTTGTTGTGTTACTGGCAGCCTGCTCCAGCGATCAGCGCTATAAACGTCAGGTCAGCGGTAACGAGGAATACCTCGATGCCGCGCCATTGAAAGTGTTAAATGTACCACAGGGAATGACGTTACCATTGCAAAATGGCGAATATGAAATTCCTCAAACAACCTCAACAGGTCCTGTGGGTAAAGCACTTGATATTCGTCCTCCAGTACTGTCTATTTCGCAGTTAGCAGGCTCACGTACTGAAGATAGTGCTGAAGCAAGTCGTTTGTTGCTTGATAATACACCTGAAAATAGTGCGTTATGGTCACAAGTCACGTTGATTTTAGAACAACGTGGTATTCCAGTAGCGTCGAAAGATGATGGTTCACGTTCTATTGAAACTGATTGGGTTAAATGGGAGCGTGCCGATGAAGATGTCCCATTAGAAAGCCGTCACAAAGTGACTGTTCAACCGCAAGGTGGGCAAATTGCCTTAACAGTAACTAATTTAGGCTTGCGTCAAGGAACTGAAACTATCACTGATCAAGCTGAAATTCAGCGCTACAATAAATTATTGCTGAATGAATTGACTGATAACCTCTATGCGCTGCGTGATACGTCGAACAAAAACAGTATTCAAAGTGCTTATGGCATCATCGATGTACAGTCAGGTAGTGATGCTACCGGTTTACCTGTTATTATCGTCCGGGCACCATTTGATGCTGTTTGGGAGCGCCTGCCACATACACTGGAAAGTGTGGGTATGAAGGTTGGTGATCGCAGCCGTTCAACAGGCTCTGTGATGGTAACGTATAAAGGTTTAAGCAGTTCTGAGTGGCAAAACCTAGGTGTTGATGATCCTTCTGTACCAGAAGATGACTATAAAGTTCAAGTCGGTGACTTAAATAACCGCAGTAGCTTGCAGTTTATCAATACGAAAGGTGTACCATTAACTCAGAAACAAAACGATGAAATGGTTGCTGCACTAAAAGCCGCTTTCAGTAAAGTCGGTAATAAGTAATTTATCTTTTAGGCCGTAACTCATTTATTGGGTTACGGCTTTTCTATTGGGATTATTATCCCTGCACCCTTGTTATTTCCCAATTTTAACTTCACGCTAAATGGACAAAAAACCAGTGTTTAAGCCTAAGTAATCGTTTGCGTCTATGGGTGAATTTTATTATCATAATTAGGTGGGCTAGATAGATCATGATGAAGTTCTAATGGATTGTAGACTCAAATAGAGCAGATAAGTAACAATGATACACAACCCTCTACTGTTACTTATCTGGATCTGCGTGGGCTATTTGCAGGTTGATACCCTAATTGAATAATCACATCTCTGGAGTGTGTAAGATGCAAAAGAAAGCTGAGTTGTATCGTGGTAAGGCGAAAACGGTCTATACCACAGAGGATCCTGACCGTTTGATTCTGGAATTCCGTAATGATACATCAGCACTCGATGGGGAGCGCATCGAGCAGTTTGACCGTAAAGGGATGGTAAACAATAAGTTTAATCATTTTATTATGAGTAAACTGGAACAAGCAGGCATTCCAACTCAAATGGAAGCTTTGCTGTCAGATACTGAAGCGTTAGTCAAAAAATTGGATATGGTGCCTGTAGAATGCGTTATACGTAATCGTGCGGCAGGTTCTTTGGTTAAGCGTCTTGGTGTTGAAGAAGGCATGGTATTAAACCCACCATTATTTGATTTGTTCTTAAAAGATGATGCTAAACATGATCCAATGGTCAATGAATCTTACTGTGAAACCTTTGGTTGGGTTAATCAAGAAAATTTGGCGGAAATGAAACGCTTAAGCTACAAAGCCAATGAAGTGTTATCGAAGATTTTTGCTGATGCAGGGCTAATTTTAGTCGATTTCAAACTGGAGTTCGGCTTATTTAACGGAAAAGTGGTATTAGGTGATGAATTCTCTCCAGATGGTAGTCGCCTGTGGGATAAAGAAACATTGAATAAAATGGATAAAGACCGTTTCCGTCAAAGTCTTGGTGGTTTAATTGAAGCTTATGAAGAAGTTGCTCGCCGTATTGGTGTAAAACTGGATTAATTCTATTTCATTGGCCGATCAACAGCCCTCATCAGGGCTGTTTTTTTGTGGTTAAATTCCACAATCTACTCGTTGCTCTAACATCTTACAGCCTGCAATTGCGGATGGATTAACGATTTTACCTTGCTCAGCTAACCAAGCATCTAACTGCGCCGAAGCTGATACGACTGCATGATCGGATTTGTGGTTTTCCTGTCCATACTCAACTAATTGATTATTTAAAAATACCAAATGTAGCGGGGCTTGAGAATTTTTACCATACACCAGCAAAGTAGCCGCTTGTTTGGCTGCTGAGTCAGTAGGAACTCCCATTTTCTCAATAACTTGCTTTTGGTCCATACCTGCTGATATAGCATTGAGATCGTATTTTGTTGTGCAGCCAATCATAAAAAATAATGCAGTCATCATAATGCAAGTTTGATAATTAATACGCATATTAAGTGGCTTAGTAATTAATTTGGAATGGGTGATAGCAACGTAAATGTGTTTAAGAAATAAAGCTATCAGAAAATAGATAGCTTTATAGAGATAATAAGTTATGGCTGTAGTTATGGAATATAATATTGAACACCAATTTTAATCAGATCACGGCCTTGAGATTTGCGGTGTTTGTTGGTATCTCTCAGTGAATAGATGCAACCACAATATTCTTGCTGGTAAAATCGTTCGCGTTTGCTGATTTCAATCATACGCGCAGAGCCGCCTTTTTTGCGCCAATTATAGTCCCAATACACGATACCTGGGTATGGCGCCGCAGCTCTAGCACCACAATCATTAATCTGTTGCATATTTTTCCAGCGCGAAATTCCCAGTGAGCTAGAAATAACCGAAAAGCCATTTTCAGCGGCATAAAGTGCAGTGCGTTCAAAACGCATATCAAAACACATGGTACAACGAATACCGCGTTCTGGCTCTTGCTCCATGCCTTTGGCGCGCTCAAACCAATTATCGGTATCATAATCGGCATCGACAAAAGGGATATTGTGTTTCTTGGCAAAGCGAATGTTTTCTTCTTTGCGGATCAAATATTCCCTTTTGGGATGAATATTTGGGTTGTAAAAGAAAATGGTGTAATTAATGCCAGATGCTTGTAATGCTTCCATCACTTCACCGGAGCAGGGAGCGCAGCAGGAATGCAGTAATAATTTATCTGCATTACCAGGTAGTGTGAGTTGTTCTCTTAGCATGGATAATAATACTCATTATTAATTATGACATTAAGTATAAGGGGTATTACATAAAAAGATAGTCCAGTTTATCTATGGAGGGCCTTTCGCCTTATCACTTCGCCCGCATTGGACGAAGGTTTACAGCGGATTTGCTAAAATCGTGCAAGTTGTCTCTTTTTGTGCGGCTAGCCAAGATTTAAAACGAGTTAACCGGTAGGCATCAATGAAACTATTTCATATTTGCTAATCAATTGTTTTGTTTTTTCTCACTCGGCAAAGGGTAAACTAACTTTAGTTAAACTTCTCACGCATTTGGCAATAAAAGTTACCTTTAAATTATTTAAACAATGAATTGATGTAGCGCAGGTATGACATTTTCTTCGGGATGTAGGCGCGGAGATAAATAACAAGCATTGGAGGAGCCAGAAAATTGGTGTGCATTCATGTGGATAACCCTAAAATATATATGATATGAATATGGTACAGCTTGCTTTTGTTGGGTGGTAAATCATTAGCCACAAAATAGTTAGTTTTGTTATGGCATGGAAGAAAATGTGGGGTCATCATTAAAGGCTATCATGTATACAAATAAAAATAATTAAATTCAGAATGCAGGTTTTGGGTTTAAACTGCGATTTAACTGTATATCTATTTATAAGAGAGGTGACTATGCGCTGGCAAAACCGTCGTCGAAGCGACAACATTGAAGATAGAAGATCCCAAAGTTCATCAACAGGTTTTGGAGGAAATGGCAGTAGGATGCGTATTCCTTTGCGTGGGAAAAGTGGCATAGTTATCTTAATTGTTATTATGGTGGCTGGCTATTATGGTGTAGACCTCACAGGTTTACTGACTGGAGAACCAATAGGGAATACCTCTTCGCAGCAAACTCAGCAAAAGGCTGTTAGTACGCAAGAAGCGCAGTTGGCTGATTTTACTTCAGTGATGCTTGCTTCAACAGAAGACGTGTGGCAATCAGAATTTAAACAACTCGGTAAACAGTACCAACAACCTAAATTGGTTATTTATCGCAACGGCACATCAACAGCTTGCGGTCAAGGTCAAGCCTTTATGGGACCGTTTTATTGCCCTGCAGATAGCAAAGTCTATATTGATCTTTCATTTTATAACGATATGAAAACGAAGCTCGGTGCTGGAGGTGAGTTTGCTCAAGGTTATGTTGTTGCGCATGAAATTGGACATCATGTCCAACACTTATTAGGTATAGAGCAGCAAGTGAGAAAATTACAGCAGGGTATGAGTGAAAAAGAAGCAAATAAATTGTCAGTGAAATTAGAACTTCAAGCCGACTGTTTTGCTGGGGTTTGGGGTCATAATATGAATAAAGAAGGTATTTTGGATGATGGTGATCTGCAATCTGCTCTTAATGCAGCGCAAGCCATTGGTGACGATAGGTTGCAGCAACAAAGCCAAGGCCGCGTGATCCCTGATAGCTTTACTCATGGTACTTCGCAACAACGCTATCATTGGTTTAAAACAGGTTTTGATACTGGCGACATGAATAGTTGCAATACATTTTCCGCTCAAAATCAATTTTAAAGGCGATCGCTTGATTATTTTTGGTGACAACGTCACGTTGTGTCATGTATTGAGTTAAAAATATTACTGTTGGAACATAATGAATTATTTAATAAAAGCGTTATTAATTTGCTTCTTGTAATGTGAGTGAATAACATTAATCGTCTTTTTATTAATTGTAGTTTGTATTACAGGAAACGTTGTATGAGTCAAGTTGACCCAACTTTGATTATTTTATTGGTTTTGGCTGGCCTTGGGATCATCAGTCATAACATGACGGTAACATTAGCTATGTTATTTCTGCTGGTCGTACGTATCACTCCACTGAATAACTTTTTTCCTTGGGTTGAGAAATACGGGCTGACAATAGGGATTTTAATACTGACAATCGGCGTTATGGCACCGATCGCCAGTGGTAAAATCTCAGCACAAGATGTATTAGGGTCATTCTTAAATTGGAAATCGATTCTTGCTATCGTGATCGGTGTATTAGTTTCTTGGCTAGGGAGCCGGGGCGTGGCGTTAATGTCACATCAGCCTTCGACAGTTGCTGGCTTATTGGTTGGCACGGTCATCGGTGTAGCTCTGTTTCGTGGAGTGCCGGTGGGGCCATTGATTGCCGCAGGGATCTTATCATTATTAATTGGTAAATCTTAACGTTTGTATGGTTTATTCACTTCCTGAAATTTGTGCGCAGCTGAGGGCTATTGGATACCGACGTTTATTAGTCTTATCTGGGGAAGCCCAGTGGATTGAAAGTAAACTAAATGATATTCGGTCATCGATATCAGGTGATTGGTTGACAATTTCGCCCTCCATCGCTCAAGCACTCACTGCGAACCAAGCGCATACCTTGTTGGGTAGAGAATTCTTGCATGCTATTTTCGATGCAAGAGAAGGAATGCATTGTGAAGCGCTAGCAATATTAACAGGAACGTTAAAAGCAGGAAGTTTATTGGTCCTTTGTACCCCAGAGCAAAATCGATGGGCAGATACAGCAGATAACGATAGTTTACGTTGGAATGAGCAAGACGGTATTATCGCAACACCCAATTTTGTGCATCACTTACAGCGAACAATTGATTTACAGGAAAATGTTTTAATTTGGCAACAAAATGATCAACCCTGTTTTGATTTATTGGAAGAGCGTTTGCCTTGGCAACCACCATCAGGTCAAGCGACACCTGCACAACAACAGGCACTAGAACAATTGCTATCTGCAACTTCAGGTGTTTGGGGGGCTATCGCATCACGTGGGCGAGGAAAATCAGCCCTTGCGGGTATGTTGATCCACCGTTGGCAAGGGGAGTGTTGGTGCTGTGCACCTTCAAGAGCGGCAACACAGACACTCGAACAGTATGCAGAACACTCCTTGCTGTTTTGGTCCCCCGATGAGTTATTACGTTATTGTAATAGCGGTGGTGGGATAAGTGCAGATTGGTTAGTTATTGATGAGGCAGCTGCAATACCTAGTTATATTTTGCGCCAGTTGGTTGAGTATTTTCCGCGCGTTTTGCTTACCACAACAGTTGATGGTTATGAAGGAACTGGGCGGGGCTTTATCAATAAATTCTGTGTGCAATTGAATAAATTTGCGGTACTTGAATTAGACGAGCCTATTCGCTGGGCGATGAATGATCCACTTGAATCATGGATAAATCAAGCTCTATTGCTTGAAGAGCCTAAAAGGCTTGAACATCATCATAGGCAATGGCAAATTGAATCTGTGACTCAACAACAACTTATTAGCCAACCCGTGCAATTACAGCACTTTTATGGGTTATTGACCAGTGCACATTATCGAACGTCGCCTCTTGATTTACGTCGCTTACTCGATGCAAGTCGCCAGCAATTTAAAGTTGCTAGGGCTGATACAGATCTCATCGGTGCTCTGTGGATGGTTGAAGAAGGTGGTCTAGACAGTGAGCTGAGTTGGCAAATATGGGCCGGTGTTCGTCGTCCAAGAGGCAATTTAGTCGTACAGTCACTTGCTGCTCATAGTTATTTTCCGCAAGCGGCAGAAATGCATTCACAACGAGTTATGCGGATTGCTGTTGAAGCCAGTTATCGCCGACAAAAAGTGGGTCTAGAATTACTTGAGCAACAAAAATTAACTGCTATAAATCAAGGCGTCGATTTTTTATCAGTGAGTTTTGGGCTCACTCCTGAACTCCTGTGTTTTTGGCAGCGAGCAGGTTATCAATTAGTTCGTATTGGCAGCCATTTAGAAGCGAGTAGCGGTTGTTACACTGCGATGGCTATTTTGCCAGTCTCTTCATCTGCCAAAGAGTTATGTAATAAGGCAACAAATTATTTATCCAGAGATATTTTTTGGCGTAATGAACTTGATGTTTTTAATTTAACAATCAGTCAGCAGCAACATTTAATGGAAGCAGATTGGCTTGAATTAGTCGGTTTTGCTTACTATCACCGATCGTTAGCGGCAAGCAGTGCAGCGATACAACGTTTACTGATTGACCATAAAACACAGTTAAAGTTGCTATCGCTTTATTTCCATGAAAATTTTTCTGTGGATGAAATTTGTAGACAATGTGATTTTACGGGGCAAAAAGCATGGCTAAAGCAAGCGAGGGCCGAAGTGAGAGATGTGATCCAACATCAACGCCCTGAGCTTGCTATGACAGTCGCTAAGATGGTTATTTCTTCTGGTTGTTAGGCCAATCGTCGTCTTCATCCCAAAGGTGGTTATTGTCTTTATGTGGAGGGATTTCAGGTTTATTATCAAGAAACTTTTTATGATCAACCTTCATCATGTCTTTGATCGAGTTCCAGATGATACCGATTAAAATCAGTATGATCACCCACCAGTAGTCTGCTAACCATTGCATATGTTATTTTCCATGGGTATTAATGTAAAGTGGCTGAATGGTGATTAAAAAGTTACAATTTTCAGACACAATTGATATCAACTTATGATTTAAATATAGAGTATAGACTTATTGCCAATCGAATATTCCATAATTTAAACATATTTTAAAGCGAGAGGGAGAGCCATTTTGAATATAAAAAAAGGATTTTTAATTCTAATGGGGTGGCTTGCTGTAATATTAGCCTTTTTGGGGGTGATATTGCCTGTATTACCAACAACGCCATTTTTATTGTTAGCAGCTTGGTGCTTTTCTCGTTCATCTCCACGCTTTCATCATTGGTTATTGTATCGTTCATGGTTCGGTAGTTATATCCGCCATTGGCAAACCTACAAAGGCTTACCTAAAGGTGCGAAGCCTAAAGCGATGATTGTCATATTGGTGACATTCACTATTTCGATTTGGGTCGTGGGCTTTTGGTGGTTGAAATTAGGGTTATTCATTTTATTGTGCTGGTTATTGGTTTTTATGTATCGTCTGCCAGTGGTCGACAAGCCAACCATGTAAAGTGAAAGCGCCGTGACTGGCGCTTTGCATGTTACTCAGGGACCTTAATATAACGGTTAAAAACATAGTCTAAATTAGCTAATAACCATGTTTTACCTAAGATCTCTTCTTGTTGTAGAACAGACCTGACAACATCAGGGGTCAGTAGTTGCTCTGCTTCATGGGATAATGGCCAATAACTGATATGCCATGGTTCATAAGCAACCCCCGCATCTTTAGTAGTAAAAGGGCGATAAAAATCATAAGTTGCCATATTATCGGTTAACCACTGATTTAACTCAGCAAAATAACCACCTTCCTCGTATTCCCAAGGCTCTAATTGCAATGACTGATCGGCTGGAAGGCGCAATGGGTCATAAACATCGATCTCAGTTCCCCAATGATGGCGGCTGGCTCCGGGTAGCGCAGACCAATGCAGGATCGCTTCGCACAGTTCACCTTCGGTTAATAACGAGATGTCTAGAGGCTGACTGTGTTTATCAAGCACGAGGCGATTACCAGCAAATTTTTCATTCCAGATGAGCTGCTGCCGTGAAAAATCACGAAAAGCGCTGGCGGATTGTAGCTTGAAACCCGCTCTATTGGCTGAGTGCTGCATCGCTAAGAAAGCTTTTGTCGCATTAAATTGTAGCCGATGATTGCCACCTAGAGTAACAAGATGATCGGTTGAGCGGCCTGTCAACATCTCAATTGAAATCATGGTAAAAGCAGCTCCATAATTCGTTCATAAATTAGTGCCAATTGTTGTAAATCGTCGACGCTAACACATTCGTTGACTTTATGAATAGTGGCATTGAGTGGGCCTAGTTCAATAACTTGAGCGCCCATTTGTGCAATGAAACGGCCATCAGAGGTTCCACCGCTGGTGGAGAGCTCAGTATTACGGCCTGTTAGCTCATTAATTGCTTGAACAGTAGCATCAACCAGTTTTCCTGCACTAGTTAAAAAAGGTTGCCCTGAAAGTGACCACTCGAGCTCATATTTTAACTGATGGCGCGCTAACATGTTTTCAACTTGCTCACGGATCAGGGTATCAGTGAGTTGTGTGCTGAAGCGAAAGTTAAACTGAATAAAAAATTCACCGGGTATCACATTATTAGCGCCGGTTCCTGCTTGGACATTCGCAATTTGCATACTGGTGGCAGGAAAGAATTGATTGCCTTGATCCCATTGCGTTGAAACTAGCTCTTGAAGAAATGCGGTAGCACGATGTACTGGGTTGTCTGCAAGTTGAGGGTAGGCAACATGCCCTTGGGTGCCTAAAATAGTTAAATTAGCCGTAATCGAACCACGACGACCATTTTTAACTATATCGCCTAGTTGAGATTGACTGGATGGCTCGCCGACCAAGCAATAATCCAATCGTTCATTACGTTGCATAAGAGCGTTAACCACTTTAACGGTACCATTGGTTGCTTTTGCTTCTTCATCAGATGTGATTAAAAAAGCGAGGCGACCACTGTGGTTAGGGTGTTTAGCAACAAAGCGTTCAGCGGCAACCACCATTGCAGCGATAGAGCCTTTCATATCTGCGGCGCCACGGCCGTATAAATGCTGATCAATTATTGTTGGTGTGAAAGGTGGTGTTTTCCATTTAGCAGGATCACCCGCAGGAACGACATCAGTATGACCAGCAAATGCTAACGTTTCTCCTGAGTTACCGCGATGAGCCCAGAAATTGAGTGTGTCGTCATAAGGCATTTCTTCAACGGTAAAGCCAATTTTCTTTAGGCGTTCAATGAGCAGTGCCTGACAACCTTGGTCATCTGGACTAATTGAAGGGCGAGAAATCAGGTCTTGGGCGAGTTGTATAACAGGGCAATCCATTATCAGGCTCCGACTTATTGAGTAAATTGTTGATATTCATCAGCGGAAAAACCGATAAGATAGCGTTTATCAGCAGAAACAAGAACAGGGCGCTTGATCATTGCGGGCTCAGCAAGTAATACTTTTTTGGCGCTAGCATCATCAATGACCGATTTTTTTTGTTCATCGCTCAGCTTACGCCATGTGGTTCCTCTTTTATTTACGAGGGATTCCCAACCAAGGTGTGCCATAAACGTTGATAATAAAGCATCATCTATACCATCTACACGATAGTCATGAAACTGATAACTAATGTTATTGTCTTCCAAGTAGCGACGTGCCTTTTTAATGGTGTCACAATTTTTAATGCCATACATAATGTAAGGTGTAGAAGTGGTGTTTGACATGAAATTTTCCTTTGCTGACTAACGGTTAGTCATACATAATGCGTGAAAACTCAATCATGATCTACCCTTTCTATCCATTGACTAATTATTTATTGACTAAATTAATCTAATGATTAAATTCAGTTAATTTAAGGCATAATGCTATTACAAAGTAGTTTTGTTTACGATATTCGCTTTGTTAAGAGGATGAATATGTTTTTATTGGTAATTTAACTTATAGCTGAATATGAATAAAACATAATCATTAACTCACTATGATGGTTAATTTGTTAGCTTGCTTATTTTTATTTTATAAATAGTATTATTTGGAACGCATATAAATTAAACTCGCTTCTAGTCGTGAGCGTACATTTAATTTTTTTAACATGTTACGAATATGAACTTTGACGGTTTCTTCTGAAATAAAGAGTAATTTAGATATTTCTTTATTTTTTAAGCCTGTCGCCATTTCATGCAATATTTCACACTCACGCCTTGTGAGAGAAGATAATGGGTCATGAGTTTGATGGCGATTGATTAAGCACTGATAGACCTTTTCGCTAAATACGTGATGCCCCTCAGCAGCCTTACGCATGCTGTTCATTAGCATGTCAATCTCACTATTTTTAAGTAAATACCCTTGTGCACCTGCATCAATGGAATTATAGATATCTGTTTTTGTTGATGAAAATGTTAATACAAGTAAATAAGACTTAATACATCGTTTGCGTAGCAATCTAATGGTCTCAAAGGTTTTTGTACCATAAAGACAGGTATCAATAAGGATCATATCAGGCTGTAACTTATCAGCGATATTAAGTGCATCAGATGTATTACAGCTTTCAGCTGCGATCACAAAATGCTCATCTGAACCCATAAGATGCCGTAATCCATAGCGAAAAATAGGGTGTTCATCAATGATCATGACTGTTTTAGGGGACATAATGGCTTTTCCTTTATATTTGTCATACTTTAAGTTGCAGCACTTGTTGTTAATATAAGGCGATTACACTCACTTGTTACTCACCACAGTATAATTTATGCAGCTAGAGATTTTTACGGAATACCTAGCTGCACTCCAAATTACTTAGAGTATGTAAATAGGTAAATTATTTTTCTTTTATATTTTATTAATAACTGTTTCGGTATTAATAACTAGCATTAAAATAAAAGTAATAGATAACAGAATAGCGTTAGATCTTGAAAATAATAACTTGCTTTGAATTAAATTAAAATTGTCAAAAGTAATTATATCTATATTTATAATTATAAATTTCACTCATCAGAGTTGTTTGCATTTGCTCGTTTATGCCAAATTGTATCCCTTGATGATGTAACTTAAAGAATTTTCTGGAAATTGTCGGCAAGATCATGATTTGCTTGCCTGATATGTTTATACTGTTATTGCTTACACCCTACCTAATTTTGAAAGGACTTGATGATGGATGATAAATTAAAACAAAGTGCTCTTGATTTTCATGAGTTTCCTCATCCAGGAAAAATAACTGTAACACCAACAAAACCACTAACCACTCAACGCGATTTGGCGCTTGCATACTCACCAGGGGTAGCTGTGCCATGTTTAGAAATTGCATCTGAGCCATTAAAAGCTTATCGCTATACAGCAAAAGGGAATCTTGTTGGTGTGATCTCAAACGGGACTGCTGTTTTGGGGTTAGGTAATATTGGGGCCTTGGCGGGTAAACCCGTCATGGAAGGAAAAGGGGTACTGTTTAAGAAGTTTTCTGGCGTTGATGTGTTTGACATCGAAGTCGATGAAACTGACCCAGATAAACTTGTTGATATCATCGCTTCTTTAGAGCCAACTTTTGGTGGTATTAACTTAGAAGATATCAAAGCGCCTGAGTGTTTCTATATTGAGCAAAAACTGCGCGAGAGAATGAACATACCTGTATTCCATGACGATCAGCATGGAACGGCAATTATTTGTACGGCAGCGGTAATTAACGGTTTACGTATTGTTAAAAAAGATATTGGGCATGTTCGCCTAGTGGTTTCTGGCGCAGGTGCTGCGTCTATTGCCTGTATGAACTTACTCGTGGCATTAGGCTTGAAGCATGAAAACATTACGGTATGTGACTCTAAAGGGGTCATCTATAAAGGCCGTGATGACAAAATGGATGCAACTAAAGCGGCATATGCGATTGAAGATAATGGTGCGAGAACATTAGGTGATGCGATCCCAAATGCGGATATTTTCCTCGGCTGTTCAGGCCCTGGTGTACTAACGCAAGACATGGTTAAAACGATGGCAAAAGATCCATTGATCTTGGCTCTCGCTAACCCTGAACCTGAAATTTTACCGCCATTGGCGAAAGAAGTTCGTCCAGATGCGATCATCTGTACTGGGCGTTCTGACTATCCAAACCAAGTCAACAACGTGCTATGTTTCCCATTCATCTTCCGTGGTGCATTGGATGTGGGTGCCACTACCATTAACGAAGAGATGAAATTAGCGTGTGTTTACGCGATTGCTGATTTGGCTCTGGCAGAACAAAGCGAAGAAGTTGCTTCTGCTTATGGCAACCAAGATCTGTTCTTTGGCCCTGAATATATCATTCCTAAGCCATTTGACCCTCGTTTGATCGTAAAAATTGCCCCTGCAGTTGCGAAAGCTGCGATGGACTCTGGCGTTGCTACGCGCCCAATCAAAGATTTTGATGCTTATATTGAAAAACTAAACCAGTTTGTTTACAAAACAAACTTGTTTATGAAACCTATTTTCTCTCAAGCCAAAACACAGAAAAAACGTATTGTATTGGCTGAAGGTGAAGAAGAGCGCGTATTACATGCAACTCAAGAATTGGTTTCATTAGGGCTCGCATTCCCAATTTTAGTGGGACGCCCAAGCGTTATTGAAATGCGTATTCAAAAACTTGGTTTACATATTGAGCTAGGTAAAGACTTCGAAGTGGTCAACAATGAAAATGACCCGCGTTTCAAAGAATATTGGCAAGAATACTATCAAATCATGAAGCGTCGTGGTGTTTCGCAAGAAATGGCACGTCGCGCAGTTATCGGCAATCCAACGCTGATTGGTGGTATCATGGTATTGCGTGGTGAGGCCGATGGTATGATTTGCGGTACTATTGGTAGCTACAGTGAACATTATGATGTGGTTAAAAATCTGTTTGGTTTCCGTGAAGGGGTAAATACCGCCGGTGCCATGAATGCGTTGTTATTGCCTACAGGGAATACCTTCGTAGCAGATACCTATGTTAATGAGGATCCAACTCCAGAAGAGCTAGCTGATATTACTTTAATGGCTGCTGATACAGTACGCCGCTTTGGTATTGAGCCTAAAGTGGCCTTATTGTCTCGTTCAAGCTTTGGTTCGTCAGATTGCGCTTCAGCACAAAAAATGCGTGATGCATTAGCACTTATCAAAGAGCGAGCTCCACATCTTGAAATTGATGGTGAAATGCATGCTGACGCAGCGTTAGTTGAATCAATTCGTAAAGATGTGATGCCAGATAGCCCATTGAAAGGGGCTGCGAACCTACTGATTATGCCAAACATGGAAGCAGCGCGTATTAGCTATAACTTGCTGCGCGTCACCAGCTCTGATGGTGTGACTGTAGGGCCTGTGTTGATGGGCGTTGCAAAACCAGTGCATATTTTGACAGCGATTGCGTCAGTTCGTCGTATTGTTAACATGGTAGCGTTAGCGGTAGTTGAAGCTCAAACTCATCCACTGTAATTTTATTTAATCATCTGTAGCCTCAGAAATTTACTTTTTCTGGGGCTTTTTTAATTGAAAATAATTCTCATTATCTGTATTTTGGATCACCTTGAACCAACATTGGAAATGATAATGATATCAGTCACCTTGAGGCTAAAATCCTCACTTTTCGCAGGGGCTTTGTTGCTTATTGCCGGTTGCGCACAGCAGGTCGAACAAAAACCGTTAGTACTTGATAATCAACTAACAGGACAAGGGCAAATTGTTGATTTACAGTCAGGACAGTCCATCACTCCTGAACAGCTTATTGAGCATTTATCACAGTCACCGCGGGTGATTGTGGGTGAAAAGCACGATAATCTCTATCATCATCAAATTGAGCAATGGCTCGCACAAGAAATGCCTAAAACGCGCCCGCAAGGCTCTATTCTACTTGAAATGATTAAACCCGATCAGCAAGCGAGCGTTAATGAAGTCAAAGTACAAATGCAAGGTAACCCTTACATTCGTGATGAAAAATTGCAATCAGCATTGAAATGGCAAAAAGGTTGGCCGTGGGCGCAGTACGGGGAACTCACCAAGTTTTTGCTGAAAGCGCCTTATCCATTACTTTCTGCGAATTTAAATACCGAAGAAATCAATCAAGCGTATGAAAACCCACCAGTATTGAATGGTGTTTACTCAACTCAGCCTGTCGTGCAAGAGTTGATCAGTAAAACGATTGAAATATCTCATGATGGAAAGTTAACACCTGAGCAAGTTGCAAAAATGACCGTGATCCAGCAACTGCGTGACCGCCGGATGGCAAAATCATTGTTACAAGCACCAACGCCAGCGATGCTATTTTCTGGAGGGTATCACGCAACACGTGCTATCGGTGTGCCTTTACATATTCAAGATCTTGCGCCAGAGGCTGAATTTAAAGTGCTAATCATTTCTGAAAAGGGAAATGAGATCGATAACCTTCACGCAGATTACGTTTGGTATACGCCAAGTGCTGCTAATGTGAGTAATAATTAATTATTAGTAATGCAATTGTGATAACTAAACCAATTTTGAGTAAAATAGTTTTCATTTATAAGTGTAATTGATTATCATTTGTATTTTGGCACAGCAAAAATAAGATAAAAATGAGTACAATGACACTTGGGTACTACCAAAGCACAAAAATGGGTGGTGCCGTTATTATCGCAATTGCATTACATCTTGTAGTTGTTTGGCTGTTTTTACGCAGCGATACACAACAACAATGGGATGATTTTACTCCACCGCCATCTGTCGTGATGGAACTTTCGATGGAGTCAGAGGCTAAACAAGTCACAGAAGTGAATATTGGGCAAATCCAAGAAGTTTCTGTTGCAAGTAAAGCACAGCAAGCCACACCTGAAGAATCGGAACTTCCTCCCATTCCTATTAATGAGCAAGCTGAATTACTGGTTACTAAAACAGAAAAGAAAAAAGCCCAACCCGTTCCTAAAAAAGAGAAAAGGGAACAGCCTAAGAAACCGGTTGAAGTTGTTGAAAGTGATAATTCACGTTCAAGTGCCGCCCCTGCAACTAGTGATGCCGCCGCACTGAAAATGACAGATCGAGTTGCAGCAGACTTTAACAGTGATTCACAAGCAATCCTCGATGCAGAAAAACAATGGCAGGCGATGGTACTTGGGAAGCTCAACAAATTTAAACGTTACCCTGATGATGCGCGCCGACGCAATCGTACTGGTATTCCTGTCATTATGTTTGATGTAGATGCTCAGGGATATGTCATCAAAAGTTCACTTGTCAAAGAGTCAGGAACTCGCTCTCTTGATAGGGAGGCAGAAAAGGTGCTTTCAAGAGCACAGCCTTTGCCTATACCACCCGCACAAATGATAAGGAATGGCAAAGTCACGGTACGCATGCCAATTGATTTTACACTTGAAAACTAATGCTAATCAGGGTAACAGAATGATTTTTCGATTAAACTTATTGCCAGCGACCTCGCAGATCGCTAAATTTTGTCTGATAACATTTATTGGACTACATGCAGGTAGCAGCCTTGCGGAGGAACAGATGTCAGCACCAAAGGCCAAAAAACAACCCTATACAATGACAACACATGGGGACACCCGCGTTGATAACTATTATTGGTTAAGAGATGACCAAAGAAAATCGCCAGAAATTATTGATTATCTTGAAAAAGAAAATGCATATAGCAAACAGCAATTATCATTGGGTGAGTCATTAAAAAAGCAGATTTATGATGAATTGCTGTCACGAATGAAACAAGACGATGAATCTGTACCTTATAACTATAATGGTTACACCTATCGTAGTCGTTTTGAAGCAGGCAAAAATTATCCTATTTATGAGCGCCGACCTGTAAATAGCGAAGGTGAGTGGCAATTGCTGGTGGATGGTAATCAACGTTCTGAAGGTGTGGAGTACTATCGTTTAGGTGCATTGACCGTTTCACCCGATAATAAAGTAGTTGCGATTGCAGAAGATAAAGAAGGCCGTAATAACTATGGCGTTTCTTTCCGTTCATTAGATAATCAAGAATGGAAAAATAATGAGTTAACCAATACATCCGGTAATATTGTTTGGGCAAATGATAGTAATACATTGTTTTATGTGAATAAGGATCTACAAACACTATTGCCATACCAAGTCTTCAGTCATCAAGTTGGTACTCAGCAGCCACAAGATATCAAAATGTATGAAGAAAACGATGATACCTATTATGTGAGTATTTCAAAATCAACGTCAAAAGATTACATTCTGATTGGTATTACAAGCACTGAAACCTCAGAGTATCGCCTGCTTGATGCAAATAAGCCGAATGAAGCAGCTAAAGTGTTTCAAGCACGTAAAACTGGTGTGGAATATTATCCAGATCATTTTCGCGGGCAATTTTACGTACGTTCAAATCATCAAAACCCATTGTTTGGGCTGTATGTCAGTAATGGCATCGGCGACAAATGGGAAACGTTAATTGCTCCACGTGATGAGGTTGATTTAGAAGGTTTCGAGTTATTCAATCAATGGTTGGTACTCGAAGAGCGACAAAATGGTTTGGTGAATATCCGTCAAATTAACTGGGAAAACAAAGCAGAAAACTATGTGAGCTTTGATGACCCGGCTTATATGGCATGGGTCGATAATAACCCTGATCCTGACACCAATAAGTTACGCTATGGTTATTCATCCATGACAACACCGTCTTCTGTGTATGAAATCGATATGCAGACGCAAGAAAAACAGTTATTGAAACAGCAAGAAGTCAAAAATTTTGATAAGGCACAATATCAAAGCGAACGTTTGTGGGTTGCCGCTCAAGATGGAACTAAAGTGCCTGTTTCTTTGGTTTATCGTAAAGATCTCTTTAAGCAAGGCAAAAATCCATTGTTAGTTTATGGGTATGGCGCTTATGGGTACAGTATTGATCCATCATTTAGTTCTTCACGTTTATCACTGTTGGACCGAGGCTTTGTTTATGCGATTGCACATATTCGTGGTGGTGGTGAATTAGGCAAGAAATGGTATTTACAGGGCAAAACCGTCAATAAAATGAATTCATTTACTGATTTTGTTGATGTGACGAAGGCTTTAATTAATCAAGGCTACGGTCAATCAGGACATGTCTATGCCATGGGGGGGAGTGCTGGTGGTCTGTTAATGGGAACGGTGGTCAACATTGCACCTGAATTATATGAAGGTGTTGTTGCATCAGTACCCTTTGTTGACGTTGTGACAACGATGCTTGATCCATCAATACCACTCACAACGGGTGAATATGATGAATGGGGTAATCCTGAAAATTCAGAGGATTATTGGCGTATTAAGGCCTATAGCCCTTATGACAATATTAAAAATCAGCAGTATCCACATATGTTAGTTACGACAGGTTTACATGATTCTCAAGTGCAGTATTGGGAGCCGGCTAAATGGGTCGCAAAATTGCGTGATAATAAACAAGGCAATTCATTATTGTTGTTAGAAACAAATATGAACGCAGGCCATGGGGGTAAATCTGGTCGTTATAACGCATTGGATGATATCGCTCTTGATTATAGTTTTATTTTAATGTTGGAAGATAAAAAACAGTATTTCCCACAATTAAACAATTAAAATAATAATAAATGCAGAAACGTTGGGTCATGGTTTATTGACTATGACCCAATCATCATGCATGCACTTATAATAATTAGATTCTATTTTGAAGCATGTGAATGCATATTTTTATTGTTGCGTTTACAGGAATAGTTAGATGGATCACACATTAAAATTATTAGGAGCCAGTCTTTTAATGACAGGGCTTCATGGTATTGCTTTGGCTGAAACTTCACAGCAAAAAAATAATGATGACAACACAGTACAGTTTAGCAAATTAAAGGTCTCTGGCGCGCAGAAGCAAACACCGTTGGTGAAGGCATTAGAAAAACCCGGTGCGTTTAGTGCCGTGGGAACAGAAAATAAGCTTCAAGGCTTGGATAAAATTATTCGAACCATGCCAGGAACTTATACCCAAATGGATGCCAGCCAAGGCACCGTAAATGTTAATATTCGCGGTTTAAGTGGATTTGGTCGCGTTAACATGATGGTGGATGGCATTACGCAAACTTACTATGGCATATCTCCAAGTAATTATACTCACGGCCAGCAACCTAATAATGATTTTGGCGCATTAATTGACCCTAACTTTATTGTTGAAGTCGAAGTTGAAAAAGGGCAATTAAACGGGGGAAATAGTGTTAACGCCCTTGCAGGGAGTGCTAATTTTCGAACGATTGGTATTGAAGATGTTATTTTTGAAGGTAACTCATATGGTTTAAGAAGTAAGGCTCGCTGGGGGGATAATGGACTTGGTTATAATGGTATGGTGGCTGTTGCGGGCAAAACATTAATCAATGAAGATAAAGGCTATTTCGGTGGTTTAATTGCGGTGAGTGGACATAACATTCCAGCAAATTATAAAAATGGCGCTGGCTATGATAGCGATGACTTTGCGACTGATAATACATTTAAACAAAAACCACAGTCACAGCTGACTAAATTAAAATATAAGCCTAATGACAGCCATGAATTAGAATTTAGTGGCCGTTTTTATCAAAACAAATTAACTCGCCGTAAGATAGACAGCGAAGATTATTATATTAAATATAAATACACACCATTAAATGAACTTATTGATACAGAATTGATTGTTAATCATGGAAAGAGTAATCAAAAATTTGAAGGTGACTCATTGGGTTGGGCATTACGGCAGGGTGAATCTAAAAATATTTCTGATGGCATTAACCTAAGTAATACCAGCCGTTTTTCATATGGTGAAATGGATTACGAGTGGAAAGTTGGTTCCAAGTTAATGAAAAATAAATATCAACGAGAGGTTTCCAGCGCTGTTGATGTCGATACGCTAATCTATAATCCCTTTTCTCCAAGTGGAACATTAGACTTGGCCAGTATGTATACGCAGTTTAATGCGAAATATGATATTTATACGGCTACTTTTGATTTGAACTATACACACTATCAACTGAAAGGTTTTAAACCTGCTTGCGATTATGATGTGAAGTGTTTCCCTCAAGGTGAGGCATCGATCAATTTACGTGAAGGTGGTTTTAACCCAGGCATTTTGCTGTCTGCTGAAATTATTCCTGAATTTCAACCCTTTGTTAGCTATGCTCATTCTATGCGCGCCCCGAATTCACAGGAAGTGTTTTACTCGCAAAATGGCGGTAATTCAATGAATCCATTTTTAAAGGGCGAAAAAGCGCAGACATGGCAAATAGGCTTTAACAGTGTTAAACCTGACCTTATCGTTGAAGGCGATCAATTTAATCTGAAAGCACTTTGGTTCCACACCAAAGTAAAAGATTATATTACTAGCAAGCCTTATTTGTTGTGCCGCCCGAGAACTGAAGCTGAGTTTGAATGGTGCTTAATGAATGATGATGTTTGGGATAAGGAATTTCCAGACTTTATGCAGAAAAGCTATATCTACATGAACGACCCAAGAGATGTGAATTTACGCGGTTATGAACTCCAAGCAAATTATGATGCAGGTGTGTTTTATTCAACATTGTCTTATACCAAAGAAACGGGGGATCAGCCTAATTCAATAGCCAGTGTCGCTGATTTTAGTGCGGGTGATTTTAGTGAACTGCCTGATTATTACTTGACATTAGACAGTGGAGTTCGGTTATTAGATGAAAAGCTGAAATTAGGCACAATGATTACAGTAACGGGGCCAGCAAAGCGTATTGGGGTTGAATCATTGGTTGATAATAATGGTGATGCATTGAAGGATAAATATGAAAAACAACCGACAATTATCGATCTATATGCTGATTATGAAATTAATAAAAATGTGACTTTGATGTTCAATGTTAATAATTTGACCAATAAAGTGTACTCTGATGCGTTAAATCGCTCCAATTCAACGGCAGTTATGGAAGAGCGCGGTAAAAATAATGCCACCGCTAGAGGCCGCTCTTACATGTTGGGTGGGGTAGTCCGTTTCTAAAAATAGAAAAGAGGATATCGATTTTATTCGATATCCTCAGTCTTAAGATTTGTTGGCAGATCGAGGAGCGCGTTTGGCTTTCAATTTAGTTACTTCAGTCACTTCACTTTCAACCCAACCATCATTGAGACGGGTTTTCAGCTTTTGCCCTAATTTAATTTGTGAGGTTTTTTTCAGTACCGTGCCATCAGTAGTTTCACTGATACTAAACCCTCGCGCTAAAGTGGCTAGTGGGCTAACCGCTTCCATTTTTGAACAGGCTACAGCAAAACGTTGTTTATAACCATTGAGTAGCTCAGAAGCCATATTTTGCAAATGATACTGTGTTTGCTGTAATGCACGTTGTTGTTTTTGCAGCTGCGGACGTAAATCCTGCTGTGATAAGCGGCGTTGTAGTTGTTCATGGCGCATTTGGACATTTTGTATGCGCCTAGTGATTGCTTGATTAAGTTTTTGGCTCAGAAGACTGAGTTGATGCTGCTGCCTTGCTAAACGTAATTGAGGGTGCTGCTGTTGTAAACGATGTTGCAAACGACTAAAGCGTTGTTGTTGACCTGCAAGATAGTAATCCATCGCCATCTCAAGGTGTTGCTGCGATGATTGTAGTTGGCGGATCAATTCAAGTTGATTTCGACTGACTAATTCTGCGGCGGCTGAAGGGGTTGGTGCACGCACATCAGCAACAAAATCAGCAATAGTAACATCAGTTTCATGACCAACTGCACTTACAATAGGTATTCGACTAGCAAAGATAGCTCTCGCAACGATTTCCTCATTGAATGCCCACAAATCCTCTAATGAGCCTCCACCGCGGCCAACAATCAGCACATCACATTCATCACATTCATCACGTAAATTTGCTAATGCAATGGCTCTAGCAATTTGAGCAGGCGCTTGATCCCCTTGTACTGCAGTAGGATAAATAACCACCGGTAGTGAGGGGTCTCGACGGCGTAGAATGTGTAGAATATCATGTAATGCCGCACCAGTAGCTGAAGTGATTACCCCGATACGTTTCGCTGGTGAAGGTAACGGTTGTTTATGCATCGCATCAAATAAACCTTCCGCACTGAGAACTTGTTTCAACAATTCAAAACGTTGCTGTAATAGCCCTTCGCCAGCAGGTTGCATACTTTCAATGATGATTTGATAGTCACCACGTGGTTCATACAGGGTGACGGTTGCACGAACTAATACTTGTTGACCATTTTGTGGGCGAAAGGTAACACGGGTGTTTTGCCCGCGAAACATAGCTGCACGAACCTGAGCTTTATCATCTTTTAAGGTGAGATACCAATGACCAGAGCTAGGTTGTGAAAAGTTTGAGATTTCGGCTGTTAACCAAACCCGACCCATTTGGCGATCTAGAAGTTCACGAACCGCTTGATTGAGTTTGCTGACAGAATAAATTCCACTATTTTCTTGTGTTGACATGTGAGCTAGATCAAATTCTAAAACAATGACTTAATTGACTGATACTAACCTAGTCAGAGCAGTTAGCAAGTTTTTTTTCAAAAAAAGGCTGGAGGCAATCGGTTTCGGTGTGTATAATGCCGCGGCAATATTTTATACCTTTCCATAACGCTGCCTGGTGAGATATTGCCTATGTTACGCATTAAAAAAGAAGCACTAACTTTCGACGACGTATTGCTCGTTCCTGCACACTCAACCGTATTACCAAACACGGCCGATCTGTCTACCCAACTGACCGCAACTATCCGCCTGAACATTCCTATGCTCTCTGCTGCGATGGACACTGTGACCGAATCTGATCTTGCTATCGCACTAGCTCAAGAGGGTGGTCTTGGTTTTATTCACAAAAACATGTCTATTGAGCGCCAAGCTGAAGAAGTTCGCCGTGTGAAGAAACACGAAAGTGGTGTTGTTGCTGATCCTGTGACAGTAACGCCAGACACTACTATTCGTGAAGTTCAAGAAATGTCAGAACGTAACGGTTTTGCTGGTTACCCAGTGGTTGCTGCTGATAACTCTTTAGTGGGTATTATTACTGGCCGTGACGTTCGCTTTGTTACCGATTTAGATCAACCGGTTACTGCAGTCATGACGCCTAAAGAACGCTTAGTGACGGTGAAAGAAGGCGAAGCACGTGAAGTCGTTCTGCAAAAAATGCATGAAAAACGTGTTGAAAAGGCATTAGTTATTGATGATAACTTCCACCTTTTAGGCATGATCACCGTTAAAGATTTCCAAAAAGCAGAGCGTAAACCTAACGCATGTAAAGACGAGCAAGGCCGTCTGCGTGTAGGTGCTGCTGTTGGTGCGGGTGCAGGTAACGAAGAGCGTGTTGATGCACTTGTTGCCGCAGGCGTTGACGTTTTGTTGATTGACTCATCACACGGCCATTCAGAAGGTGTGTTACAACGCATTCGTGAGACACGCAAAAAATATCCTGACTTACAAATTATTGGTGGTAACGTTGCAACTGCTGAAGGTGCTAAAGCACTGGCAGATGCTGGGGTTAGCGCTGTTAAAGTGGGTATCGGACCTGGTTCTATTTGTACAACGCGTATCGTAACCGGTGTAGGTGTGCCACAAATTACGGCTATTGCTGACGCTGTTGAAGCCTTAGAAGGCACTGGCATCCCTGTTATCGCCGATGGCGGTATCCGTTTCTCTGGTGATATTTCGAAAGCTATCGCTGCGGGTGCGGCATGTGTCATGGTCGGTTCGATGTTTGCAGGTACTGAAGAGTCTCCGGGCGAAACCATCCTGTTCCAAGGCCGTACTTACAAAGCATACCGTGGTATGGGTTCATTAGGTGCAATGTCTAAAGGCTCCTCTGATCGTTACTTCCAAACAGATAATGCTGCAGATAAACTCGTTCCTGAAGGAATCGAAGGCCGTGTAGCTTATAAAGGCCGCCTAAAAGATATTATTCACCAACAAATGGGTGGCCTACGCTCCTGTATGGGCCTGACCGGTTGTGCTACTATTGATGCTTTGCGTACTAAAGCTGAATTTGTTCGCATCAGTGGTGCGGGTATCCAAGAAAGCCACGTACATGACGTAACCATTACTAAAGAGTCCCCGAACTACCGTCTGGGGCAATAACAGCACCTATTTCAGGGTGGCTCTGTATTTAATTGCAGAGCTACTGATTTTCTATTTTTGACTTGAATTTTTGGAATTCTCCTCAAATGACAACAAATATCCATAAACATCGCATTCTTATTCTTGATTTTGGCTCACAGTACTCACAGCTCATTGCGCGCCGCATCCGTGAAATTGGCGTTTATTGTGAACTCTGGGCGTGGGACGTCTCAGAAGAGCAAATTCGTGAATTCAATCCAAACGGCATTATTCTTTCAGGTGGACCAGAAAGTACCACTGAAAATAATAGTCCACGTGCACCTGAATATGTATTCAATGCAGGCGTACCTGTTTTAGGCATTTGTTACGGCATGCAAACCATGTCTATGCAACTCGGCGGTGCGGTTGAAGTTTCTGGCGAGCGCGAGTTTGGTTATGCAAAAGTTGAAGTTACTGAGCCGTGTGATCTGTTCCGAGATATCCAAGACTCTCTAAGTGAAAATGGTACACCAGTACTCGATGTTTGGATGAGCCATGGTGATAAAGTGACTGCAATCCCAGCGGACTTTAAAACGATTGCAAGCACGCCAAGCTGCCCGTTTGCTATCATGGCAAACGAAGAGAAAAAATTCTATGGTGTACAATTCCATCCAGAAGTGACTCATACCTATCAAGGTTTGAATATTTTAAAACGCTTTGTACAAGAAATCTGCCATTGTGATGCACTGTGGACACCAGCTGCGATTATCGAAGACACCGTCGCACGTTTGAAAGAGCAAATTGGTGATGATCACGTATTACTGGCACTGTCTGGTGGTGTCGATTCATCCGTTACAGCGCTATTATTAAACCGTGCGATTGGTAAGCGTTTAACCTGCGTATTCGTTGATAACGGTTTATTACGTTTAAATGAAGCAGACCAAGTGATGGAAATGTTTAAAGGTAAGTTTGACTTGAACATTATCCATGCTAAAGCTGAAGATCGTTTCTTAAATGCATTAGCAGGGATCAGCGATCCAGAAGCTAAGCGTAAAAAAATTGGCCATGTATTTATCGAAGTGTTTGATGAAGAGTCATCTAAACTCCCTAATATTAAATGGTTAGCACAAGGGACCATCTACCCAGACGTTATTGAATCAGCTGCCTCTGCAACAGGTAAAGCACACGTTATCAAATCTCACCATAACGTAGGCGGTTTACCAGACGACATGAAACTGGGTCTTGTTGAACCATTGAAAGAGCTGTTCAAAGACGAAGTACGTAAAATTGGTCTTGAACTTGGCCTGCCATACGACATGTTGTATCGCCACCCATTCCCAGGCCCAGGTCTTGGTGTTCGTGTACTGGGTGAAGTGAAGAAAGAATACTGTGATCTGCTACGTCGTGCTGATGCAATTTTCATTGAAGAACTGCATAAAGCCGATCTTTACCATAAAGTTAGCCAAGCATTTACGGTATTCCTACCTGTTCGTTCAGTTGGTGTGATGGGTGATGGCCGTAAATATGATTGGGTTGTTTCCCTGCGTGCAGTAGAAACTATCGACTTTATGACCGCTCATTGGGCACACTTACCGTATGACTTCCTTGGACGTGTTTCAAACCGCATTATCAATGAGGTTAATGGCATTTCGAGGGTGGTGTATGATATCAGCGGCAAGCCACCAGCAACAATTGAGTGGGAATAATATAGCTATCATCGATAGCGATTATTAGAAATCATTAATACTAAAAGCATCAGTAACTTACTGGTGCTTTTTTGTTTTTAACGATAGATAACGATTGACAACAGCAGGTAATTTTGACGGTATATATGACGGTACTAAGAATAAAAATGACTGAAGTGGCCACATAATACCGTCGCCAAAATTATAAAATTGACGGTATCACGCAAAGGAAAAATGACATGCTAACCGATAAAAAATTAAAGAGCTTAAAGCCAGAAGATAAGCTATATAAGGTGGCCGATCGTGATGGTTTATATGTTGCTGTCACAAAAACTGGTGCCATATCATTTAGATATGATTATCGCTTTAACGGACGTAGAGAAACTATAACTTTTGGACGTTACAGCGATGACGGTATCACACTTGCTGAAGCAAGAGAAATGCTAATCGATGCTAAAAAGACGCTAAACGCAGGTATATCACCGGCTTCACAGAAGCGTGACGGTATTAGTAAGAGAAGGCAAGGAACGGTATTGAAAGATTATACCGTTAAGTACTTAGAAGAAACGCGTTTCGCTAATACAACAAGGGCAATGAAAGAGGCGATAGCAAGAAACGAAATCTATCCAACGTTAGGTAAATTACAGCTAGAAGAAATAACAACACAAAAAGTTAGAGCGCTGTGTGAAAAGATTAAAGATCGTGGCGCAAGGGCAACAGCTTTACAGGTACGTGAAATTATCGGCTCTGTGTTCAGCTATGTTATTGATCGCGGTTATGAGATAACAAATCCTGTCGATAGTATTAAAGCATCATCAATAGCAACATTCGAAGCTCGTGAGCGTGCAATGTCTCCAAAAGAGATAGGTATATTCTTTAACGAACTAGAAAATTATAGCTGTTACCCAACGTTAAAACTTGCTGTGATGTTTGTGTTACTAACAATGGTCAGGAAGAGTGAATTCACAAACGCGACTTGGGATGAAATTGATTTTGAAGAGCGCCAGTGGGTGATCCCTAAAGAGCGAATGAAGCGGCGTAGGTCACATGTTATTTATCTTTCTGATCAGGCTATGGATATCGTTACAGGCTTTAAAGTTTGCGCAATGGGAAGTGATTATATTATACCGGGTAGATACGATATAAAAAAACCGCTTTCAAATGCAGCATTGAACAATGTTATAGATGGAACAATAAAACGTATTAACAAGAAAGGTATTGAGTTTGAGCCTGTCACGGTACATGACCTAAGAAGAACAGCCAGTACGCTATTGCACGAGGCTGGTTTCAATTCTGACTGGATAGAGAAGAGTTTAGCCCACGAACAAGGCGGTGTTCGTGCTGTATATAACAAAGCTGAATATGCAGAACAACGCCGCGATATGCTACAGCAGTGGGCTAATATGGTGGATGGTTGGATAGAGAAAGAGAAGGGTAGAATTTAAGAGGTTTATTTTTCTGAGCCTAAAACTTTTGCGGCCAGTAATGTCGAAAGCATGGAAGCGCCAACAACTAGCCAAAATACGGAATAAAAAAGCCGCTCTATAATTACAGGGCGGCTATCATTTTCAGTACCGATTGCAGAGAAAATATATCCTGCAACCCATGCATACGCTATCAAAATTAATTCAATCAATGAACTCCTCCTTGGTTATAAATTGTGGTCCGGTAAGTTCAATACTGTTGTTAGGGCATTCATTGCCCCAAGCATCCCAACCCTGTGACATGTCACGCGCAAATAACTCTATGCGTTTTACATCGCCGTATAGTTGTTCAAGCCTATTTTTAACCTCCCAAGGCTTTTGACTGTGCTCACCTAAGCAACTAAACACAACCTGTTTAACGCTTGCGCTCATGCGCTCTAAGCCGTTGCCGCGAGTCGCTATTAATACATCCTCGCTATTGGCTCTGCTATAGTTACCACCGTTCATTTTTGTTTCAGCATTGAGCAGATCCAGCATGTCATGAAAATCAAACAGGGTGCTATTCTGTAGGGCTTTATCAAAACGTTCATGAGCCAGTGAGTTGAATTTAACCCACGTAAACGCCTTGAATGTACGTACCGTAAACCCCCACACCTTGGCTAGCTCAAATGCTTCTTGCACAAAATTTCCTGTGTACCACATGCACAGTACGGAGTTTTCAGAAGCTATGGTTTCTACTGGTAGTCTAGAGAGGGAATATAAATCTGTGGTGTTGTAATGATTGGTTGCTGCGCCATTTGATGCTTTATTGTTATATTGCCAAGGTGGATCGGCTAAAATTAGGTTATATTTTTTCATTCTTTGTGTCCTTCATCAAAATGCAACCATCCAAGTAACGTGGCTATAGTTTGCTAGCTTACAATCAATTCCGATTGCAAAAATAAAATAATCACGACTGTTGTTTAATTCATCATCATCAAAATAAAACTCAGACTTATCAACAATTGCTAGATTCTCTCCATCAAGCTCACATTCAACTTCAAGCGGGAATTCGATATCCTTTAATTCGCTATAGCCCCCATCATTTAACAACACTAATTTACGATAAGCTCCATATTCTGACATTGCTTCATCTTCTTCAAAAGATATACCATGCATTAATTAATCTCCTCGCCCTTCATTAACAAAAATAAAATCATTGCTGCGCGATAGTTCAGTGTATTTATTCATTATCAACCTCAACATATTTAATAACCCTGTAGTTTAATATTGTTCCTTCATCACAATATTGTACTGATGATTGACTACCTAAATAAGCATCAAGAATATAACCATCTTCTTGTTTGTTGTTGATTAACCAATCTCTTAGCACGCTCTTTTCATATGATTTAATAGGGCAAATAACGCCTCTCTGTTCTGTTATTCTTTTCTTACCTACATTATCAAGCCCGCTAACTTCCAATTCACAATCGACTTCAGAAAGTCCAGTTATACATTTAGCAAAATCAGCATAGTCAATTTCAAGACTTAAAAATCTTAATTTAGACATATCACATTTAACGACAATATTTATCTTCTCTCTATCATCGCCATAACTAGGTCTTGATATTGTTAGCTTACCCTTCATTTATACAACCCCGTTTCTTTTGCCGCTGACTCAACATCATTATGAAATACAGTTAATCTGTTAATTAAATCATCAGTCGCTTCATCAGAATTAATTACCTCTTGCCACAGTGCTGTACATCTTATTTGAAGCTTTGCTCCTATTTCAGCATTACGCAATCTAATCATTCCAGTATCTTGCGCATCCCAATTCAAGCGCGTGAATAATGAATTAAGCATCTTTCTTTTATCTTCCACGAATCACCTCACCACAAATTATTTCAACATCCCGCACCTGCATTATCTGCATAGCACGGCTCTCGCACTCTTGCTGTGTGTATATTTGCTCAGATACAGGCACAGCAGAACCCTGTATTAGCATGAGTAATACATATCCGATTATTTGTATGGTTGTTTACTTTTGAATTAAATCAGCACGAATATATAACGTGTCAGTTGGGAATTCTCTGTCAGCGCTCCAAGTTACATCACCGCTATATAAATTAACTGGATATACAGGTTTGTTTTCCTCCTCTGGTTCAGGGTCAACCTGTAGCCATATTAATTCTGGCGCAGTAGGGCAATTAATACTTTCTGGTAAGTTATTAATTAAACTCTCGCGTGATGCCTGCCAGCTAATCCACATTAAATCAACGTCACGGTCAGCGTAATTTAATCCGTTATTTGCGCGTTTAAGTTTTGATTCAAATTCTGACGGGTCGCTAAGTTTCTTTATTGTATCTTCAAATTGCTGCCTTGATTTATCCATCACTCCACCTTTGATTGTTTAAGCGCTTCACGAATTACATTAAGCCGCGATTCCATTCTACAATAGTCCGGATTTTCTTGTTTAGGCCAATTAGCTGAATATGGGTCTCTATCAAATAGTTTCTTATAGTCATCACCTAGCCTTGGATAAAGAATGTCGTGCATTATATCTTCGCTATATTCGACATCATCAAACATGCTACGCGCATCGAATTCATCTATAATTCCTTTTCTTCTGCACCGCATTATTTCTTTTTTAACAAACGCGATATTTTCTTCATTATCGGCATCAATCTCACTTTCTAAACGAGAGTCTAAATAACCAATCCAATACTGGTTTGTTATCCACAATAGAAACTCAGCAAGTGACATACCCATGCCGCCCCAGTAACATGACCATGATTTACCATATTCACTAATAGTCACACGACCTCTACGGTTATCACCATAATCTTCTAAATAAACATGAATAGGGTCATGATTCTGAACCTCTGAAATAACTAGTTTAGTAACTTGTGACTGCTCAACTTTCATATTCATTCCTCTTCATTGCATCCCTGCGAGTTAAATTAAGCTGTCCGTAGCTTTTCGAGTTCGGGGTAATGCTTGCGGATTAATTCAATTGCTTCTGCAAAGCTAATTTCGCCTTCCATCTGCTTATCGAACCAAGTTTGAATATCTTCTGAATTACCGTCGCTATCTTTCAAGTCGCTAAAAATATCAACCTCAGAATCCCATTCCAGAGCACCATACAGCCAGTCGGTAGCTTCTTTTACTTTTCCCTTGCTAATTAAAAAAGAAGCCACCTGAACAGTGCTGGCGAAGCGATTTAATATACAGACGGTCGCATTACCCATCGCTGCTCTATCCATAATGCTGCTTATTTCTTTTTTGAGTTTATCTGTCATATCTATCTCCTGTTTGCATCCTTGCAAATATATCCTTGAATTAATTCCAGTTTGAAATCTCTTCTTCGATTAAATCGTTTATTTCGTTGTTGGTAGCTTCTTCATTGAGAAATAAGCGAGCTTCGGTCATATATTTTTCTCGGTTCTCATCAAAGAACTTTGAAAATTCAGGCGACCATCCATGGTGTTTACCATCAAAATCAACGTGAGCATTTCCCTCTGCCATGTTTAAAATCATCATATCGGCAGTAATGACGCCAGATTCACGACAAAATCCTTTTAAGTCGCGCTTTCTGAAATGAGGCGAAACTTTTGAATCGCAAACATCTTTAAATCGTAGTTTCCAGCGACGAATACAGCGTCCATGTAGAGTTTTCATGGTTATATCCTTTGGTTAAATCACATAGGGAAGGGTTAGTAATTCAGCTTATTTACCTAGTAGTATTGCTATTTACTTTCGCATGCTTGGGGTTGTTTTTATTAACATGAGCCATATCAATTTCTTCTTTTGCTGCATCCGGATTATTCCAACAGCTGGTGATATAGTCGTTAACTTCATTGCGGCGATAAACAAATGCACGCTCAGATAAATAGACTTTTACTAATATTTTGCTTTTGTGAAGCTTTTCTAAAATAGAATTACCGACGCCTGTTTTTTGCTTCACTTCCTCAGGCGTGCAAATATCATCCAGTGTTTTTAATTCATTTAGGTTCATAGAAACTCCAATGGCGGGATAAACCCGCCGTCAGTAATATTATTGATATTCGTCTTTCATATCGTTTAGCGTGATGCTGAATGCTTCGAACAATTCATCGCCAAGCTTGCGTTTATTGGCGTTAAGGAATTGAACAACTTTATCGAAAGCTTCTTTAGCTTCTGTTGAGCCACCAGCTGGCAGACTGTTGATTTGAGCTTCAATGTTGTTGTTAGCATCGATTTTGTGATATGCCTGCACTGCTTTATTTTTTAACTCAGTGAAAAGAGTAGTTCCGAGCGATGATTTAAGTTCATCAATTTGTATGCGAACCTCTTTTACTTCATCTAGCGTCGATGCTTCAGTAATAGCTTGTCGAAGTAGGTCGGGATCAAAATTATCATCAACAATTTCACCAGTAATTACATTGCTTTCGCTGCTGGTGGATTCTTGATGCTGATCAGTGTCTTGTTGCGTTATTTCGCTGATAGAAACGCGCTCTTTTTTTGGCGTAACATCTTTGATAGTGCGCTCTTCTAACTCATCTGGTGTATAAACACCCATGATCACTTCAGGGCAATACAAACGAGACCAATACTTGACAGCTAAGTAAGCAATTTGTTGCTTTGGCATGGTTTTCCAAAGTGGTGAGTTCCTAACTTGTACATCTGCTAAATAAACGGGCTCACCATAGGTTATTTCAGTTTCACCGCGAAGCACTGCACCAACACGAATATATAAACCTGATTCGTCACGTTGGTCTTTTTTGCCTACAATTTTTTTCCAGTCACCGCCGTACTCATAATGAAAGCGGCCTACAACGACGTTGGAACTAGTGATCACTGCGTTAACTAACTGGGCCTCATAGCCAAGAGTTCCACCGACTAAGTGTGTTTTTTGCCCGACAACAAAAGGATCCATTCCCCAGCGAGACGCCTGCATTGTGATAGCTAAGCAATCTGATGGTTTTCCTTGTAAATGTTTTGGTACTGTTGCAACACCTGAGGCCATTATTTCTGCAAAGCGAACAATGCGATCCATCAACTCAGGATTAAATAAGAGTGAGCTGTTAGTCACAGCTGTTTGCGGCTGGTTGCTTAAAGCGACTTCTGACATGATGATTACCTCTAAATTGATAAGCGCCACGCAGTAAGCAGGGCGCTAGAATTGATTAAGCTTCTTCTAATTGAAGTTCTTCTAACTTGCGTGTTTCAAAGTCAGTAAGATTAATAGTGAGAGTTTCTGTGACAGGGGCAGGCCATACGCCTGTATTCATTGCGTTATTAATATCACGTAGCGTTTTCTTATACTCTAAACGACCAAACTCTAATAACTCTGTTGAGGCTTCGACGATGGCAACCCAGTGATAGTTTTCGTCTTTGTTAACGAATATCCAGAAGAACTGGTCTAGCATGGCGATATCGCAGTACATGGCAGCGCTGACATGATAATCACGGTTTATTATTTCACGGCGTATCATTGCTTCTATAGCTTCTTGTTTAAAGCGACCCAATGAAACAGACTTAAGATCAAAGCCTAGTCTTATGTCTTCGCTGTGCTGGATCTCCAAGTCAGGCCTTACGCGAACTTCTAAGCCAGTGTCATCATCAATGCCGTAATAACTGACCTCAACTGAACGACTGTGGTGATTGATAAACTTTCCTGCTTCTGGGTGATCAAAAACAGCTTGCTGCATAGCTTTTCCAATTCTGTATTGGTCGTCAGTTATTTTTATTTTCGATTCATCAGAAAGCCACTCATTGATTAAATCGTCTTCAAATACAGCATCAGGTTTAACTTCTTTTATTGATGCTGCGATATCTTCTTTTTTTCCTGATTTTTTCAATGGCTGCGGCAATGTTGCGTTAAATTCTTTAATGCATGCTTTCATTGCTGTAGCAGTGTGCTTGTCTGATTCAGGTATTTTCTTAAACTCTTCTGGCAAGTCTGCATATATGCCGCCTATTTCTTCCACAGATCCTGATAATGGCAATGGTTGCGGCAATGTTGCGTTAAATTCTTCAATCCACTTAGTCATTGATTCAGTGTTAGTAAACGCGCCAGCTGGGATTACAGGTGCTAAGCTAAACTCATCTTCAACCTTTTCAGGCTCTAAAACTAAAGTGTGAAATAAGCTACCGAAGTCTAAGGCCTCAGAGCGTTCACGCTGAATAACTTTACTGATGTGTCGGCGCTCGTAGTACATCAAGCTTATGCGAGCATCTTTAAGCATTGTGCTGCTAATGCCATTTGATGAGTGATAAGCCTCATTTGAAATGTCTGGGTAACGACCAGGCTCAAAGTATTCATTCTCTTTTATGTTACTTTCGATAACATCAGGAGTTCCTTGATAAACAATTTGTTTATCTTTATTGTCATGATCAGCTTCTTCAGCCTTTTCCTCTACAGCTACATCAGACTCAGTTGCTGTTAAAGATAAGAAATATTTTTTCCTGTCTCTATTAGAGCGAAACTTATCTTCATTTTTAATGACATGTACATATGCATTGATAATGTCGTTGTCATGAAGGTAGGAAAAGCTCGGTGTTGCTGTTGTTGTTAGTGCTAACTCAAATGCGATTTGATCAAACTTCTGCATCTCTTCGCTAATTGATGTTTTGTTAAGGTGATCTGTTAAAAGTTGAATATTGTCAGCGGTATTAATGTTATTAGCGATTAAAATAGCACTAACAATATTGCTTAGTTTACGTTTTTCAAATTGTTCTTGTTCTTGCTCACTCATTAGAAAATTCCTTGTCGGTTTGAATTGCTACCCATGTGGTAAAAGCCCAATCAATGCCTTCTTTAAAGCTAGTAAATTCTTTTTTCTTTCCACGTACGATAAATACGTGAAAACCATTTTCGATATAAAATCTCATTTCTTTCACCATAAGATAAACAAATTGTTTATGTTTATATGCATGAAAAAACCTAGCTATAACAGCTAGATTGCTAAATATTTTCACTGTCCAATCTTGCATTCCGGTTCTAACGGGTTAGCTAAGACATTATGCGGCTTACATAATTTAGGGTTGTGACAGCCGGTCATATTGTTAAAGAGCGTTAACCTTGTTGGTTAATCTGAGTTAAACTATAAACCATAAATGATGGCTGTCAATCGCTAAATTAGAAAAAGATAAACAAATTGTTTATGTTTTTGGCGATAAAAAAGCCAGCATATTGCTGGCTAATGTGGTAACAATTTGTTTTATCGTTCGTTTTTATTGATTATAAACTCGATAAAGTCTTGTATTTTTTCTTTCTCAGTCCACGGTAGCTCTGAGTATCTTTTGTGATCATAGTGCAGCAGGTCATCATATTCTTTCGACATGAGAAGCTCGTATGGCTTCCTGTTCAGTGCTTTTGCGATTGCAGCAACACTATCAACTGTAGCGCTTGTTTCGTTCTTAATGATGCGATTAACCGTTGCTTGGCTGAGCCCTGACTTAACGGCGAGCTGTGCTTGTGATTGAACATCTTCAATCATCATTAGTGTTGTTATGTTATCGCTTAACGCTTTTCCAACATCTGTTTGAATAGGGTCATCAACAACAGCTTCGCTAGGCGGGTTTAAGTGATCCTTATCCATGTAATATTTCGGAAGTCTAGTTAAATACTCAATTTTTCTCGCCATAGGATCGCTAATAGTGCGATGACTCTTCAAGTCAGATGACGATAAATAACGTGAAATTAAGTTTGGTGCACAGTTGAGCGCGTTAGCAATGTTCTTCTGTCTTCCGTCGTAATACTTTTCAAGAACAAAGATAAGATTATCTCTTCTGATATCACTAATATTTTTCACGATGAGTCCTTTTTTTGAGCAATATTGTTTATTCTGTTTATCTATTTAATATCGAATTAACCCTTTCGGTAAATGCAATAATTGTTTATCATTTTTGAATTGTTTATCTTTTTTGGGGTTAAATATGGCTTTTTTTGACTTTAAAGTGTTCTGGAATGCTTTATCGACACAAGAGCGCAGAAGCTTTGCTGATAAAGCAAACTTAACAGAACGATATATTTCAATACACTTACGCTACTGTAGTAGAAGTGTTTCATTTCAGACTGCACGCAGGTTACAGGTTGCTTTTAAAGAATTCGGTAAAGAGTTTACGTTAGAGCAAATAGCTGACTGTTTTAAAAAATAGTTTCCCAAAGGCCGCGAAAGCGGTCTTTTTTTGTGCGAGATAAATAATAATGCATTTATGGTTTGATTTATTTTTTATTGGAGAGTAATCTTACTGCATACACGACTGTAATAGAGGTTTTCAATGAAAGTTATTAGTAGAAAAGAAGCAGCAGCTAACGGGCTATCTCGCTTTTATACAGGTAAAGCCTGTGTACATGGACATGTTGCAGAACGCTTTGTAAGTAATGGCGTCTGCGTTGAGTGTGCTGCTAAGCACGCGGCAAATTACCGTGAAAGTGTTAATAGCATTCTCAAGCAGGCAAGAGAAATGGGAGTTCAAGCATGATGACCGCATGGAGCCTTATTTATGAAAATAGTTCAGGGGGTTGATATGGCTCGCATAAGAACCATTAAGCCGACTTTTTGGACTGATGAGGACATGGCTGACATTTCAGAGGCGGCATGTTTACTGGCGATTGGTTTATTAAATTATGCAGATGATGAGGGATATTTCAATGCCAATCCAAAGCTCATTAAAGCCGCTGTTTTTCCTATACGTGAGACCTCCGGTAGTATTCCGGTACTACTACAGGAGCTTTCCAACTGTGGTTATATTAGCTTATTTTCTGCTCAAGATGGCAAGCGTTATGGGCTAATAAATAATTTCACAAAACATCAGGTCGTTAATAAGAAAACACCAAGTAAAATCAAAGAGCTAAACCTACTACCGGAAAACTACGGTAGTAATACAGGAGGACTACCTTTAGGAAAGGAAGGGAAAGGAAATATAAAACCTCTCTCTAATACGCGCGAAGATAATTTTCAATCTGATCTGAATGCCAATAATTCTATCTTGAACGGTCGTGTTCCAGCTGGTGGTTTTGGTGTGAATGATAAATTTGTGATGTATCAGGGCTGGGAACCTGATCAGGACTTTACGCAAAAGGCCGCGTACTGGGGAACGATACTCAAAGAGCCGCTGCAGCCTCATGAGTTAGCTGAGTTTATAACCTACTGGGGGGCAGAAGGAAAAGCCAAAACGCACGAGCAATGGGAATTAGCCCTTGCTAAAGGTTTGAAACATAGTCGATTGAAAAATAAAAAGGTGGTTGGAAATGGCACAAGTGAATTCAAATTTGATCCAGCTGCAGGAAAATCGAGAGCGGTTCAGCGGGTCGAGCATGCAATCAGGGCAAGGCACGGACAAGAATATCTCGACTCTTTGGATCAAACTGACGGAGCTGTATGGGGACAAATGGACCAACAAGAACGGGGCGGAACCGTCATTGATGTGGAAACAAGCGTTAAGCGCATTGAGTGAACAGCAACTGGGCGGGCTATTTAAATTCTGTATTGATCGCTGCATGAGCGGTAATCCATGGCCTCCGGAGCTATCAGATGTGATTGTAGCGTTATCTGGTGAAGCTGCTAAACAAAACCCTTTTGGGCTTGATCCTGACGAGCAGCTTAGAGACTTTCTAGTCTACTGTGCTAAGCGCAATAACTACCATAGCGCTGAAATGTACCCATTCAAACACCCTGTTCAGTACTGGATGTTTACAGACCTCAGGGCGAAAATGATTGACCTAAGGCTAACTGAGATCGAATGTGAGAAGCGACTAGACAAAATGTTATCACAATGGACTGAGCGAGTTAGAAAGGGTGAAAAAGTGCCAGAGCCAACACTAACACTTACCGACAAATCAAAACCTCGACCTGCTTGGATGGATTTAGTTGAAAAACGTAAACATCAAATGAAATAACATTCAATGTTTATGAAATTCGTTAGCAGGATAAACGTTGTTGGGTTTTTGGTGTGCAGGATGATAAATCACATACATTGAGCATTAAAATTGAATGTAGAGCGCTACAGAGCGTTTTAGAGGGTGGTAAGAAAATCAATTCTTACTGATTTTTTATGGTTGAAAAGATAAACAAATTGTTTATATTAACCATGTCGGTTAATCAAAAATGGGATAATGTTTATGTTATTTCAGGATCATGTCGTTGAAGTGCTTAAAAACGGTCAGAGCATGACTGTAAAAGATTTGATGCTAGCCATTGAGAGCAAAGGCATTAAAGCGCGATACAACACTGTGTATTTCGCTCTGACGCAATTAGAGCGATTTAGTGTTGTTTCAAAAATAAAATCAGGCGATGGAGCGACTTGCGGTGCGGAGTACAAGTTAAAACATAACTATGAAATAGGGCTTGAAGAACAGATTGACTCAAGACGTCGCCAAGTTACCCAGCTAAGCAGACTTGATTTCAATGGTGATAAAAACACACGCAGAAAGGCTCGCATAGCACATCAGGGCTTTAAGCAAGTTGGTGAGTGCGCAAGGCAGCAACTGTGGCTTAATCGCATCTTATCTGGTGTTCGTGAGCGCTTACGCAAAGAGGGTGTGATTGTATGAAAACCCTTGTATATCCAATTGTGCCAGTACCTAAGCCACGTATGACACAGCGTGACAAATGGCAGAGGAGACCAGCCGTAATGCGCTATAGGGCGTTCTGCGACGAGGTGAGAGCAAGGGGTATTAACCTGCCTGAAAGCGATTACCACGTGATTTTTGTTATGCCTATGCCGAAGTCATGGAGCAAGAAAAAACAGGCTGAAATGAATGGTCAGCCACACCAGCAAAAGCCAGACAAGGACAACTTAGAGAAAGCCTTGCTAGACGCCATCTTTGACGATGATTCGCGTATATGGGATGGGCGAGTTTCTAAGGTTTGGGGAACCACTGGAATGATAACGGTAAGGTTACCAGAATAATCGACAAATCATGAACTTGTTACCAATGGGTAAATAAGTGATTGAAATTACTAAATTAGAGATGAGTGAGGTAATTAATTATGAGTAACAGAACAGCAACTAGAAGAGTGTGGTGTGCACCAATCACTAACAAGATTTTTTACGGAAGTATCTGTAATGAAACTGGCAAGGTAGTAGGCGTTAAGAAAGACATTACAGGTGATGCGCTGCGAGCTGTTGCGGAACATTTATTTAATCAATCACGCGTGATCACGTTTGTTTTAAATAGCGGTCAGATCTTGTCTGTTAAGTCGTGCGTTACTGATAGCGAAGCGCCTGATAATTCAGTAGAGAATGCGGCTCATGACTTACTTTATGCGATGCAGCGTATGGTGAATCAATTCTATGCGGCTGGTATTGAGTCAAAAGAAGAGTCGTTAAACCCTATGGAAGAGGCACTGTATCAGGCTGAGCAGGCAATCGCTAAAGCAACAGGAGAAAAGGAATAAGGCCATGAGTGATAAACAATTAAGTAGTGAGGAGTCTATCTTGAATGATATCAATAAGCTTGAATTACTAAAAAAAGATATTAAGAAACAAAAATATGGGCTTGTTGGTGGCATCATTACCATGCCGCCGGAAAATGAAGCTCTAACACTGCGTGACCAGTTCGCTATGTTTGCTATGCAGGGAATTTTATCCAATGAAGCCATGATTACTAACGTAATTGAAGAGTCAGCAGCGTGGGTATCGCGTGAGGCTTACATAATGGCAGATGCAATGTTGGCAGCTAGGGATAAATAACAATGGCAACTATCTCAGTAAAGCACCCCAAAATTGATGATTTCCATAATGGCACTAAGCCAATGCCTAAACTGTTCCGTGTGGTAAGCGTAGAGCTTGATGTTTTGCGTATCGGCTTTGGCAGTGACTATGGCGTCATATTTGATTGTGATACCACCGTAGTTAGATTGGTAAGGCGAGTTAAACACCGTGACGGCTGGTGTTGGCAACTGGTTAGAGAGCATAAAGACCAAGAGGAATGGGATTATTGCTTTGAGCCTGACCGTGAGTGTTTGAACAACCTGAATTGGGAATTAGGGCTGTTTTACTAAACAAACAATCGTGACATGTCACGCGAGGTAAATATGAAGATTGGCGATAAAGTTAAAATTAAACGTTTAAATTCAAGCAATGGAATATCTAAGTTTAGTGTCGGCGATGTGCTGACTGTGGATATTATCAACGAAGAACCATACAAATATTTCTGTATTGATAATAGCGATTATGGTGAATGGTTCAGCGAATCGGAGATAGAGCCATGTTAAAAGCTTACTTAATATTCGTCGTGCTCTGGTGTGTTGTTGTAACTGTAATCGGGATGGCATTCAATGGCTAAATCACCAGCAGAGCGCAAAGCAGCGCAACGTAAACGCCAGCGGGATGCTGGCTTGGTTACTCCGCAGTGGCAGGTTGAAGCCGAAGAACACGAAATGATTAAGCGTAATTGTGCATTGCGTAGACCTGGGCGCGAACCGTACGACGAATCGGAATACATTCAAATGCTCATTCGTAACGATGATGCGCGGCTTAAGCGAGAGATTGCTGAGCTATCAATGCGGTGCTGTGGTAGGTGTGGCGAGCAGTTACCAGTGGCTAATTGCTGCCTATCTGGTGCCGCTGAGTGCTGGAATACTAAAGGGTGGCATGAGATCAAATTGGAGGTAGAATAAGTAAAATTTAATTTAAGGATAAAATAGAATGAAAAATAATAGTAAGTCAGCTTTCACCTTATATAAGAGAATGCATGAATCTGGTGAGTTTTCTAGTTTGTACACTTATATTCACTCACTAATGACAGGGGTTAGCGTTGCATTTTTTATAGGATTATTTAGTGCGGGTCCGATAGCAATATCTTGTTCAATTTCTTTACTGATATCGACAATTTTGTTTTCTGTAGCTATAGCATTGAACACTGTTTTTTCTACTTATTTTTTATTTTTTAGGAATGATAGGCGTATAACTTTTGAGTTGTTTGCATATAGTAAATGGATAAATTACTTATCAAATGTATCTGTGTCACTACCGTTCATTGCATTTTCTTTTTTATTTTTTTATTTTTCAAATGTTGTTGGTTCAATATTTGTGTTTTCGCTAGTTATCATTGTTGTTTTAGCTTTTTGTATTTTTAAGGAGATGGAAAAAAATATAGATAAGGCATTTAAAGCCAAATTAGAAATTGAGGATATATCTGAATTAGAAGAGTTTAAGAAAATACACGAATTACCGGTGTTTAGTAACTCTGAACTAAGAGAGATGTCTTTAGAGTTTGGTTTGTTATCATTACTCAAGATCAGGCTTGTTGACTTTCTAGATAAAAACAACTTTGATAAAGAGAGCGTTGATCTGCTTAGACTAGAATTAATAAACGCATTAATTAACATTTGCAAAACAAAAGCGGGTGATTCTGGCCTTAATCTTTTAATGAAGAAGGCAATTGCTTATTTCGGCGAGAGTGATTTAAGTGAAAACAAGGTGAAGGAACATATCAATGAAATCATTTTTAAAATAGACTACACAGGAAGCTATAAATTCCTTATTTGATTTGATGTTTACCTTTCTTGTGGTCATAATAAACGAAGAGGTGATGATTATGACCGCAAAGAAACCACGTAAGCCACCAGCCAGAAAACCTACGCCACTTAATGCTCAAATGGAGCGCTTCTGTCAGGAATATATCAAAGCCCCTGATAATCAAACAAATGCAGCGCTAGCGGCAGGCTATGCCGAAGTTAGCGCCTGTAAGCGAGCATCCCAACTAATGAAAGACCAGCGTATCATTGACCGCATTGCTCAGCTTATGCAGCAGCGTAACAAGCGCAAGAAGCTAGACGCTGACAGCGTGTTAGAGAGATTGGTTAATATGCTTGATGCTGATATTGCGGACATTCTCACTAATACTGGTGATATCAAGCCAATTAAAGATTGGCCTGCAGTATGGCGTAAAAGCATTTCTGCATTTGAAATAGCCGTCATTGATGAGAGGGTTACCGTCAAGAAAGTGAAGCTGTTAGATAAACTTCGCGTACTTGAAATGGTCGGTAAGCACGTAGACGTTAACGCATTCCGTGAGCGCTTCCAAGTTGATATAAACATATCTCTTGCTGATAAAATGGCAGCAGCCCGTAAGCGTGCCGAGCGTGCCGCTGGTGGTGAGCAATGATTGATACTATGTCGCCAGAAGAACAGCTGATTAACGATATCGGCATGTTTACGCATGACCCGTTAAGCTATGCGCTATATGCTTTTCCTTGGGGCGAAGCTGGCACCGAACTTGAAAATGCCAATGGTCCTCGTCAGTGGCAAGCGGAAGCGCTGAACGAAATAGGTGAACACCTACGCAACCATGAGACACGCCACCAGCCGCTACAGCTTGCTAGGGCATCAGGCCACGGTATTGGTAAATCTGCATTCATATCGATGATCATCAAGTGGGGTATGGATACTTGCGACGATTGCAAAGTAGTTGTCACTGCCAACACAGAAAACCAGCTACGCACTAAAACATGGCCTGAAATTGCGAAGTGGCAGCGCCTATCTATCACCAAAGACTGGTTCACATGTACAAAAACCGCTATCTATTCAAATGACCCTAATCACGCTAATGCATGGCGTGCTGATGCTGTACCGTGGTCAGAGAACAATACAGAGGCATTCGCGGGCCTGCATAATCAGGGGAAGCGCATCATTCTTATTTTCGATGAAGCTTCCAATATTGCTGATCTGGTGTGGGAAGTAGCTGAGGGTGCATTGACGGATGAAAATACAGAAATCATTTGGATAGCATTTGGTAACCCGACACGTAATACAGGGCGTTTCCGCGAGTGTTTCCGTAAGTTTAAGCACCGTTGGAAAACTAAACAGATTGATAGCCGTACGGTTGAAGGCACCAACAAAGAACAGATTGATAAATGGATTGAGGATAGGGGCGAGGATAGCGACTTTGTTAAGGTTCGTGTGCGCGGGATCTTCCCGTCAACATCTGAAACCCAATTTATACCTACTGGCTTAACTGATGCAGCAATGAAGCGCACAGTAACACAGGCCGAAGTATCACATGCACCGATTATCATAGGCGTTGACCCTGCATACTCTGGCGATGATGATGCGGTTATTTATATGCGCCAAGGGTTACACAGTAAATGCCTGTGGACGGGTAACAAAACTACTGATGATATGGTTATGGCTAAGCGCATTGCTGACTTTGAGGATCAGTTGGGTGCGGATGCTGTTCATATTGACTATGGCTACGGTACAGGGATTTATTCTATCGGCACGGGATGGGGGCGTGATTGGCAGCTTGTGCAATTCGGTAGCGCGTCCACAGACCCACAAATGCTAAATAAGCGTGGTGAGATGTATAGCAGCGCTAAAACATGGTTAAAAATAGGCGGTGCGCTTGATGACCAAGAAACAGCTGATGATTTATCCGTGGCTGAATATAAGGTTAGAGTTGATGGTAAAATTGTATTAGAACCAAAAGAAGATATTAAAAAGCGTATTGGACGCTCACCGGGTAAAGGTGATGCGTTTGTCTTAACATTTGCTTACCCAGTCACCAAAAAAGAACGCCACAACATATCAACATCTAGTCATCATGGCAGTCACGTTGTTAGTGATGCTGATTACGATCCGTATGCCTAACTAACAGGCAAAAAAGCCCTCATACCGAGGGCAAAAATATAAGCAAAGGTCTCTGAAGTATCGCTGGAGAGTGGAACATCTGACAACTACCGATAAACAAAATGTACATCTATGTATTTTATTTGTCAAATAAGATGTATTATATTTCTTAATTGAGTTTATTGTTTATCTTATCGAGGTGTTATATGTGCGGAAATATTCTAGGCGGTACACCTAAAATTAAAACCCCTCCACCAGTTCAAGCAGCACCACAAGAACAGGATGAAGCGGTAGTGGGTATTCGCGATGAAGAGCTACGTCGCCGCCGTGCTGCTGCTGGTCGTAAGTCAACATTGCTAACAGGTGCGCAGGGCGCAACAGGATCAGCGTCCACAAGTGGTAAAACGCTGCTAGGTCAGTAACGCTATATTACTAAACAATGGGGGCGATATGAGTTTAAAGCAGGATTTATTAAAACAACTCTCACAGCTTAAGAATGAGCGCCAATCATTTGAGCCGCACTGGAAAGAGCTTGCAGAGTATACGCGCCCTCGTAGTACTCGTTTTAACACATCAGAAGTTAACCGCGGTGATAGACGTAATACGAAAATCATTGACCAAGAAGCAGCTAAATCAGAGCGTACGCTTTCAAGTGGCATGATGTCGGGAATAACTAGCCCAGCCCGTAAATGGTTCCGTTTAGCGACACCAGACCCTGACATGATGAACTATAGCCCTGTAAAAATGTGGCTTGAAGTCGTTGAACAGCGCATGAACGAGGTGTTCAACCGTTCAAATATCTATCAGTCACTACCGCAAACCTATTCTGATATCGGCACCTTTGCAACCAGCGCGCTAGCTGTACTTGAAGATAACGAGCGGGTCATTCGTACTGTTCCGTTTCCAGTTGGTAGCTATTACATTGCGAATGGTCCCGACCTAACAGTTGATACCTGTTTTCGTGAATTCAGTATGACAGTGCGTCAACTGGTTATGGAGTTCGGGCTAGACAATGTGAGTGAGCAGGTTAAAAGCATGTGGGACTCTGGAAACTATAGCCAGTGGATCAGTGTTATTCATTCAGTCTACCCAAATTTAAACCGCATCAGCGGCAAGCTGGACGCTAAGAACAAGTTGTTTAAATCCGTTTACTTTGAAATGGGTGGCGATAGCGATCGTGTTCTACGTGAATCGGGCTTTGATGAATTCCCCATCATGGCTCCACGCTGGGAAGTTAACGGCGAGGATGTATATGGCTCATCGTGCCCAGGTATGATTGCATTAGGTAGCGTTAAAGCATTGCAGTTATTGCAGCGCCGTAAAGCACAGCAGATTGATAAAGTGACCAACCCACCTATGCAAGCGCCTGCATCCATTAAAAATCAACGTATTTCACTGGTACCGGGTGGAATAACTTATCTACCAATGGCTGGTGCTGATCAAATGATCAAACCGATATTCCAAGTGCAAGCCGACATTAACGGCTTAATTGCTGATATTGGTGATACACGTAATCAAATCAAAGAGGCCTATTTCTCTGACCTTTTCATGATGATGGCTAATGTTAATACGCGCTCAATGCCAGTTGAGGCGGTAATTGAAATGCGTGAAGAAAAGCTACTCATGTTAGGGCCTGTATTGCAGCGTTTAGATTCTGAACTACTTGACAAGTTAATTAATCGTACGTTCGCAATCATGGTGCGTAAAAACCTGTTACCCGTACCTCCGGATGAAATGCAGGGTATGCAACTTAAAGTTGAATACATCTCTGTGATGGCACAGGCGCAGAAATCAGTTGGTGTTAGCAGTATTGAGCGTTTTGTTGGCTTTGTTGGTGGTCTGGCAAATATGAAACCAGAAGCACTCGACAAGCTGAATACTGACGAAATGATTGATAACTACGCTGAATCAATCGGTGTTTCCCCGACTATCGTTTCATCCAATGACCAAGTAGCCGCTATTCGCCAGCAGCGTGCAGAGCAACAGCAGCAGATGCAACAAATGCAAATGGCACAAGAGGCAGTGGCTGGTGCTCAGGCTCTTGGTAATACACCAATGGACGACAACAGCGCCTTAGCTGCGCTTGCTGGTGGTGGTCAATGACACGGTTTGATGATTACTCGGAAGAGGAAAAAGCAGAGATTCAGGCTGACTTAGAGCTTAAAGACAAGCTTAGAAAAGAACGCGAAGACGATGATTTAAAACAAGTTATGAGTACTGAATGTGGTCGTCGTTTTATCTGGAAAACACTATCTGCCAGTGGTGTTTTTGAAGTTTCATTTACGTCTGATCCCTATATCACTTCATTCAATGAAGGTAGACGCAACAAGGGGTTAGAGCTGTTTAACGATGTAATGAGTGTTTGCCCTGATCTCTATTTGGTCATGGCAGAAGAAGCCAAAGAACAGGAGAGCAATCAATGAATTTATTTCAACGCTTGGTGTTTCGTCGCCTTTGTAATGAGGTTTCAGTTGATGGTGGCGAGGGTGCAGCTGCGACAACCACAGAAACTACAGCGGTTAAAACTGAAACATCAACAACAGGTGATCAGACTACGACTACTGGTACAGAAACTGATAAGGCTAATGATACGTCCAGTGCTAAGCAGGAAGGTGCTGACAAGAAGCCTGTAAGCGCTGCGCCTGAAAAGTATGAGTTTACTGCTGGCGAAGGTCAGGAGCTGGATAAAGAAGCGGTAGCAGCGTTTGAGCCTATTGCACGTGAACTAGGTTTAAGCAACGAACAGGCGCAAAAAATTGTTGATGTATACGGCTCTACGATCATGCCGCAAATCATGAAGCAACAAAATGAAGCGTGGCAGCAACAAACAATTGAATGGGCTGAAACAATCAAGGCTGATAAAGAGCTTGGTTCTGTTGAGTCAATCGGTAACGCACAAAAAGCTATGGATCAGTTCGGTACGCCGGAGCTTAAGCAATATTTAAATGATTCAGGGCTAGGTAATCATCCTGAGTTATTCCGTATTTTTTCAAGAATTGGCAAGGCCATGTCTGAGGACGGTTTTGTTGGTGGCAGCAGTGAAAACGCTCGCAGCACTGCAGATATTCTTTTTGGTGAAAGTAAATAGGGTATAGGGGATAAATTATGTCTAAAGCGCTAACTTTAACTGATTGGGCTAAGCGTCAAGACCCAAACAGTAAACAGGCGAAGATTGTTGAGCTGCTCAATCAGTCTAACGAAATTCTTGATGATATGGTGTTTTCAGAAGGTAACTTACCTACAGGCCACCGTACAACTGTCCGCACAGGTTTACCAGAGGCCACATGGCGTATGTTGAACTACGGCGTGCCGCCAAGTAAATCAACTACCGCACAAGTTACAGACTCTATAGGTATGCTGGAAACTTACTCAGAAGTTGATAAAGAGCTTGCTGATATGAACGGTAATACAGGTGAGTTTTTATTATCAGAAGCACAAGCGTTTATTGAGTCAATGAATCAGCAAATGGCTGAAACATTGTTTTATGGTGATACTACTGTGCACCCTCAGCGCTTCACAGGACTAGCTGCACGCTTCAATGATTTAGGCGCTAAGAATGGCGTAAATATCATTGATGCTGGTGGCACGGGTAGCAACTTAACCTCTATCTGGTTGGTGGTGTGGGGGCAAAATACAGTTCATGGTATTTATCCTAAAGGTTCTAAGGCTGGTCTTGAGCAGCAGCACTTAGGGGAAGTAACACTAGATGACGCTGATGGTGGTAAATACCAAGGTTACCGTACTCATTTCAAATGGAAAAATGGCTTAACTATGCGCGATTGGCGTTATGTGGTTCGTATCGCTAACGTTGACCTATCCAAGTTAACCAAAGATCCAGAGGCAACAGGTGCTATCGACTTGCCTGATTTACTGATTCAGGCTATTGAGAAAATCCCTAACCTGTCTATGGGTAAACCTGTTTTCTATTGCAATCAGCAGGTTCGTAGCTGGATGCGCCGCCAGATTAAAAACTCAAAGAACGTCAATATTTCTATGCAAGAAGTTGCAGGGAAGAAGGTTGTTTCTTTTGATGAAATCCCCGTGCGCCGCACTGATGCAATTCTTACAACTGAGGATCAGGTGGTCCGTAAGCAAGGCTAACCTATTGCGCGGTGCTTGAGTTGGCACCGCTAACTTAATTTTGTTGGGAGTTCGCAACATGATTTTAGATAAAGAAAACCTATTTTCTATCGATCAAGCAGTAACAGCGTCAGCGACTGCGACCAGTATCATAGACCTAACACCAGTTAAGGGTGATTTCCGTGATATTGGTATCGGTGAACCGTTACAACTGTTTGCACAGGTTACTGAGCAGGCCACAGCAGCAGGCGCAGCAAAGGTACAAATCATTCTGGAAACATCAGCAGATAAAGCGTTTACAACGCCTGTTGCTATCTTCCAGTCATTTGCTATGCCAATTGCAGATTTAAATGCAGGTAAGCGCATTATCGGTACAGTTCCGCATGGTGTTATTAAGTATCTGCGCCTTCGTTACGTTGTCACGGATGGCCCATTAACTGCAGGTAAGTTTACAGCGGGTATCGTACTTAATACTGATGCTCATCCTATCTACAACGCCGTAACTAATTAAGGTGTGACATGTCACGATATAAAGTTTTGAAAAAATCATTTATCGCTGGTCGTCTACTTGAAGTTGGTGAAGAGGTTGAATACAGCGGTGTTGCTGGCAGCAACTTAAAGTTGATTGGTGATGATGCTAAATCTGATATTAGCACTGTGGCTGATGGGGCTAATAGTGATACTAGTGAGGTTGTAATCAATGCTGCTATTAGTGGATCAGGCGATACGGTTGAATCCAGCCTTGAATATTTGCGTGAGCAGTACACGCAATTATTTGGTAAGGCACCTCACCACAACATGGGCGCAGATAAAATGCGCACTGCGATAGATGAAAGACGTAAAGAATTAGCGATTTAACTTTCGCACAAAAGGGGCGGAAGCCCCTTTTTCTTTTGGAGATACAGACAATGAAAATGGTTAACTTAAAAATTAGCACTGAAACTTTTGAGAATGCTAAGGGTGAAAGTGAAACCCGCGATGAATACCCATATGGGCTAACGCTTTATCTTGATAATGAGACATTGGAAAAGCTAGGTGTGAGTATTCCTGATGTCGGTGAGTCTATTGAGTTGTCTGGTATCGCCAAAGTCAAATCTAAACGTACTGATGAACGAGAAGGTAAAAAAACAACATCGGTTGATTTGCAGATAACAGATCTTGCCTTGGGTTCAGGTGACACCAAATCAGCGGCAGATGTTTTATTCGATGGAGGTGAGTAATGGCCTCAGAAATCGAAATCTGCAACATGGCATTAAGCCGCATAGGTAACAGCCGGTTTATAAATAGCATGACTGAAGCTAGCAAAGAAGCGGCTCAGTGCAGCCTTCACTTTAATCATTGTCGTGACGCTGTGCTATCTGATTTTCCGTGGAACTTTGCAAGCAAGCGCGTTGCATTAGGTGATACAAACAACCCGCCACCAGACTGGAAGTTTGCCTATAGCTACCCGACTGACTGTTTAAAAGCAATTGCCATTGTCCAATCTGGCCAGAAATACCCTCAACCACATAATGCAATCAATTTTTTAGTGGGCTCTGATGAAAACGGGACTGGGAAACTTATTTACTGTGATCAACCGCAAGCATGGCTTCACTATGTTGCAGCAATCACTGATGTAAATATGTTCGACTCGCTATTCATTGATGCGCTCGCGTGGCGTTTAGCTGGTGAACTAGCTCGCCCATTAGCTTCTAATGCTGGCATTGGCAATGAAGCGTTCCAAATGTACACAATAGCAATTGCTAACGCTGGTGCGCATTCTCTTGATGAGTCGGCAGAGCCTAACGACTACATGGATCCATTCACAGAAGCGAGGTTATCGTAATGGCCTATAGCATTATTCAACCGAGTTTCAGCGGCGGTGAAATAGCCCCTAGCTTGTATGGTCGCATCGACTTGGCTAAGTACTCAACAGCCTTACGTAAAAGTAAAAACTTTATCGTTAGGCAGTACGGCGGCATTGAAAATAGACCAGGCACTAAGTTTATTGCAGCGGCAAAATACCCTAACAAGAAATGCCGCCTGATCCCCTTCCAGTTCAGCACAGTACAAACTTACGCCATTGAAATGGGGGATAAGTACATGCGCGTAATCAAAGATGGTGGGCAAGTGCTTTATGCCGATGGTGATCATAAAGGCGAGGTATTCGAACTAGCAACACCATACAAAGAATCCGACTTGTTTAATTTGAAGTTCACGCAATCAGCAGACGTAATGACCATCGTTCACACTGATTATCCACCTATGGAGCTACAGCGTTATGATCATGACGATTGGCGATTGGTTCCTGTTGAAACTCGCAATGGTCCATTTGAAGATATTAACACTGACAAAGAGCGAAAAGTTTACGTAAGCGCAAGCACTGGCGATGTAACGTTAACAGCAACTCATAATATTTTTGGTTCAGAGTTTGTAGGTAAGCAAATCTATATTGAGCAGCAAGCAGTTGATGCGGTTCCGGTGTGGGAAACAGAGAAAACAACTAACGTTAATGATCAGCGTCGTGCTGGCGCAAATTACTATCGCGCAAATAGTGCAGGTAAAAGCGGAACGTTGAGGCCATCACATACAGAGGGAATGAGCTGGGATGGTTGGGGCGGTGATGCGGGTATTCAGTGGGAGTATCTTCATAGTGGTTTCGGTATTGTAAGAATCGATTCTGTTAGTTCTGATGGCTTAGCTGCAACAGGAAAAGTTATTTCTTACATACCATCCAACGCCGTTGGTGCGGAAAACGCTACGTACAAATGGGGGCGCTCTGCTTGGAACGATGCTGACGGCTACCCTAGCACCGTTATGTATTATCAGCAGCGTTTATTCTTTGCTGGCTCTCGTGCTTATCCTCAAACGATTTGGGCTAGTCGTAGTGGGGACTATAAAGACTTTGGTAAAAATAACCCGATTCAAGATGATGATCGCATTGTTTACACCTATGCAGGCAGACAAGTTAATGAAATTCGTCACTTGATTGATGTGGGCTCACTGGTGGCCTTAACGTCTGGCGGTGAGTATCAAATCACAGGGGATCAGAACAAAGTATTAACGCCTAGCAGCTTCTCTTTTTCTTCACAGGGTGCCAATGGCTGTAGCGATGTTCCACCTATTGCCGTTGCTAATATTGCTTTGTACATTCAAGAAAAAGGTAGCGCAGTGCGTGATCTGGCCTATTCATTCGATGTTGATGGGTACCAAGGCACTGACTTAACAATAATGGCTAATCACTTATTCCAGCGCCACCAGCTAATTGACTGGGCGTTTAGTATTGTTCCTTACTCAATAGCTTGGTGTATTCGTGATGATGGTAAGTTACTGACTCTGACTTATTTAAGAGAGCAGCAAGTGTTTGCGTGGTCGCCACAGGAAACAGATGGTCAGTTTGAATCAACCTGCAGCATCAGTGAAGGCAATGAAGATGCGGTTTATTTTATTGTATGCCGTAAAGTTGGCGGTGGCACTGTGCGTTATATAGAGCGATTAAGTAGCCGTTTGTTTACCAGAACAGAGGACGCTTTCTTTGTTGATTCAGGCCTCAGTTATGACGGCAGAAATAGTGATGCAAACAGTACTGTTCGCTTAACAACAACTGATAACTGGACGTATGAAGGCGATATAACACTCACTTCAACTGATGCGTTATTTAAAAGCACAGATATCAACAATGCTATACACATTCCTTATTTTGAAGATAACGAACACAAAACATTGCGTTGCAATATTGAAAGCGTGATCAACGCTAACAAAGTTATCGTAATGCCTAATCGTGATGTTCCTGAATTGCTACAGGATAAGCCATTAAGCGAGTGGGGCTTTGCGCGATTCAGGTTTGAAGGCTTAGGCCATATCGAAGGAAAAACAGTTAGCATTCTTGCAGATGCTAACGTTGCACCACAAGGTATTGTTAGTGATGGAGCTATCATACTTGATGATCCTAGTGTGGTTGTGCACGTTGGGATCCCGTACGTTAGTGAAATGGAAACGCTTGATATACATGTCAATGGACAAGAAACGCTACTCGACAAAAAGAAACTGATTAAGGTAGCAAGCCTCATCGTTAATTCAAGCCGCGGTATATGGGCTGGTACTGAAAAAGAGCATTTGTACGAATATCCACAGCGTGAATTTGAGTTCTATGATAACCCTGTCGATGACGCTACTGGCATCGTTGAAGTTAACTTAGACTCTCAGTGGAGTAAAAACGGGCGCGTATATGTCAGACAGTCTGATCCGTTACCTCTATCTATCTTAGCGGTTATACCGCGCTTAGATGTTGGAGGTTTCTAATATGGCAAAAAGCATTGTTCAAATCGTACCTGCAACATTAGAGCACGCACAGGCATTGTTACCACATGTTAGGCAAGCCGATATTGATGAATTCTATGCATTGGACCTATCAACACCTGAGGAGGTTTTAGCCTCAGGCATTAACCTATCTACAAAATCATGGGCGGCTATTTTCAATGGTGAGGTAGCGGCTATTTTTGGTGTTTCGCCTGCGTCCATTATTGGCGGCATTGGTATTCCATGGTTAGTTGGCTCAGATATTTTAGAGAAGCACCAGAAGGCATTTCTACGCCGTTGTAGGCCATTTGTTGGGCTAATGCTACATATCTATCCAGAGCTGATTAATTACGTTGATGAGCGTAACCACATTGCTAAAGCATGGCTACATTGGTTAGGGTTCACATTAGAAGACGCACAACCTATTGGTGCGCTTAACTATCCATTCCATAAGTTTACGATGATGAGGGCTAAATAATGTGTGGACCCGCAATTTTAGCAACAGGAATTTTGGCATCAGCAGGTATGCAAGCATATAGCCAATATCAATCAGGTAAGTTTAATGCTGACGTAGCCAATCAAAACGCACGTCAGAATGAGCAGGCGGCGAATGATTCAATCAATCGTGGTAATGCAGAAGCAGAGAAACAGCGTTCACGCACACGGCAACTAGCAGGATCACAAGCGGCGGCAATGTCTGCGAGTGGCCTTGACTTAAGTTCAGCGGGTGCCATTGATATGTTCGGCGATACCGCGGCAATGGGTGAGCTAGACGCTTTAACACTGGTTAATAACGCACAGCGCGAAGCTTACGGGCTACGCATGCAGGCAGCAAATGATAGGCTGCAAGCTAAAATGTCACGCCGTGAAGGTAATTTCGGCGCAGCAACAACGCTATTAACGGCACCGATTAAAGCGTACGGCGCATATCAATTGGCTGGTGGTACATGGGATCCGTTCTCTGGTGCTTCTAAAGCGGCGAGCGGTGGCGGTTCTAGTAACAACCTATTCGATATTGCAAAGAAAAGCGGCACCAACCGTTTTGTATTCTAAGGGGGGATATATGCCAACAGTACCAACTTACAAAGAACAACAGGTTAGTTCATCACCTCTACCCAACAATGGCTTTAGCGTTCAATCTAGCCCTGAGCATTTCGGCGCTGGTTTTGGTCAGGTTGCGGAGAAATACACTGGCGTTTTCGCAGAAGCTAAGCAGAGAGCCAATGTAGCCATGGCACAAGATGCATCACTGCAACTTAGACAAAAAGCAAATGAATTGATGAACAATCCGCGCAATGGACTACTGGCTATGCAAGGGCGTAATGCGATAGGGAAAGGCGCAGAGTTTGAGCAAGCTTTTGATCAGTCGGCTGGTGAAATTGCTAGCGGTTTACAGGACGATGCAATAAAAAGCATGTTCGTACAGCAAGCTCAAGAAATGCGTTTACAGTTTAGCTCTCAGGCAAACAGACATGAAATGGGGCAAATAAAAGCTTACGAGCAAGACCAATTTCAAGCAACGCTATCTGTAAATGCGGAATCAGCAGCTTCGTTGTATGGTGATAATGGTGCTTATGTATCTGCAAATAAACAAGTGTTTCAACAAATAGAAGAGTTTGGGTATTCACACGGTTGGAGCGATGAACAAATACTTGCTAAGAAACAGGAGTTTAAAACGGCTACGGCTAAGAGAGCCATTGAGAATCAAATAGGCTCTGACTATATGTCATTTATGCAGCAGAATGGCGAGCCTTCAGATAATGGAAGTGTATATCGCAACACTGAAGGATCTGTTAATGCTGGCGGCTCTCGTGGTATTCGAAACAATAATCCCGGCAACATTAGAAAATCGAAAGATGTATGGGTAGGACAAACGGGTAATGATGGTTCTTTTGTTACGTTCGCCACACCTGCTCACGGAGTTAGGGCAACAGGTAAAAACTTATTGTCATATGCACGACAAGGCTATGTTACGCCTGAGCAGATCATTACACGCTGGGCACCACCTGAAGATAATAACGATACTGGTGAGTATGTTAAATTCGTATCTAACTACTTAGGCGTTAGTAGTGATACCTCTCTTGACTTGACTGATTTAAATACATTAACACGCTTAACAATGGCAATAATGATCAAAGAGAATGGAAAGGCTGAAGCAAGTAAAATATCAAACGATGATGTTACTAGCGGGATTCAGGCTGCACTCGGATTAGTTAACCTGCCTAATTCACCTCAATCACCAAAGCGTTTGACTGGATCAGCAGCTTTCGATGCACTAGATGAATCAGACCAAGCAAAGTATTTAAAGCAAGCTGAGCAAATGGACAAGCAGCGCCAGCAGCAATTACAAACAGAACTTGGTACCACCATCTCTGATTCTTATGCTGCATGGGAAAACGGACTTGATGCACCTAATGCACCATCTGAAAAAACAATTATTTCTGCTTTTGGTTATGACAAAGGTATAGCAATGATAGCTGATATGCGAGAGGCGAAACGCTACGCTGGTTTAATATCAGCGGCTAAAGATATGACTCCGCAAGCCCAGCGATCATTGTTAAATGATATCATGCCTGATCCTTCAGAAAGTAATTACGCAAGTAAAATGCAGCGCTGGGAGAAGTTCGGTAAGTTTGTTGATAATAACATTAAGGCACAAGACAAAGTGTTCTCCGCTAATCGCCTGCAGCTGTCTATTCAAAACAACTTTCCGCTAGACCCTAATGACAAAAGCAATCAGGATGCAGCAGACAACTATTTTGAAAATAATATTGAACCATCATTCAACATACGCGATGAAAGCAGCTTAAATGCTGTTGCAGAGGTTTCTAGTCGCACGGGTATCATCCCTTCTCAAGTCAAATCGAAACTGGTTACTGGTTCTACATCTAAAAACCCTGAATTAGTCATTCCAATGGCTAAAATGTATGGGCAGATATTTGATAATAATCCGTCAGCAATTAACGGTATTTCCACTGATGCTATGGCTTACTATGGGAAAATATATGATTTAACGCGATCAGGTATGGATAGTGAGAAAGCTATTGATATTGCATACAACCTAACATATGAGCAGAACGATAGAACCAAAGCGATTATTGCTGAACAGATGCGCGATAAGAAATACAGCAAAGAAAGAGAGAAAGCCGCACAAGGCAATATCAATGGTTTCTTTGCCTTTGGAGGATTCTCATCACCAAACATCACCAAACCAAGCGTTAGCAATCGTGAATATATGCGAGATTACCAAACGCTTTATGATGCAAACTTTGCCAGTACTGGTGGGGATCCTGATTTAGCTAAAAAAATGACGGATGTACAGGTAAAGAAAACATGGGGTATTACGTCAATCAATGGTAAAGATGAAGTTATGCGTTATGCACCTGAGGCAGTTTTCGGCACAAATGAAAGCGGGTCCGGTAACTGGATAATAGGCCAATGGCGAGAAGAGCAAAAGCAACTTAAATCTAAAGTGTTCGGCGGCATGCCTGATGATGCTGAATTTGTGCTAGTACCTGATGCAATAACTTCTAGGGACTACAGTTACGCCATCATGCTAAAGCAAACCGGTAGCGATAAGATCCCAGTCTTTACACCATTCCTTGGTGATAACGGAATGCCTTCACGCTTCAAACCTGATCAAGCATCTTCACCGATGTATCGTGAAGTTATGGATAAGCGGCAAAAAACATACCAAGAAGCAAAAAAAGAGCGTGAGATATTAGAAGGTAGCGCCAAGCCTGAAGCGATTGATTATGGTTTCAGCAATACACTTAACACCATGTTAGGGAGGGAATAGCCATGCCTATTTATGAAATGAACCCTAATGATGTTATGGGTGCTGAAGTAGGAACAATTAAACAGCCAGATCCACAGTATGGCGGATCAAATGAAGTTGGTATGCTTGATGCTATAAATCCATTCAGTGATAAGGCAGGCGTTAAAAACTTACGTGATGCAGCGTTTCGTATAGACAACTCAGTTGGTAGCTTGATTGCTACTATGCCTTTTAATCAGTTTGAAGATCAGGAAGATTACAACCCATTTGATGATGAGCGTACTTTATTCGGTTATGAAGACTATGCCGACTCATTTATTCACTCAAAGTCACCTGAAGAAACTTCTGCGATAAAACAACGCATTAATCAGCAAATTCAAGATAAACAGTTACTATCTGAATCAGGTGGTGCTGGCCTTATATCTAGTATAGCGATGGGCGTCATTGACCCGATTAATGTTGCAGCAATGATGATCCCTGCTGGCACTATTGCCAGAGGTGGAAGCCTACTTGAAGCCTCTGCTAAATTTGCGCTGTCTAATGCCGCGGGTGGTGTTATCTCAGAACTAGCCTTATCAGCAACACAAGAAACAAGAACGCTAGAAGAAAGCGCGTTAAACGTAACGTTTGATGCCATGTTAGGCGGTTTACTTGGTTCAGCAGCTCAGTTAGTAAAAAACAGAGGCCAGATAGTAGGTAAGCTAAAAAATGATGTGCTTGGAGAACAACAAGTTGTACAACAAAATGCTCCTGAAAATACTAGCGTTGGGGCAATGGAAGTGCCTGATACAACGTTAGAGCAGGAAACATTGAAGGGCCCATCATTTATTAATAGAACAATGAATGTTAGTCCAGTTGGACGCGTGGCTCAGTCACCATCAAAAACAGCGCGCCAAATCAATCAGCAGCTCGCAGAGAACAATTTTACCTTTGCAAAAAATGAAGAGGGCATTGCCTCATTTACTGCGGTAGAAACTAAAGTGAGAGGCTATGAAACGCTTGTTTATAAACAAGTTGAATCAACCAAAGACTTTTATAAAACCTATCGTAAAAATGCTAAGGAGCGTGACGGCAGCAGATTAGGCTTATACGAATTTAGTGAACAAGTGGGTGATGCCATGCGTAATGGCGATCGCCATACAATACCCGAAGTCGCAGAAGCAGCAAGAGCCATTAGACCTATTGTTGAGAAAACTAAGGATCGCATGGTTGAACTTGGTATCTTGCGTGATGGTGTAACTGTATCAACGGCAGAGAGTTATTTTCCTCGCATTTATAAGTTCGACAAAATACTTAATGACCGCAATGAATTTAAAACAATCATTGCTGACTGGTTGCAGGAAATGAACCAGAGAACAGTGTATAAAGCTGAATCTAGTCTAGCTAAAGCAGACGCCGGAATAGAACAGGCCAGAGCATCCGCGCCACAAGCAGAAAAGTTGAACGCTGAAATAAAAGAGGCTGAACGTTGGTCTGGTAAAAAACAACTTTTAATGGATGAAATTGAAAAGAGTAGAAAATTAATTGCAGAAAAAGAAACGGTTTCAGCAGAAATTGAAAAGCGCAAAGCAAAAAAACCGACGAAGAAGCTTGAACAATTAGAACGTAAACTCATACGTATTGAAGAGGCTGAAAATAAGCTGGCCTCTTATCAACGATCATTAGACATATTGGATAAGCCACGCCAGTTTAGAAATGAGCATAGGCAACTTACACGTAAAGCTAATTCACTAACTCGTTATGACAATCGCCGCCATGCAGCATTGCGTAGAATGGAACCCTTAGCGCGTGAAGAGGTTGAGGCAGCAGCAGATGATATCATCAATAAGATCATTGGTGCACCTTCAGGCATTGTACCAAGTGAGCTGATCCCTGACGGTTTAACTAAGCGTGCAGGTTTCACCAAATCACGTACGTTAAATATTCCAGATGAACGTATTAAAGACTTTTTAGAGTCAGATGTTAATTACGTAATGGAAAACTATATTCGCCAAGTTGCACCAGAGATAGAGCTTACAGCCCAGTTTGGTCGTGTTGACATGGATGGTCCTATTAAAGCAATTACTGAAGACTACAGTAAATTAATTGCTGATGCTAAAACCGCGAAAGAACGTAGTAAATTAGAAGCTAGAAGGGATGCAGACTTACGCGATATTCGCGCTATGCGTGATAGGTTACTAGGTACCTATGGCGCACCTAAAGATCCTTCTAGCTTCTTTGTTAGAGCCGGTCGCATAGCACGTCATGTAAATTTTTTACGCTTACTTGGTGGAATGGCAATCTCTTCATTGCCAGATATGGCTAGACCTATTATGCAACATGGACTACGTAGCGCATTAAAGCCGCTAGGTAAGATGATGACTGATATTAGTGCCATGAAAATTGCCAAGGCTGATTTGCGCGAGATGGGCATTGGCCTTGAGTATGCATTATCTAGCCGATCAAAAGTCATTTCCGACCTTAATGATCCATACAGCCGCCGCACGTTTATCGAACGTGGTTTAGAATGGTCTTCACAGAAGTTTGGTAATTTTACGTTAATGAACCAATATACAGACACAATGAAAATGTGGACTGGCGTTGTAACACAATCGAAGATACTCAGAGCCGCTCAAGATGTTGCTGCTGGAAATGCATTAAGTAGTAAAGAGATTAAAAAGCTGGCGCACATTGGTATTGATAAAAATATGTTAGAGCGTGTTGCTCAACAATATGCGAAGCATGGTGAAGACCTAGACGGTATGTTAACAGGGCATAGCCACTTATGGGATGATCGTGTAGTTCGTGAAACCTTCCAAGCAGCGGTATTGAAAGATGTGAGAACTACAGTTATCACACCAGGCATTGGCGATACCCCATTAATGATGAGTAGCGAACTAGGAAAGATTGTGATGCAGTTTAAAACTTTCTTCTTTGGTACTCATAATCGTGCGCTAGTGTCTGGCATCCAATCAGGTGATGCTTCATTCTACTACGGTGCATTATTACAAATATCATTGGGCTCATTGGTCTATGTATTAAAATCAATGATGTCAGGGCGTGAAATTAACGCTGAACCTGCTAACCTTGTTAAAGAAGGTTTAGACTGGTCAGGCATGATGGGATGGCTAGGTGAGCCTAATAATCTATTAGAAAACCTAAGCGGCGGGTCATATGGGATGAGTGCTATGTTTGGTGGCCCACCAGCATCGCGCTACCAAAGTCGTAACGGTATAGGCGCTTTATTAGGACCAACGTTTGATCTCGGTGGTGACATTCAAAATATTACTGCAGGTGTTATGAATGGTGAGTTTGATGATAGAGAGGTTAGATCGGTAAGGAAACTATTGCCGTTCCAGAACCTTTTCTATTTATCACCGTTGCTTAATCAAGTAGAAGAACAGTTGAAGTAGGGTTATATGAAATTAATAAAGGTTGTGTCTTTGGTTTCATGTCTGTTTGTGGCTAGCTCGGTTTTTGCTTCTAGTTGCTCAATTTCAGACAAAAAAGGTTTTCATGTCAGCGGCGCTAATTTATGTTTAGATAACATAAATTACCCTGAAGTCATGGCAGCTAAAAGTAGGTTGGATATTAGCAGCTTTAGTATTGTTAATGAAAAAATGGTTTTATTCACTTCAAAATCATTAACAGGTACATCATTGATATTGGGCACTCCTGATGGAGTCATAAAAATAGTTGGTGAAATGCCTAATAAAGATTTAGAAAAAAACATTGATAACATCAGAAATGTTTCTACTTTTAATGGTGATGATACTATTTATTTTATGACAAGTGCTTGGGCAACATCTAACGCTATTCATAAGGTGAGCTGGGAGCAAGTTATAAATGTATTAAAAAACATACCGGTCACTATTGATGACATTGTATTTGTAACTAGCGGAAACTCTCTTTATGTTATTCAAAACGGGAAATATGCTGGATTCATTGTTGTGAATCAGCATAAATACAAAAATGGTGGTGGGTCATATGATACGTATGTATTAGTGTCTCCTGATGGAAAGGCAATAAAAGAAATAGGAGAATACAAGGAGATAGTAAACGATTTTCTTTATTCATCAGGAACCATGGAAACACTAAGATAAAAACAAAAAAGCACCTCCGCATAGGTGCTTTAATTATTCTTATATGGTTATTTTTTTAACTCTTCGACTATAAATTCAATGTGGGTTTTAATGTTTTCTTTAACCTTCAAATTTAGATTTATGTAGTTCATTATTGCTGTTAATTCAATCAATGCGGCGCTCACATCATAACCTTCATCGTCTAGCTTTCTTAGTAATTCTTCTATGTTTGACTTACTCATTAACTCCTTGATTCCTGCTTCTGTATTTACTTTTTCCGCGTAGTTTTCTGGTGCTGAGAAATTAATTACATCTTTCATATTAAATACCTATGAGATTAAAGGAGTTTATACAGTAACCGGAAAGCTATCTTCATTGTTTATCTCTCATGATTTAAAAGTAAACAATATTCCGTAAATGGATTTTAATCGCTATCATACACCAAAGTCGACAAGGTGGAGAATAGCCATGACTGTTTCAACAGAAATCAGCAGTAACGAATATACAGGAAACGGTGTAACAACCGATTTTGATTATAAATTTAGGGTGTTTGATGCAGCGCACTTAAGCGTTATTACATCTGATGCGGAAGGGGATAACGTTGTATCGTTGCGTTTAAATACTGATTACAGGGTGACGGGTGTAAAAAAATCGGCTGGTGGAAAGGTAATTTTAAATACTCCATTAGCCAACGGCAACAAAATTAGTATCGCCCGCAGCATGCCAACAACGCAGGAAACCTCATTTAAAAATCAAGGTAGCTTCTTTGCTGAATCGCATGAAGATGCATTTGATAAATTGACTATGTTGCTACAGCGCATATGGGGAAGCCTCGGAACACTGTATTTAAGGCGACCAAATATATTAGCTAACTGGTTCGATGCTAAAGGCTATCGTATTGCTAACCTTGGCAAGCCGAAGAGCGATAGTGATGCGGTTGATTTAGGTACGTTGAAAGATGAAATTGAAGGCGTTAACGGCACGATACTGAAACGTGAAAAGCGCTTATTGCGTGTTGATGATATGGATATTGCGGCATTACCAAAAGCGAGTGATCGCGCTGGTAATGTGCTTACGTTTGATAAAGATGGTAAGCCCATTGTTGTTGCGCCTGCCAGTGGTAGTGCAGTTGATGTGTTAAATCAATTGGAAAAAGGTGATGGCTCATTAGTTGGTATTGGCAACAATCAAACACTAAAAGATAGATTATCCGAGTATTTAACTACATCTAGCTTTAATATAAAAGGTGGGGCTGGCACTGGGTGTGTAGATGCTTTGATTGATGCTATTGAAAAATTAAAGGCAGCGAAGCAACCCTTGAGGTTTGTAAACGGGGAATATTATATTGAGAAAAACATCACTATAGACATTCCGGTGGAAGTTCCATTTGGTGCAGTCATCAAAGTAGATAAAAATGCAACTCTGAAGCTTAACAGTGAATTTAACGCTGGGCTATATCACGTATTTGAAACAGAAGATGATTTTTATGCCGATCCAAAGGCGAAAACGTCCGTTAAATTTACTAATCACGAAGTAAAACCCGAGTGGTTTGGCGCGAAAACAACTGAAAATATACTTGATATTCTAACAGTTCAGGATAGCTCTCATGCAATATTAAAATCATTTAGAGCAGCGATTGGTGACTTTGTTAATCCTAACGGCAATGACCTCTGGTCAGAGTTTCCGTACTCCAATGTTGTGCTAGCTAATGGGTGTTATCGATGTGACAGACCTATTCAGTTTGGCTATCAAGAACGGATAGACGGGACTATGGTTCGTTATAAAACCAATGGAAGCGGCATGCAGGGAAAAGGCAGCGGTTTATCATTACTGGTGTTTACTGACAGTGAATACAAAGGGAATGCACATTTTATAGCATCGTATATGTCCGGAGAAATGCATAAATACAATGGCTTCAAAGTTGCTTTTTGTAACCCTAACTTATCAGGTTCGGATAGATTTTATAGTTATGCTGGCGCAATGATGTTGTTTACATCGATTGACTCTATTGAAACATCTGATTTGTGGGCGTCTGGTAGTTATTACTCGTATGTTAATAGTGATAACGTCGTGACGGGCGGTGTTGGTATTCAGTTTGAGTCTCTTACAGATCACAGATACAGAGATATACTTACAGAGCATAATGTACACGGGGTTGCGTTTAGCTCATGCCTAAGTAACGGCTCTAACATCAAAGGGTTCTTCAATAAACACTCTGATATTTCATTTGGTAACTTCATCCCCGCGTGGGGCGCTCAGTCAGGCCAGTTAACAACAAACACAGTGTCGCTTGCTGGCTTTAAGAGTAAAGCATGTTATGCATTCCCTATCTATTTTGGAACAAAAGAAAACTATGTAAATATTGATGGCGTGACAATTAATGGTCTAGGTGAGTCGTCAACAATAAGAACGACAGTAAGAGCTATAGGATTTAATCCTAAAGGAGGCGGCGCTTATGGCGAGATCTCAGGAAAAGTTATTAGTGTCAATTATGGATTACTCACAGACAACGGCACATCTTTTGCTGGAAAATTAGGCGCTAAATTAACATTGAACTTTGTAGTAAAAGACGCAACAGCAGCATCTTCTAGCGAAACGGCAGTTGTTAATATACAAAACACAGAATCAAATATTGATCTGACAATGTCATTAGACGGTACGAGCCGCTTGCCAGCAGTGAGAAATTTCTCTTTATATACATCCGTTTCATTATCCTTACGCAATGTTAAAAATGCAACTGGTGCGATAGGCTTCATTAATCACGAAAATGGGCAATTAAATATCCGAGAAATAACAGAATCTGGCGGTGATGGAGTTTGGCTTGGGTATGTGAGCGGAGGTAGAGTCCTTCTGCCAGTAATATACAGCATCAGTAACAGCAAGATTAGAAATGCAGGTGGGGTTGTAATAAGGTCGACTGCTGATAATTACCCTGATGTAGTATAGCACGTAGGCAGCATCACTGTGACGAGCTGTGCCGAAATTGTGACAAAAAATGAGATGATCTGGGAATACAATTGGGTGTAGTGATTTGAAATAATATATGGTTTTTTGTTTATCTTTTTATGCTGTAGTATCATTGTCATTTCTCAACCATGGTGCTACACATGAATGAAAATGCAGCAGCAGTAACTACTTTAAGCTTTGCATCATTCGCGAGCTACTTTTCTGGATTGCCCCCTGAGGTTGTCATGGGGGCTATTCTAGGCGCTATTTACTTCACTACAGCAGCAACAGAATTTCCTTTCGCAATTCGCTTCCTGTTTGCAATGCTCAGCTTCGCGGCTGGGCTTTTATTTTTTAGTCCATTCGCAACTATCTTTGTTTCAATGACAAGTCTTGTCGGTGTTAGAGCCGATGCTTATAACATCGATAGCCTTGATTCTATGGGCGCATTTGTTGCTTCACTTCTCTCTGTAAAACTCAGTATTAAGCTCTACAAGAAAGCTGATATTCCGAAAGGAGGTAACAGCCATGACATACGATAAAGCAGTGTTAATAGTTAATGCGATTGTTTGCTTTGTCATGTTCCTTCGAGTGATTCTTTTTGAAAGAAAAGACAAACATTACAGCAGGTTCGGTAGCTGGATTGCATGGCTATTTCTTGGTTACACAATCTCAATTCCTGTCTATGCCTACTTAGATCCTAAGTATCAATCAAGCACTCAGCTACTAATAGCGAACATATTTCTTTGTATATCGATGCTTTATAAGCGCGGTAATGTTATGTGGTTTTTTAAAAAGTGAGGTGATTTCAATGTCTATGTCAGATAAACAAAATATCTTTAAAGCTGATATTGTTTCAGGCGCGAGAGGGATACGCAATAATAATCCGGGCAATATTCGCCACGGAGCATCTAAATGGCAGGGGCTAGCATCAGAGCAAAAAGACGATAAGTTTTGTACATTCATTAATGTGTATTACGGAGTAAGAGCGCTGATGAAGCTATTACAAACATACGGCAAACAGAAAGGAAAACCCAATATTGGCTGTGACAAGATTGATACAATTGAGGAAATCATAGAGCGCTGGGCGCCGTCATCAGATAATAATCACACAGAAAATTACATCAATCGGGTATGCAAAGATACAGGCTTTGATCGTCATGAGTGCTTAAATCTTCATGATAAAGCGACATCAATTAAAATGGCTAAAGCTATTGTTCATGTTGAAAATGGTCAGCAGCCGTACGTTGATGATGTATTTGAACGCGCATTTGCACTGATCTAGGTGATGCCATGAATAAAGTGATTACAGCTTTAATCGCTTTGGCTGTCTCATTTGCCGCTGGTTTTATGACTAGCGGCATTTTTTCTGATAACCAGCAAATGACAAAACAAATTGCTGGTCAGCAGGAAGATGAGAAAGACCTAGCGTTTAACATAGACCAGCGCAATCAGGCAGACGAAGAACAACAAAATAGGGTGGTGATATACAATGAACAGAAAGAACGTGCTACGATGCGTACAGACGCTCTGCTTGAGCGTGTTCTTAATCACTTTGACAGCGTGCAGTACGAAGCCAATGCCACGGAAACAAAAACTGATGGTACCATTAACGCCAATACCTGCCGAACTGAGAGAGCAAAGATCAGTGAACTTTCTCGACAACTACGAAGCACACTTGAAGTCTATGGGCGTGAGTCTAAACGCGCCGATGAAAACACAAGCTCCCTTAATTTATGTATTACAGAGTTAGCAGCAAAAGAAAAATTACTCGAATCGTACCGATAGATTATTGTACAAATATTGTTCACTTTTCATTATGACGGTATTGGTGACGGTATCATAACCCACTAGGTTAATTCCGTTTTATATAAATCAATAAGTTGCGCTCGGTGTAAACAATTGAGTGGGAATAATCCCCCAATAAGAATTAGCTGACACTGGCTAGCAAAATAACTATCTAAGCCCATGTAAAAATGGGCTTTTTTTTATGGCTGAAATCATTAGTGGTAGATGGCGTTCTCTTGCTTCTGAGCTAGGAATGACTGCAAAAGATATCAAAGCGCTTGAGCCAGCCTTTGAAAATACTCAGGTGAAGGATGCATTAAATCTTTGATTATTAATCAAGGTTTAATAAGTTATATATGTAACCTCAAATTCCCATTTATCTCTTCAATTAATGCCTTAGGCACTTCCCATTCCTTGGCCAGTGCTGGCCATTTTGAAACGTTTTCTATTGTTTCATCAATGACTTGATTAATTTTCTTTTTAGTAAACAGCGGACTGAGTTTTTCTAGGCTATAAAAATCATCTCGAGAGAAATTGTCTCGTTTGCCATTTAGGCTCATCCAATGGCTATTTACCCATTTACTCCCCGGTTTATAGCTATAGGCAAGATCGTAAGCAGGGGCTAAAACCCATTTATTACCTTGAAGCATAAACGCAAAATTCTTTGAGTGGTCATCGTGATTTCGCGCGATAATATTGAATGCCATCCGCCGTAAAATTTGTAACGCATCTTGTGCAGATAATTTTAATTGGCGAGCGATACCAAACAGCTCTGCATAAGAAAATGAACCTGGCTTTTTATAATCTACGTGTGCCAATCCATTGAGTGTTTGAATATGAATTTTTTTATTGCCAATGCGGTCAAAGCGTTGGGTAATAAAATGGCGTCTTGGGCCTTCATGTAATAACTGGCAAGGCATCATATCAATATCACAACTCACCGCCATTAAATGGTAGACAAATTCCATGGCACCATAGCCCATTGGATCACCAAAGGTTTCTTGGCTTTTGTTGTGTTCACTGACACCATCAAATTTCATTAAATAATGTGTAAAACCATCAGGAACGGCTGCTTGCCCCGATCTCACTTGAGTCAAATCTTTATTAAATGCTAAGACGGCTTTGGGGCGAGCACCACCGGCGCTCATACCGACGGAAAGTAGTGATAGCATCGCTTCGCGTGTCCCTTGACCATCATGCTCAAGCTCGACAGAAAAATGCTCTCGTGAGTCCAGTATCTCTTGGGCAATCGCAACTAAAGATTGGATTTCTACTTGTTGCGATGCATTGAGATGACGCATTTTAGTTGCGGGAGAATATTCTAGGGCTCCCATACCGCGTTTACCTGTATATTGTAGCCTTTGGAGTGGAGTGATATCTTGCGGTGATAACCCTCTATTTGCGACCCATGCATTCAATACTGCATTACCGAAATCATCAGGAAGTGAATCAGCAATGAGACCAGAAAGTCCTTTAAAAGTGTTATATTCTAATTCAGGAAAACGAAATATTTGGTTAGATAAAGGCATTTTTAGTGGCGAGAGCTCAATACCTTGTTTAACAAAGTTCGGTTCGTATTCAAAGGCACCAAACCCTTTATCTGAATCAAAGCTTACTGCGCCGATCATTTGATCTTGATAATTAACGTTAATGACTTCCATTACCATTCAATTGTCTCCTCTTCATTTTCTCTATGTTGCTTTGATGCGCGCTGGCGCTTTTTTCCTTGTAGTTTTGCCAGTTGTATAGGAGATATGGTTTGTTTAGGGAGAAACAAATCTAATTGCTCGGTGAGATTTAACGCTTGCATGATGGCTATAAAAATATCGAGTTGTGCTTTACCTTTTTCAGCATTGATGACTGTTTTTCGAGCAACTCCAGCAAACTCAGCAATTTCTGACTGAGTTAGATTTTGGTTTAATCTCGCTTGTTTTAAGCGTTCACCGAGCTCTTCTGCAATCGCGCTTGCGCTGAATTTGGTGTTCATGTAATGCTCCCAAATGGTAACTTTAAAATGAATAATACCATCTAATGGTACCATTATGGAACTTTACCTGTGTTACGTCAAACTATTGCTTTGAATGTTACTAAAAAGGAACTTTGTGAGCCAAAAAGTACTTTAGTGTAATTATTTTGGAACATTAATTATATAGTTAAGTAAAAGAGTAAGCACAGATAACCATCGAATCACTATAGTTATTGTGTTAATTTGAACAATCACATTATGTTTTTATAGTAGTATGGTTTTCGCTATAATTATAAGGGTTATTCTATGTATTTAGTTGATTTGCATGCACATACTATTGCCAGCACTCATGCTTACAGTACCTTTAGTGACTATTTTTTAGAAGCGGCAAATAAAGGAATGAAGCTGTTTGCGATTACTGATCATGGCCCTGATATGGAAGATGCTCCTCATCAGTGGCATTTTGCCAATATGCCAATCTTACCGCGTATTGTTAATGGTGTGGGCTTGTTGTATGGAATCGAAGCAAATATTAAAAACCAACAGGGCGAAATTGATTGTAATGATAAAATGGATCGTCAGTTAGACATTATTTTAGCTGGGTTTCATGAGCCTGTATTAGCACCCCAAAGTTTAGCCGATAATACTGAAGCGATGATTGCGACTATCCGTAGTGGTAAAGTGCAAATTATTACTCATCCAGGTAATCCTAAATATCCAATTGATATTACGGCGGTTGCTCAAGCGGCAAAAGAAAATAATGTCGCACTAGAAATGAATAATTCATCATTTTTACATTCTAGAGTTGGTAGTGAGTCGAATTGTTTAGCCATTGCTAAGGCAGTTAAAAAAGCAGGAGGCTGGGTCTCACTGGGTTCTGATTCTCATTATGCAGGTTATTTAGGGAATTTTGATAAAGTCGTTGAAATGTTAAAGTCGATCGCTTTCCCTCAAGAACAAATTTTAAATGTTTCACCTCGCCGAGTATTGGACTTTTTAGAATCGCATGGACGTAAGCCAATACCTGAATTTGATCATTTTTAATTAAATATTGTCGTTCAGTGTACGAGAGACTGAACGGCTTATACTCTAAATATTTCGAGTTGCAGATAGGCGACAAGTGAATGAGTCGCTAAAGGTATGTGACTGGCGCGAGTGAGTGTCGTCCTATACCTCAACGTAAAGCGCTGCAACTCGAAGTATGACGATTGTATATGCTCAAGTTATAATGATAACACCATACCCATACAAGGGATATCTTTACCAACAAGCACTGAATAATGGTTAACATGGCCTATCGAGACGAAACCATGTCGATGATAAAATGTTTCAGCATTCAACAGTGCTTTTATCATTATCTGTTCAACATTACGTCTTTTAGCTTCTTGCTTTAGCGTGTTTATGATCAGGCTACTAGCACCAGTTTTAAAATATTCAGGTAAAGTGAAAATAATATCAAACATACTTTTTTTGACATTGAATAAGCCTGTAGCAATTGGTTCATCATTATCATTTACCGCAACAAATGAAGGGTTTTCAACTATATTTTCACGATAAAAATCCGGCATTATATCGGGTGTCCATGCTTTAATAATGTCTTTACCATAACTTTCTTGGCAACCAACTCGAATTGCTTGATTTCTTATAAACCAAAGTCTTTCTGCTTCTGATATTACAGCAAGCCTTACTTTCATTATTTTAACTCTTTTTTATTGAGGGTGATTATTATCAAATCAGAAAGGAAACTAACATGCAATTCAAAATGATAGATATATTTTATAACTAAATAATAAATATTGACGCATTAATTTAAAGTTTAAAAATGTAAAGTTTAATTAATTTTAGCTAGAGGGATATGGTCATCTTAATAGAAGGTAAATAAGCACCTGCTAATGCTGAATAGTAGTTGCCTTGACCTTGTGATATAAAGCCATGCTTCTGATAAAAAACCTCTGCATTAGGCGTAGACTCTAACGTTAATTGTTTAATATTACGGTGTAGCGCTTCTTTCTTAATTGCTTCCATAATTAAACCCGCAGCACCATAACCCATATATTCAGGTAAAGTAAAAATAGCATCGACACTATTTTCTTTTAGGTTTAAGAAACCTGTAGCGATAGCTTCATTGTGCTCATTTACAGCAACAAAGAATGGATTGTCTCTGACCATCAAACGATAGTTTTCAGGCATGTGATCTGGAGTCCATGCAGCGATCACCTTTGCATCAAAGCTTTGTTGGCAGCCTACGCGAATGGCTTGATTACGAATAAACCAAAGATATTCAGCTTCCGCCTCAGTGGCTAATCTAATTCTCATTCAATACCCTCAATAATGATGAATTTATTGAATTATCAAACCAAATTATTAGGTTAAAAACAATTTATATTCTACGAATAGGCAATAAAACTAATTTCTTAGTGATAGAAATATTGGATTGAAGAAATACCTCATCTTTTTGGTCGATAGCGCTATTAAAAACTAACGTTAATATAGTTTTGACAATAAAAAAATAGCAGGTTGTTATCATCATAAAAGGTCAATCCATGAAAAAATATAGAACAAGTTTATGTTTGCTTTCGGCTTTAGTTTTTACATCAATAACAAGTTATGCAAATCAAGTTAGCAATGAATGTAATGTACCTGCACTGGCTAAGTGTCCTCAGCCTATAGATAGCTCATATCCCAATGTCAAAGATATGTTGACTTGGGATCAGCAAGAGCGCCTATTGGGTTTTCGCAATGATTATCGCTCTTACCCAGGTGATGTATTTCATGCTACTAGTCCGAAATCATTGGTTAGAGAAATTCAAAACTTAGAGAATGTAACTTATCAAATAAAAGGTATGACTTACAAATTAGACGACTATATTAAGCGTAATGATGTTGTTGCCTTAATGGTAATTAAAAAAGGAAAGATAGTATTTGAGTACTACGGTAAAGGGAATACGGCAGAAACATTATGGACCTCGCGCTCTGTGGGTAAATCGGTTGTTTCTACACTGGTTGGAATTGCATTACAAGAAGGTAAAATTACTTCGTTAGACGATGCTATTGTCAAATATAATCCAAGTGTCAAAGGAACAGCATGGGAAAATGTGACCATAAAACAATTATTGCAGCATACATCGGGCGTGGAATGGGGGGAGGATTATGAAAATCTTAACTCTGATTTTGCTAAGATGACTGAATGCGAAGCTAACCCGCAGATATATTCCTGTGTGCAAAAATTGGTTGTTGATCCAATACGTCAATCTTATGCAAAACCGGGAGAAGTATGGCGATATAATTCAGGTGGAGCATGGTTGCTAGGGGATACTCTAGAAAAAGCGACAGGAACTTCTCTGGCTAAATATTTGGAAACTAAAATTTGGCAGCCATATGGCATGACAAGTGATGGTGTATGGCAAAGCTATGAGCTGGGTAAGCATAACACTGGCGCGCATGGTTTTAATGCAACCCTTGAGGATTGGGGGAAGTTTGGGTTATTTTTTGCAGAAAATGGTGTGTTAGCGGACGGTAAACAAACGCTACCGTCTAACTGGCTTAGTGAGTCAAAAAATTGGGTACAGGCAAAAAATTCAGTCAACCCAAGCTATCCTGAAGGAATATATGGCTTTGAATGGTGGAATAATAGTGTTCCACAAAAAATGCATAATATAGAGCCTAAACAAGGCTTAGATAGTCACAATACATTATGGGCATTGGGGATCTTTGGACAAATCATCGTTGTAAACCCAAAGGAACAATTAGTGATTGTCCAATGGTCCACATGGCCTGTTGCTCATCCAGCAGAAGATGGCCAGCCACTTGAAGCATCTTTAATGTTTAATGCAATTAACAATCAATTAAATAAAACAACTCATTAATTTGTATACTCTAAATAATTCGAGGTGCAGCTAGGCGACAAGCGAATGAGTCACTATGAGCCTACATAAGTAGGTGACTGGTGCGAGTGAGCGTAGTCACATCTACCTCAACAAAAAGCGCTGCAACTTGAAGTATGACGAGTATAGTGGTTATTTTTATAGAACCTGCCAATTAAAGTGTCATTAATGGCAGGTTTTTTATTTTAATCATACCCGTTAATAAAAGCAGCAGGGCAGATCACTGTTTAATCTAAATTTTAGCTCTTTATCTTTATGCTCACTATTGTTCCATTTGTTACTTTTTTCTGCTTCTGCATTAAATACTGTGATAGCTGTTAATGTTTGTAAAAATTCACCAGCATTAAATGTTTTGGTCGGTTTTATACCGAACAAAAATGTATTTTTGAATTTATTTTGACTGTCAATGAATTCTGCTTCAAATCTGGTTTTATTATATGGAATTACAGGTGAATAGGCCGAATATTGCATCTTGTTTAGAAATGTGTCTAAGCCTTCTTTTTGTTCAAGGTTTTGATTTTCAATGTTAAAATTAGAAAATCCTAACAGCGGGATAATGATAAAGATTAAAAATAAACGTTTCATTGTTTTCTCTCCATGAAAATTAAAATAATGTCATAAATAAGTCACCCATAGAAGGTGAAAAGTGAGAGAAGAGTGCTTCATTTAATATTTATTAATGTTGTATGTTAAAAAAGTAAATGAACCATCAACAAAGTGAATAAATACTTATCCATAAATAACCTATAAAAAATTTATAAAACTTTAAATTTGTCCTATTGTGAAGTATTCATTAAATATGATTTATTAGTGTTGCAAGAACATCCTTGCTTAAATAAATCTGAAGGTACTTAGAATGAAAAAGTTTTTAGCAATCGCAACTGTATTGTCATTAGCTATTTCTGGTTCGGCATTAGCAGCAAGCACAGTAAAAAGTGAGCAAGCGGCTCCAACTGTGAAAACACAAAAAAGTAGTAAAGTACATTCAGCAGGTAAAACGAAAGCGCATACTACGCTCGAAAAGAAAACATCAGCCGAGTCCTCTAAAGCATAACGCTTAGCTGCGTTAGAGCTTGTCACACGTATCAGTGCCATGGGAAATATATTGCCCGTGGCGCTGCATCTCTATGGTATACTCAATATTATTTATAACGATATATCATTTATGAACTACCAATGCCCTCTATGTTTTCATCCCTTAATACAACACAACCAGAGTTTGAAATGCACAAATAATCATCAGTTTGATTGTGCAAAAGAAGGTTATGTTAACTTATTGCCTGTTCAACACAAACGTTCTAAAGATCCGGGTGATAGCGCTGAAATGATGCAATCGCGTCGGCAATTTTTAAATGCGGGTCATTATGACCAAATGCGTCAATTAGTTGCAGATAGGCTGAGCCAATATTTTCCTGAGCAGAACGGCTCATTGTTAGATATAGGCTGCGGCGAAGGTTACTACACTGATTACTTTATGCGGCAGCTTGCAAAACCGAATTTTTTACCCATTGTTTATGGATTAGATGTTTCAAAAGCAGCTATTCGTTATGCCGCAAAGCGCTATCCATCCGTTAACTTTTGTGTGGCTTCAAGTCATCGATTGCCTTTTTCTGAGCGTAGCATTAGTGCGATTGTGCGTATTTATGCCCCATGTAAGGCAGAAGAGTTGGCTAGAGTGTTGCAAAATAGCGGGATTTTAGTGACGGTGACTCCTGCACCTAAACATCTACAAGAACTAAAACAACTTATCTATAGTGAAGTCAAATTACATCCTCTAAAAGAAGAGCTATTACCTCAATTTAAATTGTTAGATGAACTTAATTTAAATTATGTAATGTCATTAACAGGTCAAGAAGCATTTGAATTATTACAAATGACGCCTTTTGCTTGGCGAGCGAGTGAAGAAGTTAAACAGGCATTAAAACAATCAGAGGTTCAAGATTATACTGCTGACTTTATGATCCGCGTATATGAATTAATTGAATAATAATAAATAGGCTCCTGCAATAAATACAGGAGCCGACAATCTATTCATTATGCGCTATACATAAACAGTTCGAGATGTTCAAATAAAATATTAAAACCAATACCAATCAGTACAGCACCACCAACAATTTCTGCTTTTTTGCCAAGTAGGGGGCCAACATAACGGCCAATCATCATACCGATAGTTGCCATAATCATTGTCATTAAACCTATGGTCATAGCGGTATGCACGATATCAACTTGTAAAAAAGCTAAACCAAGGCCAATAGCCATTGCATCAAGGCTAGTGGCGATAGCTGAAAGCACTAAGCTCATAGAACTATTACGGGATGCAGGAGCGCAGCATTCATCTTCTTTTTTTGCTTTGATACCTTGCCAAATCATGCGAGAGCCTAAAACAAACAGTAAGGCGAAAGCGATCCAGTGATCCCAACGAATAACATATTGGCTTGCTAAAATGCCAATTGCCCAACCAATAATCGGTGTTATTGCTTCGATAAAACCAAAGATAAAACCAGTGCGGAGGATCTCTTTAAAGCGGGGTTTGTGCAGTACTGCACCTTTGCAGATAGCGACAGCAAATGCATCCATAGAAAGAGCAAGTGCTAAAATTAGAGTGGCGTAAAAACTCATAACATAAACCTCGGTTGGGTGCATCCATATACACATGAATTACCCCCAACCAAAAGGCTTATTCATGTGTCTATGGTCTTGCCAACCAAGATGGCGTCCGTACCACGTTTAAAATGCAAACGAGTATGTTGACACGGACATTCTGGATATACTTCCAGAACAGGCTACTCCCCAATGACGTGGTTCGAAAGATATCACAATTTATTTTAAAGACAACACTTAATTTAATGTGGCTATTAATTTTTGTTGATAATAATTGTCATTTTCAATAATTTAAAAATTGAGGTTAATTTAAACGTCAATTAACCTCAATATTAATGTGAATATATTTAACAATTATTTATGATTGATAAAAAATTCGTATATTCTTTGCAAATCATCAAGTTGAGAAACTTGAATGTGGATTTTTTTATGCTCTAAACCAACGATTAAAATACCATCTTCAGATAAATTCATTGTTTTAATTCTGTCGAATAATATAAATGTATTGGCGAAATAAAATCCTTTTTGTTTAAAAAATAATTTTGGTGTGCGAATAAAAGCTAAATATACTGACATCAAAATAGTAACCATCAATAAATAAGTGGTTAACATACTGCCATGTCGAGAAATGTTGGTGTAAATGACAATACAGATTAACACAATAAAAATAATAGCATCGGCACGGTGTTTACGCTTGAGATTAACTTTTAAAAGTGTTTTTCCTTTGAGCAGGTTCTGGATAAATTCATCATAAATTGCATACAGCAGCATCAATAAAATAATAATGGCCAGTATGGAATCATTTAAGGTCATTTTGAGTGCCCTTGGCTAAGTAAACAATGCTAGAGAGCTTAAAAGTAAAAATGGGAGGCTGCAACCTCCCATTTCAATTAATTACAATTCATTACGGCGCTAAGAACTTCAACCAAGCACCAAGGATACCAAGGCCAAAGAAGCCAATAATGATCCACAGTGGGTTAACTTTACGGCGAAGCAGCCACATACATGCAAAGGTCAGCAATAAAGGCACCAAACCAGGCATCAAGTCATTTAAAATATCTTGAACCGTTTTGATTTCCATCACTTTTGTGGCTGGATTCTCGATACTCGAAACGATGACAGGAATATCAACGTGGGTCCATTTATTCACCAAGGCCCCCATAACAAATAAACCGAGTATTGATGCACCTTCAGTTAATTTTTGCAGGAAGCCACCGCCGATATCTTGAACAATATCGACACCTTTTTTATAACCGTAAGAAACGCCATAATAGAGCGTTAATAAGCGAACAAGGTTAAACAGTACAAAGAACAGGATAGGGCCCAGCAGGCTACCTGTCATTGCAATACCTGCGCCGAGAGCAGCAAACACGGGACGCACAGTACCCCAGAAAATAGGATCACCAACACCCGCTAATGGTCCCATTAGACCGACTTTGATACCGTTAATTGCACCATCGTCGATGTCGGCACCGTTTGCACGTTGTTCTTCCATCGCCATTGTTACGCCTAATACAGGAGCTGCGACGTAGGGATGGGTGTTGAAGAATTCGAGGTGACGCTTAATCGCTTGTTTACGGTCGTCATTATTTTCTGGATAAAGGCGACGGATCACCGGTACCATCGAATAACAGAAACCGAGAGCTTGCATACGTTCGAAGTTCCAAGAACCTTGCAACAGGTTAGAACGTAAGAAGACAGCGCGGACATCACTTTGAGTTAGCTTTTTCGCTGTTGGGTTTGTTGTATCTACCATTGTGCGATCCTCCTAGTCTAATTCATTATCAAGGTTGTTGTTACTGCCATTACCCTGAGTGACAACCACTTGGGACTTGTTATATTTCGGACTAAGTTGGATATACAGGATAGCCATAACTGCACCGATAACACCCAGAGCAACAAGGTTGAAGTTGGTAAATGCCGCAGTAACAAAACCTAAGTAGAAGAATGGCATCAGGTAGCCAGCACGCATCATATTGATGACCATTGCATAACCCACAACAACAATCATACCACCGGCAATATTCAGACCATCAGTCACCACCGGTGGGATAGCGTCTAACATTTGTTTGACTTCTGAAGTACCGACAGATAGAGCAACGATCAGAGCAGGAATGGCGATACGCATTGCTTGTAGAATTAATGCAGAAACGTGGATCCAGCTAATTGCTGCAAGGTTACCATTGACCGCGGCTCGGTCTGCTGCGTGTTGGAACGCAACTGTGACAGTACGTACGATAATGGTCAACACTTGGCCAGCTGCTGCTAGTGGGATCGCAATGGCAATACCTGCACCAATGCTTTGACCCCCAGCAATAACCAGGATGGTTGAAATAATTGAGGCGAGGGCGGCATCTGGAGCAACCGCAGCACCGATATTCATCCAACCTAATGCGATCATTTCAAGTGTACCACCAATGATGATACCGGTTTTCATGTCTCCCAAAACGATACCGATAAGCGTACAGGCAACGAGCGGGCGATGGAACTGGAATTCATCGAGGATAGAACCCATACCTGCGATACAGGCAACGATGAAAACCAGTACTATTTGAACAACGGTAAGTTCCATTGTTTAATCTCCTGTAACCAAACGAGTTTGGTAAATCTGTTTTCGAGTAATGGTTAAAATTCAATAAAATTAACGACCTAACTAAAACTAATTTTTTAATTTTTTAATCAAATCCATCATCTGAACTTTACTGTCAGAGGAGACCTTACGGACTTCCAACTCAATATTTTTACTGTTCAGATAATTAAAAGCATCAATATCTTTTTGATTAATTGATACTGCATTGGTTACTTGAGTTTTGCCTTCATGGAATGCCATACCACCAATATTAACAGAGGTGATATCTACCCCTGCTTCAACAAGGCGCTCTACGTCAGTTGGGTTAGTAAACAACAGCATTACGCGCTCACCCGCATATTTAGGGTTGTTATAAACACGAATACATTTAGCAACATCAACAACGTGAGCTGTGACTCCCGGAGGCGCAACCTGTTTAAGTAGTGTAGAACGAACTTCGTCTTTAGCCACTTCATCGCTAACAACAATGATACGTTTTACACGGGTTTCTTTTGTCCAACGAGTCGCAACTTGGCCATGGATCAAACGGTCATCAATACGAGCAAGGGCGATCACCATATGCTCACCTGGGCCTGCAGTGACTGTTTGTACAGTTGCAGGTTGTTGAACCGGCGCTGGTGCAGCAACTGGAGTTGTTTCAGGCTCTTTCAGTTTTAATGCACGAATACCCCCACGGCCAGTTTCGAGGGCAACAGAAACTAACTCTTCCATTGAAGGATTGTCATCACGGCACATAAATGTTTCGACTAGCATCGGCACATTAACGCCAGTGACTATTTCATATTTGTCTTGATCATTGACAATACGGCTGGCGGCATTAAATGGACTGCCTCCCCAAGTATCGACCAAAAATAGGACACCTTCGGTGGTATTTAAACCAGCAAGCTTGGCGGTATATTTATCAAACAGGGTGTCAGCATTTTCCCCTGGTACAAAGTCGATAAACGAGACATTTTCCTGCTCGCCAATCAACATTTCGGTCGTGCGCAGAAGTTGCTCTGCTGCCACACCGTGAGTCCCAATCATAATAGCTATACTCACTTGAATTCCCTCTTTATAGATCGAACGGAATGACACATTAGATCAAAATCGAATCAGCTTAATTAACCCTCCTAAATAGAAAACTATATTGATAATTTTAGCTGAATAAATTCACTCTATTTATTTCAGTTAGCAAACTGTTAATTTACTAACTAATAGAGTCAGTGTAGGTAGCATAACATTTTGCATTAACGTAAAAACTTGTTTTGCGTCAGAAAATTAAAAACATACATGTTATTTCAAATAATATGCACATATTTATTGAGTATATTGATTATGTGAATATTATGCATCGATTAATAAGTTTTTGTTGGTGGAAAGTTCTGTTATCGGTAACAAATAAAGAACAATTAATTTAACATTAGAAGAAAAAAGGCGAAAAATTAAGCAAAATATGACACGTTTCAGCAGTAGGAAGTTCTAAAAAAAGATTATTTTATCATCGAGTCATTTTAGTAACGATTTAATTAAGTTTTCGTTAAAAAAATAAAAAATGAATAAAGTAGAATAAAAAACAAACAATAGTTATTTTTTAATTGATAACAATGATGAAATTGTTATCAAAATAAAACGCCGTGGAACCCGTTATTATGATGGGATTCACGGCGTTGAATGACTATACTCGTCATACATCAAAGTGCAGGGTTGTCGAGCCGCCTACCTGCATCTCGAATTATTTAGAGTGTAAATTATGCGATTGGCATATTAATCGCATTGAACTTTAATCGCTAAACCACCACGAGATGTTTCACGATACTTTGCGTTCATGTCTTTACCTGTTTCATACATAGTTTCAATAACTTTATCAAGAGAAACGCGAGGCTCACTGGTACGGCGTAGTGCCATACGGGTCGCATTAACCGCTTTAACTGATGCGATTGCGTTACGCTCAATACAAGGTACTTGAACTTGCCCTGCAACAGGGTCACAGGTTAGACCTAGGTTGTGTTCCATTCCAATTTCAGCGGCAATACACACTTGCTCAGGGCTAGCACCAAACAGTTCAGCAAGACCTGCTGCTGCCATTGAACAAGCAACACCAACTTCACCTTGGCAACCAACTTCTGCACCTGAAATTGACGCATTCATCTTATAAAGAATGCCAATAGCACCCGATGCGAGGAAGTAGCGTGTATACAGTTCAGGTGTAACAGGCTCAATACAATGGTTGTAGTATGCAAGTACCGCAGGAACAATACCACAAGCACCATTGGTTGGTGCCGTCACAACACGACCACCTGCCGCATTTTCTTCATTTACAGCTAATGCGAACATGTTGATAAGGTCAACAACGTTCATTGGGTCATTAGACAGCTTACTTGATGAGGTGACAAGGCGATTAAGTGCTGGTGCACGACGTGGTACACGCAGAGGTCCAGGTAAAACACCTTCGGTGTTTAATCCTCGCTCAATACAAGCCAGCATTGTTTTCCAAACGTCAGCAAAGTAGGCATCAATCTCTTCTTTAGTATGAAGATCAAGTTCATTCTTCATCATTAAGCTTGAAATAGATAGACCTGATTTTTTGCAGTTGAGTAACAATTCTTCAGCTGATTTGTACGGGTAAGATACTGGTTTACTGTCTAGAGCTGACTGGCCGAAATGCTCTTCATCAACAATAAAACCACCACCGATAGAGTAGTAAGTTTTCGTATAAATTTCATCGTTACCTGCAAACGCATGAATGGTCATACCATTTTCATGCAGTGGGAGGTTGTCGTGACGAAAATTCATGCCACCTTCGCGTGGGAAGTCCACGGTATGGGTGCCATTGGCAAGCAGCAATTTTTCTGTTTTCTCAACATTGGCGATAAAAGCAGGGATCGATTCAATATCGACGGTTGCAGGTAAATTGCCAGCTAGGCCCATAATGATAGCAATATCAGTATGGTGACCTTTTCCAGTGAGTGAAAGAGAGCCATAAACGTCAACGGCAATACGTGTGACGCTTGGTAATAATTGTTTGTTTACCAAATCATCGACAAATTCTTTTCCCGCCTTCATCGGGCCGACGGTATGAGAGCTTGAAGGACCTATGCCCACTTTAAACATGTCGAAAACGCTTATCACGCAGGACTCCTTAAAAAAGTAGATATTTAGTGATTTATTTTAAAGGGCGCTACTTTACTGTGATTTAGTAGTGTTAACCAGTAAGTTTAAATTATTTTTTAAAATAAGGTAGCAACAAAAGGCCTACTGATTAAAAATAGCACAAAATGCATTCGGTCACGTCATGAAATGATTATTTAAGTTGGAGGGCTAACTGATGAATAATGGCAGCGGTCAGTCCCCAAACGAGGTGGCCTTGATACCAATAGAAGAAAATACGGTTCGAACTGCCTGAACGTTTGACATCAATAAACTTATGTTGCTTGAGTGATAAAGCATCAAATAAGGGAACTTCAAACACACTAGCCACTTCGCTCGGGTTTGGACGGTAGTCGATCCCCGAGGGCAGTAACCCAACAATAGGCGTGACTTCGTAACCTCCAAGACTTAGCTGAGGTGTTAATTGCCCTAATATTTGTACTTTTTCTGGCGGAATAGCCACTTCTTCATAGGCTTCACGTAGCGCTGTTGTGACGAGAGAGCCATCTTCAGGATCACTCGCACCACCGGGAAAAGCAATTTGTCCCGCATGAGAACGTAAAAAAGGCGAACGCTGCGTTAGTAATAATGTGGGTGTTGATTTATTAATAATAGGAAGCAGAACTGCAGCCGATTTACTCGCCACCCGTTGTGATTGGCGAGTAATAGGGAGTGTAAACTGAAAGCGATTAATAAACTCACTCAGTTCAGTCATTCTGTTGCAGCTCTCCTAACACAGGTAGAATAAGACTAAGTTTATCAAAAGTTTCTTGATATTCTTTATCTGCTTGGCTATCCGCTACAATACCACCGCCCGCCCAGCAAAAAATCTGCTTTTTATCGGTGAGTAAAGTACGAATTGTTATATTGGTATCCATTTTACCACAAAAACTAATATAACCTATTGCACCACAATATCCATGACGGCGGTGAGATTCTAACTCCTCAATAATTTGCATAGCACGGATTTTAGGTGCGCCAGTAATCGAGCCGCCAGGGAAGCTGGCTCTTAATAGATCTGTTGCAGTATAGGGTGTGGCCAGTGTAGCAGTGATGGTACTGACTAAATGATGTACCGCAGGGAAGGCTTCAACTGCAAATAATTCAGGAACTTTGACTGTCCCTGGCACAGCAACACGCCCGATATCGTTGCGTAGCAAGTCCACAATCATTAAGTTTTCAGCACGATCTTTTGGCGAGCTAGCTAATTTTTCTGCTTGTTCTGCATCGGCTAGAGGATCCCCTAAACGAGGTAATGTGCCCTTTATTGGGCGCGTTTGGATTTGGCCATCTTGCAGCAGAATAAAACGCTCAGGTGAGATGCTGATCACTGTGTTTTCAGGGAGCTGAATAAATGAGGAAAACGGTGCGCGATTTGCTTGATTGAGTAACATAAAGGCATCCCATTCATTGCCTTTATATTTCGCTTGAAAACGCTGTGCTAAGTTGATTTGGTAACAATCACCACTGCGCAAATAGTCATGTATTTGTCCTATCTTTTGCTGATATTGCTCTTGAGACATATTGGCATGCCAAGAACTAGTTAGCATGAATTTTGCTTTTCGTGATGTTTTTTGAGCTTTAAGCCAATTTAATCGTTCATTGACATCATCATAGCTAAATAGAGTCACTTGTTGTTCTAAATGATCAACAACTAATGCCCAGAGGTAAATACCAACTGCCATATCTGGAAACTGTAAATCGGTTTTAGCTATCTGTGGTAGTTTTTCAATACGACGGCCTAAATCATAACTCCAAATACCTAAAGCACCACCAGTAAAGGGTAGAGAACTATCACTACAGTGATCAGGTGTGAAGCGCTCAATAGACTCTTGCAGCAAGGTGAAGGGATCGGCGTCAGAAACATTGACTATTTGTTGATGAGTAACGGTGGTTTTATCACCAACTGTCATCAGAGTCGCGATAGGATCAGCAACAATAATGTCATATCGGTTGTGCGAATGCTCTGCGTTACCTGAATGAAGTAACATAGCCCATGGCTGATGAGCTAATGGCGTAAAGTAATCAGTTGCTGCGTGAATATGATAAGGAAGTTGTATTTTATTGATAATCATTTGGATAAGCTAAACTAAAAATTGATAAAAAAGGCTGTGACTCAGATTAGCATATATTCTTATCTTAAGAAGCCAAGAGCTGTTAAAATTGAGCTAAATTTTATTTTATTGAAAGGGTTTGACTATGTTTTCAGGTATGCCAGCACTTAATCATCAAGAGCAACAGGAAGCGGTAGAGCGCATCCATCAACTTATTGCGGATGGTATGAGTAGCGGGGAAGCTATAGCCCTTGTTGCTCAAGAAATTCGTGAAAAGCATAAAGACAAAGAGCAAATCCATGCACGTTTTGAGGAAGATGACGATTAGTATAGTTAAAACAACCTATTAACATTTTCGCTAAAATCTGATACATATTAGTTAAGTCAAATCATTTTGGCAGTTTATAAGTATTCGTCTATTTTAGATAGTGTAGATAAATAATATATAAAACTCACAATGGTAGTTATTCTAATTTGCCACCTAGTATTTGATAGGGATCGGAGGAAGCATGAAAGCAGGAAAAAAAATAGGTTTTGCTTTAGGTAGCTGTGTTCTGTTATTCAGTTCTGTTGCATTCAGCGCGAATCAAGAAGAAGGCAAAGCAGCACCTTTTGTTAGTTGTGATAAGTTATCTGAGCCACAAATAGCTGCACAAGTTAAAAATGATTTTATGCATAATCGTTTACCACGTTGGGCTGATGAAAAAGCACTGGTTGGTAAAAAAGCAGTGGCGTGGGTGAATAATCAAGATGTTACTAAGACCGCAACAGGTTATGAAGTGCCATTAACGGTTAGGGGGGCAAAAAAGGATCTCCAGTATAATGTGGTGGTTGATTGTGAAAAGTCGACGATTACATATAATTCGTTGAAATAATTACCATGTATTAGATTATAGGGGAGGCTTGCTTCCCCTATAATAGATTAATCAGCGATTCCTTGGTTCATAAGGAAGCCGCGCAAAATTTTGAGAGAGCTGGCGGTAATACATAAGTCGTTCTCTGAAATATTCTCTAAGACTTTCAGGTTGTTCTCTCTCAACTGCTTCTGCAATAACCGCAATATTATAGCGTTCTTTAAAGGCTACGCCTGAAGCTTGCAAGTCTACGTTGACTTTATCCATTTGGTCTTTTGGTAACAGCGCAAGGTTATAATTCATCTTGTCTCTCAAATGCTTTACAGATATCTCAATATAGTAGCATATCAGTAGGTATGAGCGATAATCTATGGCCTAAATTTAGTTTTGAATATGATGCAATAAATGAAAAATAAATTACTCTAATGACAACATGGAATGTTTATATTTGACGTGAAATTAGTATTTGTCGATGTGGATAATGAATTAATTGCAAGTAAAGATAATGAGATTGATTATTATTAATTTTACTAAAAGTTATTAATTATCAGTAAATTGGATTTTTTTGTTTTATTATTGTTTTAGGGTTTTAATTATTTTTCTAATATGCATAATAATGGTATTACTCTTAATGACTAAGGAAAGAATATGTTAGCAGCTGACATGATCAATAAATTAAATGAGCAGTTAAACCTTGAGTTTTATTCTGCGAATTTATATTTACAGATGAGTGCTTGGTGTAGTGATAAAGGCTACGAAGGGGCTGCGGCCTTTTTAAAAGCTCATTCACAAGAAGAGATGGAGCATATGCAACGTCTGTTTGGTTACCTTAGTGATACTGGTGCATTGCCAATACTTGGGCAAATTGCAGCACCGCCCGTTGCATTTAATTCAATTGCTGAAGTCTTCGCTTTAACTTATAAGCACGAGCAGCAAATCACTTCGGAAATTAATAAATTAGCGCATTTAGCAATGACAACGCAGGATTATTCAACTTTTAACTTCTTACAGTGGTATGTTGCTGAGCAGCACGAAGAAGAGAAATTGTTCAAATCTATCCTAGATAAATTGGATATGGTGGGTGAGAGTGGTAAAGCACTATTCCTATTGGATAAAGATCTAAAAAGTATGTCAGCAGCTGCTCACGTTTAATATAAAATATTAATAAACCCATAAATTGCAGAGGTTAATCTCAAGGTTTATGGGTTTTTTTCTTTGCGTTTTGTGTTGTTAATCACACCTTCAGTCGCTAAATCGATTTTTTGTAGCAGATATATGAAATTTATTTCGTATAATGGTTGGCATTAAATCTAAATTCACCTGCAAATTAAGGGGTTACTATGCCAATCCACCAAATCAAATCATCTTGGCGCAAGCTCAGTGCTGTGGCTGTTCTATTTTTAGGCATGTCATTTCAACAAGCATTTGCTCATGCACATCTAAAAGATCAACTTCCCGCTGAAGGTGCTGCAGTTGAGCAAACTCCAGAGTCAATTACGCTAAACTTTTCTGAAGGTATTGAAGTCAATTTTGCCAAAGTCAAAGTGATTGGGCCAAACGATGTGCTAGTTAAAACGGGCAAACCTGCGTTAGACCCAAACAATGACACAAAGGTTATTGTTCCAATTGAAACTAAATTAGCTGCGGGTAAATATGATGTGAATTGGAGTGTTGTTTCTGTAGATGGTCACAAAACTAAGGGCGAATACAGCTTTACTGTGAAATAATTATGTCTTTAGAGGCATTTTACATCGTTATACGTTTTTCCCATTTTATTGCCGCGATGTTGATGTGTGGTATGTCAATATTCGCGGTGATTTTGAGTTCTGGCGCATTTAGTCAAGTGCTTCGGCGAATTTTAAATCGTGGCATTGTGTTTAGTGCGGTAGTGACTGCGGTGACTGCATTTTGCTGGATGTCAGCACAAGCAGGGTTGATGGGGGACGGCTGGCAAGATGCATTAGATCTTGAGACTTGGCTCAACGTATTACAGACTTCTTTTGGCCAAATTTGGCGTTGGGAATTGATTTTTTCTATTGTCACACTTGGGGTGATTTTCGTCTCTCGCCAAGAAATTAAACTCTATTCGTTGTTAATACTTTCTATTATTCTACTAGGTCTACACGCTTTTGTCGGTCATGCTGCTATGTATGATGGGCTAGTAGGTAACCTACATCGCTTGAATCAATTTATTCATCTCATTAGTTCTGCCTACTGGTTTGGTGGGTTATGGCCTTTCTTGATCTGTATTCAATTCTTACGGGATAAAAAAGAATTAGCGGCAGGTTTAGATAAACAAATTTTTGCCAGTTTAATACGTTTTTCCCGTTTAGGGCATGCTGCGGTGGCGATGGTTTTAATTACAGGGGTGATTAGCGCGATGACATTGCTACCTGATTGGCCATTTGCCTATAATAACTCTGAATACCAATCATGGTTGTGGCTAAAAATTGTTTTAGTTGTTGGTATGGTGATATTGGCATTGGTCAATCGCTATGTGTTAGTGCCTAAGATCCAACAAAAAGGGCGGCTACAATATTTAATTATTAATAGTTGGATTGAGTTATTGTTAGGTAGCATAGCGATACTTGCTGTCGCTGTTTTTGCAACCTACCAACCCATTTAAGATTTTGAACAAGGTAATAAGGATGAAACTCAAATTAACATTGTGTTCTATGTTGTTGGCAAGTTCAGTTTTTAGTGCTGTGGCTGCTCCTTTAGAAACTGTAAGTAAAAAACAGTTCGGCACTGATTGGCCATTTACTCGTGAAGAAGTAATGTTAGAGTGCCGCAACAATGGTGCTTTGGTTGTGATAAATCCTGCGACTTTGATGCAGTATCCGCTTAACCAAGTAGCACAAGAGCAAATGGAAAGAAAAGAGATCAAAGCACAACCAATCGATGTTTTACTTGCTCCAATAGAAACGCCAAAAACTGTTGAGCAGCGAGTATTGCCACTTAAATTAGCCGCTGAGAAGCTTTGTCATAAAGCGTAGTCACATAGATATAGATTAAATGCCATAGGTTATAGTTGAGAAAGAGCTATAACCTATGGCATTTTCTATTTTAATAGCGATTAAATTTGAAAGGTTATGCTTATTGTTGAAATAGAATTTAACTATCAATCAAATAGCTCGATATTCAGAAATTAAGAAATAAATTGTGTTAATAATATGTAAAAAATTTGATAATTAGTATGGTAAGAGTGCGTTTAGCAAGCTAGTATTAAATTGTACTTTGTTACGTCTCAATGGCAATTTTTAGCGCACGGCTCTGCCAGAGCCATTTCCCAAGGCCCGGTAATCGGAATCTACCAGGCCTCTTTTTTTTCCTGTTATTTGCTGTTTGCAACCTAGCGACTTCATCAATTAAGCCACTCTCATTACCCAGTGGTGATTGTCTTTATCATAACGCTGACGATATAACAAAACAGGCTTCTCATTAATTAATGCTGGAATACTGGTATGTTCATCCCAACCGTCCAATTGCATGCAAAACTCGGTATCAGAATCGCAAGGGATGCTGACAAGATCGCTTTTATGATCTGCCATTATGGCATCATTAATTTCATAGGAAGATATTTTCAAATTAACTATGCTCATGGTGTTACCTCTCAGTTAGTATTGGAGTAGGTGATGCCGACTCAACAAAACTAAGCATAGTATAAATGGAATTCATTTCCAAAATATTTTTTATAAGAAAAAAGATGAAAGGTGCAATATTGTTTAAATATGCACCTTTTCAGTGATTATTGTTTAGGGATAGATGTACCCCAGTCTAACCAATCTTTTGGTGGCTCTATTTTTAGAATGAAATGCTGATCTGGTTTGGCTTTTGCCGCAAGAGGTACGCTTGGCGGGGTTGCAAGTGAGATGCCACCACGGACAAATTGTTTAAATGTACCGCTTTTGATCATGCCGCCAGTAAGGCCAAACGATAAATTATAGCCAGACGATAACCAAAATTGGGTATTATCTCGAATGAGGTACTGATACTCTTTGCCAATTCGAGTCGCAACATATACACGATCGGAAAGCTCTCCCAAATACAAGCCTGTCACTGTACCAATTTCCATGCCTCTAAATAACAATGGTGTACCAACTTGGATAGAACCCACTTCACTGGCATCTAGGATGATAGTCAAACCATCTAAATAGCGTGAATCAGTGATGTTCGCTGTTTGTAATTCAAACTGGTAACGGTTTTTATTTCCTCGTCCTGGCTCCGCATTAATGTAAGGTTGAATCAAAGAGTCCAAATTATTAAAGCCTGCAGGCGATAGTTCAGGTGTGACAACAGCGAAACGACTACCACTTTTGGTAAAGGCTTGAACATATTCAGGGTAGAGAATGGCACGAGCGTTGACTTCCCGGTTATTTGGCGACAATTTCAGTGAATCAATTTGCCCAATATCAATACCCAAATAACGAATAGGCATACCCTCTGAGAGCTTAGATGCATCATATGTGGTTAACGTCACAACGCTGCCAATGGCTTTTGCCGCAGTTTCATTGGGATAGAGAGTGTGTTGCCTAGCACTATCTGAGCTAGAGGTTTGGATATTATCAAAACTGATTGCACCTCTAATCGCTCGAGTGAGCGGTGCGGCTTGAACAGTCAAACCATTACCATTTAGCTGTACTTTGGCACCGCCTTCGGCCCAGAACACACTTTGTTCAGTCAACAAATGACGGTATTGGCTTGAAATATGAATATTAACAGCGAAGCCTTCTTTGGTTGGCTTTATGGATACAATTTCACCAACGGTAAACTGACGATAAAGCACGACAGATCCAGTCTGTATGTCAGGTAATGTATTGGTATTTAGTGTAATAGTTGTTGTTGGTGATGAGCCGGTGACACCTGCTTTAGCATTGTCATCACTGCGATATAATGGAAAATTTTCAGGCAATGCTTCTTTGCCTTTACCGGCTAATAAATGGATCCCGCCATCTAACCATTCTTGTGGTGTTGCTCCTTGGAATTGAATACCCGTTAGCCCAAGTTGTACATCCACTCGGCTATTAGCAACAAATTTGCTGTCTTCACGGATCAAATGGCGATACTCATCCAAAATCGCCACATCAAAAGTGACTTTATCATCTAATAGGTGACGTTGTAACACCTCTCCGATCTTGATACCTCGATACATCACGGGTTGACCGACATTAACGCCATAGGTCTCTGGCGACCATAATGAAACTTTTAAGTTTTCTTTGTTTTGCTGTTCGTAGTTTTCAACATCATGCTTATTGGCTTTTAAATCAAACTGTTGACCATCTTGGGCTGGAGGACTATTTGGTGGAGAATCAAATGCGACTGCACCATTGATAACAGCAGAAAGGCTTTCCATTTTAACGTTGACACCTGAGTTGAGGTCAAAGCCACCTTGAAAACCGGATACGTTCCAGAATTGGCTATTTTCACGAACTAAATTGGCATAGCGCTTCTCAATGACAGCAGCGATAGAGACGCCGTTATCACTAGGTAAAATTGAGTAGTCAGAAATATAACCGACGGGTACTTTTCGATAATAAATCGGAGAGTTTTCGTGTAATGAACCAAGGTCTTTAGCATTAAGATAAACTAACAATTGCCCAGCCTCGGTTTGTAATTGAGGAGGCGAGTCCTGAGCAATAAAACTGTGTTGTTCATCCCCTTTATTGGGTTGCATACCAATATAGTTACCACCGACTAAAGCATCAAGGCCTGAAACACCTGCAAGCGATGCTTTAGGTGTGACAAGCCAAAACTTTGTTCCTGTAGTGAGTGCTGGCTGCATGTCTTTATTAATACTTGCTTTTACAATGATTTTTTTCATGTCTTGGCTAATCGTCACTGATTGAACTAAGCCAACTTCAACCCCTTGATAGCGTATAGGTGTTCTTCCCGCAACAACACCTGGAGCGGAAGAGAACTCAATAGTGACTTCAGTGCCTTGTTCTAGCCAGTGTTGGAATAGTAACCAACCGGCAATAAACACTGCAACAAGCGGTAACAGCCAAAAAGGGGAAATACGTGCTCGTTTACGTAATATCGCCTCTTGTTCCTGTTCAGCAGGTTCATTTTGTTGATTGTGATTTTCCATAAGAATCCCAAATTAAACGGCTATCAAGCCACTCGACAGCGAGTATGGTTAAAATAACAGCGACACCGAAAAATAGTGCAGCAGGGCCCATCGTAAATGACATCAGTTGATCGCGATTGATAAGCGTCATCATTAAGGCAATGACAAAGAGATCCAGCATTGACCACCGGCCTATCCAAGTAACAAATTTTAGTAATTTCATTCTTAAAACAGGGTCAGTTTTGCTCTGGCGTTGAATAGAAAATAGTAGCAAGATCATGATAATGATTTTAATAAATGGCACTAAGATACTGGCAATAAAAACGATAGCAGCAATTGGCCAATTACCTGAATCAATCAATGATACCACGCCTGAATAAATGGTATCTTCCATGCGTTGACCATTAAGGTAGACCACTGAAATCGGCATTAAATTAGCAGGGAAAAGTAAAATCATCGCGGCAATAAGAGCTGCCCATGTTTTCTGTAAGCTATAAGGCTCTCGATAATGCAATGGGCGATGGCAGCGTCGACATACACCCCGCGAATTTGCTGTTCCTGTGTAATGACAAGCTTGGCAAGTGAGTGTATTCATATCATTAGATTGCGATTGTTCTGGATAAAAAAATTGCCAAAGTTGTTCAACATTAAGATGGATGAGTATGAGTAAACTAATAAATGTCATTGTAATAAATGCAATGAATCCATGACCTAAGAAAACACTGGCATAGTCTTGCATTTTAATCGCAGCAATACCAAGGCCAATGAGATAAACATCTAACATTACCCACTCTTTTAAACGACTGAGTACTAATAAAATAGGCCGCAAATTTAATCGAAGACGTTTACCTAAATACAAGTAGATAATAAAAATAGGTAAAAATAGTGGGGCGACAACCGCACAAAAAGCGACAATACTTGCAGTGAGTGGATCGCCTTGTTGATTGATTAATCGTATACCTTCAATGACGTTCGCATTGATTTGTGTACCAAGTAAGTGAATGGAAATGAGTGGCTGCCAAAATGCAATTGGTGCCAACATGAGTAAAGTGATTGATAGAATAAATAAACGGTTTAGTGACCATGAGCGCCCATCATCAAGTTGACTAGTGCAGCGTGGGCAGATGACCACCTGTTGAGCATCGTGAGGTGGGATAGATAATTTAAGATTGCAATGGCAACAGTGTTGCGAAATTATCTCACTATGATTAATGTGGTTCATTATATGCTCATTGATTTGTTAGCCATGCTTGTAATCTAGTGTAAAAAAATTTACGGCTTAGTGACAACTTGCTAACCTAGATATTGCACGAAATGTTTAATTTATTGCGTTATTTGATTATTACAAGAAAATTTTATGGATAAAAACAAGTATTACCACGAACTTTCAGATAGTTTATCTGCACTTCTTGCGGGTGAGTATGATTTAATCGCAAGTTTGGCAAATGCGAGTGCATTGTTGTATGAGCATTTAGCGGGTGTTAATTGGGTTGGTTTTTACCTGAAAAATGGGCAAGAGTTAGTTCTTGGTCCTTTTCAAGGAAAGATAGCTTGTGTCAGAATACCTTTTGGCAAAGGTGTTTGCGGTACAGCATATAGCCAAAATAAAATACAGCGTGTTGATGATGTGCATGCTTTCCCAGGTCATATCGCTTGTGATACGGCAAGTAACGCTGAAATTGTGCTTCCTTTGGAAGTAAATGGTCAGGTTTTAGGCGTACTGGATATCGATAGCCCAAACTTCAATCAATTCGACCAAAATGATGAAAATGGGTTAAAACACCTTGTAAGCCAGTTGTGTCAACATTTGGCAATGTGTTCGATGCCAAATTATCACTAAATATTGGTATGTTAACTTAATAGGAACGTGGCAATTGTCTGCAACGCTATTATAATGTCGGCTTGTTCATGCCCGTGCTGGTTGGCAAAATCGTTGTTATCAGGAAATTTCATGGAAAATCAACCTAAGTTGAATAGTAGTAAAGAAGTTATCGCATTTTTAGCAGAGCGTTTTCCACGCTGTTTTATTGCTGAAGGCGAAGCACGTCCGTTAAAAGTCGGAATTTTTCAAGATATCGTAGGGCGCTTAACAGAAGAGGATGGTATCAGCAAAACGCAATTGCGTTCTGCATTACGTATGTATACCTCTAGCTGGCGTTATCTCTACGGTGTTAAAGAAGGCGCAAAACGCGTTGACTTAGATGGTAATGATTGTGGTGAATTAGAGGCGGAGCATATCACGCATGCACGTCAACAATTGACTGAGGCAAAAGCTCGGGTTCAAGCGCAACGTGCAGAGCAAAAAGCGCAAAAACGCCCAGTGGCCAAGAAAGCAGGTGATAAGCCCGCTCGCAATCCGGCAGCAGTTAAAGAAAATGCGCCACGCCATCGCCAGTCAGAAAATAAAGAACGCCCACAGAGCTCCTCGACTAAGCCTCAGCGCCGTAACGGTGCAGCTGCTCCAGAACAAAAACTGAAATCAGTCACTGATATTAACGCACTTCAAGTCGGCCAGATGTTGAAAGTGAAAGTTGGTACTAGCCTGATGGACGCGTCTGTGCTGGAAATAGCGAAAGATGGTGTCAGGGTTCAATTGCCAACAGGAATGGCAATGATTGTGCGCGCGGAACATTTAAAGTTCTGATACGGAGGTCAATCAGGGCATGAACAAACTTTTAAAAATTGCATTCGTTGTTAGTGTTACCACTTTTGGTAGTGCAATTGCGGATCCTCAAGCAGTGGCCCCGGCCACTGTTGCTCAGTTGCCTGTAATCAAACAGGATACTCAGCATGGAACGGTCAGTGAAAGGGTAACTTCAAGGTTCACCCGTTCTCACTATCGCCAGTTTGATTTGGATAAAGATTTTTCGGGTAAAATTTTTGACCGTTATCTAAATATGTTGGATTACGGCCACAATGTTTTACTTCAATCTGACGTCGATGCATATGCGAAAGATAAAGCGAATGCAGGAGAATGGTTAGAGGAAGGAAAGCTCGATAAGTTCTATGACCTGTACAACCTTTCGCAAAAAAGACGTTTTGAACGTTTTGAATATGCGTTAGCTCGTTTAGATCAGCCAATGAATTTTGATACTACTGACTCAATCGAAGTCGATCGTAGTAAAATGCCTTGGCCGAAAGATAAACAAGAACTAGATAGGCTTTGGGATCAAAAAGTTAGATACGATTGGTTGAACTTAAAGCTATCGGGTAAAGATGACAAAGAAATCAAGGAAAAATTGACGAAGCGTTATAACTTCGCGTTGAGACGTCTAACACAAGGGCAAAGTGAAGACGTATTCCAATTGATCATGAATTCGTTTGCTCGCGAAATTGACCCTCATACTAGCTACCTTTCTCCCCGTAATACCGAGCAATTTAACTCTGAAATGAGTTTATCATTAGAGGGGATTGGGGCTGTTTTGCAGCAGGATGATGAAAACACTGTTATTAATTCATTAGTTGCTGGTGGTCCCGCGGCAAAGAGTAAAGAATTAAAAGTGGGTGATAAAATCATTGGGGTTGGCCAAACTGGTAAACCGATGGTGGATGTTGTTGGTTGGCGCTTAGATGATGTGGTTGCACTGATCAAAGGGCCAAAAGGCAGTAAAGTTCGCTTAGAGGTCTTGTCAGATACTAAAGGAGCTAAACCACATATTGTCACTATAGTTCGTGAACAGATTCGTTTAGAAGATAGGGCGGTTAAGTTAACGATCAAAAATATTGGCAAAGAGAAAGTTGCGGTATTAGATATCCCCGGCTTCTATGTGGGTTTAACCAATGATGTCAAAACTCAATTGCAAAAAATGGCAAAAGATAATGTTTCCGCATTGATCATTGATCTTCGTGGTAATGGCGGTGGAGCACTAACTGAAGCTGTATCATTGTCAGGATTATTTATTCCTAAAGGGCCAATTGTTCAAGTTCGTGATAATAATGGTCAGGTGCGTCAAGATGCTGATGATGATGATGTCGTTTACTATAAAGGGCCATTAGTTGTCCTTGTTGACCGCTTTAGCGCATCTGCATCTGAAATTTTTGCAGCCGCAATGCAGGATTATGGTCGTGCACTGATTGTTGGTGAGCCTACTTTCGGTAAAGGAACAGTTCAGCAACACAGAAGCTTAAGCCGTGTTTATGATCAGATGTTGAAGCCTGATTGGCCAGCACTTGGCTCTGTTCAATATACGATCCAGAAATTCTATCGTGTTGATGGCGGTAGCACACAGCGTAAAGGTGTTACGCCTGATATCGTCATGCCAACAGGGCAAGATCCTGCTGAAACAGGGGAAAGCTTTGAAGATAATGCATTACCATGGGATAGCATCCCTCCTGCAAATTATACTAAAGATGGTGATGTAACGGCAGATTTGTCTGATTTGAAAACCAAGCACTTAGCGCGTATTAGTCAAGATACTGAGTTTAAGTATATTGATGAGGACATCGCTCGTTATAAAGCGAATAAAGCCAGTAAAAACCTTATCTCGCTAAATTATGCGCAGCGCTTGAAAGAAGACAATGAGCTTGAAGCAACTAAATTGAAACGTATCAATGAGCGTAATGCAAAAGAAGGTAAGCCATTATTGAAATCTATCGATGATTTACCTAAAGATTATGAAGGGCCAGACCCATATTTAGACGAAACAGTTAAAATTGCAATTGATCTTGCTCACCCTGAAACAAATTTATTGTCTAATAAAAAATAATTTGGTTAAACAATAGATTAATATAAAGGCCAGCAAAGCTGGCCTTTTTTATAGCATATGTAAAGTTATGTTAATTTTTGGTTTTTTCGTGTTAAGACACTTGAAAAAATACGAAAAAACCTTATTTATACAGTAAATTCTTCGTGATAATTATTTTTACCTAGGGAACAAAAAATATGATGCGAATAGCCTTATTCTTACTCACAAACTTGGCGGTTATGTTTGTGTTTGGGATAATTTTAAGCTTAACAGGCATTAGAGGGAGTAGTGTCCAGGGTCTAATGATCATGGCTGGCCTGTTTGGTTTTGGTGGTGCATTCATTTCATTGTTAATGTCTAAATGGATGGCACTGAAGTCAGTGGGCGGGGAAGTGATTGAAACTCCACGTAATCAAGCAGAGCAATGGCTGGTAGACACGGTAAGTCGCCAAGCGCAGCAAGTGGGCATCCAAATGCCACAAGTTGCTATATACCATGCACCTGACATTAATGCGTTTGCAACGGGTGCTCGTCGTGATGCTTCATTAGTGGCTGTGAGTACTGGTTTACTTGAAAACATGAGCCGTGATGAGGCTGAAGCGGTTATCGCGCATGAGATTAGCCATATTGCGAATGGTGATATGGTGACTATGACGCTATTACAGGGTATTGTTAATACATTCGTTATTTTTATTTCACGTATCATTGCACAACTCGTGTCAGGCTTTATGTCTAACAACAATGATGAAAGTGAAAGTAGTAATGGCAACCCAATGGTTTACTTTGCCGTTTCAATGGTGCTAGAAATCGTCTTTGGTATTTTAGCGAGTATTATTACTATGTGGTTCTCACGTTATCGTGAATTCCATGCAGATGCAGGATCAGCAAAACTGGTTGGTAAAGAAAAAATGATTGCTGCTCTACAACGTTTGAAGACTAGCTATGAACCACAAGAAGAAGGCCGTTTAATGGCATTTTGTATTAATGGGCGTGGTAAAGCATTTAATGAGTTATTTCTGTCTCACCCTCCGTTAGATAAGCGTATTGAAGCGCTACGTTCAGGTGAGTATTTAAAATAGTTCGACTAAACACTTTAAAACAGACCCATGGTGATTTGATTCTCATCATGGGTTTTTTTATTTGTATTGAAAATTAATAGCTAAGATTAATTTAATACAAATCGAAATAGTGTATTCTCTAAGTGAAATGTCGTAACGAATGTAGACCTTTATAAATATTAAGGATTTAAAATGGATATACTTGTAAAAACTTTGGTTTTTGGCAACGAATTTGCGACTGTCGAGAACCCAGCACGCTTAGTGCCATTTAAATTTGAAATTTACCAGTCTCCGAAGGGGCTCTACCATCGTATGTATAAAGAAGTAGGGATGTCAGGCGCGAATTTAGGTCAGAACTTTAAAGTCTGGGCTTTTGAAGAACAAAGAATGCAAAATAAGCAGTCAGGTGAGACATTAGAAAGCTATATTCAGCATTGCCAAGATATTTATGATGGCAAAGTGAAAGCCTAATTTAGGAAAAAAAAGCCCCCTTCATAGAAATCTGAAGGGGGAGCTAAATGAATAAAGAATGGTTTAATTCGAGAACAAAGATAGATTATTTCAAAACATGATATTTAGTTATTTGTGCAGTTTTAAGTATGACTGGGTAACCAAGCCTCTTAAATAGCATTTATCGTTAAAATAATCTATTGACGGTAGCCGGCTTTGATCTGCTCAAGCGTATTACGATAGGTTTCTGCTTGTTTTTCATCTTCCATCGATGCAATTTCACGCTCCATTTTAATGATAATTTTACCTGCATCTGCTTGGCCGATAGCTTTAAGCATATGAGCCAGTAAATTTTTTATACAAGTAATCTCAGCGGCAAGTTCATTAACATCTGGCTGGGTAGGAAAATGTGTTTTCATTAAATATATCCTTTAATAATTCATAGATTTGTTAGAATTATAGCATAGAAAAATTATTGAATGCCGCATAACTTCGCTCTTAAAAGATAACAAAAGATTTTTAGAAGGAGTCGATAATGTTAACTTCACAAGAAAAACAATGGATAGCCCAGCAATTCCCATCATTAGTACAACCTAGACCTGAGCAAAGTCATAAAGGAACTTTTGGCACGTTAAATATTATTGGCAGTAGTGCCGGAATGACAGGTGCTTGTGTACTTGCAGGGATGGCTGCATTAAAAAGTGGTTGTGGTAAAGTGATTGTTGGTTTTAATCAACAGCCTCTAGCTCTAAGTTTGATAGAAAATGCTCCCGAATTAATGCTAAGAGAGGCAACTTCCTTAATTAATGATAGTTTTGCTACAGCATGGGTCATTGGTTGTGGATTAGGCGTTTCAGAAGATGCGCAATCATTAATGAATAAAATGTTATTCGTGATCAAGCAGAATAAACCCGTGTTAATTGATGCTGATGGTTTAAATATTCTGTCTCAATGGCCGCAAGTTGTAAAACTTACCTCACAAACTGTTTTAACGCCACACCCTAAAGAGGCATCAAAATTATTACAAACAACAGTAGAAGAAATTCAAACCGATCGTTGTGCTTCAGCGCAAAAATTGAGTCAGCGCTATGGTTGTTGGGTTGTATTAAAAGGGCACAATACGGTGATCTCTAGCCCTGAACAACAAACATGGTGTAATCAGACAGGTAATAGTGGTTTGGCGACAGCGGGGAGTGGTGATGTTTTATCTGGCATTATTGGTAGCTTACTAGCACAAGGAATACCGATTGAAGAAGCTACTCGTAGTGGGGTTTGGATACATGGTAAAGCAGCCGATGGGTTAGTTAAACAAGGTATTGGGCCTATTGGTTTAACAGCTCATGAGATTATAGATGAGGTTAGATTGATTAGAAACGCAATAGTAGTTTACTGAGCCTCTTATGAGGAATGGCTTTAAAAGAGTGAAAAAAATGTGATATTATTCACATAAATTCATTGCTTCATTTTCTTACGGTGAAGTGATGTCCAATTCAGTTCAAATTCAATATTTATTTTTTCGCGCTAATCATTCACTGAGAAGCGGTAATTTGTTGCTAACACAAATAAAGGCTTAAGTAAAAACAATGACACAGGTTTCTAGAAAAACAGCTTGGATCCGAGTTGTGGCACTAGCAGTCGCCGCATTTGTTTTCAATACAACGGAATTTGTACCTGTCGCATTACTCAGTGATATCGCGGCCAGTTTTGATATAACAGTGGCTCACACAGGGTTAATGATCACCATCTACGCTTGGGTTGTTGCTATTATGTCGCTTCCACTAATGCTTTTAACGGGCAAAATTGAGCGCCGTAAATTATTAACATTATTATTTGTTGTCTTTGTACTTAGCCACATTCTTTCAGGTTTTGCTTGGAGTTTTGATGTATTAATTGTTGCAAGGATTGGAATTGCACTTTCTCATGCCGTTTTTTGGTCGATAACTGCATCACTGGCTATCCGTGTCGCACCTGCCGGTAAGAAGGCTCAAGCGCTTGGTTTATTGGCAACAGGAACTGCTCTGGCAACAGTTTTAGGTTTACCTATTGGTCGCGTTATTGGCCAATTCCTCGGTTGGCGAGTCACTTTTTTATGTATTGGGGCTATTGCCCTGTTTACAATGATTGCATTGATCCGCTTTTTGCCAAAATTGCCAAGTGAGCATTCAGGATCTTTAAAAAGTTTGCCAGTTATTTTTAAACGACCAGCCTTGGTGGGGTTATTCGTTTTGACTGTGATTGTTGTGACTGCGCATTTCGCTGCATACAGTTATATTGAACCGTTTGTTCGTGAAGTTGCGTTGCAAAGCCAAAATTTTGCCACTTTATTATTACTTATTTTTGGTGCTGCAGGTATTGTTGGAAGCGTAATATTTAGCCGTTACAGTGGCAAATATGCATTATCATTTTTACCAATGGCAATAGCGATTTTGACAATTTGTTTGTTGTTGCTGATGCCAATTAGCAGCCATGTAGGCCCATTAATTATTTTAAGTATTTTTTGGGGAATGGCGATTATGTGCGTTGGTTTAGGCATGCAGGTAAAAGTAATTGATTTAGCGCCTGATGCAACAGACTTAGCTATGGCAATTTATTCAGGGATCTTTAATATTGGTATTGGTGGGGGAGCTTTACTGGGTAACCAAGTTATTGTTCATATGGGCATGACCAATATTGGCTATGTTGGTGCTGTATTTGGAGTCATTTCGTTAATATGGTGTGCCTTTATTTTTAGACGCTATAGCGTCTCATTTAGCGATAAGCTACAAACCTCATCTGTTACTCATTAGTATTAATGCATTCGATTTGATAACCCTGTGATAGAAACTATTTTATCGCAGGGTTTTTTATTGTGAATGCGTTACAGTCAACAATAACTGTGCTAAATTTCGTGATATTTTAATTATTTCAAATAGTAAGGATAGGCAATGAAAGGACTAGGTTTTTTATTGATGTCAATTATTGCAGAAGTTATTGCGACAACAACATTAAAGGCATCTGATGGTTTTAGTCGCTTTTGGCCATCCTTAATTGTCATTATTGGTTATGGTGTTTCTTTTTGGGGATTGTCGCAAGTAGTTAAAGTTATGCCATTAGGCATTGCCTATGCGATTTGGTCTGGATTAGGTATTGTGTTGGTTTCAGTGGCTGCGATATATATTTATCAACAGAAGCTCGATTTACCTGCAATTATTGGTATGCTATTAATTATAGTTGGTGTTTTAGTCATCAATCTGTTTTCGAAAAGCAGTGCTCACTGATTCAGGGAACAGAAGCCAATATGAGTGGAGATTAGGATGAATCAAAAAATCAGTAGTCTGCTTAAGTCTACATTAGTCAGCGGTCTGATTAGTAGCGCAGTACTTATTTTAGCTGGTTGTGGAAGTTCTGAATCACTGAGAATGGTGCAGGTTGATCACTCAGCTTCTGAATATGCTCAACAAGTGGTTAACTTAGGGCCTGGAGTGCAAGAAGCTTGTGTTTCTGCTGGTGGGCTTCCTGCACTAAATTTAGAATTAAATGGTGGAAAAACGGCGGTTTGTCAGTTTGCAAACGGTAAACGTTGTGCTGCTGATGTGATCCTCAATGGTGCCTGTATTTAATTCATCAAATTGAATCGAATAATAAAGCCCATCAATGATGGGCTTTAGGTTGTTGACGAAGCGGGATAAAAGCGTGGTTTTTCCCACTTCGTGCAATGAGCCGAAAATCAATAAATTGATTTTCCTCGTTTATTTCAAAAACCTTAACGACTGCAGACAAACAAAATACGTTTGTCTGCAGTCTGAAGCCCATCAATGATGGGCTTTGTTTTATATCACTATATGAAACTTATATTTTTTGACGTGATGGGAAGAATTGGCTTATTGCGACAATGATAGCCACTAAGAGATAAACACCGTAAACACCAATCAGCCATTGTGGCATATCAAGCCCTAAGAAATCCCACTGCCTAACTGCGCAGTCACCCGTTGCTTCAAATACTGCTGGTGCCCACTCATTTAATGGTAGCCAATCAGGGAAATTCACAAAGAAGTCACAGGATGCAAAAGGCGATGGGTAGAGTTGCAACATTGTATGCTCCCAAGCAAGCTCTAAGCCACGCCATGCAGCGTAAATCCAAATTATGATAGCAACCCAACGTAACATAATATTTCGTGGTGCAATTGCACCAACTAGGCCGGCAATCATAATACCAAACAATGCAACGCGCTCATAAATGCACATGACACAAGGTTGCAGTTTCATAATGTGCTGAAAATAGAGAGCTGCACATTCGAGCATAAAGGCAATAAAGGCCATTAACAGCCATGCGCCTCGTCCTTGTGAGCAGTAGTTAAAGAATCTGAACATACTTTACTTCCCTAAATTAATGGTGCGCACATTTTGCCCTCATCTGTCACACAAAAAAAGGTGTGAGTGGATAATTATGCGATTTTAGATAAGGCTTTACGTAACATTACAAATTCGACTAATGATTTGAAAATAAAAGAGCCATTTAAATGAATTATTAAATGGCTCTGCAGAAAGGAACTTATTAAGGTAAGCTGATCCAGCCTACGCTTTCAAACCAGTGGGTAGCAGGAACTAACCAAAATTCAACACCGAGTAGCCCTACAATCGTCATAACAACAGTATAAGGTAATGCCATCCAAACCATACGTCCATAAGAGAGGCGTATAAGTGGTGATAGAGCAGAAGTGAGTAAGAATAGGAAGGCTGCTTGCCCATTTGGTGTAGCAACAGAAGGAAGATTAGTTCCTGTGTTTATTGCTACAGCTAATAATTCATATTGATTATGGGAGATCAAACCTTCGTTAGCGGCGTTCATGGCTTCTGTAATATAAACAGTGCCCACGAAAACATTATCTGAGACGGCAGAAAGCAAGCCGTTAAATAAATAGAAAAGCGATAGCTGTGAAGATTCTGAAGACTGTAAAACAAATTGAATAAACGGTGTAAATAACTGCTGATCAATAATGACTGCAACCACAGAGAAAAATACCGTGAGTAGAGCGGTGAAAGGTAGTGCCTCTTCAAATGCTTTACCTAGAGCATGTTCTTCTGTAATACCGCAAAAAGCGGTCGCTAATATAATCACAGATAAACCGATAATACCGACTTCAGCGAGATGGAAAGCCAGAGCTACCACTAGCCAAACACCGATTAGGCCCTGAATAATAAGTTGAGCTTTTTCTTTTTGTGTCCTTTTGGCGCCATTTTTTCTGTCATGCTCAGTAAGTACTTGTCGCACAGTGGGGGGTAACTCAGTCCCGTAACCAAAAAGCTTAAATTTCTCAACGGTAAAACAGACTAGTAAGCCACAGATAAGCACAGGTAATGTGACAGGAGCCATACGAATAAAAAAGGTCACAAAATCCCAATCAACGTGTTTGGCTATAATCAGGTTTTGTGGTTCACCGACCATTGTCATAACACCGCCTAAAGCAGTACCAACCCCAGCATGCATCATTAAACTACGTAAGAAACCACGAAACTGTTCTAAGGTTTGTTTTTTCTCAGTCGTATCGATAAAGCTGTCATTTAATAAATCAGTATTGCTGTGTTGGCTGGAGGCATACTGATGATAAATAGAATAGAAACCTATTGAGACACTGATAACAACGGCAATAACGGTCAGTGCGTCTAAAAATGCGGATAGAAATGCGCTTGCCAGACAAAAGGCTAATGATAAAGTGCGTTTTGAGCGGATATTCAGTAACAGTTTGGTGAAGGCAAACAGCAAGAGCTGCTTCATAAAATAGATACCAGCTACCATAAATATCAGTAGTAGTATGACCTCCAAATTGTTACTGATCTCATGAGAGATTTGTTTTGGGGTTGTCATGCCAATGATGACAGCTTCAATTGCTAATAACCCGCCGGGTTGTAGTGGATAACATTTGAGAGCCATGGCAAGTGTAAAGATAAATTCTACAACCAGTAACCACCCTGCGATAAAGGGACTAACAAAATAAAATATTAGTGGGTTAATGATTAAAAACGCGATTATTGCAAGCTTATACCAATCGGGTGAGTTTCCTAAAAAATTCTTCAAGAAAGCTCTTTTTAAACTAAAATCCATTATGGGTTGTTTTCCTCTTATTGGATGTATTGTACAGTAAATTCACATACTACTCTTATCTTGCGCATAAATTAAGTCTCATCACTAATAGATAATATGTTAATTATGTGAGGGTTTTATGATTCAATTCACTGTTTATGCACTGCCAAACTATCTCAATTTACGACAATCTGGTATGATCTCTACAATAATCCGTCTGAAAATGTTTGGAATAATAAAAATATGGTTATAAAAGCTCAAAGTCCTGCAGGTTTTGCGGAAGAGTATATTATTGAAAGTATCTGGAACAATCGCTTTCCACCGGGGTCGATTTTACCTGCTGAACGGGAACTTTCAGAGCTCATTGGTGTGACTCGTACGACGTTACGTGAAGTTTTACAACGTTTAGCGCGTGACGGGTGGCTAACTATCCAGCATGGTAAGCCTACTAAGGTTAACAACTATTGGGAAACATCAGGTCTGAATATTTTAGAAACCTTAGCAAGGTTAGACCATGATCGCGTACCACAATTAATCGATAATCTACTCGCTGTACGTACTAATATTGCTGCGATTTTTATCCGTACAGCATTTCGCCAAAACCCAGAAAAATCTTTAGAAGTGTTGGCTGAGCGTGAAAAAGTGGATGATAACGCCGATGCATTTAGCGCCTTAGATTATAACATTTTTAGGGGGCTAGCTTTTGCTTCAGGTAACCCAATTTATGGATTGATTATTAATGGCCTTAAGGGGCTCTACACAAGGGTAGGCCGTTATTACTTCTCTAACCCAGATGCGAGGCGTTTAGCGCTGAATTTTTATCAGCAACTGGCTAATTTGTGTCGTGAACAAGCCTATGACCGTATTATGGAATGTGTCAGAAATTATGGTAAGGAAAGTGGCACCATTTGGCATAGTATGCAAAGTAATATGCCTAACGACTTGGCACACGTTCGCTAAACTCGAATCACTCTATCACCAATTAAACCAGCTGATAATTTTTACGGCTGGTTTTTTGTTTTTTAAGCGTTAAAAAGGGTTAGCGGCTCGTCGTTAATTATTGGGACACGTGCAAGAATCAGCAGCAACCATAGTATCTGAATAATCTACTCTCTTATTTGATAGTTCCAAATCAACTCTATCAGTCCAATCATGGCCATCGGGAAGCGGATGCTCGGCTTTAAGCAAACAATGGTAATCAACATTTACTAGATGGCTGTCTACGACGATGGCAGGGCTGAGGCATACAGGAATAGGGCGAGTGCTGAAACAGATAGTATCTCCTTTATCATTAGCTTGTGTTTTGAGGGCGGGGAGTGAACTACAAAGTTCATCGGCAAGACACATCCCTGTAGATAAAAATAAAATGATAGATACTGTAAATAATTTTTTGTTTTTAATCATGGCTATACCTTCAGTTTTAATTAACGAATAAGATGATTTTGTTATTTTATTTCATTATGAAGATGACTAAGTCGATGAAATAGTCAAAAAATCTATGCCATCATAATTTAAAGAGATAAAAAAATAGTATTTTTAATTCTGTTAAATATGGTTAAAAATAATTAGCGATATAATATTTCTAGTTTAAAGTATAAAATGCTGAATTTTTTGTTATTAAAAATAATTCAAAAGTTATTTTCTATCTTATTATAATGAAAAATAAGAAATTTAAATATTTGGCTAAAAAAGCCTCTTTAGAGTATTTGTCTGCAATGTAAATAAAATGTGAAGATAAATGGATTTATTATCTGTATTGTTAAAAGTGTTAATTAACCATATTGGAAAATAAATTCTAGAATATTATTCTAATTGAAAATATTTGAGCAAAGGCGCAGCAGGGGGGAGCATGAAAGTTTTAATATTAGGTGCAGGCGTTATTGGTGTCACCACAGCTTGGTATTTGGCTCAGGAAGGACATGAAGTTATTGTCTTAGAGCGGCAGATGGATGTGGCTGAAGAAACCAGTGCTGGTAATGCAGGGCAAATATCCCCTGGTTATGCAACACCGTGGGGAGCGCCGGGCATTCCCCTTAAAGCGGTTAAATGGATGTTCGAAAAGCACGCCCCATTAGCGATTAGGCCGGATGGCACTTTGTTCCAATTGCGTTGGATGTGGCAAATGCTCAAAAACTGCGATATTCAGCATTATGCGATGAATAAGAGCCGTATGGTGCGCATCGCTGAGTATAGCCGTGACTGTATTCGGCAACTTCGAACAGATACAGGTATTTGTTATGAAGGTCGTCAAGGTGGCACCTTACAACTGTTTAGAACGGAAAAACAGTTTGAAAGTGCCGCCAATGATATTGCTGTTTTAAAACAAGAAGGTGTCCCATACGAGTTGTTAACGGCTAATGAATTATCAAAGGCTGAGCCAGCACTTGAGTATGTAAAGCATAAGTTAACCGGCGGGTTGCGTTTACCTAATGATGAAACTGGGGATTGCCAACAATTCACTAAAAAACTTGCGAAATTGGCCCAAGAGGCTGGCGTTAAATTCCAATTTGGTTGCCACATTGAACAAATTTTAACTGATGGTAACAAAGTCAGTGGTGTTCGTTGTGATGGTAGCATTATGCAAGCTGACCGCTATGTGGTTGCGATGGGGTCATATTCGACAGAATTATTACATAATTTAGTTAAGATCCCAGTTTATCCTCTGAAAGGCTACTCGTTAACCATGCCGATTATTGATGTTCAAAGAGCGCCAATCTCAACGATATTAGATGAAACCTACAAAATCGCAGTGACTCGATTTGACGATCGTATTCGAGTTGGTGGAATGGCTGAAGTGGTTGGTTTTAATCTAGATATACTGAAAAAACGTTGTGAAACGCTTAAAATGGTGGTGCAAGATCTTTATCAGGGCGGCGGCGATATCGCTCAGGCCACATTTTGGACGGGGCTACGCCCTATGACCCCGGATGGAACACCGATTGTTGGGCCTACCGAATATACAAATTTATATTTGAATACAGGGCATGGCACGTTAGGTTGGACGATGGCATGCGGATCTGGCAAATTATTGGCTGATCTTATCTCTGGCAATAAACCAGACATCGCTTCTGATGATCTTTCTGTGCATAGATATATTGATGGTTTTAATACAAAATTAACACCACGCGGTCATTTATCGCCTGCGCGCTGAGCTATGGGCTAAAGCGATTAAAATAATTAAAAATAAGGAATAAATATGCCACGCCCAATTAGTGCGGTGATCCATCTGCGAAATTTTACGCATAATTTATCTATTACCCGAGAACATGCGGGGGCCTCTAAAATATGGTCAGTGATGAAGGCCGATGCTTATGGGCACAGCATTAAATATGTATGGAAAGCGTTGTCATCAACAGATGGGTTTGCCATTCTTGATTTACATGAAGCCATATTATTACGTGAAGAAGGATGGACAGGCCCTATTCTATTGTTAGAAGGTTTTTTTCAGCCCGATGATCTCAAGGTTATTGATCAATACCAGTTAACCACATCCGTTCATAGTGAGTGGCAATTGGATGCGATAGAAAATACGCTCTTCACAGCACCTATTTCAGTGTACGTTAAACTAAATAGTGGAATGAATCGTTTAGGTTTTGAGCCCGATGAGTACGCAGAGGTGGTGAAACGGCTATCGTTAATGCCTAATGTAGGTAATATCACGTTAATGACGCATTTTGCAAATTCAGATCTGGCGACGGGTACAGAACTACCGCATCAGAGATTCAAACCGTTTATTGATCACAATTATTCTGTTTGTATTGCTAATTCAGGGGCAACATTATGGCATCCTGAAACACACTATGATTGGGTCCGTTCAGGGGTAATATTGTATGGGGCATCACCGAGTGGTAAATGGCAGGATATTGCTGATAAAGACTTACGGGCAACCATGACTCTTAGATCACAAATTATAGGCATACATCATATTGAGGCTGGTGAATCGATTGGTTATGGCAGTAAATTTACTGCATCTCAGCCGATGAAAATTGCAACTGTGGCTTGTGGTTATGCAGATGGATACCCTCGTCATGCACCAACGGGAACCCCTGTTTGGTTGAATGGCAAACGTTGTGCATTATTGGGTGCGGTTTCAATGGATATGTTAACTATTGATGTGAGTGAGTGTATTGATGTAAATATTGGCGATGACGTTGAACTGTGGGGACAAAACCTGCCCATTGATGATGTTGCCCAAGCAGCAGGAACAATTGGATATGAATTGATGTGTGCTTTAGCGAAAAGAGTGCCTGTTTTATATGAGATGTGAATAATTCTAAAAACAATTATTAGACACGGCTATAAATTTAGCTAAAAATGTGATCGGCTGTGCTAGTATTTTGGCTAAGGTCCGCATCAATGTATGATGCACTTTATTGATCAATCTCTTAATATTTCAGGTTTTATATGTCTAAGACAATTAAATTAACATCACTTGCTGTTGCTCTAGGTTTAATATCTTCCGTTGCGGTTGCAGGCACATGGTCAGTTGGTGGTTCTGTTTTGGCACAGTCAACGCCATATAAAGGTATTAAATCGAAAGATTATGTCACCCCTGTACCTATTGTTAGTTATGACAGTGAAAACTTCTACTTCCACACGTTAGCGGCAGGTTATTACCTATGGAATGATCAAGCCGATCAACTGTCAATTGATGCTTATTATTATCCACAATTTTTTAAACCTAAAGACAATGACGATCATGACATGCGCCAATTAAATCGCCGTCGTGATACTGTCATGGGTGGTTTTACTTATAAACATAAAGCGGATTGGGGTACTATCAGAACAGTTGCTTCTGGTGATATCTTAGGTATCAGTAATGGTTTACGTGCTGAAGTTGCATATCTGTATGGTTTTCATGGCGACAAATGGTCATTAGTACCAGGCGTGGGTATCAAATGGGATAGTGAAAACCAAAATCGCTATGAGTATGGTGTTTCTTCAAAAGAATCGCGTAATAGTGGTTTAGCACGCTATCGCCCTGGTGATAGTTGGAGTCCATATTTAGAGTTGTCAGGTAATTATAAGTTTACTGATAATTGGAGCGCATTTGCTATGGGCCGAGTTGACCGTTTACCAAGTGAAGTTAAAGATAGCCCAATGGTTAACAAATCAGTATCTGCGATAGTTTGGAGTGGTGTGACATACACCTTCTAATTGCTAAATAGCAATGCATAAATAAGCCCCAAAAGTGGTATGTGCTTTTGGGGTTTTTTATTTGTATTAACTACTCTTGTGGTTTATTGTCTCGTGACATCATCACAAGTGAGAGGCGAGCAGGGCTTTGATTTTCGCTCTTCATGGGTTTATTTATGCGAGCTGTTTCAACGCACACCATCTGCTTATAACCATTATTTGGCATATCTTGCATACTGCATGACAATTCTGCCCACGGATTCCAGCATACGACATCTGAATTATGATAGTGGTGGATTTCAATAGTTCGTGACCAGCTATCATCACGGATCAGGCTATACTCTTCAGGCTCTGAATAGATTCGGTCAGTCTGAGTATTAATTTTTAGTGGTTTGTCCTCATAAACTTCACGATCAGCAACCTTATCGAAGTAGTGCCCGCCTAAGCCATAGACCGTGGTTTTCTGTATGTCACCAATATTAAGATAAGTGTGCATTGCTGCGGTTGTTTCAAAATCACCATAGCTTTCTAATTCAATTTCACAAGTTTCGCCAAGCTTCATGCGTAATATCAGTGTAAATTCATGCGGCCAAAGTTTGCGCGTATATTCGGTATCAGTGAGGGTGAAAGTAAGGATCACGCCATCTTCATGTTCATTATGCGCTGTGAATTGCCATGGCAAAATACGCGCAAAACCATGACTAGGGCTAGCTACAGGACCAAACCAAGGCCAACAAATTGGAATGCCGCCACGAATTGCTGTACCTGTTTTAAAGGCGCTTTCACTGCTAAGCCAAAGGCAAGGTTTTTGCCCATGAGGCTGCCAATCAATCAACTGTGCTCCTTGAATGCTAACAGCACCACGTACTTTAGGGTGAGAAACAATGATTAGTGGGAGTTCATCTAGCTGGCGTTGACTGATGTAGGCTGAAAGTTGCTTAATAACCGGTAGAGCAAAGAGTTTATCATGCATAATTATTGGCCTGTAATAATAGAACAGTGGATACAAGTAGGTTAGCAGAAGTTGTAGGGACAGTCATGATGCATAACTGCATAATGATAATTTTTAAGAGAAAAATAAACAAAAGAGCCGCCAAATTGGCGGCTCTAACTTACCTAAATACGTTAACAGCTCTTATTTAGAGATGTGAGCGATCAGGTCAAGAACTTTGTTTGAATAACCTGTTTCGTTGTCATACCAAGAAACCAGTTTTACAAAGTTGTCGTTCAGTGCGATACCTGCTTTAGCATCAAATACTGAAGTCAGTTTTTCGCCGTTGAAATCAGTTGATACAACGTCATCTTCAGTGTAGCCCAGAACACCTTTCAACTCGCCTGCAGCAGCTTCTTTGATAGCGTCACAGATTTGAGCGTAAGTTGCTGGTTTTTCCATACGAACAGTTAAGTCAACAACTGAAACGTTTGGAGTAGGAACACGGAAAGACATACCAGTCAGTTTGCCATTCAGCTCAGGAATAACTTTACCTACAGCTTTAGCAGCACCAGTTGAAGATGGGATGATGTTTTGAGCAGCACCACGACCACCACGCCAGTCTTTGTGAGAAGGACCATCAACGGTTTTTTGAGTTGCGGTTGTCGCGTGAACGGTTGTCATCAGACCTTCAACGATACCGAATTTGTCATTGATAACTTTAGCCAGAGGTGCCAGGCAGTTAGTTGTACAAGAAGCGTTTGAAACGATTTCTTGACCTGCATAGCTCTTATGGTTAACACCCATAACGAACATTGGCGTGTCGTCTTTAGAAGGACCAGTCAGAACAACTTTTTTCGCGCCTGCTTGGATGTGTTTACGTGCAGTCTCATCAGTTAAGAAGATACCCGTTGCTTCAGCAACAACGTCAACACCAACTTCGTTCCACTTCAGGTTTGCAGGATCTTTCTCTGCAGTAACGCGAATTTTTTTGCCATTTACAACTAGGTGACCATCTTTAACTTCAACAGTACCGTTGAAACGACCGTGAGTAGAGTCATATTTCAGCATGTAAGCCATATAGTCTGCATCGAGTAGATCGTTGATCGCAACGATTTCAATATCAGAACGCTCTTGTGCAGCACGGAAAACGATACGGCCAATACGACCAAAACCATTAATACCTACTTTGATAGTCATAGTATTTCCACCAGCTATTTATTCGTGAATTAAGTTGTAGTTAAAGTTACCAAAACCTTGCCAGCCGTCAAGCGGAATCGTGTCAATTATTGAAAAAAATCAAAACTAGTCGCACTAATTGCTTACTTGTCAGCCACTTTAGAGGCAAATACATCCGCACGTATTATCGGGATTGTGCGGCATAATGAAACCTGCCATCAGTGATATATGTGAAATCGGTCACAAATCAAAATACAAAGCACCATGTTAATTAGTTTAGAATAGATTTACTGATTTCGTTGTTAATTTTTTGTTGCGTTAAATTGGTGTATTATTAGCTTAGTACCTTCAATCTTTCAGTATTTGGATTTTCTATGACAGATAAAGACAAGCAACCGATTGATCTATCGGAGCTAAATGATATTCAGCAATATGTCACTCAACAAGCTGGCACTGAACGGCCTTTTACGGGAACTTTATTGCATAACCGTAAAGATGGTGTATATGAATGCTTATGTTGTGGTGCACCCTTATTTCAGTCAGAAACAAAATTTGATGCAGGATGTGGCTGGCCTAGCTTTTATCAACCTGTTAGTGAAGATGCCATTAAATATATCGAAGACTTTTCTCATGGTATGCATCGAATAGAAGTACGTTGCCAAAATTGTAATGCTCATTTAGGACATGTTTTTCCAGATGGTCCGCAGCCGACAGGACAGCGTTACTGCATTAATTCAGCATCATTAAGCTTTATCGATGAGCAAACTGGCGAAAAGACCCGCGGATAGGGTGCTGAAGTTAGCTGACATTTTAAAATAATAAGAGCAATATCGATTCAGCTTGGCCAGTTTTTGCTAGCTGCATCAATTGAAGGAGTAACAACGTGAGCGTTGAGTTAGAACCTGAGCAATTAGAACAATTGCTCTCTGTGATGACCCCCGAAATTTATCAGCGTTTGGTTACCGCTGTGGAACTCGGCAAGTGGCCTGATGGCGTAGCATTATCACCTGAGCAAAAAGAGCACAGCCTCCAAATGGTGATGTTATGGCAATCGAGAAATAACCATTCACCAGAACATATGACAATTGGTACGGATGGGCAAATCACCATGAAAAGTAAGCAGGAGCTCAAGTCTATGTTTCAAGGTGAGATGTTGGCAACATTGAAACCGCAAAATCAAGATTAATTCCAATAACTTGCCTCTTTCTCTCGATAAGAGGTAAGTTATACTGATTACTCGCGATGCCTCTTTTTTCCTATAATACAAAAGCTTAAATGACAAGATTTTGGGCTTTTTTCTGTTTCATTCTATTTCCAAATAATCTCTTTCAGTGATTTTCTATGCCAGAAGGCGTAAAAATCATTTTTGCCGCCTAATGATCAACTCTAATTTATTTCTTTTATTACCTCTAAAGCTAAAAAAACAGTTTAATAATAGAAATAAAAGAAATATAAACCGAGGAAAAGCGCCTGGAACTCCTGAAAGTGGACATTCAGGAAAGAGAGTTAAGTATGAAATTCATCATGAGACTCCTATTAGTGAAGGCGGTGGAGTTTACGATATTGACAATATGAGAATAGTAACACCGAAACGGCATATTAATATCCATAAAGGTAAGTAGAATGAACGAGAAAAATAATATTTCTGATTATACTGAGGCTGAATTTCTTATCTTTGTTAAGAAGCTATTTAATGTGGAAAACACAACAGAAGAGGAAAATGTTGAAAATATTTTTGAGTTTGAAAGACTTAGTGAACATCCATCTGGTTCGGACTTAATTTATTACCCAAATAAAAACAGACCGGATACCCCTGAAGGGATTGTTCAAGAGGTGAAAGAATGGATAGCGCAGCAAGGGAAACCGGGTTTTAAAGTCGGCTAATTCCTGAATACACTCTTCCTTAAATGAAATAGCTACGCTCTTTGCTGATTATTGATTACTCTATGTGCTATTCGGTCTATTTTGATGTAGTGTCATGGAGTGATTATGCGAATTTTATTGGTGGAAGATGACCGCATGATTGCGGCAGCCATTGAGGGTTATTTAAAGGATGCCTGCTATGCCGTTGATTGGGTTGATAGTGGTGCTACAGTTGAAGCTGCGCTGAGTGGGCAACCTTATGATGTCGTATTACTTGATTTAGGTTTACCTAAGCAAGATGGGCTGTCGATATTAAAACGGCTACGCGAACAGCATAACAATACGCCAGTGATTATTATCACGGCGAGAGATGACTTACAGAGCCGTTTATCAGGTCTCGATGGTGGGGCGGACGACTATATGGTCAAGCCATTTGATATGTCTGAGTTGCTAGCAAGGGTCAGAGCTGTTTTAAGACGTCACCATGCACAGGCAAGCTTGAAACCTAGTAATGGTGTTCTCACGTTAGATCCTGAAACCTATCAGGTTGAGGTTATTGGGAAAGCTGAGCCAATTGTGTTAAGCCAACGTGAGTTTGCAGTATTACAAGCGTTGATAACGAGACCGGGTATTATTCATTCACGCAGTGATCTGGAAGATAAAATCTATGCTTGGGGAGAAGAGGTAGAAAGTAATGCGATAGATTTTCTCATCCATGGATTGCGCAAAAAAGTCGGTAAAGAACATATCAAAAATGTGCGTGGAGTAGGCTGGCTGATCCCCAACAAACAGGGCGATAATTAAAATGCGTATTCCTTTTCAAAACTCAATTCAGGGCAAGTTAATATTTTCATTTGCTATCATGTCGGTGCTTATTACCGTGATTGCCGCATTTTTAGCTTTTCGCTACACCTATAAAGAAACCGAAAAACTACAAGATGACTTGTTACAGCAGATAGCTGCTTATCAATCGCCGGTTACTGTACCTCATAATTTACCTGATAGTGATAATGAAGCGCGTATTTTTGTACAAAACTCTAATTACCCTGATGTGATTGATTTACCGCTTACTAATAACTTACCTAGTGGTCTATCAACGATTGAATACAATGGTGATAGCTATCGGGTATTTATCAAAAACATGCCACAAGGGCGAATCATTGTTAGCCAGGAAAATGAATATCGAGATCTAATGGCGAAGCATTCAGCATGGGATAGCGCGATGCCATTATTAATTTTAATACCACTGACTGCAATTTTGATGTTTTTGTTAATCCAAAGTGCATTGCGACCGATAAAGTTGTTATCAGGCCAAGTTGAAATACGTCAAGCCCAAGATTTAACACCACTTGCTACGAATGATGTTCCTCTGGAGTTTAAAGGCTTTTTAGTTGAAATAAATCGTTTATTGAGCCGTATTGAAACCATGGTGCAGCAACAAAAACGATTCATTGCGGATGCGGCTCACGAATTGCGTAGCCCAATGACCGCATTGTCAATTCAAGCAGAACGTTTGGGGCAACAATTAGGTAGTGATAAAGGATTACCTCAGTTTATTGAGCTAAGAGAAGGTATACAGCGGAATCGTAATTTACTTGATCAGTTATTATCATTAGCGCGTATTCAAAATCGTGATAAAACGCTGACATTGCAACCTGTGGCTATTAGCCGGATCTTTTCGCAGGTGATCACTGATTTGTGGCCACTTGCTGAAAGTAAAGAGCAAGATCTAGGGGCTACTTCAATAGAGGAAGTCACCATGGTGGCAAGTGAATTTGAAATATACACACTTATTAAAACACTGACGGATAATGCGATCCGTTATACACCTACAGGTGGGCAAATTGACTTGTCAGCTTCTCAGTGTGATGGGCAGATAATAATTATTATTGAAGACAATGGTATCGGTATATCTGATGAACAAAAAGAACGTGTTTTCGATCCTTTTTATCGAGTCAATCAACATAGTTCACTCGGCTCAGGATTAGGGATGTCAATCGCTAATACTATTGCTGAATACTATGATGGAAAAATTACCTTATCAGACAGTGTTCATTTCAATTCAGGGTTGCTGGTAACGATAGTTTTGAGCCAGAAAAATAGTATTTAAAAAATTCTTTTACGCTAATTCTGCGCTAATAATTGCACTATAAGATGTCAGTCATCGGGGGGAAACTGAACGCAGTTGCTCCCCACCTACGATGAACAATGAGGAATGACATCATGACTATGCTCAAAAAAACAGTAATTGGTTTATTAACTGCTTCTATCATGACTGCAAGTTTAGGAGCATATGCAAGTAATCACCAAGCTACGGAAATGACAGCTTTTCAGCAAAGTAGTGTAACAGCAACCGATGCAATTAAAACGGCTACGGCAAAATTCGCTAATAGCTATGCGAGTGAAATCGATTTTAAAGATAAAAATGGTCAGCTTTACTATTCTGTAGAGGTTATCGCTGATAACCAAAAAAACAAAGTGAACGTCGACGCTAAGACGGGACAAATTTTGACTAGCAAAGTTGAAAAAGAGAGTGACAAAGAGAAAAAAGACGAAGTAAAACCGAAAACAGCAATCACATTAGAGCAGGCTATTGCAACTGTAGAAATACAGTCTAAAGGTAAAGTGAAAGAAGCGGATTTGAAAACCAAAAATGGCCAAAGTTACTATAAAGTAGAAACATTGGTTGGTTCGAAATTAGAAACAACTAAGGTTGATGCGACTAGCGGTAAAATTATCACTGAATAACAGATAATTTGAATCTTATACCCAATAATCCATATCAGAAGCAGGCCATAATTGACCTGCTTCAATCAAATTGAATTCAACAATACTCCTAATTTAATCATATTAGCCGCCTAATAATCGGTGGATAAGGAGACCGTCATGGGGAATTTATTGCATTCTAACGAGGTAAAATGGCTAAATAAAGTGCCAGAAGTCACGTTAGTTTTCTGGCTGGTAAAAATGATGTCTACCACTGTCGGAGAAACCGCAGCAGACTATCTGAATGTAAATTTAAATCTAGGTTTAACAGGTACTTCGATTATTACTGGGTTATTGTTGGCGTGTGTCTTGTTTTTTCAAATGACCCAAAAAAGCTATAAGCCACTGTGGTATTGGTTGACTGTTTTGTTGGTGAGTGTGTTTGGTACTTTAATTACTGATAATCTGACCGATCACTTTAATGTTTCATTAGCCTTATCAACCAGCATTTTTACTGTGGCGTTAGTGTGTGTCTTTGCATGGTGGTATTCACAAGAGAAAACACTTTCAATTGATCAAATAGATACACCGAAAAGAGAAGCATTTTATTGGCTGGCAATTTTAACCACATTTGCTCTTGGTACTGCGGCAGGTGATTGGTTCTCTGAAGGTTTACAGCTAGGGTATGGACTTTCTGCTGTGGTATTTGGGGCAATCATTGCGGTTGTGGCACTGATGCATTATGGATTTAAAGTAAATGCAGTTCTGTGCTTTTGGTTAGCTTATATTTTGACCCGTCCTCTAGGGGCTTCATTGGGGGATTTACTTTCTCAATCACCAAGCAATGGAGGTATTGGACTCGGAGTAACGGATACCAGTATTCTATTTTTAGCCTGCATCAGTGTGTTTGTTGGTTTTATGATGTTTAAAGCGAAAGATCGTTCACGGATCACTCATCAGGTATAAAACTTATTTCAAGGGCCACCCACGTTGTTGCGTTATGAAGTGGGTGGTTTTTATGTTTATTGGGGAGCCGTGGTAGCTACTTATTCGAGACTGTAATTTAAATTGTGCATTAGCAACAATAAATTCTCCTCAATTTTTAAACATACTATTACGATTTATTGATTTGATGGTCGCTTAAGCGACCACCTGTATTTAAATAAAGCTTAGCTGATATTATTTATAATGGAATTATTTCTTATATTATTTATAGCGTTACGAACCTCAGTTTTACCTACTACAATATGCTTACTAATATGCGAATAAATTTTGTCAAACTGATTGAGCTCTATATCTAAACTACGGATTAATTTATGAACAGATAGCTCATCTATGTCATGCAAAGATATTAAATTATGATATGTATAGATATTAAACCCCATTAATGTAGACTGATTTTTTATAAGATGTAGATACCAAACTTTAGGATAGGATAGGTGATATCTAAGATTTATTTTTTCTGCCAGAATACCTACTTCAACGGGTTTATTATAATGCTGTAAGATATTCACGATATCTGAGAGTACATTTTTAACATCGATGTCTTTAAATGCATTATCTGCCAGAGCATAGTCATGAGCTGAAATGCGAACAACTTTACCTATTTCCATTAATTCATTTAGATATAATGATGCATGATTTTCTGAACCACTTCTAATTTGTTTCGCTAGTGAGCTTCGTGTTACGGGTTTACCTGAGCTCTGCATTAAATTTAGAATAGTTTGTAGCTGTCCTTGGGGCTCTACACCTTCTTGTAAGCTAATTGTATCTGCACCTGATTTACCATTAAAATAAATTCCATAATCTACCCCAAAATTACGAATGAGATGACGAATGGTGAAATATTCATAGCTTTGTAGTAAAGGACTTACTTGATAGATTTCCATACGTAGGTTTGCAGTATTATTTTTTCTTTCTAATATATTTTTAACTTCGGTTAAAATATCAGAATAAGAAGCTTCTGGAATTGGGAAGTAATTAATATGTGTGTAGGAACCACGATCACTTTGAAATAAAAGATTATTTTCTACAGCCTCATTAATTGCATGGTCTTGTCTTTCATTAGGAAAGATACTAGAACAAATTCTTAATTCATTAGCTTTTAAGTGAATTTCTCTGAAATTTTGGCTGTCATTAAAATGTAAGGCTGCTTGTACGACTGCAGGCATTTTAGGCAGGAGATTAGGGATAATACATTCCTCACCATTGTCAGTAATTATCCTGAGAATACCTTCATTTACATTATGAAGAATTGCATTATGAGCAACTTGTGAGGTGCATCCAATATTATCTTGAATTAAAGCAATAGCTTCACTTTTTGGTATTGGCAATTTATTCCATAATGACCACTCCTCAATGAAATCTTTTATATTTATTTCAGGGAAGATGATCTTTGATAAGTCATTTTTCTGAAAATCACATAAAAGATCTAAAAATGCTAAGAAATTTTTTATATCTAAAAATTTGCTAGCTAATAAAGGATAAAGCATTTCCATCTCATTTGTGGCATTTTGGTTTAGATTTTCCCAAATGGTTGAAATTGAAACTCGCATACTTTTACGTAAATTAACTAATGCTTTCTTTTCCACTTGACGCACTCTTTCACGAGTTACATTGATAATTTCACCTATTTCTTCGAGAGTCATGGGTTTCGTTTTTTCTAAACCAAAACGTTTTTTTAATATATCTGTTTCTCTAAGATCACCATATTGAATAAAACTTTCTAAGTCTTCAGATATGTAGCGATCTAAATCGAAAGTTGATAAAGAGTCTTGCTCATCTACTTTGAAATATCCACTTTCATATGACTGTTGCTTCATATCTTTAGTTTTATCAAAAGTTTCAAGAAGTTGATATAAGTTTATAATGATACCGTTTTTAACGGTATTTGCAGGTTCTCTATCAACTTTAGTTGTAAAATTGAGGTTAGGTAATTCATTTAAAATAAAATTTAAATTTATATTTCTTTCATCGATATTAAGCCAAACACCTATTTTCTCCATAAATTTTATTTGTGTTGGGCTTAATTTTGCTTGATTGAGTTTTAATCTGCCTAAAATAGGGTCATTTTTATAAGATGTATTTAGTTCTTTAACATTAAGAATTTTTCTTAATTTGCTCTCGATTTTCTCTTTTCTATTTAAACAAAAAGCTTCAAACTGATTAAGATCAGTAGATAGGCTGTCAATTAATTGGCTCGCCATATACATTTCTTTTGAACTTTCACTCTCGAAATAATTATCTAGCCATGCAGCTGGTTGTGTGGCTTTTTTATCTATATTTACGGAACCAGGTATTAATTGCAAGTTTGCAATAGTATTAGATAGTACTTGAAGTTTGTTAGTACCATCGTTAGCTATTTGTAGTTTTTTCATTTTTGCTGGTGTAAATATACTCTTTGGATAAATGTGGTCTATATGAGTTTCCAATAGCCTGGAGTCAGGGAAAACTAAAAGTAATAATGATTTAATTTCATTATCTTTACCATATCGCAAATTGCATAAATTTCTAATATCATCTTCATTGAATAATAATGACTTCTCCTTTTCTGACATCGCTTTCATTATATCGTCAATAGGGAATTCTAATAAATTTTCACTGATGGTTTTTCGAATATGAACAAGTAAACTTTCTAAATTACTAGTCCATACTCCTCTCTTAAGAAAACTCATGAGGATCCAGTTTTTTATTTTTATTTTTTCATTAGATGGTATTTTATATTTCACATTATCAGGGTTTTTTAAAATATTGATAAAGACATAATAGACAATAGGTAAAATAGCGACATCATGAATTAAGGTTTGGTTATCTATTCCAAATTCCTTTAACATTTGGGTTGTGATATGGAAAGATTCTTTTACATCTTCCCAATGCTCCTCCATAAATACAATGTTTTCTTTACTGAAGTTAGATAATTTAAAACTTAAATTGCCGACTTCTCCAAGCATAAGGCCTGCGCGTAAAATTAAATCCTTTTCAAATTTAAAACCAGAATCTTCTTTAATTCCTTCTAGTAGCTCATTGATTTCTTCGCGAGCATTTAGTTTAGTCCATTGGGTGACAGTGAAAGATAACAGCAAGTCAGAATATGATAGTGCTGTACCGCCACTATTCATACGAATAAAAATACTCAGAACTTTTTCAATATCTTGTTCCTGCTCTGTATAAGCAGATAATGAATTTTCGTTATTTATATGTACATTTAGATCACTTAATAAGGATTCCGCTTCTCCTAAGATAGTATCTTGTTCCTCCTTAGAATATTGCGGGAAATTACGCTCTAAAAAAATAGCAAGTTCACGGCTTACTAGCATTAAATACCGAGTTGATTTATTTTTTGATACTCCATTTAGCATCTCAGATACTTTTACCCAATAGTTGTTTGCATCTTTTTTTTGAGCATCCTCTGTGCTTAAAAATTTAAAATCATACGTTGTATTATTATCAGGATCAGGTTGGCCAAATACATTAATATAAAGGTGTGTTTTTTTACCATATTTATTTGTATAGGAGCCTCTTAACCCGACATTTAATGATGTGATTCGTTGCTGCCCATCTAATACAGCAATATGATTTTCATTTGGAATATTATGATAAAGCTCGCAATATTGATTGTTTTTCTCATCATAGTCCAACATGAATTTATAAAATTTATATTGGTTTACGTTCTGTTTTTCGATACTCCAAAATAGAAATGTTCCAAAAGGATATCCCTGCATGATAGAGTCAAACAATTGGCAAATTTGCTCTGGTTTCCAAACAAATTCACGTTGAATTGCAGGTAAGATATATTTATCTTCCTCTACTTTTAGTAATAGTTCATTAATACTACCAATCTGTTGATACATCATTGATTCCTATTTTATCTAAATTACCGCTCATATTATGATTGATAAATTCAATATATCATTTATTAAATTTGATTACTCAATGAAACTATACTTGTTTTTATTATCTATCAAGTAGAGTTTCCTTTAAGGGAATAGCATTTATGAATTGAATTAGCTTGATATAATTATCTATCTATTTTTAGATTGAGTATAGAACATTAGAAATGTATTGTGATGTAATTGGCATTGATATGATAGCCTGTTAATATTGCTTGCTAATGGATAGTCACTGTTATCATATATTAGGTGCAAATGGGAAGTTTAAATTTAATAACTATAGGAAATTATTAGCTAAGTATTGTTTTTATTTGTACTCAAAAATAATTCAAGTTGGAATTGAGCGTAGCCACTATACTTTAACGGAAAACCCTGCAACTTAAAGTATGATGAGTATAGATAAAATAAAACGTCCTCCTCATCTTGGTATTGAAGAGGACTGTATGATTTATTGTAAGGAATCAGTCGTCAGCAAAGTGGCACCTTTTTGCGACATTTCAGCTAAGGCAAGTTCACTGTCCATAGCAGATAAATTTACACCACGGCAACCATCGATCAGTACATCGACGTTGTAGCCTAATTTTAAGGCATCCAGTACGGTAAATTTGACGCAATAATCTGTGGCGATCCCCATAATAAATAACTGGGTGATCTGATGCTGTTGCAACCAAGCATGTAACCGAGTTTGGCTAATTTTATCATTATCAAAAAAAGCGCTATAGCTATCCACTTGAGGGTTCTCACCTTTGGTAAATACCTCAATAATCGCTTCTCGATTCAATTCAGGGTGAAATTCGGCGCCGTGTTCTCCTTGAACACAGTGATCTGGCCACCAAACTTGTGCAATGCCATTTAATTTACCAATGTCACCCACTTGAGTGCCTGAGTTGCTGGCAAAGCTGAGGTGATTAGCCGGGTGCCAGTCTTGGCTAGCAATAATTGGGATATTCTGTTGTTGGCAAAGCGCTATGGCTTTATTTGCTGTTTGTATCACAATGTCACTGTCTGCAACGGCAAGAGCACCATTAGTACAAAAATCATTTTGTAGGTCTACTAAAAGTAAAGCGGATTTAACTAAATCCTCACTTTGCTTATTCATCGGCATAGCTGAGTTCGCCTCTTAGATTATTTTGCATTAATTCCCGAACATGTGCCGGTGTATAATTTTGGCTAAGTAAATAATGTAACTTGCTCAGTGCTGCTTCAAATGTCATATCGAACCCACTAATGACACCCGCTTCAGCAAGCGCATGACCTGTTGCATAACCTTCCATATTCACGCGACCTGAGATGCACTGAGTCAGGTTTACCACAATAATACCTCGGTTTGTAGCATCATGGAGGATTTTCAGTAATTCAGGTTGCTGAGGAGCATTTCCGACACCATATGAGCGTAAAATTAGTGCTTTAACAGGCTGCTGAAGGATATTACGTACAATCTCTATAGATAACCCTGGATAAAGCATTACGACACCTATAGGTTGTGGAGTGATGCGATGGGTGATCAAAGAACCAATGCCAATAGGGGCTGGGCATGTATTAAAAGTACGGATATGAATGCCTGCTTCCATTAAAGGGGGGCAGTTAGGTGAAGTGAATGCATCAAAGCCATCGGCGTGGGCTTTGATGGTACGGTTGCCACGGTACAATTTATTGTTAAAAAACAAGCCAACTTCGTTAATTGGATAATTGGCGGCTAAATATAATGCATTCAATAAGTTAGTTTGCCCATCAGAACGTAACGCCTCTAAAGGGATTTGTGACCCTGTCACAATGACTGGTTTACGTAAATTCTCTAACATAAAGGATAATGCAGATGCCGTATAAGCCATGGTGTCTGTGCCATGTAAGATCACAAAACCATCATAATTATGATAATTAACACTGATGTCATCAGCGATATTTTGCCAATCCTCAGGAGTAATATCAGAAGAGTCGATTAAAGGTTGATGTTCTTTAATCGTAAACTCAGGCATTTCTGGTCGGTGGAACTCAGGCATTTTAGCTAACTGCGCTTGCAGGTGCCCTGATACAGGAATGTAACCTTGCGGGGAGTGGCGCATACCGATTGTTCCCCCAGTATACACAACGTAAATCGATTTCTTCTGCATTTAATTACCTAGCTTAATGCTGACTTTATTTGATGTTATAACAATTCTGAACCATTTAATTACGCTTATCTACTGTTTAAATGGCATTGGTTGATGATAATACGTTTCCCCCTTTAGCATACTAAAGGGGGGCTGAAAGATTAGTTAATTTCAGCGCAGTTTAGACAAAATGCATAACGATTTTGTGGATCATTCATTTTTAAGAAAAACTGAGCTTGCTGGCGGATATCGGTTGCAACTGAAGGGGGGAGAAAGACTTGCAACACATCAGGCATGATAGCTTGAGTATTATTGCTAATCTCTAAAATAAGTTGATCCATAAAGGACAACTCAGGTTGCATCCAATCTAGCTCAACGGAATCGAGGTTAGCTAATTCAGCTGCTTTATTAACCGCATCATCAAAGTCACCAAGTTGATCGACTAAACCAATTTTTTTCGCATCACTACCGATCCAAACACGACCTTGAGCGATTTTATCGATCTCTTCGGGGGTTTTATGTCGTGATTGAGCGACTAATCCGATAAAGTTTTTGTAACCATTCTCAATGGTCACTTGCATCATATCGGAAAACTCAGGACTAATCCCTTTAGTCACAGAAATATCAGCAAGAGAAGTGGTGGAAACACCATCAGTGTAAACACCGATAGAGTCCAAGGCATTTTCAAATGTGTTGATAACACCAAAAATACCAATTGAACCGGTTATTGTGCTTGGGCTGGCAATAATATAGTTAGCTGGGGTTGAAACCCAATAACCGCCAGATGCTGCCATGCCACCCATAGAAACAACAATAGGTTTACCAGCTGCTTTAGCTGATGCCAGTTCACTGCGAATTAATTCGGAGGCAGTTACGCTACCACCTGGGCTATTGACACGTAAAATAATGGCTTTGATATTTTGATCAAGGCGAGCTTCACGAATTTGAGCACTGATAAGGTCACCGCTTGCGATACCAGGGGCTTGAGGACCGTCCATGATAGCACCTTGAACCACGATAACAGCAATATTACCGGCTGGTGTTTCTGTGCCTATATCTGTTAGCTTATCTGAATAATCATAAATACTGATATAGTTGAAATGTTTCTCATCTTTATTCCAGCCAAATTGCTTTTTCAGTACATTTTCAGATTGTTCACGCGTATAGATTTTATCAACCAACTTTTGGTTTAAGGCGTATTGAGCGCTATCTCCATTTGCTGCGCGAAGTTTATTGACTAAAATATCAGAGCCAGGAAAAACCCCTTGAACATTAGTTTTACGGTTTTGCGCAAGTGTGCTCAGGTAATTATCCCATAGGGCGCCCAACCATTGTTTGGTTGCTTCACGAGCCTCAGGGGACATATTGTCACGCATCAATGGCTCTACCGCTGATTTGTATGTACCAACACGGAAAATATGGCTACTGACTTTCAGTTTTTCTAACAGTGATTTGTAATAAAGCGTATTAGTAGAAAAACCTTGGATACCGACCACGCCTTGTGGTGCCATAAAAATATGGTCAGCATAGCTTGCTAAGTAGTATTGAGCTTGGGTATAGCTATCGCCAACGGCATAAATAGGTTTGCCTGAATTCTTAAAGTCAGCAATCGCCTTACCGATAAAATTAAGAGATGGCTGATCTGCACCCACAAGGTTATCTAAGCGAAGTACCATACCTGTGATGCGATCATCTGTCGCTGCGTTACGAATGGTATCCACAATATCAAACAATGAATTTTCTTGCATACGACTGTTTGGCGTGCCTAAGAGTTCTCGGCTCATACGACCAAAAGGATCTGGCGTTGAAACTTGATCAACGACGATACCTTGTAAATCAACATAAAGTGCACCAAAGTAATTTGGGTCTGGCTTGGATTCGGATTGATATAATGCTATCGAACCAATGACTAAAAAGCACAGGACTAAGAAAATGGCATTGAATACCAGTTCCCGAATAAAATTTAGTATTCGCCAGCTAAATTTAAAAACAGTGGCGATGATCTCCCATATTTGACGCATATTCTCTCCAACACACAAATTTGCACTAATATCTTAATGAAATAAAAACAGTTGTCTGCAATTGAATGATATTTTTATACATAACAAAGCGACTTAGAGCGTTGTACAATGTCGTAATGATATTTTTCAAAACATGTAGATGATATAATTCAATTAATTAATCAAGTAAAACCTATGTCGTCACAGATAGCTAAATGACAACGCGGGTTCTGTAGCAAGCTTTATTAGCACACGAACGTTAAATTAGCGTGATTATGATTGCTTGTTTGAATGACTATTATATCAGTTTACTCTGAATCGGAGATGAATATGGATGCTTTAACCCTTTTATTGAACCGCCGTTCAGCTTCACGGCTAACAACCCCTGCGCCACAGGGTGATGAATTGCAGAATATTTTAGCTGCGGGTATGCGTGCACCTGATCACGGTGCATTACGTCCATGGCATTTTGTTGTTATGCAAGGTGAAGGGTTAAATCGCTTTAGTCAATTACTTGAAAAAGCCGCTAAAGAAGGTAATTTGGGGGCTGAAGTGGAAGAAAAAGCACGTAATGCCCCTTTTAGAGCACCTCTCATTATTACGGTTATTGCAAAAACGCAAAACCACCCTAAAGTTCCTGAATGGGAGCAAATTGTTGCGGCAGGCTGCACGGTACAAGCAATGCAAATGGCAGCAGTTGCACAAGGATTTGGTGGCATTTGGCGTTCAGGTTCATGGACAGAAGATGCGATTGTTCGTGATGGTTTAGGATGTGAACCTACCGATCATATTGTGGGTTTTCTTTATTTAGGTACTCCAGAACTAAAAGCACCAACGAAAGTGCAAATTCCTGACATGCAAAATTTTGTTTCTCACTTTTAAAAGGCCGATTGTCATGGAAAAAATTAGATTAACACAATACAGCCATGGTGCTGGGTGTGGCTGCAAAATTGCGCCGAAAGTGCTGGAGCAAATTCTGCATTCAGAACAAGCGAAATTTCATGATCCTCACTTGTTAGTTGGTAATGAAACGAAAGATGATGCTGCTGTTTATGATTTGGGTAATGGCATTGGCATTATAAGTACGACGGATTTCTTTATGCCAATCGTTGATTCACCATATGAATTTGGTCGTATTGCTGCGACTAATGCGATCAGTGATATTTTTGCGATGGGTGGCAAACCGATTATGGCCATTGCTATTTTAGGTTGGCCAATTGCCAAATTACCCCCTGAAGTGGCTAGAGAAGTGATTGAGGGTGGTCGTGCTGCTTGTGCTGATGCAGGAATTTCATTGGCTGGAGGGCACTCCATTGATGCACCTGAACCTATTTTTGGTTTAGCCGTGACGGGGGTCGTTAATACTGAATATGTTAAGAAAAACAGTGCGGCGACCGCAGGTTGTGAACTGTTTTTAACTAAACCTTTGGGGATTGGTGTGCTCACTACGGCAGAGAAAAAGGGGGTATTGGCGAACGAGCATCAAAACTTAGCCACTGAAACCATGTGCCAGCTAAATAAATTAGGTGCGGTAATTGCACCATTAACGGGTGTGACAGCAATGACCGATGTCACAGGTTTTGGTTTGCTTGGTCATTTGAGTGAAATTTGTGAAGGTTCTCAAGTACGAGCCGAAATTTATTTTAATCAAGTTCCTAAACTAGCGAATGTCGAACATTATATCGAAGCGGGTTGTGTTCCTGGAGGAACTCAGCGCAATTTTGACAGCTATGGGCATCTGATTGGGCCAATGAGCGATGCTCAGCGTAATCTATTATGCGACCCACAGACATCGGGTGGACTATTAATTGCCGTAGAACCTACTGAAGTTGCTAAAATTAAAGACATTGCACACCAGCAAGGTGTTTTGCTACAGTCTATCGGAAAATTATTACCCCATCGGGACAATGTACCTTTAATTGAAGTGATAGATTAAGTCATGCGTTTGTTTATTGCGGAAAAGCCTAGCCTTGCGCGGGCAATTGCGGATGTACTGCCTAAGCCTCATAAGAGGGGGGATGGTTTTATCCAATGTGGTGATGACCAAATGGTCACATGGTGTATTGGTCACTTGCTAGAGCAAGCGGAGCCCGATGCTTATGAACCTCGATATGCGCGCTGGAATTTGCAGGATCTCCCTATTATTCCTGAAAAATGGCAGCTAAAGCCGCGTTCCGCAGTAACTAAACAGCTTAAAACAATTGATACTCTTCTTAAGAATGCGACGGAGGTTGTGCACGCTGGAGACCCTGATAGAGAAGGGCAATTGCTTGTTGATGAGGTTTTAGACTTTTTAAACCTTGAAGGTGAAAAGAGAAAACAAGTTAAGCGTTGCTTAATTAATGATCTTAACCCTCAGGCTGTTGAAAGAGCGATTGAACGGCTACGTGAAAACCGTGAATTTATCCCATTATGTGTTTCAGCATTAGCGCGAGCGAGAGCTGATTGGTTATACGGCATTAACATGACGCGTGCTTATACCTTGTTAGGGCAACGGGGTGGTTACCAAGGCGTTCTTTCTGTCGGGCGAGTGCAAACACCAGTATTGGGTTTGGTAGTTCGTCGTGATGAAGATATTGAAAACTTTATCCCAAAAGATTATTTCGAGGTGCGTGCCCATATCATTACCCCACAAGATGAACGTTTTGTGGCGATTTGGCAGCCAAGTGATTCTTGTATTGATTACCAAGATGAAGAAGGCCGATTGTTTCATCGTCCTCTTGCTGAGCATGTGGTATCGCGTATTACAGGTAAACCTGCGTTTGTTACTCAATATCAAGACAAACGCGAATCTGAAATTGCCCCTTTACCGTTTTCCCTCTCAGCTTTACAGATCGAAGCCGCTAAAAAATATGGTTTAAGTGCGCAAGAAGTATTAGATATTTGTCAGCGCTTATATGAAACCCATAAACTGATCACTTATCCACGTTCAGATAGTCGTTATTTACCTGATGAGCACTTTGCTGGGCGCCATTCTGTTTTGAACGCAATTTCTGTTCATCAGCCTGATTTAACTCAATTTGATTTACCTGAACTGGATAAGAAAAACCGTTGTTGGGATGATAAAAAGGTGGATGCGCACCATGCGATTATTCCTACTGCGAAAACGGCATCAGTTAAGCTTACAGAGAATGAAACCAATATTTATCAGTTGGTTGCACGTCAATATATTATTCAATTTATGGCTGACGCCGTTTATCGTAAATGTACCATTGAACTTGAAATTGAGAAGGGCAAATTTATTGCCAAAGCGCGTTTTTTAGCTGAAGCAGGTTGGAGAGTAGTGCTAGGCAGTAAAGAACGAGATGCAGAAAATGATGGAACTCCGTTGCCTGTTGTTGAAAAAGGTGATGAATTGCTTTGTGAAAAAGGTGAGGTGATTGAAAAGCAAACTCAGCCTCCAAGGCCTTTTACAGACGCTACGTTGTTATCAGCAATGACCGGTATTGCTCGATTTGTGCAAGATAAAGCCTTAAAAAAAGTACTTCGTGAAACCGATGGATTAGGCACTGAAGCGACAAGAGCAGGTATTATTGATTTGTTATTCAAGCGACAGTTTCTATTTAAAAAAGGGCGTTATATTCATTCATCACCAGCTGGTAGAGCGCTGATCCATGTGTTACCAGATATGGCAACCTTGCCGGATATGACTGCACATTGGGAATCTATTTTGACGCAAATCAGCGAAAAACAAACGCGTTATGATGATTTTATGAACCCTTTAAGTGCGACATTAACTCAGTTGATCCATCAAGCACGCCAGTTTACTAATCTGCGAGCTTTTCGAGAACTACCGCCAGTGATTAAAAGTAAAAACGGGAAAAAGCCAGCTAAATCGAAGAAAAAAAAACAAACGAGTAATGATGAATAGCGACAAACAAGCTTTCTCATAGTGATAGGAGGCTATGTCCTCCTATCATGTTTCTACTTAAGTTATGCTTTCGTTAAATTAAATTCTGCCCATACAGGAGCGTGATCCGAAGGCTTTTCCATTCCGCGGATTTCATAATCGATTCCTGTCCCAACGCAATGCTGTGATAGCGCTGTTGATGCTAACAGCAAATCTATACGTAGGCCACGGTTATCATCAAACCCTTTAGAACGATAATCAAACCATGAATAGCAATCCTCAACAGCAGGATTCATGGTGCGGTAGGTATCCACTAACCCCCAATTGAGTAGTCTATCCATCCACTCACGCTCTTCAGGTAAAAATGAACATTTACCCGTTTTTAGCCAACGTTTACGATTAACATCACCAATACCGATATCGAGATCAGTTGGACTAATGTTCATATCACCCATGACCAAGAGTTGTGACTCAGGTGTTTGGGTTGAGGTAATGTAGTTTTGTAGGTCTTGATAAAATTTTTGTTTGGCTGGAAATTTTATAGGGTGGTCACGGCTTTCACCTTGAGGGAAGTAGCCATTAACCACAGTTAATAAACCATTACTGGTTTCGATATCAGCCATAATAATTCGACGCTGGGCATCCTCATCATCAGTAGGAAAGCCTTTACGAACGGCAACAGGTTCATTCTTAGTTAATAACGCAACCCCATAGTGCGCTTTTTGACCGTGATAAAAGACATGATAGCCAAGTTTGCTAACCTCATCGTAAGGAAACATATCATCATGGACCTTGGTTTCTTGAAGGCCAATGACTTCTGGCTGATGTTTATCAATGATAGCAGCCAACTGGTGTGGGCGAGCTCGTAGGCCATTAATATTGAACGAGATAAATTTCATGGTTTTTATCACCTATTAGATTTTTTCTGAGCTCAATGATTCTAGCAGATGATAGCTAAACTGTAACTATTTAATAACTATTTAACCAGCGATTGAATTATCATAACTGAATATTTACACCTCTAATTATAATATTAATGCTTTACTTTGGAATTTAAATAAGATTATTAGTTATACAATTAATGAAAAATATGTTCATCGATTTCCAATTGGTGATTTATATTTAATGTGATTTAATAGTCGAGCCATAAAAAATAATGAAATGAAACAGTATAATATATTGCTTTGCTATGTTGGAAAATATAAAAATACTTTTATGAAATATTGTTACTCATTCAATGAAAAATTAAATTAAATTTTCATTGATATGTCAATGATGGGCTATTCAACGTATTGTTTTTAATGGTTAATAATGTTGAATTCTGCATGTTTAATAAACAGAATGGGGTCATAGATATGTTCTTTTCAAGAAAATTAGAGGCATTTATGGCAGTTGTTGAAAATGGCTCATTAAGTAAGGCTGCTCGGGTGATGAACCGCACTACACCACCCATTGCCAAGTCGATTAAAGACTTTGAAACAAGCCTAGGTAAGCGGTTATTTAAAAGAGAAAAATTTGGCATGACTTTAACTAAAGATGGCCAAGAGTTATATAATGACTTGCGTGATCTTTACTTACAGGAGAAGGAAATAACTAAAAAACATTTCACAGGATATATCGTCAATGAGGCTAATATTTATTATGACTGGGGTAAGGAAAATCTTTTGGTTAATCTTTATCAGGCAGCTAATAAAAATAATGTTCAAATTAATATATTGAGATTTAATTATGAGGAAGTTGATGAAATAGTCGACTATGATGGTAATACGGTAATATTGAGTTCTCAGCCTGTTATTAGTGAAAGGTTTTCCTTGCAAAGAAAAATAGAGAATTCTCCTTTAGGAATTTATTGTCGCGGTGATTTATATGATAAGTACCAGAATAATATTATGGAATTATTAAGGCATTGCACATGGTTATGTGACCCTGCATTTTATAAGAGTAGCTTAATGAGTGAATTGCTTGCTAAAACGGAGTTGGAAGGCAATAAAGCAAGTATAAGGCAAATGGATAATATTGGTAGTTGTCAAAATTTCCTACAACTTGGTGATTTTATTGGAATAATTGACTATTATCCAGAAAACGATATCAATGACAAGTCGCTTAATTATATCCCATTGAATTCAATCATTGATGACAGTTGTTGTTTTGTGTATAAGTCGAAATCACACTCAAGTGTATTGAATCGCTTTACAGATATTATTGACACATTAGGGGGAGATAAGTCTTGAATGGTGGTGGGAGAAGGATTCGAACCTTCGAAGTCTGTGACGGCAGATTTACAGTCTGCTCCCTTTGGCCGCTTGGGTATCCCACCAGATTTTGATTGCTGTGTTCGTTGACAGCGGGCGGCATCATATCAAATGACGCGCCCCTGTAAAGCATTAATTTTTAAAATTTGTTCGAATGCTGTTTTTTTGCGCTCAATGCATACTTAAACAGCAACTATTTGTATTACAGGATAATGGTACGGTTCCCGTAAACAAAAACTCGTTGAGCTAATACCCAATAAAGCGCATGGCTGAGTACATTTTTTTCTACGTCTCGGCCTGCTCGCATCATGTCATCAGCAGTAAAGGTATGGTCAACATTAATAACGTTTTGCGTAATAATTGGGCCTTCATCAAGGTTGTCATTAACAAAGTGAGCTGTTGCGCCAATAATTTTAACGCCCCGTTCATATGCTTGGTGATATGGACGGGCACCAATGAATGCAGGTAAAAATGAGTGATGAATATTAATAATTTGGTTTGGATAATGCTGTACAAACGCAGGCGTTAGCACACGCATGTATTTAGCAAGAACGACATAATCAGGTTGGTACTGGTCGATCTGTGCTGTCATTTTTTCATCATGTTGTTCTCGTGTAAGTCCTTCATGGCTAATATGATGAAAAGGAATTCCAAATTGTTCGACTAAATGTTTGAGTGTGTCATGGTTACCGATGACGGCTGCAATTTCTACATCTAGACCATCGTAGGTGCTTTTCATCAGAAGGTCACCTAAACAGTGAGCTTCTTTGGTTACCATGATCACTATACGGCGACGGCCTGATGAATTTAATTCACGTTTAGAGCCTACTGGTAAAGCATCATCAAGGTCTGCAAGTAGCGTTTCATCGTTAAATATCCCTTCAAGCTCGGTTCTCATAAAGAAACGACCTGTACGATGATCAACAAATTCATTATTTTGAACGATATTTAGTTGGTGCTTGTAACAAATATTGGTGATTTTTGCGATAAGTCCTTTCGCATCAGGGCAAATAGTGCGAAGAATTTTTTTTTGTACATTTTTTTGTTGCATGGGGTTGTCTAATCCTTAACTGACAATGTCTATACATATTGATCATACTTCAAGTCGCACTAGTCACGTACTGGTGTTTGTTCCTAGCACCTCACTGTTTTGTCAACTAGCTGCACCTATCATTATTTAAAGTGCAGTGTGCTTCAAAGAGTGATTTGAATGATACCAATGTATAGGTAAGCGATATATTGTGCATTTCCGTTACCACAGGTAAACATAACCACTAATTATTGTTACAGCATTTTTTAAATTTATTGCCGGAACCACATGGACATAGATCATTACGGCTTGTTTTAGGCGTAATGCCATCTATGTAATACCAACGTTTTTCTATGCGAAGAAAACGGGAACGTTCATGGATAAGCCGTTTATGATCGACTTTTTCATCAATAAAGCAAGCCGAAAATTGCACATAGCCCTCATCGGGATTTTTAGCATAAGAAGAACTAATAACACGTAGTGGTAACCATTTTGTTTGAGCGAAGCTTTGCTCGATATCATTTCGCCATTCGTTTGCGTGACAGTCGGGGTGCCATGTTGCAATTAGATAGTCTGCATTATGTGTCACATAAGCAGTATAACGGGAACGCATTAATTGCTCAGGCGTGTCTGGGATAGCCTGATTTTCAAGATATGGTTGACAGCATTGGCTAAAAGGTACCTGATTACCACAAAAGCAGTGGCCATTTTGGAAGTGATCCATTTTTTTCTCTATAAAAATAAATATAAGGTATAAAAATAACTATACTTTAAGAATGAAAGTACAATGATTTTGTCATATGAATAATAGTATTGGTAGCAAATAACCGATTACAGCAAGTAGGTTACTTATGAAAAATAAAAAGATACTCATAGTTGAAGATGAAAAAATTTTTCGCTCAATGTTAGAAGGGTACTTACAGGCACAGGGAATGCAGGTTTTTGTCGCAGATAATGGTGAAAATGCGTTGGATCGGCTAACAGCAGAGCATTTAACACCGGATGTGATTTTGTGTGATCTTAATATGCCAGTCATGAATGGTGAAACCTTTATGGCTGAATTAGTTGCAAGAAACTTTGACATTCCAGTCATTGTTATTTCTGCAACAACGGATTTCACACAGTTAGATCGTATGTTGAGGTTAGGAGCTAAAGATGCCTTGCTGAAACCGATCAAAAATTTAGAGGAATTAAAAGCGACTATCTACGCTAATATTTACCCAGAACAGCATAATGTTAATATTGTTAATCATATCCAAAACAAAAATATCTCATCATTGGTTGGTGATGCAGAACAGGATATCGCTCCAGTATTGAAACAGTTGCAACCTCCTGTTAATCAGATTGTCAATGGTTATCGAATTAACTACCGTCAACTGAATGAGATTAATCGATTCGGTTTACTTCTTGATTTAGCCCCTATATCAGAGACGCAGATTGGTTTTTATTGTCTTGATATAGAGCGCTCGCCCAAAGAAGGGATCATGGCTGCTTTTTTGATCCGTGTTGTGTTTAATGACTTATTAAAAAATGCAGTTAATTTTCCAGACAAAAAACTACCTAATATTGATAAAATTATTAATCAGATAAATTATTTATTAGAAGATTCTGGTTTTAGTGGCCAATTTCCCATTTTACTGGGTTACTTTAATACACGTAATAAGGCAATTATTCTAGCGAGCGCCGGCTTGGAAGCTGAGGTTTCAACTGAAAATGCACAATATAGCTTATCTCGCAGTGTGCCTCTTGGGACGTTGAAACATCAACCATCAAACCATCTGGATGTTCGGGGAGCTTTTTGGCAATGTCGTATTTGGAATGGGCACCAAAACATTAAGTTAATGTTTAATCCTGAAACTTAATTTTTGTTTAAATTTACCCCATTAAATTACATTTAAGCCTTAATTAAGGCGTTGTACTATTTATCGATAAACTATTCCTGCTATACTTCCCCGCACTAAAAACGCACCTTGATTAATGTTTACTCTATATATGGATTAGGTGCCTAGGAGAATTCTGGAGTTATGACTAAAATGGCAAATAGAAAGGTACGCAAGGCAGTTATTCCTGTCGCAGGTTTAGGAACGCGTATGCTTCCTGCAACTAAAGCAATTCCGAAAGAAATGCTACCGCTAGTAGATAAACCATTAATTCAGTATGTGGTCAATGAGTGTATTGCAGCGGGTATCAATGAAATTGTTTTAGTGACGCATTCATCAAAAAATTCAATTGAAAACCACTTTGATACCAGTTTTGAGCTAGAAGCAATTTTAGAGGCTCGTGTTAAACGTCAATTATTGGATGAGGTGCAATCTATTTGCCCAAATCATGTCACTATCATGCAAACGCGCCAAGGGATTGCTAAAGGGTTAGGGCATGCTATTTTGTGTGCAAAGCCTCTTGTTGGTAATGAGCCATTTGCAGTCATTTTACCTGACGTTATTTTAGATCGTTATAGTACCGATTTAACAAAATTTAATTTGAGTGAAATGCTTGATCATTTTGAAGAGACTGGGGCGAGTCAAATACTTGTTGAACCAGTTCCAGAAGATGATGTTTCAAATTATGGTATTGTGGATTGTAATGGTGCAACGTTATTACCTGGTGAGAGTAAAACAATCTTACGTATGGTTGAGAAACCAAAGAAAGAAGAGGCACCTTCAAATCTTTCTATAGTTGGCCGTTATGTATTATCTGAAAAAATTTGGGATACATTAGCAAAAACAGCTCCAGGTGCTGGAGATGAAATTCAATTAACAGATGCTATTGCTATTATGATGGAAAATAATGAGCCGGTAGAAGCCTATCACTTACGTGGAAAAAGCCATGACTGTGGTAATAAATTAGGCTATATGAAAGCATTTGTTGAATATGGTTTACAGCACGATACATTAGGGAAAGATTTTTCTGAATGGATCTCTAGTTTATCGACTGAACTAAGTCAATCTACAGTTTCAAAGTAAAACAATCTCTTCTTATGATGGCTAATAAAAGCTAACTCTCAGAGTTAGCTTTTTTGTTTTCTTAGCGTTTAAGTACTTTTAAATGCTGTTAGGTGATTAATGTAAATTATAGTTTGATCTTATTTACATATTTGCCTATGAAATGGGTTGTTTTTCTATGCTTAAATCATGGATTGATTATTCAATCAGATAGTTGAAATCCAAGTGAGAAATTACATAACTTTACTTTTTTAATAGAATTAAAACAAATTATGATAGGCAAATCGGTACTTAAAGTAATATTTATGTAGAGAGAAGAGTATGAAATGTTTGGTCATCAACCTCTTTAATGAGTGAAATATTAATTATTCAAAGAGTAATAACTGCTCTCAAATAGTGGATAAAAAAAAGCACCCTATATAGGGTGCCTTTTGAATAAAAATAAGGTTCTTAGATTAAGAAATCGTCTAAAGATTTACCTTGTTCTTCAATGGCAACTTTGATAACTGCAGGGGTACGACCCTGACCAGTCCAAGTTTTAGTTTCGCCATTTTCATCAACATATTTATATTTAGCAGGACGTGCAGCACGTTTAGCACGAGTGCCAGTACCTTTACCTGAATCCATCGTTTGCAGAAGTTCGTTTAGATCAACGCCTTGTTCCAGAATCATTTCACGAACTTTTTCCAGTTTACGGGTACGTTCTTCTTGTTCTGCACGAACTTGGCTTTCTTCTTCACGACGTTCATCAACAACGACAGTTAATTTTTCCAGCATTTCTTCTAGTGATTCTAAAGCAATTTCTCTTGCTTGAGCACGAAGAGTACGGATGTTATTTAATGCTTTTAAAGATTCGCTCATTTTCCTGGTCTCAAATTTAATTGTTGGCCTGTGTACACTAATAATAGAATGCTATTTTATTTTCTGCAATAGCTAATTTACACTATTAGTTTAAAAGTTATCTTTACCAAAAGCAATTTTTTTACAAAAGAAATATTAACTTTTAACTGATATATATATACCAGTATTATCAATATCCAAACTAATGAAAAAAACAGATTCAATTAGCAGCAATTTTTCTGGTTTTAATTCGGTATGTTGAGCGCTAAACAGCGATGAGTTATTAGCAGAAGCGTATCAAATAAGGGGCTCTAAACGTAAATTTTCTTTTTTTGATACAGTTAATTAGCTATATGTTTGAAGTAATAAGACTATATTTTGTAAAAGATAATTGCTTATTTTACCTGTTATGGAAGCAAAAACAGTGAGGTTATCAGTATAAATTCTTATTGGTGAGTAGGGTAAAGTGTATTGAATCCGTCATTTTAAGTGTCAACCGATGATGATTGTTAATCTAATGACATGTTTTATGGTAAAATTATTTCGTTTATTAATTTAGAGGAACTAGGCTGATGGCTCAGCTATATTTTTACTATTCAGCAATGAATGCAGGTAAATCGACGTCTTTGCTACAATCTTCTTATAACTATAATGAACGTGGTATGAGTACGTTGATTTTTACGGCAGAAATCGATAATCGCTTTGCGAAAGGTAAGGTGTCATCGCGAATTGGTCTATCTGCGGAAGCTCTTTTATTTTCGCCTACAACAAATATGGCAGAGATCATTAAAAGTGAGATTTGTACACAAAAAGTGCACTGTGTTTTAATTGATGAGTGTCAATTTTTAACGAAACAGCAGGTTGAGCAACTCTGTGATATTGTCGATAACTTCGATATACCCGTTTTATGTTATGGACTAAGAACTGACTTTTTAGGTGAGTTGTTTGTTGGTAGCCAATATTTATTAGCTTGGGCTGATAAATTAGTTGAATTAAAAACGGTGTGTTATTGCGGTCGTAAGGCAAATAAAGTGTTAAGGGTAGGAAGTGATGGTATCCCGATGTATGAAGGCGCACAAGTTGATATAGGCGGTAATGAAAAGTATATTTCAGTTTGTCGTAAACATCATGCTGAGGCAATAGAACAAGCGAAACTAATGAATCAAGGTGTGATACCTAAAACGCCAATCCACTTTAACTAATTGAGTTAAATGATTAATGTTAAATTATTTAAGCATTATTAATATGTGATTAATAAAATTTTTTACCAAAAACAAAAAGGCACTGAGCTAATCAGTGCCTTTTATATTATTTATTACTTAATTATTTTTTTGCGCTTTTCTTTTCGGTTTTTGGCGCAATAGGGGCTGCAGTTTGCTCGCTAAACTCGCGACCATAATAAGAATCTAACAACAGTTGTTTGAGTTCTGAAATTAATGGGTAACGTGGGTTAGCACCAGTACACTGGTCATCAAATGCATCCTCAGATAGCTTATCTACATGAGCCAAGAAATCAGCTTCGGGTACACCCGCTTCACGTATTGATTTAGGAATACCTAAGTCGGCTTTGATCTCTTCAAGCCATGCTAATAATTTTTCAATTTTAGCATCCGTGCGATCTCCTGCTTTAGTTAAACCTAAATGGTCGGCAACTTCAGCGTAGCGACGACGCGCTTGTGGGCGGTCATATTGACTAAAGGCAGTTTGCTTAGTTGGGTTATCGTTAGCGTTATAACGAATAACGTTACTAATTAATAGGGCGTTTGCTAAACCATGTGGAATATGGAACTCAGAGCCGAGTTTATGTGCCATTGAGTGACATACACCTAGGAATGCGTTAGCAAATGCAATACCTGCGATGGTGGCCGCATTATGGACACGTTCTCTTGCAACTGGGTTTGTCGCACCTTCATGATAGCTTGCAGGTAAATACTCTTTAAGTAAATTCAGAGCTTGTAATGCTTGGCCATCAGAGTATTCGTTAGCAAGAACAGAAACGTACGCTTCTAAGGCATGGGTGACCGCATCTAAACCACCAAAAGCAGTTAATGATTTAGGCATGTTCATCACTAAGTTAGCGTCAACAATCGCCATATTAGGCGTTAACGCATAATCAGCTAATGGATATTTTTGGCCTGTTTTATCGTCTGTCACAACTGCAAATGGAGTGACTTCAGAACCTGTACCCGATGTTGTGGTGATAGCGACTAACTTAGCCTTCACACCCATTTTAGGGAAACGATGGATACGTTTACGAATATCCATAAAACGCAGCGCAAGTTCTTCAAAATGCGTTTCAGGATGCTCATACATCACCCACATAATTTTAGCCGCATCCATCGGTGAACCGCCCCCTAAGGCGATAATCACATCAGGTTTGAAGGCATTCATTTGAGCCGCACCTTTGCGAACGACGGTAAGTGTTGGATCTGCTTCAACCTCAAAAAACACATCAGTTTCGATATGGTGTTGTTTTAGAACGTTGATCACTTCTTCAACATAGCCGTTATTGAATAAATAACCATCAGTGACAATAAATGCGCGTTTTGCACCGTCAGTGGCAATTTCTTCAAGAGCAATTGGAAGGCAACCACGGCGGAAATAGATTGAGTTAGGAAGTTTATGCCATAACATATTTTCAGCTCTTTTCGCCACAGTCTTAGTATTAATTAAGTGTTTTGGTCCAACGTTTTCGGAGATAGAGTTACCCCCCCAAGAACCACAACCCAATGTGAGAGAAGGCGCTAATTTAAAGTTATATAAGTCACCAATACCACCTTGTGAGGCAGGGGTATTAATTAAAATACGCGCTGTTTTCATTTTCACGCCAAAGTAGTTAATGCGGGTAGCTTGGTTATCTTGATCGGTATATAAGCACGAGGTATGGCCGATACCACCCATTTCAACTAATAATTCTGCTTTTTCTACAGCATCTTCAAAATTCTTAGCACGGTACATAGCAAGCAACGGTGACAGTTTTTCATGAGCAAATGGCTCTGAGTCATCAATGACTTTGACTTCACCGATCAGGATCTTAGTGGTTTCAGGTACAGAAATACCTGCCATTTCAGCAATTTTATGTGCCGGTTGACCAACAATAGCGGCATTAAGATTACCATTTTTCAAAATAACGTCTTGAACTGCTTTTAACTCTTTACCTTGTAGAATATAACCACCATGGCTAGAAAAACGTTCGCGAACTTGATTATAAATTTCATCTACAACAACGACTGATTGCTCTGAAGCACAGATTACGCCGTTATCGAATGTTTTTGACATTAAAATAGAAGCAACTGCGCGTTTAATGTCTGCTGTTTCATCAATGACAACAGGGGTGTTACCAGCACCAACACCAATAGCAGGTTTACCTGAACTGTAGGCTGCTTTTACCATGCCTGGGCCACCAGTTGCTAAAATTAAGTTAATATCATCGTGGTGCATAAGTGCATTTGATAATTCAACTGAAGGTGCATCAATCCAACCAATAATGTCTTTTGGCGCACCCGCTTCAATCGCAGCTTTTAGGACAATTTCAGCGGCTTTGTTGGTGGCATTTTTAGCACGAGGGTGCGGAGAAAAAATAATTGCATTACGCGTTTTTAGACTAATTAGTGATTTAAAAATAGCGGTTGAAGTTGGGTTAGTTGTTGGAACAATACCGCAGATAATACCAATAGGCTCTGCGATAGTAATTGTGCCAAATGTTGGGTCTTCAGAAAGCACACCGCAGGTTTTTTCATCTTTATAGGCGTTGTAGATATATTCTGAAGCAAAGTGGTTTTTAATCACTTTATCTTCCACAATACCCATGCCAGATTCTTCAACAGCAAGCTTGGCTAGGGGGATACGAGCATCTGCTGCGGCAAGTGCGGCTGCGCGGAAAATACGGTCCACTTGCTCCTGTGAGAAGTTAGCGAATTCACGCTGAGCTTTTTTGACACGAGCAACGAGGTCATTGAGTTCGGTAACATTAGTTACTGACATAGAATTACTCCTGATAAATGTTAAACTTTTTAAGCCAATGAGCAGTGCTTCCAAAACAACATGACAAAATTTAGTAAATAATTATAGGTCAAATTTATTACTTTATTCTGTTTATCCGCTAATTGGCTTAAAAAGCTTTTAAATCAATGTGAAAAGCTTACTTTCCTTAAATCAACTACCTCTATCAGTTAAGAATAGATTAACATTATTTGGGTATATTGATGTGATCTAAATCACAAAATATCAAAGCTGACTCCTTTCAGCAGTCTGTTTTCGCGATAGCCTCTGTTTTCATAGAGTCGGTGTAGAACTGAATTATTTTACTCATCGTTTAGATAAAAATATTTTTGCGTAATGTTTAGACAAACGAGGAGATTTAATGGGTAAAATAGGGTCTAGTGCAATGTATTTCCTTTATTTAATGATAAACTCTAACGTTCATGCCCTACATAATTTAAGGCACAGCTAAGCAATTAGTATATGAATGCTAGAAACATGAAAATATGGTGGTTAATGTGAGTGGGGATCGTTGTCATTCATCTATGCTAAGTTGTGATTTGAAGGATGGAGAGTATGCATTTTCTTTCCCTGGTGAGATTTTTGATTAAGGTGTGAATGTGTGGGCTCAGGATTATTGGATTTATCAGGCTATATAAAGTTTTTTATTGGTTTATTTGCGCTAGTCAACCCAGTCGGGATCCTGCCTGTGTTTATCAGCATGACTAATTATCAAAGTAGTGCAGGGCGTAATAAAACAAATACAATAGCAAATACTTCAGTCGCTATCATTTTATGTACATCATTGTTGATAGGTGACTCAATTCTCCAATTATTTGGGATTTCCATAGATTCTTTCCGTATTGCAGGTGGAATACTGATTGTGACGATTGCAATGTCCATGATCAGCGGAAAAATCGGTGAAGATAAACAAAATAAACAAGAAAAAACAGAGACGGCGGTGCGTGATAGTATCGGTGTTGTACCATTGGCATTGCCGTTGATGGCAGGCCCTGGGGCTATCAGTTCTTGTATTGTGTGGTCATCACGTTGGAATGGTTGGCAAAATTTCATCGGTCTAGCGTTAACCAGTATTGTGTTTGCATTTTGCTGTTGGTTATTGTTCCGTTCGGCATCTTTACTTGTTCGCTACTTAGGGCAAACAGGAATTAACGTCGTTACACGTATAATGGGGTTGCTTTTAATGTCCTTGGGAATTGAGTTTATTGTCACAGGGGTTAAAGCGATATTTCCTGGCCTGTTATAACTTTTCACATCATATTAAGATTGAATTTATCTAATTAATCATCATTTAGGTGATGATTAATTAGATTTACCTCGCATTAGTATTAATATCTTGATTAAAACCTCTCCATTTAAAAAATATCAGTCTATTTCTTTTCTTGTAAGATAAATCAATAAACTAGCAATATAGTTTTATTCGATGATAGTCACGAATAAAATACATGCAGCATATTAATATGCTGTTATTTTGTACTGCTAATGATCGAGGATAGTTATAATAATATGTCGCATTTTTTGTCAAAGAAGGCATAAAAAGTAAGGAAATGTGAGCTGAGTAAATTTTTACGCTATTTAATTTACCCAATGTTAATGATATGTTTAAACAAGCACTAGGTAATCTAACTGGCTAATAACAGACAAATCGACTACTTGATAGGTCATGAGCCTTTGCTAGTGGGGCTAGCGATGAATTTAAAGTTTAAAGCCTGTATGCGATGTTAATAGGTTGTAACATGTTGTTAGCCCTGATTTTGAATTATCAAAACTAATCTTAAAAGAGGAAGGTAGGGTTCTAAATTAGGTACCTACCGCAATGTAAAATAATAAGTCGGATGTTGGATCTTGTTGTAACAACGCCAATAAATGTCGAGGGTGATAATGAATTTTTTTAAAAAGAGTTTGTGTTCACTGCCTATTTTTTTTATTGCAATGCAGGCTTACACCGCACCAGTTTCATCGGGAGCCAAGCAGGTTATTACAATTAATAATGGCTCAGAGGTCGCTTCATTGGATCCTCACAAAGTAGAAGGATCTCCTGAATCGAGCATTATTATGAATTTGCTTGAAGGGCTGGTCTATACGGACGCTGATGGGAAAGTGACTCCGGCGGTCGCTGAAAGTTGGTCAAATGACAACTATACGACATGGGTATTCACGCTCCGTAATGATGCAAAATGGAGTGATGGAACCCCTGTTACAGCTCAAGATTTTGTGTACAGTTGGCAACGTTTAGCGGACCCCAAAACAGGCTCGCCTTATACCAGCTACTTACAAAGCGCTTATATTGAAAACGCATCAGAAATTTTAAAGGGTGAAAAACCAATTGAAACACTTGGTGTAAAAGCTCTTGATGATCAGCATCTACAGGTCACGTTGAGCCATCCAGTTCCTTATTTTATTGACATGCTCAGTCATACACCAATGAAACCTGTCAATAAAAAAGTGATTGAGAAGTATGGTGATAAGTGGACTCAACCTGGTCATTTTATTGGTAACGGTGCGTATTTATTAGATAAATGGGTTGTTAATGAGCGAATTGTTTTAAAGCGTAATTCTCAGTATTGGAATAATCAAAATACTAAAATTGATGAAGCGACGTTTTTGGCTATTTCATCCGAAGTCAGTGATGTTAATCGCTATCGTAGCGGTGAAATTAATATTAGTAACTCTGCTATCCCGCCTATTATTTATAAAAAAATGCAAACTGAGCGGCCTAATGAATTATATGTTCGCCCTTATTTATGCACTTTTTATTATGAAATTAATAACAGTAGGCCACCGTTTACGGATCCAAGGGTACGTGAAGCGGTTAAACTTGGGTTAGATAGAAAAACCATCGCAGATAAAATCATGGGACAAGGGCAAATTGTTGCTTATGGCTTTACACCAACGTTTATCAATAATGGGGATTTTTCACCACCTGAGTGGGCAGAATGGAGCGATGAAAAACGCTACCAACGCGCTAAAGAACTTCTCGCTGAAGCAGGATATAACAAATCCAATCCTCTTAAATTTTCATTGTTATACAACACATCTGATCAGAACAAACAGCAAGCCATTGTCGCTGCTTCAATGTGGAAGAAAAACATTGGCGCAGAGGTAGAATTGCAGAATCAAGAATGGAAAACATCGTTACAGAGCCGTCATAATGGGAATTATGATGTCGCACGTGCAACGTGGTGTGCTGATTACAATGAACCTTCCGCATTTTTAAATATGATGCTCTCAGATAGCAGTAATAACACCACATTCTATAAAAGCTCTCAGTTTGATTCTCTACTTGAAAAAGCGCTAGTGGCACCGAACGATGATGCACGCAAACAGATTTATCAGCAAGCGGAAGCGCTACTTGATCACGATTCTGCGATGATCCCTGTTTATTATCGGGTCAGTGTTCGCCTAGTTAACCCATCAGTAGGGGGATTTAAAGGTAAAGACCCTCTTGATTATATGGATGTTAAACGGTTATATATGAATGAAGCTAATTAATGGCTATTAAATAATTACAAAAACAGTTTACCACGTTGGTAAATATCACAATCAACAACATAACTATGAAGTATGGTATGGGAGTGACGGATAAGATGAGTAAACATATTCATAAAACCATGATCGCATTAGGTGTTGCTACTGGCTTAATGGCAACAGGTGTTACCAGTAGCTTTGCAGCAACAGTTCCCGCAGGTGTCGAGCTCGCAGAAAAACAGGTTATGGTGCGTAATAATGGCTCAGAGCCACAATCCCTTGACCCACATAAAATTGAAGGGGTTCCTGAATCTGCACTAGCACGTGATCTTTTTGAAGGGTTAACGATTGTTGGGCCAAACGGTGAGATTTTACCAGGCTCAGCGGTGAGTTGGGATAATAAAGATTTCAAAGAGTGGACGTTTAAAATTCGTGAAGATGCTAAGTGGTCAAATGGTGACCCTGTCACTGCTCATGACTTTGTTTATAGTTTCCAACGTATTGTTGATCCAGATACAGCTTCTCCATATGCAAGTTATCTCCAATATGCACATATCAATAATGTTGATGACATTATTGCGGGCAAGAAAAAACCTTCTGAGTTGGGCGTTAAAGCGTTAGATGACCATACTCTTGTGCTTGAACTCAGTGAAGCGGTTCCTTACATTCCAAAATTGTTGATCCACTCCTCGATGTCACCAGTGAATAAAAAAGTGATTGAAAAATATGGTGCGAAGTGGACTCAGCCACAAAACTTTGTTGGTAATGGCGCTTATAAGTTAAAAGATTGGACAGTTAACGAACGTATTGTGTTGGAACGCAGCCCAACTTATTGGGATAATAAGAATACTGTTATCGATCAGGTGACGTTCTTACCTATTTCCTCTGAAGTTACCGATGTTAACCGCTATCGTAGCGGTGAAATCGATATGACTTATAGTAATTTACCGATTGAACAATTTAAAACCTTGCAGCAAACCATGCCAAATGAGCTGCGAGTTAACCCATACTTATGTATTTATTACTATGAAATCAATAACGAAAAACCACCATTTAATGATCCGCGAGTCAGGGAAGCGTTAAAATTATCAATGGATAGGGATGTGATCACCTATAAGGTTAAAGCACAAGGTGACATTCCTGCTTACGGCTTTACTCCACCATTTACCAGCGGTATGAAAACTGAAAAACCGGACTGGTATGCCAACATGACACAGGAGCAACGCAACGAAAAAGCGAAACAGTTGCTTGAAGAGGCTGGCTATAATAAATCGAACCCATTGAAGTTTAATTTGTTATATAACACATCTGATCTGCATAAACGTATTGCGATTGCTGCATCATCGATGTGGAAGAAAAACATTGGTGCAGAAGTTAAATTAGAAAACCAAGAGTGGAAAACCTTCTTAGATAGTCGTCATCAAGGCAACTATGATGTTGCTCGTGCAGGTTGGTGTGCTGATTATAACGAACCTTCTTCTTTCCTCAATATGTTACTTTCTAACAGCAGTAACAACACTGTTCACTATAAAAACAAAGATTTTGATGCTGCAATGAAGCAAACGCTAAAAGTGAAAACAGACGAAGAGCGTGCTGATTTGTATGGTCAAGCGGAGAAAATCCTTGATAAGGACTCAGCCGTTGTACCGCTTTACTACTATGTGAATACGCGTTTAGTTAAACCGTATGTAGGCGGTTATACAGGAAAAGACCCACTCGATAACCTACACACTAAAGACCTTTATATTATTAAGCACTAATAACAACAGTCCGGCTTTACGGAGCCGGATACTAATATGATTATTGGTCCGACTAAGCAACAAAAGTAGGAAAGGGCAATGTTAAAATTTATTTTACGTCGTTTACTCGAAGCGATCCCGACGCTTTTTATTCTTATTACCATTTCATTTTTCATGATGCGGTTAGCACCAGGTAGTCCATTTACTGGGGAGCGTAAATTACCACCTGAGGTGCTGGCGAATATTGAAGCCAAATATCACTTAAATGATCCAATGTATAAACAATATTTTAGTTACCTAGTGCAATTATCAAAAGGTGACTTTGGCCCCTCATTTAAATACAAAGACTACAGCGTTAACGATCTTGTCGCGAAAGCATTCCCAGTTTCTGCAAAACTCGGCGCAACGGCATTTATTGTTGCGGTGTTTTTTGGTGTGTCAGCTGGGGTAATTGCTGCACTTAATCAAAATAGTAAATGGGATTTTACAGTCATGGGGTTTGCCATGACGGGGGTTGTCATCCCAAGCTTTGTTGTAGCACCGTTATTGGTGCTGATTTTTGCCATTCATTTGAAATGGCTCCCAGGCGGTGGCTGGGATGGTGGAAACATCAAACATATGATTTTACCGATGGTCGCACTATCGCTGGCTTATATTGCGAGTATCTCACGTATCACTCGTGGTTCGATGATTGAAATCATGCACTCAAATTTTATTCGAACAGCTCGAGCTAAAGGGTTACCACTAAGAACTATCATTTTACGTCATGCGTTAAAACCCGCGTTGCTCCCTGTGCTTTCCTATATGGGGCCCGCTTTTGTTGGGATCATTACAGGATCGATGGTGATTGAAACAATTTTTGGTTTGCCAGGAATAGGCCAACTCTTTGTTAATGGAGCACTTAATCGTGATTATTCATTAGTATTGAGCCTGACTATTTTAGTGGGGGTATTAACCATCGCCTTTAATGCGATTGTGGATGTGTTGTATGCCGTTATTGACCCTAAAATTCGCTATTAATCTGGAGAAGACACTATGTTATTGAACCAAAAGAATAGTGAAGCTCTGGAAAAACTTTCTGAGCAATTAGATATTGAAGGGCGCAGTTTATGGCAAGATGCACGTCGCCGTTTTATGCATAACCGAGCAGCAATTTTTAGCTTATGTATTCTATTTTTAATCACATTATTCGTGATTTTTGCACCAATGCTATCACCATTTCTGTATGACGATACGGATTGGGAAATGATGTCAATGCCACCTGATATGGTGAGTGGTCACTATTTCGGAACAGATGCATCGGGGCGTGATTTACTTGTTAGAGTTGCAATTGGTGGGCGGATCTCCTTAATGGTCGGTGTTGCTGCGGCATTAGTTGCTGTCATTGTAGGGACACTGTATGGCTCGCTTGCTGGCTATGTTGGTGGAAAAGTCGACTCGATCATGATGCGCTTATTGGAAATTTTAAACTCATTTCCATTTATGTTTTTCGTTATTTTACTCGTCACCCTTTTTGGCACGAATATTTTACTGATCTTTGTTGCGATTGGGATGGTGTCTTGGCTAGATATGGCGCGTATTGTACGCGGTCAAACCCTAGGCTTAAAACGTAAAGAGTTTATTGAAGCTGCGTTGGTGTGTGGGGTGAGCACTCGTCATATCATTTTACGCCATATTGTGCCAAACGTATTAGGGGTGGTTGTGGTGTATGCATCGTTATTAGTACCAAGTATGATCCTATTTGAATCATTTTTAAGTTTCTTAGGATTAGGTACGCAGGAACCTTTGAGTAGTTGGGGGGCTTTATTAAGCGATGGCGCAAATTCTATGGAAGTGACTCCATGGTTATTGTTGATCCCAGCGGGCTTTCTGGTTGTAACATTGTTTTGTTTTAACTTTATCGGCGATGGCTTGCGTGATGCCCTCGATCCGAAAGACCGCTAGAGGGAATTATTATGTCAGAAATTAAATTAGCAAACCCTCTATTGAGCGTAAAAGATTTAGATGTCACCTTTTCCACCCCTGATGGAAATGTAACGGCAGTCAATAAGTTGAACTTTGAATTACGAGCAGGTGAAACACTCGGTATTGTAGGTGAATCAGGCTCTGGTAAGTCACAAACTGCTTTCGCATTAATGGGGCTTTTGGCTCGTAACGGTAAAATCGGAGGCTCTGCCATCTTTAATGGCCGTGAGATTTTAAACTTAAAAGAGAAAGCACTAAACAAGATGCGAGCGGAAGAGATCTCAATTATCTTTCAAGACCCAATGACTTCACTCAATCCTTACTTAAAAATTGGAACTCAATTATCTGAAGTTTTAATGCTTCACAAAGGAATGGGGAAGCAAGAGGCATATGAAGAGTCTGTTCGGATGCTTGATGCGGTTAAAATGCCCGAGTCGCGTAAACGGATGAATATGTATCCTCATGAATTTTCGGGAGGAATGCGCCAACGAGTCATGATTGCAATGGCTCTTTTATGTCAACCTAAACTGTTGATTGCTGATGAGCCAACGACAGCTCTGGATGTAACGGTTCAAGCGCAAATCATGACATTGTTGAATGAACTCAAGCAAGAATTCAATACTGCAATTATTTTGATCACTCATGACCTCGGAGTTGTCGCTGGGGTCTGTGATAAAGTATTAGTAATGTATGCAGGCCGTACTATGGAATATGGCACAGCACGTGATATTTTTTATCAGCCATCACATCCATATTCATTAGGTTTACTCGCAGCTGTACCGCGTTTGGATGGTGATGATGAAAGCCTTGCAACAATCCCTGGAAACCCTCCAAATTTATTACGTTTACCAAAAGGTTGTCCATTTTCACCGCGTTGCCAATATGCAAACGCACAATGTGTCGAACAAGAACCTGCACTGAGTGCGTTCTCAGCAAATCGTTTAAGAGCTTGCTTTAAGCCAGTGGAGGAGTTGGTATGACGCAACATGAAAATCGTCCCGTTTTGCTGGAAGTTAACGAGCTAAAAGTGCATTTTTCGATCCGCGATAAAAATCAATGGTTCTGGCAACCGGATAAAAGCTTAAAAGCAGTCGATGGGGTAACTCTGCGCCTTTATGAAGGTGAAACGTTAGGTGTTGTTGGTGAGTCTGGTTGCGGTAAATCAACATTTGCACGTGCAATTATTGGATTAGTGAAATCAACCGATGGTACAGTCAGCTGGCTGGGGCGTGATTTACTAGGACAAACTGAAAAACAATGGCGAGACGTTCGCAGCGACATTCAAATGATATTCCAAGATCCGTTGGCCTCATTGAACCCGCGAATGACTATCGGTGATATTATCGCAGAGCCATTGAAAACTTATCACCCTAAAATGTCCAATTCAGAAGTAACTGATAAAGTTAAAAAAATGATGATGCGAGTTGGGCTATTGCCTAACTTGATTAACCGCTATCCTCATGAGTTTTCAGGAGGACAATGTCAGCGAATTGGTATTGCAAGAGCCTTGATACTTGAACCTAAATTGGTGATATGTGATGAGCCCGTCTCCGCATTGGATGTATCAATCCAAGCGCAGGTGGTTAACTTGTTGCAAGAATTGCAAAGAGAAATGGGGCTATCACTGATCTTTATTGCTCATGATTTAGCGGTAGTAAAACATATTTCTGATCGTGTATTAGTGATGTATTTAGGAAATGCTGTTGAATTAGGTACTTATGATGAAGTGTATAATAATCCGCTACATCCGTATACTAAAGCATTAATGTCAGCAGTACCTGTTCCTGATCCGGATAAAGAAAAGAACAAGGTTATTGAATTATTAGAAGGGGAATTACCATCGCCGATTAATCCACCATCAGGTTGCGTGTTTAGAACGCGTTGCCCACTGGCTGATGATGGATGCGCTAAAACCAAGCCGTTGCTCGAAGGTAGTTTTAAACATGCAGTGTCCTGTTTAAAAGTTGATCCACTTTAAGTGATTATGCAATACGAGCTCACCTGTATGTTTTGCATGAGTGAGTAGGGATATTGGGGTGATGATCACCCCAATATAGCCTAACGCTTCCATAAAATATGATTAAATGGGTGGATAGGATCTCGGCTGATTAAAACACGAGCAAAGATATCGTTAATATCATCTTCATCCGATTTTGCTAAGCCAATAACCACTTCGCTAAAATTATCTAAATTAAATTCAGGCTGAATAATGCCTTGCCAATGTTGACTCAGTGGTATAATTTCAGCTGCGCCACATTCTTCAAATTGCAGTGCAAAAATCACCTGATCAGCGGGTTCTAAATTTTCCATCGCGCCTTCTAGGAACAAGTCATAGGCTATTTCAATGATTTCATCTTCATCGATAAGTTTAAGTGTTTGTGGTTGAGTCATGACTGTTCCTAAAATTTACAATTACAATAATGGGCTGAAGAAATAGCATAAGCGTTCAACCACTCGATTCCAAAATGGGCGTTGTTCCCATTCTTCAATTTCAAGACGTGTTGAACGTGCGATATAATCATACTGCACAAGTGTTAAGTCACTACCAAAATTTTTATCATCAATGACAACAGTTATTTCAAAGTTCAGCCATAAACTACGCATATCTAAGTTTACTGAGCCAACTAAGCTTAATTCACCATCGACAAGAACACTCTTGGTGTGCAATAAACCATCTTCGAATTGATAAATTTTAACGCCAGCTTCGAGCAGTTCAGTATAAAATGAACGGCTTGCCCAACGAACGAGGAAAGAGTCATTTTGTCTTGGCATGACAATACTGACATCAACACCACGCATTGCCGCGGTACAGATAGCATGTAACAAATCATCACTCGGTACAAAGTAAGGCGTGGTCATTATCAATTGTTTACGAGCAGAAAAAATCGCAGTCATTAATGACTGCTGGATCAACTCATCAGGGAAACCAGGACCTGAGGCGATCATTTGTGTTGTATGGCCGTTTGCTTGCTCAAAGGGCATTATATTCGTGTCAGGTGGTGGCGGCAAAATACGCTGGCCCGTTTCCATTTCCCAATCGAATGCGTACACAATACCTAATGTAGTGCTCACAGGGCCTTCCATGCGCACAAGGATATCAACCCATTCACCAACACCAGAATCTTGCTTAAAGTAGCGGGGGTCAACCATGTTCATACTGCCGGTATAGGAAATATAGTTATCAATAACAATAATTTTACGGTGTTGGCGTAGATCCATACGGCGTAAGAAAAAACGCATTAAATTAACTTTTAGGGATTCGACAAATTCAATACCTGCTGCACGCATTTTATCTGGATAGTCACTGCGGAAAAAATGCCAGCTACCCGCAGAATCGACCATGATCCGACATTTCACGCCACGTTTCGCGGCATTGAGTAAAGCTTCTGTCACACCATCGACTAAGCCACCTGGTTGCCAAATATAAAACACCATCTCAATGGAGTGTTGGGCATTATTAATGTCATTGACGATGGACTTTAGTGATTCTTCACAAGTGGTCATTAATTGGATGCGATTGCCTTTTACACCTGCAATGCCTTGGCGTTTTTCACATAATTGGAACAGTGGTTCGGCAACAGGGCTATTTTCTGAAGCAAAAATATGTTTAGAGTGGCGTAAGTTTTCTAGCCAAGTGGCAACAGAAGGCCACATCTGTTGCGCTTTATCGACTCGACGTTTACCTAGATGCAGTTCACCGAAGGCAACATAGGCGATAATACCTACTAATGGCAGGATATAAATGATCAATAACCATGTCATTGCTGATGTTACTGGTCGACGTTTAACTAAAATACGAACAGTAATTGCAGCAATAATTAACCAATAGAAGAAAAATAATAACCAGCTCAAGAGCGTATACACTGTTGCCATAATCGATTACATGCCTCACAAATAGGAGAGTGTAAAATCAGTCAAAAAAAGAAATAGACCAGATCAAATAAAAATTGGTACTAAACTTTATAGAATTTAGCAAAATTTCATCTTAAAAGCTTCGTTAAATCATATAGATTAATGACGAAAAAACAATTACTTCTACTGATAGTTTTATTTGGTCACTATTGAGGGTGCTTCGAAATTTTTGTATGAATTAACCATAGTACTTGGCTCTGCCTAGCAAAGGTCTATAATATTTTGCCAAATTTGATAGGTGGTTAAAAATTGCTAAAGAAGGATTAAAAAATGAAACGCAGTAGGCATGAAGTGGGACGCTGGCGGATGTTAAGGCAGTCATTGCGTCGCCGTCGTCGCTGGTTGGAAGGGCATTCGAGACGTAATATGCATATCTACTCATTGAGAAAATTTGATATCTATAAAAGGCGTCGCTCACTGCTGTTTACACAGTGGAGTGAGTGGGGGAACTGAGGTTATATTTCACAATTTTCACTTTGAGTGACAAACCTTATTGAATATGATTGCTATTTGCATTTAAACTATCATCCATATTCTTTAGGTTTGTTTACTGTCTTAGGGTAGAAAATTCTTATGCGTTGGATCCGTTGGCCTCTTATCATCATCATTTCATTGGCTATTCATGCAGGGTTGGCTATGGCATGGATTTTTAATCAGCCCAAAATGACACCAGTTGTCGAACCTATGACTGTCGCAATGGTCGCCTTTGAGACAGATGAGCCTGCCGTTGAGCCTGTTGCCGCGAAACCTGAACCCGTTGTTGAGCCTGAACCTGAGCCAGAGCCTGAGCCTATTGTTGAACCTGAGCCTGTAGTAAAACCGGCTATCGTGCTGGAGAAAAAGCCAGAAGTTAAGAAAAAGCCAAAACCTAAGAAAGAAGAAAAGCGTGAAATTAAGCACGATCCTAAACCTGTCGATAAGCAACTTGCGAAAAGTGATTTAAAACCATTATCCGATCTTAATACCGCCGCGCCGAAATCAACGGCAAATGTGACGGCGAAAAATACTGGCGCAACTAGTAATCAGTCAACAAGCCAGAGAGGGCCAAAAGCGCTTCGTAAGCAAGCTCCACCGTATCCTGAACGTGCTCGCCGTTTGGGGAAAGATGGTTATGTTAAGGTACGTTATGATATCGATGAAGATGGGCGTGTAACGAATATTGAGTTTGTTGAAGCTTCACCTAAAGGTTTATTTGAACGTGATGTGAAACGTGCAATGAACCGTTGGGCATTTGAAAAATTACCAGCTAAAGGTTATATCACTGAAATTTATTTCAAAATTGATGGGACAGTCAGCCAAGTTTAATTTATTCAATTTAACAAATAAAAACGCCCTCAAACATAGTTGTGAGGGCGTTTTTATATTAAGCTAAAAAAATCATTCAGTGCTTTCTAGTTGAAAGTGTTGTTTATCTTTTGGTAATTCACGAGCTGTGTTGTCATCGTTTACAGCAACATAGGTAAATACGGCATCAGTTGCGCGATAGCGTTGCCCAACCGGCTCTGTAGCCACTTTTTTGACCCACACTTCTATATTGATAGTGATGGAGCTTTTCCCTGTTTTTAAGCAGCGTGCATAGCAGCAAACGACGTCACCAACTGCAACGGGTTTTTGAAATTTAATCCCATTTACCGCAACCGTTACAACACGGCCAAGGGCAATTTCTTTTGCTAATATTGCACCGCCAATATCCATTTGAGACATTAACCAGCCGCCAAAGATATCACCATTTGCATTGGTGTCAGCTGGCATGGCTAAAGTCCGTAAAACTAATTCCCCGTTAGGTAATTGCATAACAAGCTCTTTTATATAGTCATGATCAAATTCGAGCTAATCATAAACTAGAACTACGCTAGCAGTCACGATGAATCATTATTGGTTAATTCTATTGCTGCGAAATGCATCAATTTACATTGATAATGTTTAATGAATTGAAGTATTGAAGAGTAAAGTATTGGTAAATAGACTAAAGATATTCAAAGATGGTGTCAAAAGTGTTTTTTGCGTTATATATTGCAGATTAGCTACCTATAACATTGTTAGGTATCCTACCACTAGCGTTGGGAGATAAAATGAGATTAATACTTGCTATATTATTACCTTGGTTGCAATTTTTTACCATCGGTCGCCCATTCGCAGGCATTATTTGTCTCGTTCTACAGTTTACTTTGATTGGCTGGCTTCCTGCTGCAATTTGGTCGGTGTACGCATTGTCACAGTACAATACAGATAGAAAAATTGAACAAGCACTAGGACGAGAGCGCTAATGTGCGCATAAAAAAACCTGCGACAGCAGGTTTTTTTATGGTATGTGATAACAGAATGATTATTTATTTTCTTCAGGGTGGTGTTCTTTAGCCATGTTTTTATAGATATACACCACACTTAAAACGGTAAAAATCAACGTACCTGCAGTTAAGCCAAACACTTTAAAGTTCATCCAAGTATCAAGGGATAACCAAAAAGCGATGTAAACATTAAGTGCAGCACAGATAATAAAGAAAATAGCCCATGCACTATTCAATTTAGCCCAATGACTATCAGGCAGTTTGATTTCTTGATTGCTGCCAAGCATTCTTTGGATCAGCGGTTTCTTGGTAAACCACTGGCTAATGAGTAATGCTAAAGCAAATAAAGCATAAATAATAGTCACTTTCCATTTGATAAAGGCATCACTGTGGAAAATGAGGGTTAAAGAGGCAAAAACCATCACAATCAGGCAAGTGATTTTAGCGACTTTTTCAACCTTTTTATAGATAAGGTAAGTTGCGAGCAAAGCAAGTGGTGTTGTGACGAGTAAAGCACCACTGGCATAGAAAATGTCATAAGTTTTATAGACAATGAAAAAAATGACCAGAGGGATAAAATCAATAAGTTGTTTCATAACAGTGGATACCACAGCCTCACATAAAGATAATAGGGTAGTTTAACCGATTTTCGCGCTAATTGTTAAAAGTTTGCTTCTTTTTACCAATAAACACGGCTTGTTACCAATCATATTTGCACTATTTTACTTTTATTTGAGTTAAGAGATAGATAATCTTTGATACTTCAGATATATATAATGTCTGAAGTAATTTAACATATTAATTTCTAGAGAATTTTCTAACAATGATAAAGGCAAGACTGTTTGTCTGGATGCCCGGTTTAGCGACACTATTTAACTATCGTATCGCAGACTTTGGCCCTGATGTTAAAGCGGGTTTATCTGTTGCAGCGGTTGCATTGCCTGTAGCTATTGCTTACGCCGAATTAATGGGAATTAATGCGATTATAGGTTTATACGCTTGTATTTTTCCAATGATCATTTATGCATTATTCGGTACATCAAGACAATTGATTATTGGCCCTGATGCTGCAACCTGTGCCGTTATTGCAGCTGCAGTTAGCCCATTGGCAATGGGAGATGATTCGATTCGTTGGCAATTGATCATCGTAATGAGTTTTATGACTGGTCTGTGGTGTTTAATCGCGGCGAGATTTAGGCTTGGAACTTTTGCTGATTTTCTGTCCCGGCCGATCCTACAAGGTCTTTTAAATGGGGTAGCGTTAACCATTATTTTAGGCCAATTAGGTAAAATATTTGGTATTACGACATTACCGAGTGGTTTTATTGAACTGTTGATTGCGTTTCCTAGCTCATTATTAAGTACCCATATCCCTACCTTGTTAATGTCACTTGGCACGTTAGCCATCATTATTGTGATTAAACGAGTGAGAAATATGTGGCCATCGTTATTAATAGCGATGCTTTTTGCGACGTTAGTTAGTTACGTTTTTGATGTGGAAAAATATGGTATTAGCATTGTGGGTGACTTAGGTGGTGGTCTTCCTTTTATTCCTATGCCACAGTTTAACCCTGCATTAATGCGTGACTTGATCACGCCTTCGCTAAACTTAGCTGTCATTAGTTTTGTAAGTTTTATGATGACGGCACGTAGTTTCGCGAGCAAAAACGGTTATACCGTCGATGCAGATCAAGAATTGCGTGCATTAGGTATGGCAAATATTGCATCTGCGTTTTCGCAAGGGTTTGCTGTGAGTGCGGCGAGCAGTCGTACCGCTGTGAATGACATGATGGGCGGTAAAACACAATTAGTATCAATCGTTGCCGCTTTGGCTATTTTAGCCGTTCTCCTATTTTCAGTTGATTTACTTGGTTATATCCCAATGCCTGCATTAGGTATGGTGTTGATTGTATCGACATGGTCGTTACTCAGTGTCCGCAGTATTTTTTCAATGCGTAAACGTAATAAAGAAGCGTTTACGCTGTGTATTTTTACACTTGGTGCAGTACTTATTTCTGGTTTGATAAATGGGGTTGGCTTAGCTGTTTTGTTAGGTTTACTGCAATTTATCCGAGTTATTTTTCGCCCAACCGATCAGTTGTTAGGTGTTGATGAACAAGGCATGTTGCATTCAATGTCAAAAGATAATGATATCCAGCCTGTTGAAGGGGTGCTTATTTATCGATTTAATTCACCGTTGACTTATTTTAATGTGAATTACTTTAAAGAGAGGCTGAATAAACATATCGATAATCAACCTAAAAGGCCTGCGTGGGTGATTGTTGATGCAGCCGTTAGTTTTACCCACAATGATGTCAGCGTATTCTCTGCATTGAATGATATTGTCACAGCATTAAAAGCCAAGGGTGTGACGTTAGTATTGGCAGGGCGAAGAACATCAATAAATCGCTGGCTAGAAAAAAATAAAATTAACCGTTCAGATGATGATTTGCTGGTAGTTCCCGATATTTATTTTGCGATCCGTTTGATTCAAAGTAAGCAGCAAATTCAGCAAAAAGAAATTGAAGAGACAGAAGAGCAAGCCGCTATCACTCAAGTCGAGCCTGATGAATCTTAAATCGCTGAAACAAAAACTGCACCCAACGGTGCAGTTTTTTATGGCCTATATAAAGGTTACTTTTGGGTAATCAACATATAAAGACGATAGAAATAAATTAGAGCAAATGCCGCAATAATATTATTTATCAGGAATGAAACACCGTTGGCGACGATGTGATTCATCTGAATACTGCTGACCAGTAAGCTGACTAGCATTTGTGAAGCCATCCAAATTAATACCATTGGTAATGCTAAACGCCAATTTGCGTAGGCCATTTTCCAGCTTTTGCCCATCGCGTTGAATGGGTTAACATTTTCATTGATTAAGATAGCAGGCGCTAAAGAAAAGCCTATCGCCAATACAATTCCAGGAAACACCATGATAGTGATGCCTAATTGAACCAGCAGAGAGCACACAACTAACAGCAAAAACATCGAAGGTGCTTTAGGGAGAGAAGCTAATAGGGCCTGAGCGCCTGTCATTTCTTCCCCTCGAGATAACCCTGAAATGTAAGCTAAAACACCACAAATCAATATCAAACTACCGAAGGTAACAGAAAGGATTAGTCCAAAAGAAACGCGTAAGATACTACTTTTTTCTTCTTCAGATAGCCCTTGAACCCAATGTTGTAGCCCTGAATTTCCTGCATCAATAAATTGAGACTGTGCATCGACTAAGACTGAAATCATTTGAGCGTTTGGGATCATCATCGAATAGATGATGACACTGACGACCGTTGCTAACAATACAATTGTGGATAGGCCACCCAACTGATTCTTAAAAAAGTTAACACTATCACTAATAAGTGAGTTGGCCGAAATGGACATGAAACTGCTCCTATCTACAAAGGGTAAAATTTTTAGCTGATTGTAACTGAGTATCTACCTTATAGGTAGAGAAAGTTCAGAAAAGACGTGGTGTTAGTCGCAAAGAGTAAGTAGGAATACAAATTTTGTACAAATGATAATTAAGGAATAATACCTAATTACTTATAAGGTGTATTTTAAATATAATTTATTGGTTGAGTAATATTAAAATATTGGAACTATTTTTTATTTTTATACGTATCTAATAAAAATTGATTTAAATCAAAAATAAAAAAATCACAAATGAAATAATAAATTAACTCTAGTCAGATTACGCCTTTTTTATTAAAAGATGTGATCTTGATTTGAACATTAAATAAAATTAAAGGGTATATTTCACCCAAATAAAAAAACATAGGAATGGGATTGATAATGAAAAAACTCACTGCGCTTGTCTTAGCTGCTGCAACATTGGCTCCAGTTGCTTCAATTGCTCACCAAGAAGGCGATTTTATTTTCCGTGCAGGCACTGCAACGGTTCGTCCAAATGCAGGTTCTGATCAAGTATTAGGTGGCCTAGGTCACTTTAATGCCAATAATAATACTCAATTAGGTCTGACATTCAGCTATATGGTTACCGATAATATCGGTGTGGAATTATTAGCTGCAACTCCATTTGAGCATAAAGTTAGTTTAGGCGAATTAGGCAATATTGCGACAGTTCATCATTTACCACCAACGTTGATGGCGCAATATTATTTTGGTAGCAAAGAAGATAAATTACGTCCTTATTTAGGTGCTGGTATTAACTATACATTCTTCTTTGATGAGAAATTCAACTCAGGTGCAAAACAACTCGGTTTGAGCGACCTTGACTTGTCTAGTTCTTGGGGCTTCGCAGCACAAGCAGGTATGGATTACATGCTGACTGAAAACTGGATGTTAAACGCCTCTCTGTGGTGGATGGATATTGATACGGACGTTAAATTTAAATTTAATGGCGAGCAGCAAAAAGTTGATACTCGTCTTGACCCATTCGTATTTATGTTTGGCGTAGGTTACCGTTTCTAATTGAATTTAGCAGGATGCAGTCTGATATTAAATGGATGTAAATGTCGTAGAAGATCCGAGAATATTATTCTCGGATTTTTTTATTATTAAACCAGTAAATACTCGGTTATTAAATAATTTAATTTCTGAATTACATTGGTTTCTAATATGAATAAAACTTATTCTTAACGGCGATAAAACATATTGGTAACAATTTTTATAAATTAAAGAGTGCTGAAATGGTTACAATAAAAATATCAGCCCAATTAGGGCTGATATTTTTAGCTTGAAATGAAAATGTTAACGTATTTTCATAGAGTCAATAACAGATTGGACGCCTTTTACATTACGAGTTGTTTCAATCGCTTTATTCGCACTAGCTCTAGAATCAACAAAACCACTTAATTGCACTCGACCTTTAAATGTTTCAACACTAATTTGTGTCGATTTTAAATCTTTCTCAGCAAGCAGGGCTGATTTAACCTTAGTTGTAATTACTGTATCATCAATATAACCGCCAGTGCCTTCTGTTTTAGCAGTAGGTGCACAAGCAGCGAGTGTGAATGCCATAAAAGTGGCAACAAGTAATGTTCCAACAGATTTTAACAATTTCATCCTTTCTCTCCTAACGTGTCAAACTGCAAATTTATTGATTGTTAAGTTATCCAGCAAGAGTTGCTATTCATCCTTCAGGTCGTAATCATCACAAAGCAAATGATTATCACTGATAACTTTAGTATCAGTAGAAATAGAAAAAAATTCAACTTAAAGAAATAAGTAAAGTGGTCTAACTAAGATAAAAATAAGATGATCCGCCATACAAAGTATGGCGAATAATAATGAGATATGTGAAATTACTTTAAGGTAGCAGCCTTCATGTTAGTCACAAACTGGGTTAACTCAGCAAGCATAGTATCAGGGCGCTGTAAGTGATTTTCGATGATTTTGACTACCGCTGAGCCTGAGATTGCACCAGCTGCACCATTGGCAATGGCTTCGGTAACTTGAGCTGGCTCTGAGATACCAAAACCTTGCAGTGCTGGAGCAGCATGGTATTGTTTCAGTTTATTGATGAGGTTAGTCAGCGGCATTTGAGCTCGTTGTTCTGTGCCTGTCACACCCGCACGCGATAATAAATAGGTGTAGCCTTGACTATATTCACCGATTTCTTTGAGTAGTTGATCATCACCATTTGGTGGGCAAATAAAGATTGGCGCAATGCCATGAGCTAAAGCAGACTCACGAAATGGCCTTGATTCACGCATTGGAACGTCTGCAACGAGTACTGAATCAATGCCAGCTTGTTGGCAGCGTGCATAAAAATTATCAATACCATTACTAAAAACAAGATTTGCGTAAACGAGTAACCCAATTGGCATATCAGGGTGTTTTTGACGCACTCGTGCTAATAATTCAAAACAGAGTGTTGGCGTGATATCACTCTTAAATGCTCTTAGATTAGCATTTTGAATCGTTGGACCATCGGCAAGAGGATCAGAGAATGGAATACCAATCTCTAAGGCATCGGCACCACCTGCAATTAATGCATCAATAATTTTCAGGGAAAGTTCTGCATCAGGATCACCTAATGTGACGAATGGAACGAAAGCACCTTGATTAATACGGTTTAAACGTTCAAAAAGTTGAGTATAGCGTTCCATTAGATCTCTCCCTTACTTTTCAAAATATCATGCACAGTAAAAATATCTTTATCACCACGACCTGACAGGTTAACAATCAGCAATTGTTCCTTATTTGGCTCTTGCTCAGCCATTTTGAGTGCATAGGCGAGGGCATGTGAAGATTCAAGAGCAGGAATAATTCCTTCTTTACGTGACAATAGTTTGAATGCAGTTAATGCTTCATCATCAGTAATTGAAACATAGTCAGCACGACCAATACTATTCAAATGAGCATGTTGTGGCCCAACAGATGGAAAATCGAGACCTGCAGAGATCGAATAAGACTCTTCAATTTGTCCCTCATCGGTTTGCATCATCGGCGATTTCATACCGAAATAGATGCCAACGCGGCCATGTTTCAGAGGTGCTCCATGCTGCCCTGTTTCAATTCCTAATCCTGCAGGCTCAACACCAATCAGACGCACATCCTCTTCAGGGATAAAAGATGCAAACAGACCAATGGCATTAGAGCCACCACCGATACAAGCGATTACAGCATCAGGTAAACGACCTTCTTTTTCTAAAATTTGCTGTTTTGCTTCGTCACCAATCATGCGTTGGAAATCACGTACAATTGTTGGATACGGGTGAGGACCCGCAGCTGTTCCTAGTAAATAGTGGGCTTTTTCATAGCTACCAGACCAGTCTCTAAGTGCCTCATTGCAGGCATCTTTTAGCGTTGCTGAGCCGCTGTGCACGGGGATCACTTCAGCGCCCATGAGCTTCATACGAAAAACGTTAGGCGATTGGCGCTCAACATCTTTCGCACCCATATAGATACGGCATTTCATATTTAGCAGTGCGCATGCTAAAGCCGTTGCAACACCGTGTTGTCCAGCGCCTGTTTCAGCGATGATTTCATTTTTACCCATACGTTTTGCTAATAAGGCTTGGCCTAATACTTGGTTAGTTTTATGAGCGCCACCGTGTAGCAGATCTTCACGTTTTAAATACAGCTTAGTTTTCGTCCCTTCTGTGAGGTTACGACATAAGGTTAACGCAGTAGGACGACCTGCATAATTTTTTAGTAAATCATGAAATTCAGCTAAAAACGCGGGATCATTTTGAGCATCAATAAAAGCATCTTCCAGTTGGTTAAGCGCTGGAATTAAAATTTCTGGGACATATTGCCCACCAAATTCACCAAAGTAGGGGTCTAGTTTGCTCATTTTATTTATCTCTTAATTTCTATTCTGTGATGCGTATTTTGTTCAGTTTCTAATATGCTTGTTGATTAAGCGAGTGAACTGAATACCTGATTAATCTTTTGTTCGCTTTTAATGCCTGGCTCGATTTCAACACCCGAATTAAAATCTAACCCATCGCACAGTAGTTGGGCCGCTTGGCGACAATTTTCGGCATTTAGCCCACCAGCCACCATGACACGAAACTTACTGTCTGTTGGGATCATCTGCCAATCGAAAGTTTGACCGCTGCCACCACGACCATTATCAAGTAACAGAAGGTCAATAGGTTGCTCATCGAACTGACTAAAGTCAGGTTGCGACATATTAACGGCTTTCCAAATTTCGCAGTGTGCAGGTAAAGTTACACGTAGTGTTTGTACATAATCGGCATCTTCATCACCATGCAGTTGTACCGCTGATAATGCAAGCTGTTCGACTATATGGGTAACAAAGTCAGCAGACTGATCACGAAATACGCCAACATATTTCAGTGGAACGGCGTGGACAATTTGTTTAGCCTGTGACAGTGTCACTTTTCTAGGCGAGTTTTCTGCAAAAATGAGTCCGCCATAAGTTGCTCCTGCCATAAGTGCTGCCTTGGCATCTTGTCCACGGGTTAAACCACATACTTTATGTTCACCCGTCAACAGGTTACGCAAGGCTTTACCAATATCCGCTTGTTCCATTAATGCACTACCAATCAGAAAGCCATTAGCAAATTCACTCAACGATTGAATATGTTGATGGCGGTGAATACCTGATTCGCTAATGACGATAGTCCCTTCTGGCAGTTGTGGTGCGAGCTGACGAGTGCGATTTAAATCGATAGAAAGATCGCGTAAATCACGGTTGTTTATGCCTACCACTCGTGCTTTAAGTTTAATTGCTCGTTCAAGTTCTTCTTCGTTACTGACTTCTGTCAGTACACCCATATTTAATTGATGGGCAACTTTGGCAAGGGCAACATATGCTTCATCGTTAAGTACTGATAGCATTAATAAAATTGCATCAGCCTGATAGTGCCTTGCAAGATAGATTTGGTAGGCATCAACAATAAAGTCTTTGCATAATACGGGCTGCTTAACGGTATTACTGACAATCGTCAGATATTCCATATTGCCTTGGAAATATTTTTCATCAGTCAACACTGAGATAGCAGATGCATAAGGTGCATAAATATTTGCAATCACAGCGGGATCAAAATCAGCTCTAATTAATCCTTTTGAAGGCGATGCTTTTTTACATTCCAGTATAAAAACAGGGCGTTTAGCTGACAGTGCTTCATAAAAACTGCGGCTTGATGGTGTTATTGTGTCAATAAAGCTCTCTAATGGTTGTTTAGCTTTGCGCTCAACAAGGTAAGCTAGTTTATCATCAACAATTTTTTGTAATACAGTCGCTTTCATTTTATTGGTTCCTTGAAGCTAGTGCGGTGACTCGGTCAAACGCGCTACCACTACGAATAATATTCAGGGCGTGTTCGCTATTTTGTTTTAAATCTTCATGGCCATTAATACGCATTAGCATGGCAACATTTGCGGCAACCGCAGCTTCATGCGCTGGTTTTCCGTGACCCTGTAACAGATTGGTAAGTAAAATACGGTTTTCATCAGGCGTACCACCTTCTAAGTCAGACAATTGATAAGGCTGTAAACCAAAATCAGTCGCATTCAGTTGATAGAAGGAAAGAGTACCTTGATTTAACTCGGCAACCTGCGTTGTTGCATGAAGAGAAACTTCATCCATACCTCCACTGTGTACCACAGCAGCGCGAGTAAAACCAAGCATTTGTAATGTTTTTGCTACAGGTTCTACTAATGACTCTTGATACACGCCGATCAAGGCAATTGGTGGGCGAGCTGGATTGATCAATGGACCTAACACATTGAATAGTGTTCGAGTTTTTAATTGAGTGCGTACTGGTGCTGCATGACGGAAGCCGCTGTGATATTGTGGCGCAAATAAGAAACAAACGCCTAACTCATCAAGAGCATCGCGAGCACTTTGTGCGCTTAAATCAAGTGATATGCCAAAAGAGGCTAACAAATCGGAGGAGCCTGAACGGCTCGAAACACTACGATTACCATGTTTAGCAACTTTGATCCCTGCTTGCGCAGCAACAAAGGCACTGGCTGTTGAAATATTGATGCTGTTTGCACCATCACCACCAGTACCCACAATATCACTGAATTGATAATCAGGGCGTGGGAATGGTTGGGCATTTTCAAGACAAGCTAATGCCGCACCGGCGATTTCTTCTGGCTGCTCACCACGCATTTTCATGCTGACTAACACGCCAGCTAATTGGGCTTCAGTTAATTCACCACGAATAATGGCATTAAACAGTTGTTGGCTTTCTTGTTGTGTTAATGTTTGAGCGCGAAATAATTTATCGAATATAGTTTGCATAATTAGGTTCTCTTTTCCCTGTTAAAGCGATGGTGTTGTCGTGCAAATTGGGCTCGAAAGCGCCCATTTCACCGTTTTTTCGAGTAAAATCGCTCCTTGAGTTGTTAAGATAGACTCAGGGTGGAATTGAAAACCGCAAATGCGATCTTGATCACTACGCACTGCCATTACCATGCCATTTGATTGCGCACAAATAGTGAGTTGTTCAGGAACTTGGCTACCGACTAAAGAGTGATAACGTGCTACTGGTATTGGATTATCTAAACCACTAAACATTGCTTGTTGGTCATGGGTCGCCATGGATGATTTACCATGAAGGATTTCCCCTGCCGCAGATACATGTCCACCATAAGCCTCAATAATGGCTTGATGACCTAAACAAATGCCTATCACAGGGATTTTGCCGATGACTTTCTGTAAAACTTCAGGCATACAGCCTGCATCACTTGGTTTGCCTGGCCCCGGTGACAACACTAGTAGAGGCGATTCCATTTGGTTCAAAACAAATAAAATATGCTCTGTGCTGACGGTATTACGATAAATTACTACTTGGTGACCACCTGAACGTAATTGATCCACAAGGTTGTAAGTAAAGGAGTCAACGTTATCGAGTAATAAGATGTTCGCCATTAGAATAACTCCTCTGCTTGGTGGGCTTGGGCGATTGCGCGGATCACAGCGCGAGCTTTGTTTCGTGTTTCATCGGCTTCTCCTTGTGGAGATGAATCAAGTACGACCCCTCCGCCTGCTTGAACGGTTGCCATTCCGTTTTCAACATAGGCGGAACGGATCACGATGCAAGTATCAAAGTCACCTTTGCCTGTGAAATAACCGACTGCACCACCATAGGAGCCACGGCGCTCTTGTTCATATTCAGCTATCAATTGCATTGCACGTACTTTTGGTGCGCCTGTAAGCGTTCCCATATTCATACATGCCTGATAAGCATGAAAAATATCTAAGTCAGCGCGTAACGTACCAACAACATGCGAAACCAAATGCATGACAAATGAATAGCGATCAACTTTGGTTAAGTTTGCAACGTAACGGCTACCGGCCTCACAAATACGAGCTAAGTCATTACGAGCTAAATCAACTAACATAAAATGTTCAGCTAGCTCTTTGTGGTCAGTACGCATTGACAGTTCTATGCGGCTATCAAGATCTAAATCAATAGCACCTGAAGCATCACGACCACGAGGGCGTGTACCCGCGATTGGGTAGATTTCAACCTTACGGTTGCTTGAACTGTATTTCAGGGCACTTTCTGGTGATGCACCAAATAGTGAGAAATCGCTATCTTGCATGAAAAACATATAAGGACTTGGGTTTTGTGCCTTGAGTTTTTGATAAGCAATTAATGGATAAGGGCAAGGCATCGAAAATTTACGCGAAGGAACTACTTGGAAAATATCACCACGATATATAGCTTCTTTCATGGAATTAACTACAGCGCCATATTGCTCATCACTTTTATTGGTGTGAACGGTAAACGCATCAGCTGTGCCTAATGCAAGCGGTGACAAAAATGGGCGGCAGGCTGAAATAATTTCATCATGACGTTGCTTAACGGTTTGCTGTTGTTCAGCATCATCAGTAAAGAAACAGCTTTTCAAACGAGCAGCTTGGTTTTGATGGTCGATCACTAAATAGTGTTCAGCCACAAAAAAACAGTAGTCAGGGCAATTATTGATCGTTTTTGTTGTGGGTAATGATTCAAAACTGGCAATTAAATCATATGCAAATAGTCCCCCAACAAACAAGTTTTCAGGCTGTTGTGTACTTGCTTGTGCTAGTGCCGGTAATAACCTTAGAACATCTAAACAAGACGAACTTTTTAAGCGACTGTCTTCATCTAGTTCATTGCTTGGTTGGTTGAAGCTGATGGTTAAATGTTGCGCCGATAATTCACATTGTTGTGCTTTATCTGCTAATTGCTTTGCCATGATAGGGAGCAGGTTCTCACCATTTGGGGTTAGTGCTTCGATTTCAACGCGTTGACCAAATGCGCGAATGCGTAGGGCGCTTTCTACGATCAATAGACTTTGTAAATTGGCTTTGCTATTGATTTCTGCGGACTCTAATAGCATGGTCGCAGGAACATCCTGACAGAGATGGTTAAACAGCAAGGTTGGATCTTGCTGATAGTTAATTGGGCTATCCAGAAAACTAAAATGTGCTAATGTTGTGTTTTGGTTATTCATTTTGTTGCCTTTTAACGATTTTTAGACATAAAAAAACCCGCAGACTAGGGCGGGTTTAGCACTGAGGCATATCAAATCTATGCGTGTGCGTCTTCCGCCCAATTTGGGAAGTTACGCCACCAACGATTTGATAAATTGATAACTGCCATACAGTGCCTCTCTGGATAATCAAATTAATGTCGGCATCATTGCCGTCTTGTGTACTAGTAAACTGGATCGCATTAGTTGTGTCAAGTAGTTTATTATTTATATTCAGGAAAAGTATCCCATAATTGGAAAAGGAGATAGTTACCTTATGTCACAATTTTCGAGCTCATTGATGACACGATATGATTTGCACTGCCATACCACCGCCTCAGATGGTGAACTTGCACCTGCAGATGTGATCGAAAGGGCAATCGAAATGGGAGTGAATGTTCTTGCTATCACCGATCATGATACTTGTGAAGGGGTTATCAGCGCTCGTGAATATCTTTTGCAAACTCAGCGACCATTAGCATTGATTAATGGTGTTGAGATTTCCACAATGTGGGAAAATATGGAAATTCATATTGTTGGGTTAAATTTCTCAACAACAGCACCTGCAATGGTGCAGTTATTAGATAAACAATCGGCATTACGTTTAGAGCGCGGCATTGAAATGGGGCGCCGATTAGAAAAGGTTGGTATTCCTGATGCATGGGAGAATGCATCAAAAATTTCGGCTGGTGGGCAAGTGACCCGCGCTCACTTTGCTCAGTATTTAGTAAAGATTGGCAAAGAAAAAAATATCAATAATGTTTTCAAACGTTATTTATCTAAAGGCAAAATGGGCTATGTTCCTGCAAAATGGTGCACCATTGAAGAGGCCGTCGATGCCATTCATCGCTCAGGGGGAATTGCTGTTCTGGCACACCCTTCTAAGTATCAATTATCCAATAAATGGCTTAAACGTTTGGTGACTTATTTTAAAGATTGTCAAGGTGATGCGATGGAAGTTTCCCATTGCCAACAAGCACCGAATGAAAAGCAATATCTTGCTGAACTAGCACGATTGAACGATTTGAAAACCTCCGTTGGATCTGATTTTCACCGACCATGCTCTTGGATTGAATTAGGGCGTAATTTATGGCTTCCCGACGATGAACAGGCTGTTTGGACGTTGTGGAGTGAGACAAAAATGATATAGCACATTGTTATACTCGTCATATTTCAAGTTGCAGTAGAGGTATAAGTGATGTTGTTCACTGACGCCAGTCACAGTATTTCTATATGCCTAGGGACTCGTTCGCTTGTCGCCTCTAACTGCCCTGAATTATTTAGAGTATATATTGCCAATGCGGTGTAGAATACCCTCAATGAAAGAGGCTGCGTCAGTTTTATTGATGCATTGTCATTTGCGAGTAGATAGTGCCATTTTCAGGTTTTTACCGGATGATGCTGTCAATAATAAAGATCCGAGGTCTGTATGAGTCAGTTTTTTTATATCCATCCGGATAACCCACAACCGCGTTTAATTAGTCAAAGTGTTGAAATTTTAAATCAAGGTGGCGTGATTGTTTATCCAACCGATTCTGGGTATGCGATTGGTTGTCGACTAGAAGATAAAGATGCGTTACAACGTATTTGCCGTATTCGTAAACTGGATGCGAACCACAATTTTACCTTGATGTGCCGTGATCTGTCTGAACTCTCAAATTACGCACATGTTGATAATAGTGCCTTTCGTTTAATCAAAAATAATACACCGGGTAATTACACCTTTATCCTTCAGGCGACCAAAGAAGTACCACGCCGTTTAATGAATGAAAAACGTAAAACGATTGGTTTAAGAGTTCCAGCAAATCCCATTGCTCGTGATTTATTGGAAGCAGTGGGTGAACCTCTGATGTCAACCAGTCTCATTATGCCTGGAGATGATTTCACTCAGTCTGATCCTGAAGAAATCCGAGACTTACTTGGTAAGCAGGTCGATTTGGTTATTCACGGTGGTTATATTGGTCAAAAGCCAACCACAGTGATTGATCTGACCGATGATTCGCCAGTTGTTGTACGCGTTGGTACAGGCGACCCATCACCGTTTGAATAAGCCTTGTTAACGAAAGGATTATTAATAGGGGATCCTTGTAAACCTGTGTATAATGCGCAGGTTTTCTAATTCATTATTTTTTGTGGCATGTCACAAAAAATTATTTGACGCCTGTGAAGGCGACATTTGAGGGTTATATGAGCGCTAAACCGCAAAAAACTGAGAAATTACAAAAAATTCTTGCCCGCTCTGGGCATGGCTCCCGTCGCGAAATCGAAGCCTTTTTGAAAGAAGGGCGCATCAGTGTTGATGGCAAAATGGCTACACTGGGTGATCGCATTGAGGTTAAGCCTGCGACTAAAATTCGTATGGATGGCCGTATTCTGACAATTAAAGAGCCAGAAAAAGAGATTTGCCGTGTTATGGCATATTACAAGCCTGAAGGAGAATTATGTACTCGTCATGATCCCGAAGGTCGCCCAACCGTATTTACTCGCTTACCTAAATTAGTTGGTGCCCGTTGGATTGCAGTAGGCCGCTTAGATGTGAATACTAGTGGGTTGTTATTATTTACCACCGATGGTGAATTAGCCAACCGTTTAATGCACCCTAGCCGTGAAGTTGAACGTGAATATGCGGTACGTGTATTTGGTGAAATCACTGATGCAAAAATTCGTCAGTTAACCCAAGGTGTACAATTGGAAGATGGCCCTGCTGCATTCAAAACGGTTTCATACCGTGGCGGTGAGGGAATGAACCAATGGTATAACGTCACCTTAACGGAAGGCCGTAATCGTGAAGTTCGTCGCTTATGGGAAGCTGTAGGTGTACAAGTGAGTCGTTTGATCCGTGTTAGGTACGGTGATATTGACTTACCAAAAGGTTTACCTCGAGGTGGTTGGACGGAATTAGGGCTCGAACAAACCAACTACTTAAGAGAATTGGTTGAGCTTGAAGTCGAAACAGAATCTAAAGTTGCGGTTGAACGTGACCAACGACGTATTAAAGCGAATCAGATCCGTCGGGCGGTTAAACGTCATTCACAAGTGGCTGCAAGACCTGCGTCAAAACGCCAGTCATCACGACCAACGGCTAAACGTCGCACTCGTATCTAAAATAATTTTATTATTATCTTATTTTTAAAGGTTATGAAGTGATTCATAACCTTTTTTATTAATTTTAGTAATGTTTTTGTCACAAAAACATGAAAACATAATTGAGAATATTCTGTATTTGCGATACTTTATTTATTGGTAGTAGTAAAACAGGTTTCATTGGATATGAGTGGGTTTCGATTAATACAGGCTATTGTAGCGTTTAGCTTAGGATTCGGTTTAAGTGGTTGCGAAGGTAATCAAACAATAGCACCTGAAAGCGGGCGTTTTTATTTTACTAATGATTCCTCTGATAGTTTCATATTTCTAATCGATTATCAGCCTGTTGTGATCCCTCAAAAGAGCACTGGGAGCATTTTTCTTAACCCAGGTTTTCATACCATGACAACTGAAACGGGGAAAATGGTCCAGTTTATTGTTTACCCGGGCAATAAAGGCGGAATTCTTAATCCTGCCCAACAATTCTATTATGCTTATGACTTTATTTATGGGACTGAAGGGATCCCTGCTGTTTACCATTTAAATAAACAGTCCTTAGTTATTGATGGCTATGAATTGAGAGGGCGAATTAATAGTAGCAATGATTATATTATTGATAATAATGTGTTTAATTGCGATGTAGCTGTAGGTGAATCAGTCCCTGAGGCATTCGTCAGTTCGACTGCGGTAAGCCAAGTCAAAACCAAATGCTTAACTCACAAAGAATTAGTGGATTTGATTAGTCGCGAAGATGTTTTGCTTTCGCAGCTAAGAATTAAAAAATTAATTAATGATGAGATGCAATCTGCCACTATGCACTTCAATTATCCGCTTTCTCAACCTAATTTTTCAGATGAGATATTGCAAATGTATGCCCTTGATATTGTGTGCCTAATTGATAACTTTCGCCACTCTTTAGACCCTCAGAGAAAGTCGTTTTACTACAACCAATATCACGATAAGATCTCTAATATGGCGGTGATTTATAGTCGTATGGGAAGTGATAAGCGTTCACAGCTTGAAAAGCGTAAATATGCGAAGTTTATGCAACAGACCCAAGCCATTTTTGGCGCAGGTACGCTGATGTATAATTAATGTCGCTGATGCACCTTGTGCACCAGCAAGTAAACTCACCAATCAATGCCTTTTTGCGCTTTAATTCCTGCATCAAAAGCATGTTTCACTGGTCGCATTTCTGTTACGGTATCCGCTAAACTGAGCAAATCACGATGACATCCACGGCCCGTAATAATCACTGATTGGTTTTCAGGGCGATTCTCCAAGGCATCAATTACTTCGGCTAGTGGTAGATAGTTATAGCTAACCATATAAGTCATTTCATCTAGTACCACTAAATCTATCGATGGATCAGATAATAATTGGCGTGCATGTTGCCAGGTTTCAAGGCAGGCGAAAGTGTCAGCTTCCTTGTCTTGGGTTTCCCATGTAAAACCTGTTGCCATCACGTAAAAAGGCACCCCATGTGGCTCAAGTAATTCACGTTCACCATTATCCCAACTGCCTTTAATAAATTGTACCACCGCCGCTTTTTTCCCATGACCGACCGCTCGGCAAACTGTACCGAAAGCTGCTGTTGTCTTACCTTTACCATTTCCAGTAAAAACCAGCAAAATACCACGTTCTATTTGAGCGGATTCAATGCGAGCATCAACTTTTTCTTTCAGGCGCTGTTGGCGTTGTTCATGTCGGCTTTGAGACATAGGATTACTCCGTTATATTGATATTGCGGGCAGGTTGAGCATCAAAACTGATCCCTGTTTTGCGCAGGCTATCATCACTCATGACATATAAATAGATTGGCATAATGTCGGCAGGTGTTTTGATAGTCATTGGATCTTCATTTGGTGCTGCACTAGCGCGCATGTTAGTTCGTGTTCGTCCTGGATTGATACAGTTAACACGCAAACTGCTGTTTTTATACTCTTCAGATAAAATTTGCATTAAGCCTTCAGTGGCGAATTTTGAGACTGAGTAGGCTCCCCATTCTGCACGACCTTTTTTACCTACACTTGAACTGGTAAATACTAAAGAAGCATTCGGTGCTTTAAGTAATAAAGGAAGTAAAACTTGAGTGAGCATAAAGGCACCGTTGACGTTGACTTGCATAACATCATGCCACTCACCAACAGGTTGTTCTATAATAGGACTCACGGCACCTAATAGGCCTGCACTGTGTAAAACGCCATCAAGGTAAGCATGCTTTTGGGCGATACTTTGAGCAAGGTCAGTGTAGTCTTGATGGGAGGCAGTTAACAAATCTAATACATGAATATCGGCAATTTTACCTGTCAGCTTTTCAATTTCTTGCTGGACAGCTTCAAGTTTATGTAAGGTTCTGCCAATGAGGATCAAAGATGCGCCGAATCGGGCATAGGTTAATGCAGCTTCACGGCCAATGCCATCACCGGCTCCTGTCACTAAAAGGGTTTTGCCACTTAAGAGGTCCTGTTTGGGTTGATAGTGGAGCATGGTAATTTTCCTATCTTTTTTGTTAACATGGTGAGATATCATCGCATCGATTACGGTGATTAGCCAATTTGATGTCAAAATTTAAGTAACATTACGATAAAAGCAGCGTTATTTTACTGGTTGTTTCACTGCAATCATGAGACTATTTTTTATCAAGATTAATATCAGAAGGATGATTTTGTGGAGTATTTTTCTCTGTATGGACTATTTCTAGCCAAAGTCGTCACAATCGTGGTGGCGATTGTTGTGCTTGCCGTTTTTGTATTTGGTGTTGGAATGCGTCGCCAAGGTGGCCGAGGTGAACTTAAAATCACCGATTTAGGTGAAAATTACCGTGAACGTCAACGTCAAATGCAGCAAGTTAAAATGAACGATGCTGAGCATAAAGCTTGGTTAAAAGCGTTTAAAAAGCAGCAAAAAACAAAAGAAAAAAATGAAAAAGCAGGGGCTAAAACAGGTCAAACGGCGGTTAAAAAGCCCTGTTTATATGTCTTAGACTTTAAAGGCAGTATGGATGCGCGTGAAGTTAGCGCTTTAAGAGAAGAAATCAGCGCGGTACTTGCGGTTGCTGATCAACACGATGAAGTATTACTGCGTCTGGAAAGCCCTGGTGGTGTGGTGCATGGTTATGGCTTAGCAGCATCTCAGCTTTCCCGTTTGAAAGAGAAAAATATTCCGTTAACAGTGGCTGTTGATAAAGTGGCTGCAAGTGGTGGATATATGATGGCATGTATTGCAACAAAAATTGTTGCTGCTCCATTTGCTATCTTGGGTTCAATTGGTGTGGTAGCACAAGTTCCAAATATTTACCGTTTACTCAAAAAACATGATGTTGATGTTGAGCTGCATACAGCGGGTGAATATAAGAGAACGTTAACCATGTTAGGTGAAAACACTGAGCAAGGCCGCAAAAAATTTGTTGAAAACCTCAATGAAACGCATGAGCTATTTAAGCAATTTGTCCATCAAAACCGACCTTCGCTAGATATTGATTCTGTTGCAACAGGCGAGTATTGGTATGGCACTCAGGCGCTTGATAAAGGTTTGATTGATGAGCTTGGTGTGAGTGATGATATTATTATCGCTTCAATTGATACTAAGGAAATTGTAGGCATTCGCTATACGCAAAGTAAGAAAATGCTAGAGCGTTTTACGAGTAGTGTGTCTGAAAATGTAGATAAATTGTTATTGCGCTGGTGGCAGCGTGGTCAAAAACCTTTTATGTAAATAAATTGAGACTTGGTTTCTCGCAAATTATCTATTTCATATCTATTATTAATTACCGGCTGATAGCCGGTAATTTTTTAGCTAGGTGTTGTTACTTAAGGTGATATTGTTCTGACAATAGATGTGATAAATGTTTGTACATATTGAAAGCAGCGGTGCTTTTTGCAGTTGGAATACCATTATCATCTAAAAAGAATTCACCTTTAAACACTAAAGTGCCGCGATGTTGTTCCACCGTGTCAACAAACATACCATGAATGTAGTCTTCATGTTTCCTTATGATCTCATTAGCTTTTTCAAGAAGTTCGTTTTGTGTTATAGATTGGATATCATCGTGCATAAGTTAGCTCCCTTAAGAAAATAATTGGTTGCGTCTCGCATTTTATCAGGTAGAGTGTGTGCTTTTCGTTGGCAATAATTAGTTATTATACGGCTAAAATCAGTCAGCTAGAACACTTTGTGTTCTTTTTAGCATAGCGTGATTAGCTTTGTAGTTTTTGCTTAAACGCAAACAATTTAAAGAAATTATATTGATATATTGCAATTGTGCCGCAATATAAAAAAGAGATTTTCATTTTGTGCATTTTAATGTAGAAATGCGCCATTGTAGAAATTTAGGTAAAGGTAAATATGGGTAAAGCTCTTGTTATCGTGGAGTCCCCGGCAAAAGCCAAAACGATCAATAAGTATCTTGGCAGTGGCTACGTTGTAAAAAGCAGCGTCGGCCACATTCGTGATCTGCCGAAAAGCGGGTCCGGCTCACAAAAGAGTACAGGCTCATCTACCGACAAAACTAAAAAGGTTAAAAAAGACCCACAAACTGCGTTAGTGAAGCGTATGGGGGTTGATCCTTACCATGGTTGGAAAGCGAACTATCAAATTTTGCCCGGTAAGGAAAAAGTCGTTTCTGAATTACAAGCTTTGGCGGCAGATGCAGACCATGTCTATCTTGCGACGGATCTTGACCGTGAAGGGGAAGCCATTGCGTGGCATTTACGCGAAGTGATTGGAGGGGATGATTCCCGTTTCAGTCGTGTCGTGTTTAACGAAATTACTAAAAATGCGATCAAACAAGCGTTTGAAAGCCCAGGTGAACTGAATATTGACCGGGTCAATGCGCAGCAAGCACGCCGTTTTATGGATCGCGTGGTTGGTTACATGGTATCGCCTTTATTATGGAAAAAAGTGGCTCGTGGTTTATCTGCGGGGCGCGTACAGTCAGTTGCAGTGCGCTTGATAGTTGAGCGTGAACGTGAAATTAAAGCGTTTGTGCCTGAAGAATACTGGGAGCTTCATGCCGATCTCTCTGATAAAGATATCACTGCATTGCGTATGGAAGTTACCCATCGACTCGGTAAGCCTTTCAAACCCGTGACCAAAGCTGAAACGGAAGCTGCGGTGGGTTTGTTAGAAAAAGCACGTTATCAAGTTGTCGATCGTGAAGACCGACCAACGTCAAGCAAACCAAGTGCACCTTTTATCACATCAACATTGCAACAAGCGGCAAGTACCCGTCTTGGCTTCGGTGTGAAAAAAACGATGATGATGGCTCAGCGTCTTTATGAAGCAGGTTACATTACTTATATGCGTACTGACTCAACCAATTTGAGCCAAGATGCATTGAATATGGTTCGTGGTTATATTAGTGACAATTTTGGTGAAAAATATCTACCAAAAGACGTCATTGTGTACAGTAGTAAAGATAATTCACAAGAAGCGCATGAAGCGATCCGTCCTTCCAGTGTTGATGTATTAACTGACTCACTGAAAGATATGGAAGCAGATGCTAAGAAACTGTATCAATTGATTTGGAATCAATTTGTAGCCTGTCAGATGACACCTGCAAAATATGATTCAACCACACTGACAGTGAAAGCGGGTGATTTTGAGCTTAAAGCAAAAGGTCGAACTCTGCGCTTTGATGGTTGGACACGAGTCATGCCTGCATTGCGTAAAAATGATGAAGACAAAACATTACCACCAATCCAAGTGGGTTCTGAGTTGTCGTTAGTTGAACTGCTGCCAAGCCAACACTTCACTAAACCACCTGCGCGTTTCAGTGAGGCATCATTGGTTAAAGAGTTAGAAAAGCGGGGGATCGGTCGTCCATCAACCTATGCAGCTATTATTTCAACGATCCAAGATCGTGGCTATGTTAAAGTTGAAAACCGCCGTTTCTATGCTGAAAAAATGGGTGAAATCGTTACTGATAGGTTAGAAGAAAACTTCAATGACCTCATGAACTACGATTTTACCGCCCGTATGGAAAACCAGCTCGACCATGTTGCTAATCATGAAGCAGAATGGAAAGCAGTATTGGATGAGTTCTTCTCCGATTTTAGTAAGCAACTCGATGTTGCTGAAAAAGAACCTGAAGAAGGCGGTATGCGTACTAACCCAATGGTGATCACGTCAATTACTTGTCCTGATTGCGAACGCCATATGGGGATCCGTACCGCGTCAACGGGTGTCTTCCTTGGTTGTGAAGGTTATGCGCTACCACCGAAAGAGCGTTGTAAAAAAACCATCAACCTTATTCCAGAGCATGAGGTTCTGAATATTCTTGAAGGGGATGATGCGGAAACCAACGCGTTACGCGCGAAGCGTCGTTGTCCTAAGTGCGGAACTGCAATGGATAGCTACGTTGTCGATAACCAACGTAAATTGCATGTATGTGGTAACAACCCAGCTTGTGAAGGTTATGAAATCGAAGAAGGTGAGTTCCGCATTAAAGGTTACGATGGTCCAGTGGTTGAGTGTGATAAATGTGGTTCTGAAATGCACCTAAAAACAGGTCGTTTTGGTCCTTATATGGGTTGCACCAACGAAGAGTGTAAAAACACTCGCAAGATCTTAAAAAGTGGTGAAGTTGCACCGCCAAAAGAAGATCCAGTACCACTACCTGAATTGCCATGTGAAAAATCAGATGCTTATTTCGTTTTACGTGATGGTGCTGCTGGGGTCTTCCTTGCTGCCAACACGTTCCCGAAATCACGCGAAACACGTGCGCCATTGGTTGAAGAATTACAGCGTTTCAGAGAAAGATTGCCAGAGAAATTAGCGTACTTAGCTGATGCACCAGCAAAAGATCCTGAAGGTAACCCAACTGTGGTTCGCTTTAGCCGTAAGACGAAACAGCAATATGTTTCCTCAGAAAAAAATGGCAAAGCAACCGGATGGAGTGCGTTTTACGTTGATGGTAAGTGGGAAGTCAAAGACAAGTAATTGTTATTACTCTCACTGAAACTATAAAGGCGATAGGAGACTATCGCCTTTTGTATTTCTACCTTGTTTACAATCTAGAGATCTATCACCACATTATTTTGCTTATACCTCTTGATGAGGAACTGTCTTAAAAACCTACCTATTTATGTTAATGCTCTATTTATGCTGTTAACTGCAAAACAATTCAGTGTGTGTTTGCTATTCTGTATATAGCTATTATTTATAAGCGACATGACACGGCCACAACTGGAGGTTGAATGAAATTCAAAATATGTTTATTAGCAGGTTTGCTCACGGCATTCGCAGCCAATGCAGCTGAAAAAACGGTAGAATTGAAAGAAGCAACAGCACAAGGTGAAGGAAAACCAATTGGTGAGGTTGTGATCTCTGAAACCGATTATGGGTTAGTATTTACACCAAAACTAACGGGGTTAGCGCCTGGTGTACATGGGTTCCATATCCATGAAAATCCTAGCTGCAATGCAGGTGAAAAAGACGGCAAAATGGTTCCTGCATTAAAGGCAGGTGGACATTTAGATCCTGAAAAAACAGGGGTGCATAAAGGCCCTTATGATAAAACAGGGCATTTAGGTGATTTACCGGGGCTAGTTGTTGATGCTAAAGGTAATGCAGATTATGCAGTGTTAGCGCCACGCTTAAAGGACCTTAAAGCGGTAGAGGGTCATGCCATTATGGTACACGTAGGGGGCGATAATTATTCTGATCATCCTGAAGCATTAGGCGGTGGTGGTGCTCGTATGGCCTGTGGGGTTATTAAATAAAAATACTGTATATAAAAACAGTTTTATTTGAAATCGGCTAATACGTTAACTTTATTAAAAAGGCGCTGAATAACTCAGCGCCTTTAATTTATTGAAAATAAAATGTTATTTATTTTTATCAACAAGTAGGTATCGATTTACCTAATAACTGTATAAATATACAGTTATGGCTGTTTTCGTTACCAAATACGAATACGTTGCTCCGGTTCTAGGTACAATTTATTGTTTTTATCAACGCCAAAGGTTTGATACCACTCATCCATATTGCGTACAACACCATTTGCACGGAATTGGTTTGGACTATGTGGGTCAGTGAGGATTTTGTTACGTTCAGATTCTTTGTTCGACAATTCTTGCCATGTTCTTGCCCAAGAGATAAAGAAGCGTTGTAGCCCAGTTGTTCCATCAATAATTGGTGCTTCGCCATTAGGATAGTTTTCTTTCACAAATTGCTTATAAGCACTTAGGGCGATATTAAGTCCACCTAAGTCACCAATATTTTCACCTAACGTTAATTGACCATTCACTTTTTGGTCATCAACAGTGAAACCATCATATTGTGCGACTAATTTGTCAGTTTTCTGTTTAAAATGTTCTTTAGCGGTGTCACTCCACCAATTACGTAGTTGGCCTGTACCATCGTAAAGGCTGCCTTGGTCATCGAACCCATGACCCATTTCATGGCCGATAACCGCTCCGATAGCACCATAGTTGTAGGCTGGGTCAACATTAGGATCAAAGAATGGTGCCTGTAATATTGCAGCAGGGAAGACAATTTCATTTTGTACAGGGTTGAAGTAAGCATTGATGGTTTGAGGCGTCATTCCCCATTCCCATTGACGTACTGGCTGACCAATTTTGCCCATATCATCGTTATAAGACCAACTAAGCATTTGCTTATAGTTATTAATCAAATTATCAGGCTTTAAATTAATATCACTAAAATCATGCCATTTATCAGGGTAGCCAACCTTAACGGTAAATTGATCGAGTTTTTTGAGTGCTTCTTGGCGAGTTGGCTCATCCATCCAATCATTTTTTGCTAATCGCGTCTTAAATGTGCCCCTTACATAGCTGACTAAATCAGTAATTTTTGCTTTGGATTCAGGATTAAAGTACTTCTCAACATAGATTTGCCCCATAGGTTCGCCTTGTAAGCGATTAACGGTTTCAAGGGCACGTTCTTTACGAGTTCTTTGTTTCTCAACACCATTTAATTTACGTGAATAAAAGTCAAAACGAGCGTCAGAATAGTCGCGATTTAAATAAGGAGCTTGGTCACTTAAATAATGGAAACGTAAATAGTCTTGTAGTGTTGATACTGGGGTATTAGCGTAAATTTTAGCGAGTTGTTCAACAGCACTATCACTTTCAACAATAATTTTATTCAACTGTTTGTTTGAAAGCTGCCACTGATTAATAAAACTATTCCATTCGAACCCTTTAGTGAATTTTTTCATTTCATCTAACGTCATAGGATGGTAATTCTTAATAGTGTCACGACGTGCTTCAGGGCTCCAATGGACTTCAGCCATTGATTTTTCTAGGTCAAAAATTTGTTGTGCTTTTTTTTCTACATCTTTTTCACCGGAGAGTTTTAAGATCGTTGCTATATAGGCAATATAGTTTTTGCGGATCTCTTCCATTTGCGGTGTTTTGTCTAGGTAATAATTGCGATTTGGTAAACCTAAACCACCTTGACCAAGATATAAAACATAGGTATCAGGTTGTTTAGCATCAAGATCAACCCAATAAGAAATAAATGGGGTATAAGCAGGTTGAGCCATTAACTTATTTATATCATTGTGATTTTTTGCACTGCTGATGGCATCAAGATCGCCTTTGAGTGGTGCGATGCCTATTTTTTCAATTGCATCTTCATTTAAGTAACTTTTATAGAGATTACGAATATTACGTTGATTATGATTGAGAGCGCTTTCAGGTGTATTTTGTAATTCATCAATAATCGTTTGTAGCTGTTTTTCTGTATTTAGGTACAGTTCAACAAATGAGTTGATCCTTGGCATACCGGTTGGAATTTTGGCTTTACTGATCCAATCCTGATTCACATAACGATAAAAATCATCCCCTGAAACGATATTATCAGATAATACAATCTTTTGATTTCCATAGGAAACTTCTTTCGCATGGAGGGAAGGTGCCATAGCAATCGTTGACATACCAATTAACAGCGCCAATATTTTTTTCTGCATGTAATATCCTCTCTTCTTAATTTCCATTTTTGCCAAACCTTTAAGTACTTATTCAATCATAGATCGTGAAACGTGGGTTGTATCTTTTCATTTTCTTACTAATTTCATATATGAATCATTTCAGCATAAATTAACTTAGGTGAAATTTTATCATCCAGCTATTCACACGGTGCGGAATGATGATATATTGGTTATATTAAATTAGTTATATATAGTTTTTAATTATAAGTAATAATTTTTAGCTATAGCAAATTCTTTGCCGCTCTATAGAGGTGGATCTCAATATGAAATTACAGCAATTACGTTATATTGTTGAAGTGGTTAATCATGACTTGAATGTCTCTTCAACCGCTGAAGGGTTATTTACCTCGCAGCCTGGTATCAGTAAACAAGTGAGAATGCTTGAAGATGAGTTAGGTATTCAAATTTTTGCCCGTAGTGGCAAACACCTAACACATGTCACACCTGCGGGTGAAGAAGTGATCCGTATTTCTCGTGAGGTTCTCTCTAAAATTGAAGCCATCCGTTCTGTAGCAGGGGAACACACTTACCCTGACAAAGGCACATTACATATTGCGACGACACACACCCAAGCACGCTATGCGTTACCTCCAGTGATCAAAGGTTTTATTGAACGCTACCCACATGTTTCACTACATATGCAGCAAGGGTCACCAACCCAAATAGCAGAAGAGGTTTGCAAGGGAAATAGTGATTTTGCTATAGCCACTGAAGCACTACATCTGTACAGCGATTTGATCATGCTACCTTGCTACCATTGGAACCGTTGCGTGGTTGTGCAAAAAGGGCATCCACTAGCAGAAAAGAAAAATGTGACTATTGAAGATGTCGCTCAATATCAAATCGTAACATATACCCATGGTTTTACGGGGCGTTCTGAGTTAGATGTCGCGTTCCAAAAAGCAGGTCTTGAACCTAAAATTATTTTTACGGCAACAGATGCTGATGTGATTAAAACTTATGTCAGACTTGGGCTCGGTATTGGTATTATTGCCAGTATGGCAGTTAACCCTGAACTGGATAGCGATCTCGTGGTGATTGATATGCGCGATAAGTTTAGTTACAGCACCACGAAAATTGGTTTTAAACGAACCAGTTTCTTGCGGAGTTATATGTATGATTTTATTTGGCGTTTTGCACCTCATTTAACCCGTGATGTTGTCGATAAAGCGATTGCCCTGCGTAATAATGAAGATATTGAAGAGATGTTTAAGGACATCAAATTACCAATCGTATAGCCGACTGCTTTTTTCCACGATGGGTCCACGTTTGGATCCATCAAAACTCGCCTTTATTTCTTACATCTCCCCCTCATAATTATTCTTTTTTGGATAGTAAGTACAATAAATTTGTGGATTTGACACAAAATCCATAAAGTAAATAATTATTGCAACTATAATTACAAGTACTTAACAAATCTTTTGTCATTTGCTAGGTATATAAGATGACCGATAATCATCATAAAAACCAAGGAGGAGTTATGTCGTTGAGTCTAAAAACGCAGAGTGCAGCAACACTCAGTGTCGGAAGCAAGCTCTATAATTACTTCAGTTTACCGATTGCGACTAAGCAACTCGGTGATGCCTCAAAATTACCCAAATCCCTTAAAGTGCTACTCGAAAATTTATTGCGAAATATTGATGGCAAGTCGGTGGTTGAAGCTGATCTGCAAGCGATTATTGATTGGCAAAAAACGGGGCACGCCAACCGAGAAATTGCTTATCGGCCTGCTCGTGTATTGATGCAGGATTTTACCGGTGTACCGGCTGTGGTTGACCTTGCTGCAATGCGAGAAGCGGTTAAATCGTTAGGAGGGAATGTCGAACAGGTCAACCCTTTATCACCAGTTGATTTGGTTATTGACCACTCTGTGATGGTAGACGAGTTCGCAACAAATAATGCCTTCGATGATAACGTTGAAATTGAAATGAAGCGTAACCATGAACGTTACTTGTTTCTACGTTGGGGGCAAAAAGCATTCAATCGTTTTCGGGTTGTGCCACCGGGAACCGGTATTTGTCATCAGGTCAACTTAGAATACCTTGGTAAGGCGGTGTGGTACGAGGAAATTGATGGCAAACTGTTTGCTTACCCAGACACCTTAGTGGGTACGGACTCCCATACCACCATGATAAATGGTCTTGGTGTATTAGGTTGGGGAGTCGGAGGGATTGAGGCGGAAGCTGCTATGCTAGGTCAGCCTGTCTCTATGTTGATCCCTGATGTAGTTGGCTTTAAATTAACCGGAAAATTAGCCGAAGGCATTACGGCAACAGATTTAGTTTTAACTGTAACTCAAATGTTACGTAAACATGGTGTTGTCGGTAAGTTTGTTGAGTTCTATGGTGATGGTCTGGCTGACTTACCGTTGGCCGATAGAGCAACTATCGCCAATATGTCTCCTGAATATGGGGCAACTTGTGGTTTCTTCCCTGTTGATGAAGTGACACTGGGTTATATGAAATTAACAGGGCGTAGTGAGCAAGAAATAGCGCTGGTTGAAGCTTATAGTAAAGAGCAGGGGCTATGGCGTCATCAAGGTGATGAGCCTATTTTTACCAGCACACTAGCGTTGGATATGTCGACGGTTGAATCCAGTTTGGCAGGGCCAAAACGCCCACAAGATCGTGTTGAACTGAGCCAAGTACCGAAAGCATTTCAAGCGGCAATTGAATTAGAACTTAATAAGAAAGATAAAGCTGCACATCCAGCTGTTGAGTATCAAGGGCAACATTTTGAAATGAAAGATGGGGCCGTTGTGATCGCTGCCATTACCTCTTGTACCAATACGTCTAACCCAAGTGTTTTAATGGCGGCAGGTCTATTAGCGAAGAAAGCTGTGGAAAAGGGCTTAGCTCGTCAGCCATGGGTAAAATCATCATTAGCGCCGGGATCAAAAGTTGTGACTGATTACTTGGCACTAGCAGGACTCACACCATACTTAGACCAATTAGGATTTAATCTAGTGGGCTATGGTTGTACAACTTGTATTGGTAACTCAGGTCCTTTACCTGAACCAATTGAGCATGCCATCAAACAAGCTGATTTAACGGTTGGTGCTGTTTTATCAGGTAACCGTAACTTTGAAGGCCGTATTCACCCGTTAGTAAAAACCAATTGGTTAGCGTCACCACCGCTGGTGGTTGCTTATGCATTAGCGGGTAATATGAATATCAATGTCAAAACAGATCCTTTAGGTAAGGATACACAAGGTCATGATGTTTATTTGAAAGATATTTGGCCATCAAGTGCTGAAATTGCCCAAGCAGTTGAAAAAGTTAAAACAGATATGTTCCGTAAAGAATACAGTGCAGTTTTCGATGGTGATGAAGCATGGCAGGCTTTAGACGTTGAAAGCTCTGCAACCTATCATTGGCAGGAAGATTCAACTTATATTCGCCATCCACCGTTCTTTGAAGGTATGAAGGTTACCCCAGAAATAGTAAAAGATATTCATGGCGCAAATATACTGGCTATTTTAGGCGACTCAGTGACTACTGACCATATCTCTCCAGCAGGTAATATCAAAGCTGACAGCCCTGCTGGACGTTATTTACAAGAGCATGGTGTTGCAGCGGCTGACTTTAACTCATATGGCTCCCGCCGTGGTAACCATGAGGTTATGATGCGTGGAACATTCGCGAATATTCGTATTCGCAATGAAATGGTGCCTGGAGTTGAAGGGGGTTATACAAAACATATTCCAAGTGGTAAACAAATGGCGATTTATGATGCAGCGATGTTGTATCAAGAAGAAAATCGCCCGTTAGCCATTATCGCAGGTAAGGAGTATGGTTCAGGTTCAAGTCGTGACTGGGCAGCTAAAGGAACTAACTTATTAGGTGTTCGGGTAGTCATTGCCGAGTCCTATGAACGTATTCATCGCTCAAACTTAATCGGTATGGGGGTAATACCGTTGGAGTTTCCTCAGGGAACAACGCGTAAGACACTAAACCTAAAAGGTGATGAGCGTATAGATGTTGAATATCTACAATCGATTGAACCAGGCCAACATATCGTGGTGAAAATCACTTATGGTGATGGTCATGTACAAGAAATTGCGACTCGTTGCCGTATTGATACCGCAACGGAAATGGAATATTACCGCCATGGTGGGATCTTGCATTATGTGATCCGCCAAATGTTGCATTAATTTTCAGCAATTAAACGAAAACGCCCATATGTGTTTGCCCTGTGGGCGTTTTTTATTGTTATTTCGCAATATTAGGCCATTTAATTCAGGTTATGATTGTTATACAGGAAAAGATTTTTAAGCCAAATTAGTAACGCGTCATAAAAATGAAAATATTTTGGCTTTTTTATGAAAAATTTAGCTTAAAAATTTCGTTACCGGAAAGAGATGTGTTTAACTTTTTTATAGCAGTAAAGAATAGTACTTCGAATTGTTTTAAATTAGCTGAATGAATGCCGGGTTGCTAATTGCCATTTTGTGATAGCAACCAATGAAATTATGCAACGTAAAGGAAGAATACATGGCAGATATTAACGCAACTGATTTTTACAAAGGTGCACTATGGGCAGCGGATATTCTAGTGAGCACCTCTTCAAGTCATCGCTATAAAGAGGAAATCAGAGATATCCTTGAGCATATTCCTAACTTGTACTCCATTGTGATGCAAACGCCAGAAACTGAGGTATTTGACCTACGTTTATTCGTTGATAAAGAATTCCCATTAGGGCGCAATGCAGACTATGTTTCGTTTGAAATTGTTGCGCTAGATAAAAGTGACTCTATTGTCCCATTACCTGAAAAATCGACTGATCCGGTAGAAATGTATCAAACACGGGATGATATTAGTTCTTGGGGGGTGGTTGCCAACACAACGACTGACAAACAGCTTTTGATGATCACTGGCGTGCATGAGCCACGTATTGCTGCAAACTATGTCGAACGTTTGACCGAGCAACTAGCTGCTCAAAAAGCGTAAATATTAAAGGTTAAAAAGGCCCGCCAATAAACTATCTTGCGGGCCAATAAACTAGGTTGACATTATTTTAATGATAATATTTTATCTTCAGCGAGTTGTAACGCGAAATAGGTGAAGATCAAATCTGCACCCGCACGTTTAATTGAACCCAACGTTTCCAAGGTGACACGGGTCTCATCAATAGCGCCAGCCATCGCAGCAAATTTAATTTGTGCATATTCACCACTGACTTGGTAGGCCCCGATAGGGAGCTCTGTGCACTCACGTAGGTCACGAATGATATCCAAATAGGCACCTGCAGGTTTAACCATCAACGCATCTGCACCTTCTTGCACGTCAATCAATGACTCATGAAGCGCTTCACGGCGATTCATTGGATTCATTTGATATGTTTTACGATCACCTTTTAAGCAAGAACCTGCTGCATCTCTAAATGGACCATAGAGGGCAGATGCAAACTTGGTTGAGTAAGACATAATTGCGGTATCTGTAAAACCAGCGGCATCAAGAGCATGACGAATAGCGGCGACTTGGCCATCCATCGCAGCCGACGGCGCAATAAAGTCCGCGCCAGCACGAGCAGCAGCAACTGCTTGCAAACCTAAATTATGAATAGTGGTATCATTATCAACAACATCACCGTGCATTACGCCACAATGTCCATGCGAAGTGTATTCGCAAAAACAAGTATCTGACATCACAATCATTTCAGGTACGGTGTCTTTACAGATGCGAGACATGCGGGCGACAAGACCATTTTCTTGCCATGAATCACTACCGGTTTCATCGAGATGGTGGGAAACACCAAATGTCATCACTGATTTTATACCCGCTTTAGCAATACGTTCGATTTCATAAGCTAAACGTTTTTCAGGAATACGCACAACACCAGGCATGCTTGCTATTTGCTTATAATCATCCAAACCTTCTTCAACAAAGATCGGCAGACATAAATCATTAATAGAGAGGTGTGTTTCTTGAAATAAATCACGCATTTTTTCGGATTTACGTAATCTTCTCATGCGTTGGATAGAATGCAGGTTGTTCACCGTAGCTCCTTGTTATCAGAAAACAAACTTAACTTGAAGTCTGATGAGTATAAACCTTATAAATTGAAAGTGAATACATCAATCGATTAAACAAATACAACAGTGGGTTATTTGCTTAATATCAGAAAAGGAAGAGCACTGTTATTGGCTCTTCCATTTGAGAAGGGTTATTGGTGTTTGAAGAGCATATGGCCCATTTTTTCCGCTTTCACGTCTAAATAGTGAGCATTACTTGGATTGCGTCCAACAATTAATGGAACTCGCTCAACCACATTGATACCCGCTTCACGCATAATATCAATTTTTTTAGGATTATTGGTTAATAAACGAACCTCATTAATCCCCAGTAGCTTATACATGTCAGAACAAAGTGTAAAATCGCGCTCATCAGCTTTGAAACCGAGTTTTAAATTAGCTTCAACTGTATCTAAACCCTGATCTTGTAATGCATATGCACGGATCTTATTGAGTAAGCCAATATTACGGCCTTCTTGGCGATGATAGAGCAGCACACCTCGGCCTTCTTTACTAATTTGCGAAAGCGCTGCTTCTAATTGGAAACCACAATCACAGCGTAAACTGAATAATGCATCTCCGGTTAAGCATTCTGAATGGATGCGACTGAGGACTGGCTCAGGGCCTGAAATATCACCAAAAATTAAGGCGACATGGTCACGACCAGTTGCAATCTCTTCAAACCCTACCATTAAAAACTCGCCGAAAGGCGTCGGTAATTTGGCTTCTGCAATACGTTTTAGCTGCATATTTTCATTCATTAGTTGGGGTAACTCTTACATAATTAATAACGTTAACCGATAAGAAAATCATTTATCGATGCTATATAACGTTTAGCACTCGTATATAGAGCGTTGACATTTATTTGCACACTGCCAACGATATATTACTATAGCAGAGTTAATTAGTTGTGAATCTAATTTTATTAATATGCATAACCTATCGTTCGGAATAGCATTAAATGAATAAAACTGTTTACTCGATATCTGCATTTTCAATTTTATTGATCCTTCCGCCTGCAATGATGTCACTGATAGGTTGGCAGTGGCATCCATCAGAAAGTACAGAGTCACTTAAGTGGCTATATTGGCTCACTGAAACCGCAGGGTTACCCTATAGCTTGATAACGTCAGTTGTCTTATTAGTTCTGGCGCTCGCTATCTGTCGGCCGATGAAGACAAATATGATTAAGTGGGCAATAGTGATGATCTGCTGCATATTAGTAGGTCAAGGTATAAAAGGGGTCGTTAAAAATACGTTTCAAGAGCCACGGCCTTATGTTGTTTGGTTAGAGAAAACTTATGATGTTTCTAGTTCGGATTTTTATGAGTTAAAAAGAAAACAGCGTGTTGATGTTATAAAAGAACTCGTTAAGTCAAATGAGCAAGTTCCTTCATGGCAACGCAAACATTGGCAAGTTGAAACCGGGTATTCTTTTCCATCAGGACATGTCTTATTTGCAGCAGGCTGGGCCTTGTTGTTGATTGGTCTTTTTTGGCAGCGTCGTCAATTCGCGCTAGCTATCATCGTTGCTATTTGGGCTGAAGGGATTGTGTTTAGTCGTTTGCTATTGGGAATGCATTGGCCTTCAGATGTGATAGTTTCTATTATAATAAGTGCAATTCTTGCTATGGCTGCATGTGGCATATTGCAAGAGCAAATTCGTATTAGGCGTAAGTGGTAAAAACATGATCTCTCTTATCGGCTAAATGGGGGTATAAGATAAATTACTTTGTCTGAATGCCCTATAAATGCTACCTTATCAGGTAGATATTTTGTTTTTTATAAGAACTGATAACGGGAAAAAATGTGAAATATTTTCTGATTTTATTACTAGCTGTTGTCATTTTTATCATTTCAATAACGCTAGGCTCAAGCAATAATCAGGTTATTACATTTAACTACCTGATTGCACAGGGAGATTTCTCCGTATCTTCACTTTTAGCCTCTTTGTTTGGTGTAGGGTTTGTGCTTGGTTGGTTAGTGGCTGGCCTGTTTTATTTACGCGCTGTCGTTAGTTTGAAAAATGCGCGTCGTAAAATTAAACGTCTTGAGTCTCAATTAAGTACAGGCGATAAAACACTCTCTGAGTCAACAGAGATTGTTGCACAGAAAAGCAAGGAATAACCTTATATGTTTGAGTTGCTGTTTCTGTTATTACCAATCGCTGCTGCATATGGTTGGTATATGGGGCGCCGAAGCGCTCAACAAGACAAGCAGCAACATGCTAACCGCCTGTCGCGTGACTATGTAACAGGCGTCAACTTTCTTTTGTCAAATCAACAGGATAAAGCTGTCGATTTATTCCTTGATATGTTAAAGGAAGACAGCTCTGCCTTTGAGGCACATCTGACATTAGGAAATTTGTTCCGTTCTAGAGGTGAAGTAGAACGTGCTATCCGTATTCACCAATCTCTAGTTGAAAGTGCTGCTTTATCATTTGAGCAGCGGCTTTTAGCCACTCAACAGCTTGGTCGTGATTATATGGCTGCGGGAGTTTATGATCGCGCTGAAAATATGTTCCAACAGCTGACGGATGAAGTTGATTTCAAACAAAGTGCATTGCAGTCGTTACTTTCAATTTTTCAATTGACCAGTGAATGGACCAAGGCTATCGATACCGCAACCAAATTGGTTAAGTTGGGCAATGAAGAATTGCGAGAAAATATTGCCCATTTTTATTGTGAGCTAGCCATTCAACATCTCGGTAGTGATGATCTTGATGGTGCTTTGAGCCTACTGAATAAAGCTGAGCAAGCTGATAAAACCTGTGCCCGTGTATCAATTATGAAAGGGCGTATTTTTATTGAACAATCTCATTATGAGAAAGCGATTGCTGTCCTTAAACAGGTTTATGAACAGGATAGGGAACTCGTTGCTGAAACTTTGCCTTTATTGCATGATTGCTATCATAAAGTCGCTGATATTGATGCATGGGAAGAGTACCTCCGTCAATGCGTCGCAGGCAATACAGGGGCAATTGCTGAACTCTATTTAGCGGATATTATTGTTGCTAAGCAGAGCCATGAGGCTGCCGCAAGTTATATTAATGATCAAATTCAACGTCATCCCACAATGCGGTTATTTTACCGTTTGATGGATTATCATCTACAAGAGGCAGAGGAAGGCCGCGCAAAAGAAAGCTTAATTTTATTGCGTAAAATGGTAGGTGAACAAATAAGAACTAAACCTGATTACCGTTGCCACAAATGTGGTTTTACTTCGCATTCGCTATATTGGCACTGTCCATCCTGCCGTTCATGGGACACAATCAAACCGATTAGAGGGTTGGATGGTCAGTGACAGCGTCACTTCTTACCAAACACGATTAAAGGCTATAACGAAATGATTTCTTCATCTGAGAACCACGCTCGCGCATCAACCCATTCACCTGTTATTGTTGCGCTTGATTATGAGGATGCAAATGCAGCATTAGCATTTGTTGATTTGATTGATCCGCGTGAATGTCGTTTGAAAGTAGGCAAAGAAATGTTCACTTTCAATGGCCCTCAATTTGTTAGATCACTACATCAACGTGGTTTTGATGTTTTTCTTGATTTAAAATTTCATGACATTCCAAATACGGTTGCTCGTGCGGTAGCTGCTGCTGCTGAAATGGGCGTTTGGATGGTTAACGTCCACGCTGGTGGCGGTAGTCGTATGATGGAAGCGGCACGTCAGGCTCTTGAACCTTTTGGCAACGAAGCGCCATTATTAACTGCGGTCACTGTCTTGACCAGTATGGATCAGGCTGACCTAGTTGGTGTTGGTATCAATGCAACCCCTGCGGAGCATGCAGAACGCTTAGCGTTACTGACAAAAGATTGTGGCTTAGATGGCGTTGTGTGTTCAGCACATGAAGCGACAAGGCTAAAATCATTGTGTGGCGTTGACTTTAAACTCGTTACGCCGGGTATTCGGCCGATTGGTAGTGAGGTAGGTGATCAGCGTCGTATTATGACACCGCAAGATGCATTGAAAGCAGGGGTTGATTATATGGTGATTGGCCGCCCAATTACCCGTAGTGAAAATCCTGCGTTGACCTTACAACAAATTAATCAGTCTATAAAGGGTTGCCATGAGTGATTCAAACAGCCGCCTAGTCTATAGCACTGATATTGGGCGTATCGAAGAAGAAAAAGCTAAAACTCAACGCCCGAAAGGCGATGGTATCGTTAGGATCCGCCGTGAAACGGCTGGTCGTAAAGGTAAGGGCGTTTGTGTCGTTACCGGTCTAGATCTTGATGATGATGGCTTAGCTAAGTTAGCCGCAGAACTTAAGAAAAAATGTGGTTGCGGTGGTGCGGTGAAAGACGGTGATATTGAGATTCAAGGCGATAAGCGAGATGTGATTAAGCAACTCCTTGAAGCTAAGGGCTATCATGTTAAATTAGCTGGAGGTTGATTTATATAGCCTTTTTAAGCTCTTATTATAGAAAATAGTCAGTGCCTAAGTTTTGATATGATCCAACACAAGCTGGATAAGGGGAACAACCCCCTTATCCATTGATTAACTTATTTTCCGACTTGATGTCCTATTATTCCACCAACTGCGGCGCCACCCACCGTACCAAGTGTGCTACCACCTGTTAGGATCGCTCCGCCAACAGCACCAACACCCGCGCCAACAGCAGTATTCTTATCTCGTTTTGACATGTTTGAGCAAGCGCTTAAACTCACTGCAAGTACAGCTGCAAGGGCAAATGTCATAACGCGTTTACTTGTCGTGTTCATTTTAGTGACTCCTAGTTTCAAGGTTGTAACCAAATTATCACAATCAGTAATTATACGAATCAGAATTATCGGGAATTAATTTATATAGAAAAGGGCAATATATCTGAGTGAAACACGGTAAATGCGAAAGAATGCAAATAATGTGCTACTGAAAAGTGTTCAGTAGCACATGAAAATTATAGCATTAAAATGGGTTATGCAACGGGACGGGCAACAATATTACGCGTTTCCATGCGCACTTCAGCGATATTGACATTAATAATATCGTTGAGTTGATAAGCTGGTTCACCCTTGATTAATACGCTACCGGTTTCTTGGCTACATTGAATTTCATCGCGAACAGCATGTAAGAATGGGGCGGGTATAAATGCGACAGCTCCGTTATCAGTTAACCTAACACGAACACCACCGCGAGTAATATCAATGATTTCAGCTGGGAATGCTTTATCTGTACCTTCAAATGGTTTCAAGAAACGCGCATACAACCAATCACCAACATCGCGTTCTGCCATACGGTTTGCTCGACGGCGCTCAGCTAATTTTAGGGAGAGCTCTTCAGTCGGCTTATCCGTAGAAGGTTTACCTGCAATAACTGACTTCAGAAGGCGATGATTAACAATATCCGTATATTTACGGATTGGTGAGGTCCATGTGGCATAGGCATCAAAGCCTAGTCCAAAGTGTGGGCCTGGCTCACCTTTTACTTCTGCGAAAGTTTGAAAACGACGAATACGGCTATCAAGGAACTGTGTTGGCTGAGCATCCAATTGACGGCGAAGTTGGCGGAACCCTTCAAGCGTTAGTAAAGATTCAGCTGTCGTTTCAATGCCATGATCTTTTAGTGTTTGCACAACTTGCTCAATTTGCAAAGGCTCAAAGCCCATATGAACGTTAAACACACCAAAGCCTAAGCTATTTTTAAGTTGTATAGCTGCGCATAAGTTAGCGGTGATCATTGCTTCTTCAACGATACGATTGGCGGCTCGACGGCTTTCAACAATAATATCAATAACGTTGCCTTTATCATCTAACAGGAAGCGATAGTCTGGGCGATCTTTAAACACTAGTGCATTTTGTTGACGCCATTGATGACGCTTATCAGCCATTTCTTTTAGCAGCTCAATTTGTTGCTTATCTGTGCTGTTAGTCGGCTGCCAACTGCCTGATTTTTCAATCCAATCAGACACCTCATCGTAAACTAACTTCGATTTAGACTCGACCCATGCACTGAAAAATTGAATGTCATCAGCGATACGACCATCTTCTAAAATAGTTGTACAACAAACCAGTGCAGGGCGACGCTCATTTGGGCGCAGAGAACAGAGGTTATCTGATAGCTCTCGAGGCAACATTGGGATGTTAAAGCCAGGTAGATAGTTAGTATAAGAACGTGCTAAAGCCAGTTTATCTAACTTGCTGTCTTTTTTGATGTAACTTGTTGGATCAGCAATAGCGATATACAGTTTTACATCACCGCTTTCTGTTCTTTCGACATACAGCGCATCGTCCATATCTTCCGTGCTTGCGCTATCGATAGTGACAAAATGCAAATCTGTTAGGTCAACACGCTCAATTCCTTCATCATCACACTCACTGTCAACCATTTGTGGTTCTGCACGGTCGAGTTGATGGCGGCGTAATGTTACCCACCAAGGTGCAAAATGATCTTCACCATCAGTAATAAATTCAGTGATGTCTGCGTAAAAACCCTTATCGCCTTTTAAAGGGTGGCGGCGCATCTGCGCAACAACCCAATCGCCTTGAACAAAGTCATGGGTGACTTCTTTTATAGGACGGCAAGAGATAGCATCTTTCAGAAGTGGGTGATCAGGGATAACGAATAAGCGGTTATCATTATCTTTTTTTTGAATTCTTCCTACAAAACGGCTGAGAAAAGGTTCAACCAGCTCTTCAGGTTCAGCGAATTCGCGATCTTTATCTGTGTGAACGGCGGCGATGATGCGATCACCATGCATCACTTTTTTCATCTGAGGCGGTGGGATAAAGTAGCTTTTCTGACCATCTACCTCAAGGAAACCGAAGCCTTTATCGGTGCTTTTAACTAAGCCCTCAACGCGAGGCGTTTGAGAGTGTAGTTGCTGTTTAAGTTGTGCGAGCAATGGGTTGTCTTGAAACATACTTACCGTTTTTATGGAGGTTGAGTTTGGCTCCCATTGTTACGTAAGACAAAGTCTTAGGGCAAGAAAAAATTTGCACAGGTAACAAATAACTGGGAGCAGTGTTAAGTTAATTTTCTGGGTAGACCTTATCTTTAAATTCACATAAGTCTTCGATAATACACGAACCACAACGTGGTTTACGGGCAATACAAGTATAGCGACCATGTAATATCAGCCAATGATGGCAATCAACTTTAAATTCTGCTGGAACGACTTTTAAAAGTTTTTCTTCAACTTCGACGACATTTTTACCAGGAGCAAAATTAGTTCGATTACTAACGCGGAAAATATGGGTATCCACTGCAATGGTCGGCCAGCCAAAAGCGGTGTTGAGGACAACATTGGCCGTTTTACGCCCAACACCAGGGAGCGCTTCTAGTGCTTCACGATCTTCGGGAACTTGGCTGTTATGCTTTTCGATGAGTATTTTGCATGTTTTGATGACACTTTCGGCTTTAGTATTAAATAAGCCAATAGTTTTGATGTACTCTTTTAGACCATCAACACCTAGCGCTAACATGGCTTCGGGTGTGTTAGCAACAGGATATAATTTAGCAGTTGCTTTATTGACGCTGACATCAGTTGCTTGGGCTGATAGCAACACCGCTATCAGCAATTCAAAAGGGGAGCTAAATTGTAACTCTGTAGTCGGATTTGGATTGTTATCGCGCAGGCGAGTTAAAATTTCAATACGTTTCGATTTATTCATACTCACATTCAATTTTATCTAGAAATATGGCTACCGCACCCTTGTTCTTTTTGGTATTCACGTTCAGGTTGTTCACCTGATTTAAGTACGGCACGTTTTTTCATTTTTTCATCAATCAAATATTTGCCCGCAAGCATCAGAGCTAGACCGATAAAAGCACCCGGTGGCAGCATAGCGAGTAAAAAGGGCGAGTCAAGGTGTAACACTTCAATTCGTAGTGATTTAGCCCATGACCCCAATAATAAATCAGCGCCATCAAATAAAGTCCCATTACCGAGTATTTCGCGCATAGCCCCAAGCACAAATAGTGCAGCAGTAGCACCTAACCCCATCGCAAGACCATCAATGGCAGAAAGTGATACAGGATTTCGTGAAGCGTACGCTTCGGCACGACCAATGACAATACAATTAGTAACTATAAGAGGGATAAAGATCCCCAGAGATTCATATAAACCAAAGGCATATGCGTTGATCAACATTTGTACGGCACTAACTACTGAAGCAATGATCATAACATAAATAGGAATACGAATTTCAGCTGGCACCCAACGACGAAATGCCGAGACAGCGACGTTAGTACAAACTAATACTAAGGTTGTTGCAAGACCCAGGCCAAGAGCATTAGTGGCGGTTGATGAAACCGCTAGTAGCGGACACAAACCTAAAAGTTGGACAAGAGCCGAATTGTTTTTCCATAAGCCTTGTGCGAAAAGTTCTTTAGATTCACTCATGTTTATTCAGCTCCACAAATAGGATAGTTTGATAGATTTTGTGGTATTTTTTGCATAAATGTGGCCGTACGTTTGGTGGCATTAACCACCGCTCTAGGGGTAATAGTTGCGCCAGTAAATTGATCAAAATCACCGCCATCTTTTTTGACTGCCCATTTAGGATCATGTTCTGACTCAACTTTACCTGTAAGCAAGGTGATCCAGTTTGAAATTCGTGTTTCTATTTTATCGCCAAGCCCTGGTGTTTCATGGTGTTCCGTTACTCTAACACCTAACACGTTCCCATTGAAATCAGTCCCAACCAATAAGTGTATCGCGCCTGAATAGCCATCAGGTGCTGTTGATTCAAGGGCTGCTGCAATAGGTTCACCATTTTTACGTGCAATGTAGAGTCGATGAGGTTGTTTACTGCCGAGTTCGGCTTCTGCACCCACAAGATAACACTCTTGGCCAAAATCATTATCATATAAGCTGGTTGGTACGACTTGGTCAAGCAACTGTTTCTGTACAATAGCTGCTTGCTGGGCAATGGTATCTTTAGTCAGCGTATAAACTGCGGCACTCAACGCTGTTGTACCGGCAGCAAAGATAGCCAATATAGTTCCATGACGACGCATTGTGTTTAGCATAAAGACTCCTTACTTATGTCCATGTCCGTATGCGCGAGGCTGCGTATAATGGTCAATGAGAGGGACGGCAATATTGGTCAATAATACAGCAAAAGCGATTGCGTCGGGGTAACCGCCATAAACACGAATTAACCAAACTAATAAACCAATCATCACTCCATAAATAAGACGACCTTTAGGCGTTGTGGATGCCGTAACTGGGTCGGTGGCAATAAAAAATGCGCCTAACATGGTTGCACCAGATAATAATTGCAACACAGGTGATGAATAACGACTATCATCTAATAACCAACTGACAGTCGCACAAAAGGCTAATGTTACAAGGAATGAAACAGGTATTTGCCAATTGATAATGCGGCGGTTCAGCATAATCAAGCCACCGACTAAATAGCCAATATTCACCCATTGCCAACCAATGCCTGCTAATGATCCTTGCAAAATAGGCTGTTGTAGGACATCAGAAATTGAGTGAGTTAGCAGGCCGGTTTTAAAGCTGTCTAATGGTGTTGCTTGGCTCATACCATCAACCCCCATACGTAGTGCATCGAGGGTAACACCTGTTGGAGTGTGGCCAGTAAAGATAATTGCTAAACTTTCTAAGGGATTGACGCTAAGAGATTGCAATTCATGAGGTGGTAGCCAACTAGTCATTTGTACTGGAAATGAGATCAATAATACGACATATCCAACCATTGCTGGGTTAAATGGGTTTTGGCCTAGCCCACCGTAGCATTGCTTGGCAATAATAATGGCAAAAGCGGTTCCTAAAACAATCATCCACCATGGTGCCAATGGCGGTAAACTTACGCCTAGGAGTAAGGCTGTAACAATCGCTGAGTTATCTTTCAATATGTTAATAACAGGTTGTTTGCGTAGACGTATAGAAATGCCTTCTGCAATTAATGCAGTGAGCATAGCTAAAATGATTTGATAGAGAGTTCCAATACCAAAAAAATAGAGTTGTGCTGCAATGCCAGGTATCGCAGCCAGTAATACCCAAAACATTACTGAACTGGTGCTTTGTTTATCGTGGGTAAACGGCGCGCTAGCGATTTTTAATCGACGATTATTTGGGTCAATAGGCCTAAATTTCATGGTATTTAATCACTTACTCTGTCGTTGTTTGTTCATTTTGCTTTTGAGCTTGTTTAGCTTTTACTCGAGCTATGGCTGCTGCAACTGCAATTTTTCGTGGATCCGTTTCTTCTTCGATAGGGAGATCGGCTGCGGGGGATAGCAACTCTTCTTCTCTAACTTGAGCAACAGCTTGTGCTTTTTCTTGTGCTAATTTTTTTGCCTTAGCACGGGCAATAGCCGCAGCCACAGCCGCTTTGCGAGGATCGACTTCTACAGCGTCTATTGATGCTTCAGGCTCCGCAGCCACGGGGACTGTTTCAGATTGCTGGGCGGCTTTCTTCGCTTTAGCACGGGCAATAGCCGCAGCCACAGCCGCTTTGCGAGGATCGATTTCTACAGCGTCTATTGATACTTCAGGTTCCGCAGCCACGGGTACTGTTTCAGGTTGCTGGGCGGCTTTCTTCGCTTTAGCACGGGCAATAGCCGCAGCCACAGCTGCTTTGCGAGGATCGACTTCTACAGCGTCTATTGATGCTTCAGGTTCCGCAGCCACGGGTACTGTTTCAGGTTGCTGGGCGGCTTTCTTCGCTTTAGCACGAGCAATCGCAGCAGCAACGGCAGCTTTACGCGGGTCAATGTCGCCATCTTCAACAGGTGTTTCAGACTCCGTAGTCACTGGCACAGTTTCAGCTTGTTGTGCGGCTTTCTTCGCTTTAGCGCGAGCTATTGCAGCAGCAACGGCGGCTTTGCGTGGATCATCAGTCTCATTTGATGTGGCTAACTCAACTGCCTTAGTGACAGTGTCACCTTTTGCCGCTTGTTCAGCTTTTTTAGCTTTAGCTCGAGCCAGTGCCGCAGCAACGGCAGCTTTACGTGGATCATCCGCTACATCGCTAGCTGTAGTCGCAACCGCTTGTTTTTCAGCCTGTTTAGCACGAGCAAGTTCTTTACGCGCCGCTCTAGCTGCAATAACAGCGCTATTATCAGGTTCGGCTCCTGTGATGACATTAATGTCTGTTGTTGCAGTAGACTGTTTAGCTTTAACTCGAGCAAGTGCAGCAGCGACAGCATCCTTATCTGATGCCTCGACCTGTACAGCCGCTTTTTTATGGCGTTCTTCACGAGCGAGTTTTTCACGCTCCATGCGCTGTTGTTTGGCTTCAAAGCGTAATTTAGCTTCAGCAGCACGCCGCTCTTCTTGATTAATCTCGCGTATTTCAGCTTTTTCTTGTCGGTAATATTGTACTAACGGAATATTACTTGGGCATACATAAGCACAGGCGCCACATTCAATACAATCAAACAGATTATGCTTTTCAGCTTTTTCGTGTTCTTTGCCTTTACTAAACCAATATAACTGTTGAGGTAACAAGGCGGCAGGGCAAGCCTCAACACATAAACCACAACGAATACAAGCTTCTTCGAGAGGTTTTTGTCCCACTTCTTCAATACTTGGTACTAATAAACAGTTACAAATTTTCACCACGGGGACGTTAAGATCAGGCAAAGTAAAGCCCATTAGTGGTCCACCCATGATCACCATTTGTTCTGTTGCAGGAGTAAAACCTGTTTGTTTTAGTAGGTGATATACAGGCGTTCCTAAACGTACCCAAAAGTTACCCGGTGATGTAATAGATTCACCGGTAACAGTTACAACACGCTCAATTAAAGGTTGCCCATTAATAACAGCTCGTTTAATGGCAACGACGGTTCCCACATTTTGCATCAATACGCCGATTTGTGACGAGCGCGCACCAGATGGCACTTCTTTACCAGTTAATATTTTAGTTAACTGTTTTGCGCCACCAGAAGGGTATTTGGTTGGTATGACTCGAACAATAATTTGTCGATCGTGTACAGTAATAGCATGGTTTAAGGCGGCAATGGCTTCTGGTTTGTTGTCTTCAATACCGATTAGCACTTGATCTGGGTTTAACAAATGCTGCAATACACGGCAACCTTCAATCACTTCTTCTGCATGTTCCTGCATTAAGCGGTCATCTGCCGTGATATAAGGCTCACATTCCGCCGCATTAATAATTAAGGTTTTAATAGCATCTTTACCACCGGCAAGTTTTGATGCCGTAGGGAACCCAGCACCGCCTAAACCAGCAATACCGGCTTGTTCGATTTTTTGCAGTAATTGTTGAGGCGTTAAACGTAAATAATCCACCTCAGGATGTAGTTCACACCATGTGTCATGGCCATCAGATTTGAGACAAACTGAAAGTTCTTTTAAACCTGAAGGATGTGCTGTAACCATCGGTTTGATGGCAGTAATGGTACCTGACGTAGATGCGTGTACTGGAACGGTACGACCAACTCCTCGAGTCAATGGCTGGCCTTTTAAAACGTGGTCGCCAACATTTACAATTAGTTCACCTTCGGGGCCTAAATGTTGCTGTAGTGGGATGACCAATTCATCAGGTACAGCGGCGACACGCATTGGTGCTTGGCTCGATTGTAACTTCATTTCAGGTGGATGTATACCACCTGAAAAGTCCCAAATATTGTCTTTTTTCAACCAGTTGAATAGATTAAACATGTGCATCACCTCGAACAGTTGTTTGATTAGGTGATACAGGGATATTTTTAACTGGGATGCTGTTTAAATCCCATTTCCAATTTGCAGTAGTCGTTTTCACGGGGACGAGTTCAATACAATCTGTTGGACAAGGAGCAACACATAAATCACACCCAGTACATAAATCTTCAATAACGGTATGCATCGCACGAGTTGCACCAACAATGGCATCTACAGGGCAAGCTTGGATGCATTTAGTACAACCAATACAATTGTCTTCATCAATAATGGCGACTTTACGTACAGGATTTTGTGCGCTTTCATCACCATCGATAGGTTGAGGATCCACATTAAGAAGTTCTGCTAATTTCAGCATCACTTGTTCGCCACCAGGAGCACATTTGTTGATCATTTCACCATTGTTGGCAACAGCTTCCGCATACGGACGACAACCAGGGTAGCTACATTGGCCACATTGGCTCTGTGGCAAAATAGCATCAATTTTTTCTACGATAGGATCCTCTTCAACCTTAAAACGTAAAGAGGCATAACCAAGGATCAGGCCAAAAATCAGCCCGAATACAGCTAAAATAGCAATAGCAATCCATAACGACATCATTAGAATTTCACCAAACCACTAAAGCCCATAAACGCTAAAGACATCAGCCCAGCAGTAATCAAGCCAATCGATGAGCCACGAAAAGGTGCAGGCACATCAGCAACTGCAAGGCGTTCACGAATAGCAGCAAATAGCACCATAACTAATGAAAAGCCAACAGCGGCGCCGAAACCATAGACAGCGGACTGTAAGAAGCCATGTGATTGGTTAATATTAAGTAGTGCGACACCAAGCACAGCACAGTTAGTGGTGATCAGTGGTAGAAAAATCCCCAGTAGGCGATATAGGGTTGGGCTGGTTTTTCTAACAACCATTTCGGTGAATTGCACAACAACGGCAATGACTAAAATAAAGCTTAAAGTGCGTAAGTAAAGGAGATCAAGGGGTACCAATATTAAGGTATCCATTAACCAAGAAGAGATTGCCGCGAGCGTCATCACGAAAGTCGTAGCAAACCCCATTCCAATGGCCGTTTCGAGTTTTTTTGATACGCCCATAAAAGGGCATAGACCAAGGAATTTCACCAGTACAAAGTTATTAACCAGTACGGTTCCAATAAATAGCAGTAGATAATCAGTCATTTCAGAGCCTGAAAACAAAATTAAAAATACAAAAACCGACGGATGTCAGTTAAACAGGCTGTATCATAACAAGCTATTTTTGTGATGCTTATCGATCTTGTGTGAAAGTCATTTTCACACGCGCAGAATTCTTGATATAGGGAACAAAGAAACCTGCGCCTATAAGAGGCCAAGCTAGTGCTTTAAGGGCGGTAGCATCATCAACAGCTGCAAAGGCAAAGGTTTTTAGTCCTAGTAGCAACAAAACAAGCAGCCAAATAATAAAGCGACGAGGGAAATGGCGAGAGCGATTAAACATTAATTTGATGATATGAGCAGTAAATATCGCCATCACGACAGTGATTAAAAAAGATAAGCACCAATCAAGTGGAATATAGCTCACCCAGTTATCGATTGTTGTGATTATTTGATACAGCTTAATGGAATACATAACAATCATCGCACAAACGGCAAAAAAGGTGAGCAAAATAAAAGCAGCAGGGGCAAGAAGCCAACCAGTGATACGGTGATGGTCATAAACAGGCGTCATATCAATCTATTCCATAAAATCAATTAATAGGTATCCTACCATAGTTTAATTTGCTAATTAATTGGTTATGGTGATACTTTTTACGGATGAAAAATAATTAATGAGGTTACTTATGTCTGCACCGATTAAAGTAGGTATTGTAGGTTATGGTTATGCCAGTAAAACATTTCATGCACCTTTTATCGCCACTTTACCTGGATATGAATTGACGGCTATCTCCAGTAGCGATCCGAATAAAGTCACCGCAGATTGGCCAAATGTTGCCGTTACCTCTTCCCCTGAAAAATTGTTTGCCAATCCAGAGATCGAATTGGTGATAATTCCAACACCAAATGACACTCATTATTCATTGGCGAGCCAAGCCTTGGCGGCAGGGAAACATGTGGTGGTTGATAAGCCATTCACGGTCACGGTAGAAGAAGCAGAAAAGCTACAACAACAAGCGCTTAAAGAAGGTAAATTGCTTTCTATTTATCACAATCGCCGTTGGGATGCTGGTTTTTTAACCCTTAAAAAGCTGTTTGCTGATGGTTGTTTGGGTGATATCAAATATTATGAATCGCATTTTGATCGCTATCGACCAGAGACTCGCCAAAGATGGCGTGAATCAGCCGTTGCAGGCGGCGGTATTTGGTATGATCTAGGCCCTCATTTATTAGATCAAGCTCTTCAATTCTTTGGTAAACCGCTTGGTATTACGGCTGATTTAGGCATTATTCGACCTAATGCAGAAGCGACTGATTACTTTCATGTTTTGTTAAACTATCCAGATAAAAAAGTGGTGTTACATGCGACGACAGTCGCAGCGGCAGAATCACCACTGTATGTTATTCATGGTATGAAAGGTAGCTATGTTAAATATGGGCTTGATTCGCAAGAGGATGAGTTGAAAAAAGGGTGTTTACCAACCAGCGATGGTTGGGGGATTGATAAACGCAATGGTCATGTGACGTTGTCACAAGGTGATGAGCTAGTTACTCAAGAATGGACTAATGAGAAGGGTAATTATGGCGGGTATTACCTTGCGATTTATGACGCAATACGCAATGGTGCGGCAACGCCAGTTCTTCCTCAAGAAGCTATCAATATTATGAAACTGATTGAAGCAGGTATCCGTTCTGATCGGGAAAAACGGACTATTAATATTGATTTCTAGCATTAACTAATGAACCGGCACTGGCTGGTTCTTTATTGGGTAATATAATGAATTTGTTAGCTAAACTGAAAATTGATCCTTTTTTATTAATCATGATTTGTGTTGTCGTGATTGCTAGCTTGTTCCCTTGTGAGGGGGAAATTAAGGTAGCTTTCCAATATTTAACGACTGCTGCAATCGCACTGCTCTTTTTTATGCACGGTGCAAAACTCTCTAGGGAGTCGATTGTTGCTGGGATAGGGCATTGGCGGCTACACTTGATGGTGTTTTCTAGCACATTCATTTTATTTCCAATTATTGGGCTAGGCCTGCATTTTATGGTGCCATCATGGATGTCACCGACTGTTTATATGGGCTTTCTTTACTTGTGTGCATTACCTGCAACAGTACAGTCAGCGATTGCATTTACTTCTGTTGCCGGAGGCAATGTTGCTGCCGCAATTTGTAGTGCATCAGCCTCAAGCATACTTGGCGTGTTTTTATCTCCGATACTTGTTGGGTTATTAATGGATGAAGACGGTAGCCAAGCTATGGATACACTCAATGCGATAGGCGCGATTCTATTGCAATTGATGTTACCATTTGTAGTGGGGCACTTATCTCGACCGCTGTTAGCTAATTGGATGAGCAGAAATCGTAAGTTAATTAATATTACAGATCGGTCATCGATACTGCTGGTTGTTTATGTGGCATTTAGTGAAGCGGTTGTAGAGGGTATTTGGCAAAGGATTGATGCGTTTTCGTTATTTATGATAGCGGTAGTAAGTTGTATTATCTTACTAATTGTTATGATGTTAAATACTATTGCCGCTCGGTTGTTTAAATTTAGCAAAGAAGATGAAATTACTATTGTCTTCTGTGGTTCGAAAAAAAGCCTTGCCAACGGAGTGCCAATGGCGAATGTGCTTTTTCCATCCTCGGTGGTTGGCGTGATCCTATTACCACTAATGATATTCCATCAAATTCAGTTAATGGTTAGTGCTGTTCTGGCACAGCGTTATGCCAAACGTCTAAATAAATAAATTATTTATCAACCGAACAATTTAAGCTTGTTCGGTTACATGCCTTATTAGTTACAACATACTTATGTTTGACCAATAAAATAAACATAAACAACTGAGTTTTTTAACCGTAAAACAGGGCAGAAAGGGAGCTTCCGCCCAATAAATAAAGGGCTAGCGTAAGGCCGCTTTGTGCCTTAATTGCTGCTTTTCGCTGTCACTAAGAAACGACATAGCTAAACCATTGATTTGAGCCTGCTCGATTTCAGCTTGAGTCAGCCCTGCTTGAGGCGCTGCAACTTCATATTCATAGGCTAATTCAATGCCTTCAACGGCAGGATCATCCGTATTGATTGATGCAATGACACCATGCCGTAAAAACATTTTAAGTGGGTGTTCAGCCAATGAGGGAACTGTACTAGTTTGAATATTAGAGGTTAAGCAGCTTTCGATGCCTATCTTATGTGTTGCTAAATACTCAATAAGTTTTGGATCTTCACTAGCTTTCACTCCATGACCAATTCGTTGTGCTCCAAGTTCTTTGATTGCATGCCAAATACTTTCAGCACCAGCGGCTTCACCTGCGTGTACAGTGATTTGTAAACCAGCATCACGTGCCTGCGTAAAATGGCTATGGAATAGCGCGCCAGGAAAACCAAGTTCATCACCGGCAAGATCGAGCGCACATAGTTTGTTTCGATGGGCTAATAAGCCAGCTAATTCTTTAGAACAAGCATCTTGGCCAAAGGTACGGCTCAAAATACCAATTAGATTTACTTTTATATCATATTGCTGGCAGCCAGCGGCAATACCATCAATGACGGCTTCAACAACACCTTCAACTGGAAGTTGATGTTTCATCGCCATATAGTAAGGAGAGAAGCGAAGTTCAGCATAATCAATACCTGCATTATAAGCATCTTCAACATTTTCTTGAGCGACGCGTTTGCAAGCATCTAAGTCAGCTAAAACGGCAACGCCCCAATCTAATTTTTGTAAAAAACCAACTAAATCAGCTTCTTGAGTGATAACTTGCACATGAGGGCGCAGGCTTTCAATTTCATTAGCTGGCAAAATAATATTGTGCTGTTGTGCGAGAGAAAGAATTGTTTCAGGGCGGATATTACCATCGAGATGACGATGAATGTCTGTGAGTGGGAGTTGTTTGTTGATCACTGAATATCGTTCCTATGTTTTATAGTGGTGTTCTAGTATAAATGCAAAAACGCCAGCTTAAAAATAAAGCTGGCGTTTGTTCAGTATTTTAACTAATTAATATTAATTAGTTAGCAGACGGTGCTGCTGGTGCTGCAACCTCAGCACCTTCTGCTGGCGCTTCTTCAGTGCCCATTTCAGGTTCTGCTAAGTCTTCTTCATAGCCCATATTGTCTTCTGGGTTAGACATAACTTTCATCTTAGTTAAGAAATCAGCAAGTGTGTACTTATCAGCGTTGAAGGTGATATCGTTGCCTGCAAACTTGATAGTCATTGTCAGGTCGTTACCATTTTCAACCATCCAAGGTGATTTCTTCTGTTTTGCTTTTTCAGCACGTTGTTCATCAGTCATGAACATTTCTTCAAATGGAGAAGAGAACATGTCTGAAGTCAGCATAACTTGTGCTTGTTCAAATTCAGCAGTTGCTTGCTCTACATATTGTTTCTTAGTTGCAGCATCTACTGGTTTACCTTGATCTAAAATAGCTGCTTGAGCCATTAACTCAATTGCCATTGGTTTGTTCAGGGTAAAGTTAAAGTCGAAAGAGGTTAGTAGGCTCTTAACAGCTTCATCAACTTTATTCGCCATTGCTAATGAAGTTAGCTCGTCTTGATCCCATTTGTTGAAGGTCATGCTTAAATCTACTGAGCTTTGACCTGCATCGTTTTTCCAGTAAGCCGGGCTGATAGAGAAAGTTGGTTTGCTTTGCAGTAACTCAGGCAATGTTTTGGTCATCATATCCATTGCAACTTGTTCAGCTGCCGCAGATGGGTCTCCTGTTGCCAGACCTTCAGCTAATGCTTTGTTATACTGTTCAACAAATTTACCCAGTGCTTTTGCATCGAGTTTATCGATTGAAAGAGCGACTTTACCTGAACCTAAGTTTTGCTCTAAGGCTTTCAGTTCATCAATGCTATAGGAAATGCTACCTTTAACATTTTCTTTTTCAAGGACAGTATCAGAAGCGACAACCAAGTTTTTGAAGGAGAACTTAGTTTCTGGAATATTGACATCAGTGTCAGCAATAACTAACTCTTGCTTACCGGTATAGAAACCGTATTGAGATTTCGTTACGTTAGTGGTTAATTTTAACCCTTTTAACGCCATACCTTCAGTTTTATCTGCTTTTTGAACCACTAGGTTATCAGTGATAATTGATGCATCTACATCAGCAAAATCAGAAGAGGTATTAAACGCCAGTTTAGAACCGCTGAAAGAGATACTTGCATCTTCTTTAGAGTATTCGATTGGTAGCAGGTCTAAATTAGAGTCGATACTTTTGCTATAACCAACAACAGCAGTACCTGAAATGAAAGGCTTGCCTTTAGTGACATCAAATAGCTCTTTAGTGAATGCGTTATTCGCTAGTTCAACATGAGCAGCACCCAGTTTTGGAACTAAATTAAATTTAGCAACTTGTGACAGTGGGAACGGCCCATGCTCAATGTTGGTGTTGAACACCACAGTCTCATCAGCACCATTAGATTCTGCTGCTGAAATAACGATGTTTGCTTGTGAAGAGAACACACCACGTTTAAAGTTTTCTACTTTAAACACAATACCCGCTTCTGGGGCATTTGCAGCAAAGAACTCGTTAGTGTTGCTGATGATTTTATTCAGTTCATTTTCAACTTTAGAGCCTGTATACCACGATGCACCGCTCCAAGCCGCACCAACAGCAACAATCACACCAACTGCAACTAATGACTTTTTCATTATAAACATCCATCCTTTCAGCACGTTTTACTAACGTACTATAAAAATTTACAAGTTTCATCCAACCGTCTATTGCGTGCAATCAAGACGAATAAAACACAAAAAATACATTAAAGGTTATACACGCGAGCGAGTTTACCCACACCTGTGACATAAACTTCTTTTTCAAAGGCAGAAAGAAAAATAGATTCTCCTGAACAGATCTTTAATTCATCATCGCCTGATTTCAAAACTAACTCGCCATCTATGCAGAATAGGATAGAAGCGGTTTCATTAGTTATGTTTATCTCCGTGTCGTTAATAGAATATATACTAAATGCAAAATCTTCTACTGGTATATGATATTTACAGATATTTCCTGATTTTTCTGGTTCACTAAGTAAACTTTCTTGGGTTTTAGAGATAAAATCGACATTAGCAATCAATTCAGGAACATCGATATGCTTATTTGTTAAACCAGCACGCAACACGTTATCGGAATTAGCCATGATTTCCAAACCAACGCCTTCAATATACGCATGAGGGGTTCTTGCATATAAGAACATAGCTTCGCCTGGTTGTAATTCAATGATATTTAGCAACAGAGGTACAAACAATCCGGTATCTTCGGGATACAGGCTAACCATTTGTTTTATGGTATTCCACGGTTCACCTTGACGACTATTTAATGCAGCTTTTAATACCCCTAAGGCGAGTTCCTTTTGTTCTCCCGTCAAACTGAGAATTTGTGCAAATAATTTAGCCAGTTTATCTTCACTTGGTGATTGAACAAAAAACTGAATTTCTGGGTGAGCAGCGGAAACAAAATCAAGGAGCTCAGCAATTTCGTCTAATGGGCGAAAGGCATTCATGGCCTTAAACGGAGTGAGTGCATAAATTAATTCAGGTTTATGATTATCATCTTTATAGTTGCGAACTGACGAATCTAACGGAATTCCTGCCGCATTTTCTTTTGCAAAGCCAACTTCTGCGTAAACTTTATTAGGGTGAACCTGAACAGATAGGGGTTGAGCGGCACAAAGCACTTTGAATAAGAATGGTAAACGAGACTTAAAGGTCTCTGCAATTTTTTCACCTAAAACTTGGGATGGATTTTGGGCGATGTAATCGATTAATGAGAGTTTCTGCCCTGTTTTTTCGTCAATAACGTAAGAACTCGCTTTTGGATGAGCCCCCATCCATAATTCAGCCATTGGCAAATGTTCTGGGTTAGGGATGGAGTACAATTGGGTCAGCGCCGTTTTACTTCCCCAGTCATAATTTTGAACTTTATTAATCATTTTTAGCATGGACAAACTCTCTTTTTCTAAAAATCAACTTATTTCCTTTTGACTACAATACAATAAACACGGTTAAGTCGCATTATTGAAATTAAATATGTGGCATTATAGGTTCGTTGTCATTGGCTTACCTGCAAGCTAATGATTCTAAAACCGATTATTCTGTGTATGTACTTAAGGAGATAGTAATGGCAGCCACTCGCATTGAAAAAGACTCAATGGGACCAATCGAAGTACCTGCTGACCAGTTGTGGGGCGCGCAAACTCAGCGTTCTTTAGAACATTTCCGTATATCTGTAGAAAAGATGCCTGTTGCATTGATCCATGCATTAGCAGTCACGAAAAAAGCGGCGGCGAGTGTGAACATGGATTTAGGATTACTCCCTAAAGATCGCGGCGATGCAATAATTGCAGCTGCCGACGAAGTTTTAGCGGGTAAACATCCTACTGAATTCCCTCTTGCTATCTGGCAAACAGGTTCTGGTACGCAAAGCAACATGAACATGAACGAAGTGCTAGCGAACCGTGGTAGCGAGATTTTAGGTGGACAAAGAGGAAATGATCGCCTTATTCACCCTAATGATGATGTTAACAAAAGCCAAAGCTCAAATGATGTGTTTCCAACAGCCATGCATGTTGCGGCCGTTGTTGCTATTCGCGAGCACTTATTACCTGAACTGAAAGCCTTGCATAAAGTATTAGATGCGAAAGCAAAAGAGTTCAAAGACATCGTAAAAATTGGTCGTACCCACCTGCAAGATGCAACTCCACTGACTTTAGGCCAAGAAATTTCTGGCTGGGCAGCGATGCTAGCTCACAGTGAAAAACACATCGAAAACTCAGTACCACATGTTTGTGAATTAGCGCTAGGTGGTACAGCGGTTGGCACAGGTTTAAATACACATCCTGAATATGCGGTGCGTGTTGCGAAAAAAATTGCTGAACTGACAGGGCAACCATTCGTGACTTCACCTAATAAATTTGAAGCACTAGCGACTTGTGATGCATTAGTTCACTCCCATGGTGCACTGAAAGGCTTGGCGGCTTCATTAATGAAGATTGCTAATGACGTTCGTTGGTTAGCGTCAGGCCCACGTTGTGGTATTGGTGAAATTTCAATCCCTGAAAATGAACCTGGTAGCTCAATCATGCCAGGCAAAGTTAACCCAACTCAATGTGAAGCACTGACTATGCTATGCGCGCAAGTAATGGGTAATGATGTTGCTGTTAACATTGGTGGTGCTTCTGGTAACTTTGAATTGAACGTTTTCCGTCCAATGCTAATTGATAACTTCCTGCAATCTATCCGTCTATTGGCTGATGGTATGCGTAGTTTCAATGAGCACTGTGCAATTGGTATTGAGCCAAACCGTGAACGTATTGAAAAATTACTGCACGAATCGCTGATGTTAGTTACTGCGCTTAATACGCATATTGGTTATGACAAAGCGGCTGAAATTGCTAAGAAAGCACATAAAGAAGGACTAACACTGAAACAAGCAGCATTGAAACTTAATTATCTGACTGCTGAACAGTTTGATGAGTGGGTTCGTCCAGAAGATATGGTTGGTAGCATGAAAAGTTAATTAGCAAATTTGCTAGTTAGCCGTAAAAAAGCACTTGTTTAGCAATAAGCAGGTGCTTTTTATATTAGTATCAATAGCTTTAATAATTAATCAACGTTATTAAATCATGGCGAATATTTTTTGTAATATTAATGTGATATCTTTTTTTTCAACTGTTAGTAGAGCAAATTGTGTTTATTTCATATTTCACAATGAAGAAATTTTAGCAAAGAATATAAACTACCCATTTGCCAATATAAAATTTAAACCTAGCGAGAAACCTTAAAATATCTGTCTAGTTTTGATGTATCCACCGAGTGATAAAGTAGATAAAAAAATGCTTCTTGAACTATATTTCCAAATATAAGTTAATCCGAGGGATTATTAGCTCGACTGGTTTTGAACGAGGACGATTACGCAAGGTAATATTGTCAGCGTGATAATCGGGTAGAACTCCTAATACTATCTCTTCATAAGATTTATCTACTGCAAATATAATTAAAGGGTTAGCGCAAGCTAATTGAGTTTGTTTTTGTTGAACGCTATCCCAAACACGGGCAATAGGTTGAACCTTTACAGGGCGCTGTGTTTTTAATACGACATCGTCATTTAATTTACTGATCAACAATATTTCTTGTTCAATTTGACTTTGCCAATGTTCTCGAGACATTCCTAATGGTGAGCGATTACTCTCTAGTGAGTCTTGTAACTTATTTAAAACTTGTTCTTTGGTGACTTTATTTATAACCTTTTTATTTGCCCACCCAAACCTTACTGTGTCCACATCTACTAAATAAGTTAATGAACGATAAGTATTGAGAGTCAGTAAACCATGTAAGCTATCATGAACAAATTCAAAACGCTGTGACTCATCAATGCCTGATTTTTGAGTGACGATTTGTTTGATTTGTTTTTTTAATTGATTAATTTCATCTAATTGCGATTGAAGCTTTCGATAAACGGGATAGGGGGTACTGACACATACAGCGCCAGGTAAACGAATAGCCGATTTGTTACTGGTTGATTCTGATTTATCTTGAATGAATAACAGATTATAATGATCTGTTATTAGTTTCATAGCCGATAAACCCGTTATTTTTTCAACCTGAATTTGATTAATTTCTTTGTTTTCATCGCCTTTTAAGATGTCCGGCAAACGAAACACAACTGCTGTGAAGTCGGTTATCTGAGATAGTTGTAAACTAAATTCGGCAATTTGATTCTCTAATTGTTTGAAACTATCTAGAAGGTCATATTTGGCTTTATTCATTTATAGCTATCCATTTAGTTACAACATGCATTAGTTATTAAAAACAGAATACCAAACATTCAACATTGTGCAAAATAAAAATTTAACCAGCAATAAAGGGGAGCTATTTTCCCCTTAAGTGACCTATTTAATATCAACATCGATAACTTGGTAAAATGCATTGGAGGTATCTGTAATACTCCAAATTGCTAGTATAACCTGATAGCCTTTGTTTTCTGCTGGTAATTTACAATTATGGACTACATCTGTCTGTGGATTACTCGGCTCTTTGTATTGACAAAAAGGGGTTAAAACAAGCTGCTTACGAGTCAACGGCTGATCAGCGTTCCAGCCAGGTTTAGTAATAAAATATTCCCATTTTGCTGTAGCATGACGCCTAGTTAAATGCCATTTAAACGTTAATTGAGGGTTAGTAATCTCGTTTTTTAACCATCGTGATGATGTTTGTGCATTCAATGCACCAAATCTATCAAGCCCAGCACTGGCAATTTTACCATCTTTAGGTCCATTTTGTGGAAAACCTTTTAGACCCTCAAGGGATTGAGGTTCATATTGTACAAAGCCACACCCTGTATTTTGTTGTAGTTTACATAAATAGGCACGGCTCATCGGTCCCTCAACGTACCCATGAGCAAATACAGCGGTAGAAAAGCAAAGTAAAAATGAGAGTAAAAATAAGTTTTTCATATGTTGTCCTCATTAAGATTGAAGACAACATCTTCTCTTAATCAAACGCTCTAAATAAATTCCATCGTTTGATAGGTATTAATAAATGAAATACATTAAGAATTAATGATTTGCTTAACAACTAACTTTTAATTTATAGCCAATCAACATGCCGATGACCAACAATACAGCAATAAACAAGGCAACACCTGACCATCCAAATTTTAACCAAAACACCCCCCCGACAGTACCTGCGATACTAGAGCCTGCGTAATAGCTAAATAGATAAAGAGATGATGCTTGGCCTCTTGCACGTTTAGCTCTATGACCAACCCAGCTACTGGCAACTGAATGTGCAGCAAAGAATCCTGTCGTTAATACGGTCATACCTAGTAAAATAACCCAAAAATTTGAAAATAAGGTTAATAAAATACCGATAAGCATAAGTGTCAATGCGGCAAGAAGGACTTTGGCTAAGCCGAATTTGCGGGTTAGACTCCCTGATTTAGATGCACTGTATGTGCCTGTTAAATAAATAATAGACAGCATACCAACCGTGGCTTGGCTAAAATGATAAGGAGCTTCTAATAAACGATAACCAATATAGTTATACATTGTGACAAAACCACCCATCAATACAAAGCCTTCAATAAACAGCCATGGCAAACCTTTATCCCTGAAATGAAGACGTAAGTTTACCCATAGGCTTTTAGGCTTTAATGAACTAGCGCGAAAATGCTGTGAAGGTGGTAATAAGCGCCAAAAGCCTATTGCAGCAACTAACGCTAAGCTACCTAATAAAATAACCGCAACTCGCCAAGAGTAGAAATCTGCGATCACACCAGTTACAAGACGGCCGCTCATACCACCAATTGAATTACCACTAATGTACAACCCCATCGATAATGCGACATAGCTAGGGTGAATCTCTTCACTTAAATAAGTCATTGCAACAGCAGCAACACCACTTAATGACAGGCCAACCAGCGCTCTCGCTATTAATATTCCTTGCCAGCTTTGCATGAAGGCACTTAATAAAGTAAACAATGCGGCACTGGTTAATGCGACGACCATTACATTTTTACGGCCAATCGCATCCGATATAGGTCCAGTGATCAGCAATCCTAATGCCATGAGCCCCGTACTTAATGATAAAGCAAGACTGGCTGTTGCCGGTGATACGTTAAAATCTTCTGATAACATTGGTAAAATTGGTTGCACAAAATAGAGCAGAGCAAATGTTGCTAATCCAACAGTGAAAAAGGATAGTGTTACTCTCAAGTACAGTGAATCATCACGTTGGATATAGTGTTTTTTCGGAGTAGGGTTATTTTGCTTTCCGTTAGCTGTGTTTTCAGTGGTAAGACGATTTGTTGGTGTATGTTCCATAAATGTTCCTTGTCATAACAACCCAATTGATTTCGATCAAAGATAGAAACTTCCGAGTTTTTTGTCTAATATATTAATAATTCCAAATAATACTTTTAAAATATCAAAATAAAAATGGCTATTGAATTAAGACACTTACGATATTTCATTGCTGTTGCAGAAGAACTTCATTTTGGGCGAGCAGCTGAACGATTGCATATTTCTCAACCACCGTTGAGTCAGCAAATTCAAATACTTGAAGAACAAATTCATGCGAAACTATTAGAGCGCAATAATAGAAACGTTTCGTTGACACCGGCAGGTAACATGTTTCTTAAAGAAGCCTATCAAATTTTGTCACAAGTCGATGCTGCTGCAACTAAGGCAGCGAGAATGGAAAAAGGTGAGTTAGGGGAGTTATCAATAGGTTTTACCTCGACGACGCCTTTCATGAATAAGGTCACAACAAGTTTACGCCAATATCGTGAATCATTCCCTGAAGTGGCTATTCACATGCATCAGATGAACACTAAACAACAACTAGCGCCATTACTAACTGGTCGGATTGATATTGGGATCATGCGAAACACGGCATTACCCGAACATTTAGATTACCAATTACTCTTTAAAGAGCCTTTTATGGTCGCCGTTTATGAAGGTCATCCATTATTAAAGTATGAAAAGACGGGGATCGATATTCACTTATTAGCGGATTACCCTCTCGTATTTTTCGAAAGAGAAGTGGGCACTGCTTTGTATGATGAAATCCATAATTTGTTAACCTCCGCCGGTATTACACCAACAATATCGCAAGAGGCAGGGGAAGCGATGACAATTTTGGGATTAATTTCAGCAGGAATGGGGATCTCTATTATCACAGAATCTTTCACACGTATGAAAATAGATGGTGTCAGATATATCAAGTTTTCTAACATTGAAGCAGCATCAGAAGTATGGTTAGTCTACAATACTCGTAGAGCATTGCCCGCAGCGGCTAAAAAATTGACCGATTTGCTCATTAAAAATATTGTTGGCTGAACGAGCGCAAATGAAGGTAGCCATTATCACCCTAACTTGATGTATAATGAACATTCGTTGAGGTATAAGTGATTACGCCTAGCTGCATCTCGAATTATTTTGAGTATATACAATGGGATTTAACAGTTTATTATGGAAAACCAAACGGGGCATATTGATCAGATTAAGCAATTAAATACTGGTATTGTTTACCGAGTCATTGATCAATATGGGCCAATTTCCCGAATTGCATTATCAAAGCAGTCGCAACTGGCACCAGCAAGTATTACTAAAATTACCCGTGAATTGATTGATGCGCACTTGGTTAAAGAAATTGAGTTCCCTGTACTAGGTTTACGTGGGCGTCCTGCAATTGGCTTAGTGATAGAAAGCGAAGGATGGCAATTTTTATCAATTCGTCTTGATAATAAATCGATTAGTCTTTCACTTAAAGAGATCAATACACAGACTATCATTGAGCAAGATTATCCTTTTAATGTAAAAGGTAATGACGAATTTTCAAACACGATTGCAGCATTAATTAGTGATTTTTTTTCAACCTATGCACATCAATTAGAACGAGTGACTGCAATTAGTATTCTGCTCGATGGCTTAATTGAACCGTTCTCTGGGTTCATTTATAAGTTAGCGAACCATGATATTAATAATTTATCACTTGGGGATTTTTTGACTGAGCAAACAGGGTTGCCAACCTATATACAACCGTATGTTAATGCATTAGCGTTAACCGATTATTTTTCTTTGCATACCAAAAGAATAGCAAAAAATATCATTTACTTACAAATTGATGATGTTGTCAACGCCGCTATTATCAATAATGGGATTGCATTAGACAGTAATACTCGGCGTGCAATACATTTTGGTCATGTAAAAATTGAGGATGGTAATGAAAGTTGTTATTGTGGCAGAACAGGGTGCCTAGAAAGCGTCATTTCGATCCCTGCAATTTTGACTAAACTGGTTAAATTGAAAGATAGCTATCCGTCATCTAGCCTAACTAATGGCCATATTACATTTGAAAGCTTCTGTAGCGGTGTTGAAAACCTAGATCCTCTTTGCTTATTTGTATTGGAATATGTTGCTCAAACACTTGCTAAACAACTTTCTCAATTAATAAACATCTTCGGCACAGAATTAATTCTAATTAATTCTCCTTTGAATAATATTTCAACTCAGTTCAATTTTCTTTTACACCAATATTGTACTTATCAATCAATTCCTCTGTATTGTGATAAATTACATATGGAAAGTTCTATAATCACCAAGAAAGACAGTGAAACTGCATTAATTTTGCAAGCACTTTATGACGGTTCGTTATTGCTTCAGTTACTACAAGGTTAATGGCTGTTAATAAAATTATTGTTATTAACTAGAAAATTGAGCTAACGCAAACTTAAGAGTTCCCCATTCCCATAAACTGGTCCCATATCATTTTTCACTGCGAATTATGCAGTCGTCTGTCACTTCAGGATAGAAAATAACCATGATGAATCTATTTGTTACCGGGACAGATACAGATGTCGGGAAGACAGTATCCACATTAGCGATATTGCAGGCACTTAATAGTCAAGGAATTAAAGCCGTAGGCTATAAGCCTATTGCAGATAAATGTATTGATACCCCAGAAGGAATGAGAAACAAAGATGCATTGCTCATACATGGCGCATCGCAACAACTTGTTTCATATGATGATGTAAATCCTATTAAAATCAAAGACAACTATAATCATGAAAATCGTATTGACTTCAATACGATAAAACAAGGCTTAGAAAATCTAAATAGCCAGTGTGATACAGTTGTCATTGAAGGAAATGGGGGTTGGCGTTATTTATTAGATGACAATACATTTTATACCGATTGGTTAAAAGACCAAAAAGTAGGTGTAGTACTGGTTGTGGGTATTCAACATGGCTGTGTTAACCATACTTTATTAACGGCTGATGCAATACGCGCCGATGGTTTGCCACTTGTTGGTTGGATTGCTAACCGGATCAACCCTGGTTTAGGCCACTATGCACAAATTATTAACCGGCTACAGCAACACTTAAAAGCGCCATTACTCGGAGAGATCCCTTATTTATTAAGGCCGGAAGAAAAAGAACTCTGCCAATATCTGGATAAAGATAGATTGAAAGAGTTTATGTGTGAGTACGCTTAGCAAAAATGAGTAAATTTAAATGGGCACTTAAATAAGTGCCCATTTACTATTAATGACGCGTATAAAGAATTTTATAGGTCTCATTTTGACAGTGACCAACGACTTGGCCCTGAGTTTGATCTGCTTCATCATTTGAAACTGCAACTAAACTAAAATTATCAGCAGGTACACCATTATTAATAATTTTTTGTTTAATCTCTTCAATCACACTTTCACATGAAGCTTGAGCGAGTACAGGCGCAAGCAGAACAACTAGTGCAGGTAATATAAATCTCATTTTCATAATAACTCCTTAATTGACTAATGAGTTATGGGCGAACAATAGGGCGTCCGGTATTAACATCAAGGCAGCGTTGAGTACTTGGCTCCCAATAAGCATTCAAATTAAGGCTTTTTTCACATGCATCTTTAGCATCGAATGCAGCATCAATTTTGTCGAACTCTTTTTCAGTACGAGAGTTAACTTTGGTACGCAGTTTACGCGTTTGATCCCATTGTTCCTTTTCTTGACGGGCTTGTTCCTTTGTCAAAGTACTATCAACGTTACCAGAAGTAACACAAGTGCTTCCAGCAGTACAGTTGACACTAGCTGCTTGTGCTCCCACCAATGGAAGACACAGAAGTAATGCAGCTAAACCATGTTTAATAAACTTTGATGATGAGTTCATTTTAATTCCTTACTTTAGTTCCATTCTTACCATGTAACCATAAAAATTGACTTAAGTCCTTTAGAAAAGTACGAAAGATCACGCTTCTTTATGAATAGTCAAACCAGCAAAAGTCTGACAAACAGGCATCAATTCCAAAGTATTAACGTTCATACGAGCAGGCAAACTAGCGACCCAGTATACAGTTTCAGCGATATCATTAGGTGTTAATGCATCTGCGCCTTTATATATATTTGCGGCTTTGTCGTCATCACCTTTAAGACGAACATTTGAAAATTCAGTTCCACCGACTAAGCCAGGTTCAATATCTGTAACACGTATTTTTTTACCTTGAAGATCAGCTCGCAATCCTAAAGAGAATTGTCTAACAAATGCTTTTGTTGCGCCATAAACATTTCCACCTTTGTATGGCCAATTGGCTGCTGTTGAACCAATATTGATAATATGTCCATGATTGTTAGCCACCATTGTTTGCAGAACTTCATATGTCATATTGACTAAACCTTTAGTATTGGTATCAATCATTGTTGCCCAATCATCTGGATTAGCATTGAATGCTGGCTCTACACCTAGAGCTAATCCTGCATTATTAACAAGGACATCAATATTTTTCAATGAAGCAGGTAGCTCGGCGATCGCGGTTTGTATTGCTTGTCTATCTCTTACATCGAGAGTCAAAGGATAAAAACTATTACCTAATTCTTTTTGTAATGCAGCTAAGCGTTCAGAGCGACGGCCAGTACCAATGACAGTCGCACCATGTTGTATAAAACGACGAGCAATTGCTTCACCAAAACCTGATGTTGCACCTGTAACTAAAATAATCATCATTACCCCTGTCAAATTGTTATCGATTAGTATTACATCATTCTAGCGCTAGCGGCATCGTTCTACAAATTACCGATCATAACCCGATGATATGTTTCTCTTTTGGATATTTAAGGATGTAATTAAGCGGAATTTCAGTTTGTTGATTGGGTTTCAGTATCAAGTCCCACTCAATTTCACCATTTGTTTTATCTAATTGACCGTTTCCATATTCGATATCCGTAATTTTAATCTCGCTATCTTGGCTAACAGGTAACTGATCATAAACTACAAGGTTTATATCATTATTACGGTTGTTTTTAACTTTAATAATATAGCTTTCTTTTTGCTCAATCGTTGAACCAATAAAAGTTGGTTTTTTGCGTAATATCTCGTTATTTACACGGCTTATTTGGATATTTTTGTCTGCACCAAAAGGTACATCTAGTGTTTTTGTCAGCTGATCGGTCGTCAATTGATAACTACCCACAAAATTATTCATCAAATAGATATTTGCTGGGCCATTGAGCAAATTAAGGCTTTCCCAATTATCAATTTCAGCTTGTAGATAAACCTCTTCAGCCAATTTTGGTGCTGCAGTATAACGATATTTAGCATCAACATCTTGTTGCTTAATCGTAATTGATTTGGATTGAGGTGCACTCGTTAAACTATAAGGTAATTCGATATTGTAGCTAAGGTTTACACCATTGGTGTCGGTTACCACATAATCAGCGATACCTGAATTAACTTTCTTAGCACTCATTCTAGCAATTGGAGCAGGGGCTGATGGCGCCATTTCCATCATCATTTTGCCTCCGGCCATATCTGCCATTTGCTCATTATAAACAGATAAATACCAAGGCGATAAAGTAGGGGGAATAATATTACGTGTAGGGTTAGTTGATGAAAGGGATAATTTAACCTGATCCCAGTTAATACCCGTATTTTGAATAATGTCTGCTTTATAAGTTAACAGTAATGGTTTATCAATCTCTTTTGCTCTTATATCATAAGAGGGTGACCAGCCTGCATCAGGGGTCATATAAGAAACTAACATACCTGTAGTCATGTTTTTAGGTGCATCGACAGTAAGCACAATTTCTGTTTGAGAATTCGTATTAGCTGGCATTTTATTTTCTAATTGCGCCTGTAATAGCTCAGCTTGCTCGGTTAGCTTTTTTATTTCTTGTTCATGTACGCGCTGTTCGCTGAGAATTGATGCCATTTGTTTACGAATAAAATCGAGTTTTAATGAAGATTGCTCTAAAGATAATGAATTAGATTCACCAAAAAATCGCTGATCTTTAAGCAATGCAAGTTGTTCATCATTAACTTTTACGTTGATATTGACATTTGCAATCTGGCTTTCTATATCATTTATTTGATTTATCAATGCTGTGATATCAGCAGAATACGATGGATTTACAGGTACTTGCTGTAAGTTAACTGAACGAATGAGGACATCATCGCTTGCAAAATTAATCGATAAACTTTGCTTATCTATATTTTGAGCCACATTCGTTAGAATTATTTGACTTTGACCAGCAGGAAGTTCCAATTCAGCACTATTGTTAAGCTCTGCACCACGCAAAAATATAGTGGCTTGATTCAGTTTTAACGCTTTATTTATTGGATGCATTTCATTAGCGAAGGCTTGTAACGAAAAAAATGCTGAGAATAATATGAACCCTTTAGTCAATCTTAATGCAATAGGCATGTTTAGCTCCAGAAATGCGTAAAAAGTCACTGATTACAGGCATCATATTTCATCTAGCAATATCTAGATAACAGAATAAGCCTAAATATAGTGCTTATCTGGTATGCAATTAACTACTTATAAAATATCATGATCATATTCTGCAAAAGTTCATAATAAGGAAGAACATGCAACTAGAATTTAAAAAACTGACTGAAATAGAACCGAGTAAGTTCGTCGAATTAAACAACCATCCTGAAGTTCTCCGACATATGCCACTAGGCAGCCCTGATTTTAATATTGAAAAAAGCCTCGCTTGGGCTAAAGAAAAAGATTCACAATGGGATATTCATGGTTACGGCCCTTGGGCCTTTGTTGTTGATGGAGAATTTGTAGGTTGGGGAGGGTTACAAAAAGAAGATGACGATGCAGATCTCGCATTGGTGCTTCATCCTAAATATTGGGGAATAGGAAAAATGATTTATAAAGAAATCATTCGCCGAGCATTTGATGAAATGAACCTTGAGAGTGTAACCATTTTACTACCATTATCCAGAGCAGCTAAAGCAGTATCCCGTTATGGTTTCCAGTCTGATGGCACCAGTATGTGTGATGGTATTTGTTTTCAGAGATTTAGATTGTTTGCAGGATGTTGACAACTATTAGACGCTTCAGCATCTAACATTTTAGCGAATGTGGCGATATCAATATTTGATTCAATTAAGGTTTCATTAATGAGTTCGCCGACGTGTGGCGGGTTATGCATTTTCATTTGAACTTACCATGAAGATCTAAGATTGAGCTAATGATAACAGATGATGGAAAAAACATCGATTTAGAGCCTAAACAAGCCAACATGATTAACCAGCCAGAACGCTGGATTTCTTCATTTCATGCTTAGGTTCGCATAATGCATATTATGTTAAATAAGATATTGCATCAAGAATCGTTCTTGATCGTTCAATCATTGTTAACACCCTATTGACTTAAATTCATGTTCAGCTTATTTATATGCGCTTAATAATAACCTAGCCTATAGCCTATGCTTCGGATATGCCGCAATGAAAGAATATAAATCGAAAGACCCTTTACATGGAGTTACACTAGAAATGCAAGTTAATGCATTGGTTGATAGATACGGTTGGAGCCAACTTGGGCGAATTATAAAAATAAACTGCTTTAACAAAGATCCGAGTGTTAAATCGAGCTTAAAGTTTCTTCGTCGAACGCCATGGGCAAGAGCTGAAGTTGAATTACTCTATCTGGATATGATAGAAAATAATTCGATTGATAATACTGAATCATATTCTAATGATCCTTGGTGTAACTCACGGCGTTAAAAGTAAACAATAATATTAACGTTTACTAATAAGTATCTTGACGCACAAACGTCAACCTTCTCCATCAGATAGCCCCCCAATATCACCTTTAAATTTAGCAGTCTTACTGGTTAATATATTGATTTAATTTAAAAAATAACGAGCATTATCGGTTGAATACTCGTTATTAACTTAAGATTGGTTAACATCAACATTAAATATTGACCATGCTTTGATTGCATTTAGGATAACCTGATTAAGTTTATCAATATTAGCGCCATCACAGGCTTGTATTGTTAAACCATTAATGACTGTAATATAAAAATCAGCGATTGCATGAATCGGTGCATCTGGGGCAATATCACCTTCTTCAATGCCCTGCTCTAATCTCTTTAGTAAAATCTCTTGGTAGTTTTGTCGCTTTTCATGCACATTTTGTGATACTTCTTCGATTTGTTTTGTCCCATTCATTGTAGCCGTAATTAGCATGCAGCCTGCAGGTTTATCAGGTTGCGCCAATCGTTTCGCAGTATCATACATTAGTAATTCAATTGCGACCTTAGCCGTCTTTGCTTGCTTCATAATAGCAAGAATAGGACAAGCCTCATGAGTTAAATAATAATCAATGCATTGATTAAACAAGGCTGCTTTATCACCAAAAGCGCAGTATAAACTAGGTGCAGTGATCCCTAGTGCTCTAGTTAAATCACTAATAGATGTGGCAACATAACCATTTTCCCAAAACAGTAACATCGCTTTAGCTAAAGCATCTTGCTGATCAAAGCCTTTTGGCCGCCCGCGTTTTGTTTGAGTCATATACTTGTTTTCCAACAGTTAATTTATCACTTCTCATTTATTTTATAGTGATCGCTACAAAATAAATTGACAGCCATCATGTTTCCATCAAAAATAGCCTAATTCTATAGTGACCGCTATAGAATTATATATCAACTAACAACAATAACCTAATAAGGTGAACATATGGCTATACCTAACCTTTCTACACACAATGGTAACTGGCTTTCGTTAATTTCTGCAACTTTTGCTTGCTTTATTATTGTTACTGGTGAATTTTTGGCCATAAGTGTCATCAATAATATCGCGCATGACTTTCAAATTTCTGTAGGTACAGCAGGCTTAACCGTTACTGTGACATCTATTGCAGGTATGGCGTCTGCGTTATTAGTCCCTATTTATGCCAAAACACTAGATAGGCGGCAAGTACTACTATTTTTAGTTGTTTTAATGATGATTGCTAATGGAATTACTGCACTAGCAACTAACTTTTATCTTGTTTTACTAGGCCGATTTATCCTAGGCATTGCTCTGGGCGGGTTTTGGGGAGTCGCTGCTGGCTTAGTGTTACGCATCGCACCAAAAAATATGCCTGTTACGACTTCTGTTACGATTTTTTTCTCTGCGGTTACATTAGTCACTATATTCGGCGTGCCACTAGGTTCTTGGCTAGGTAACCTATATGGTTGGAGAGTCCCCTACTTTATTTTAGTGTTCCTTGGCGCTGTAGCTTTTGCTATGCAATATCTATCTTTACCGCCCTTAAAACCGTCATCGACAATGCAATGGAAAGAGCTATTATTACTGCCTTCTCATCCTATTGCTCGCAAAGGTTTGATCATATTTTCATTAATATTTTTAGCCCACTTTGCCGCATATAACTATTTTACGGTCTTCTTTAAAGAGACTATAAGCTTTTTAGATGAACAAATATCTGCATTATTATTAGTTTTTGGTATTGCCAGTTTTGTCGGTAATGTATTAGCAGGCTATGTTGGTAAGTTCAATGTTCGCTATAACTTTGTAATTAGTGCATTTTTGCTTTCCATTACATTTCTTGCATTCTCTATTTGGCATTTTAACTGGTTTAGTAGTGCTATGATTGTCTTTTTATGGGGGATTGCAGCAGGAATGATACCAGCAACCATTAATATGTGGATGCATGTTCATGTCCCTGAATTAGTTGAAAAAGGTTCCGCACTAATTACCTTTATGTTTTTAATTCTAATTACTATTGGTAGTTTAGTGGGGGGCTATATCATGGATAATTTCAATGGTTATATACTGATGGCAAGTATGTTGCTCATAGCGTCATTAGCTTTTGTCTTAATATTCACATTGACTCACCGCCTAAAAAATACGCAAAGGCAGATTGTTCAATGTCCATAAATATAATTTTTTCGGTGTTTTAAATATTTAGTATGCCAATTAATTATTGATTGGCATACTATTTATCTAGGTATAGAAAATATATATTTTATAATAAGAACCGAGAGAAAAAATGAAAACCTCCATTAAAAACATCAACAATAAATTTATTTTTAAAGAAAAAAATAAAAATAATTACCCAGTATTTAATAAATCATACCGGTATTTTTTCTTATGATGTAAATACAACAAAGATTCCATTTGAAAGATAGCGGCATTACGCCGCTATTTGCTTTAAATATTAAAGAAATGGATAATCTGTATAGCCTTCAGCACCACCGCCGTAGAAACTTTCAGGACGTTGTGGATTAAGTTCAGCTTTTAATTGAAGTCGAGCCACTAAATCTGGATTGGCAATAAAATCACGACCGAACGCAACTGCATCAATTAATCCTTTATCAACCAATGATGCTGCTTTTTCCATAGTGTAAGCGCCAGCACCAATGATCACACCACTGAAGCGTTCACGAACTTTCTGACGGAACTCGTCTGTATAGGGTTGACCACCCGCCCAATCAGGTTCAGACATATGGATATAAGCAATCTTACGTTTTTCAAGCTCTTCAATTAAGTACAAAGCATCTTCTACTTCATTTGGGCCATTATCCGTATTTTGGAATGATCCAATTGGTGAAATACGAATTCCAATACGCTCTGAACCCAATTCATCACTAACTGCATCAACAACCTCTAAAAGGAAACGAGCACGATTTTCTCTACTTCCACCATACTGATCTGTTCGATGGTTAGCAGACGGCGATAAAAATTGGTGTAATAAATATCCATGTGCTGAATGCAGCTCAATCATGTCGAAACCCGCTTCGCGCGCATTAGCAACAGCCTGACGAAAATCATTAACAATAATTGGTATTTCAGCAGTCTCTAAAGCACGAGGGGTCGATGTATCAACTCGAATAGCGTGACCATTTTCATCACGCAGTGATGTTCGAGTTCCTGCATTAATAGCTGATGGTGCTACAGGGGCTTGCTGATTTGGCTGCACACTAGTATGTGAAATGCGTCCGGTATGCCATAGCTGCACAGCAATATGTCCTCCTGCTTTATGTACTCCAGACGTAATTTTTTGCCACGCCGCAATTTGCTCTACACTATGAAGTCCTGGAGCTCCTGCATAACCTTTAGCTTGGGCCGAAATTTGAGTGGCTTCAGCGATAATCAAACCTGCCGTTGCTCTTTGCTGATAATATTCGGCCATCAATGGAGTTGGAACATCACCTGGTTCTATACTGCGCAATCGAGTTAATGGCGCCATGAATATGCGATTTGGTGCAGTAAATGCACCTACTTTAATCGGTGTAAATAGTTTTTCTTGTGACATGTAACCTCCAAAAATTAGACCGGTCGACTAGTAACTTGGCAAATAAAAACGCCTATTCACTTTCAGGCGCTGTAATTAATTTTTCAACATATAAAAGTGCACTTTTTATAGGCTCATCACTACGTAAAATTTTAGCCTGTAAATTTGCACCGAGCCATAAAGAATAAAATACTTGTGCGGTTGAATATGGATCTCCATGAAAAAAAAGTGACTTCTCTTCACGACCATTCTCTAAGACTTGTGCTAATAAAGCGATGACTTGGCTAACGCCTGAGTTCATTGCGGCATTCATGTCTTCAGATAGATCACAGACTTCGGCTGACAATTTAACCGTTAGACAGCTATTAACATGGTTAAATAAACAAGTATTATTTAAAATATTTCCATAATAACTCAGAAAGCGATCTCGATAGTTCCCTTCCCCATGCTCAAAATGCGCTAACAAATTTTGCAAATAGCCGGCATAGTAGCGTTCCAACATAGCAACACCAAACGCCTCTTTTGAGCGAAAGTAATGGTAGAATGACCCTTTAGGCACTTCAGCGGTTTTTAACAGTTCACTTAGCCCCATTCCAGTAAAGCCAAGGTGAAGGCAGAGCTGTTCGCCGGTGATTAAAAGGTGTTCACGAGTATCGTGTTCAGTTTTTCTGTTCATGGAGGCACTATAGTAGACCGCTCGGTCTAATGCAAGTGCATTCTATAGAAAGATTGGTAATAAGTTACACAAAACAAAAAATTAAAATAAAAACAAAAAGATAGGGAAAGTATGAATTTTGGACTTATTGATAAAACGATTCGAGAGCAAGTGAGATCGGCTCGTGACATTATCCAGAAGAATATCGGAAAACAGCTTATCAGTATTCATCTATATGGGTCTACATACTGGCGAAATTGAATCCAAATCAGTAGCTGCGGATTGGTTATTCGAAAGGATTTCAGAGCCTTCACATCAGTAATTAATTATGGCTGCGAAACAAACATATTTAACCGGTGATACATTTGATGCGTCAGATAAACAATCAATTGAAAGTTGCATATTAACTCTCAAAGCACAATATCATCGTTTAATTGAAGTGCAAAATGCGGATCACTACGTGCCATAATCGCAGTACAAGAGTATAGTGACCACTTGTTTAGCTAGGATTAACTACAGTTGTTATTATGGAATTAACGCGCTCACAACAAAATATCCGACAGATATTAGCCACCGATACTCCGTTAATTGATGTTCGTGCACCTATTGAATTCACTCAAGGTTCAATGCCTGCTGCTTATAATTTACCATTAATGAATGATGAGGAGCGTTCTGCGGTGGGGACATGCTATAAACAGCAAGGCTCTCAAAAGGCAGTTGAGCTTGGTCACCAATTAGTCAGCGGTGAAATTCGTGAAATGCGAATGGCCGCTTGGCAGAATGCCTGTATTCAATACCCTCACGGTTATATTTGCTGTGCTCGTGGCGGGATGCGTTCACATATTGTTCAGCAATGGCTTCGTGATGTTGGAATCGACTATCCACTCGTGAGTGGTGGCTATAAAGCAATGCGACAAACAGTTATTGAGTCGACCCAAGAACTACTGCAACGCCCAACTATTTTAATTGGTGGATGTACAGGTAATGGTAAAACAACCCTAGTACGTGAGTTAGCTGATGGTATCGACCTTGAAGGTTTAGCCCACCATAGAGGTTCATCGTTTGGTCGAACTTTACAGCCTCAATTTTCACAAGCAACATTTGAGAATCATCTAGCCGTTCAATTATTAAAGAAATCTTCGCAGACTTTGCGTTGGCTATTTGAAGATGAAAGTAAAGCGATCGGTGCAAATAGCTTACCTGAACCATTACGTCATAAAATGGGAACATCCTCATTGGTTGTTGTTGATGACCCCTTCGAAAAGCGTTTACAGCGATTACAACATGAGTATTTTGATAACATGACTCATGATTTTCTGAGCACTTATGGTGAAGAGCAAGGCTGGTTAGCCTATAGTGAATATTTACATCATGGTTTATCTGCCATTCGTCGTCGTTTAGGCTCACAACGTACCTTAGAACTAACTGGGTTATTAGATATTGCATTAGTTGAGCAGAAAAAAACAGGATCAACAGAAGCCCACTTTACTTGGCTATGCCCTTTGCTTAACGAATATTATGACCCTATGTATAATTATCAGTTGAGCAAGAAACAAGAGCGGATCATTTTCCAAGGTAATTATTCGGAAGTGCTAGCTTGGTTAATAGCACATTGATTTTAAAATTCTCTAAAGATGATTTTATATTGAAATAATAAATCACCTTTAGAGATAAAATTTCATAGAAATATATATTATCAAGTCTATTTAATAGACAAAGTGTTATGATTTATAACAATGAAGAAAATAACAATACTATTGAGTGCTGATTATAAAAGGCCTAGGATGAATTTACTTATAAATCCTGAGCAAAACTAAAAATAGAGGCATATATGAGTACAATAGTTATATTAGATGATAATAATTTCGATAATACAATCAAGAGCCATGATATTTGTGTCGTTCAGTTTTATGCTCAATGGTGTTCACCATGCATGTCTATTGCTCCGTTATTCAATAAAATAGCTGATGAAATGAAAAACAAATACTTCTTCGCAAAAGTAGATGTTGACAGTTCTGACTATATTGTTAGTAAGTATAATATTTCAAACGTTCCAATCACCCTTTTATTTCAAAGTGGTATTCTATTGGACCGGTTATTAGGTGCTTACTCATACACTCAGTTCGTCACATTTTTAAATAAAAATCTAAAATAAGCGCTTTTTAGTCTATTGAGTTTAACGCTCACAAAAAATCACATACCTCACTAATAAGTGGGATATGTGATATAAAATTATTTTACAGCTGTTGGGTCAATCTTTTCTGCATGAATGCCATACAATTGAATCACTCGCTGAATTTCTGTTCTTAAAATAATATTATCATTCGCTAACAATTATAGTCACTACAGTATGATAATCACCATAAACCAGTTGATCCGCTTCAGCCATTTTTTCGAATAAACAATGTTAATCAAATTATAATTTAGCGCAAACCTCGGCGATGATTATTTGATGACCAACTGAACGTTTCATCACTTGAGACTAACTTATCTTTTTTCTTTTGTGCCCTGACTTTTTTGGCTGCTAGCTCTACTTCTTTGGATATTTCAGTGACTATTTCCGTTTTTACCCTACTGTGTTCCGCATTGGTTAACTCACGCCCCAACTTTTTTCTTTCCTGACCCAGCCGTGTTTTTACTCTAAACAGCTGTGCTTCGGTCATTTCTTGCAGCGTTAACATCTTCATTTTATCACCTCGGTCATCGCGTAGGAGATTATAATATAACATTGAACACCCCCTACTGACTATGAAGAATATCAATAGTTAACCTACATTTTGGTAGAGCTTTATATGATGCCATGATTATTTATCATGGCATCATATGTGTTGCTTAGCTTATTTTACCACTTCTCCGCTTGCAACTACCGTTTTACGCACTTGCTGTGCAAACTCTTGAGCTTCCTTAATAATGGCTTTTTCATCAACCGTTAATAACTGACGGTCTTTCATCAACACTTTTCCATCGACAATGGTATGACGGACATCACCACCATTTGCGCCATAAACCAGTGCAGCATATGGACTATACATTGGCACCATATTTGGTGCTTTAGTATCAACAACAATAATGTCAGCTAATTTACCAACTTCTAAAGAGCCTATTCTGTCTTCCATATGCAATGCTTTAGCTGAACCCATTGTCGCCATTTCAACGACCGTCAATGGCGGCATTGCTGCACGGTCTTTATTCTCTAGTTTATGGATTTTTCCAACTAGCCCTAATTCGTTCATTGTGGTTAACGTATTACTTGACATCGGACCATCAGTACCTAGGCCAACACGAACGCCCTTTTCTAGCATTTTAGTGACAGGCGCAACACCTTTCGCAGATTTAGTATTTGCACTGATATTATGGGCGACACCAACATCATATTGTTTTAATAAATCAATATCTTTGTCATCCACCATAATGGCATGAGCCGCGATGACTTTATTATTTAGTGCACCGATATCAGCCATGTATTGAACAGGACTTTTTCCGCCCGTACGTTTAGCTATTTCCTCTTTTTCACGATCAGTTTCAGCTAAATGGATTGTAACAGGGACATCAAGTTGTTGTGAAAGCTTGGCTATTTGCTGTAAATGTTCAGTTGTATTGGTATAGGGGGCATGAGGAGCGAATGCAGGTGTAATACGTGGGTGATCTTTATATTGGTTAATAAATTTCATCGCATAAGCGATACCTTCATCGGCATTTTTGGCATCTGCAACAGGAAATTGGATGACTGATTCACCAAGAACAGCTCTGTTCCCCATCTTATCGACAGATTTAGCGACTTCGTCTTCAAAATAATACATATCAACATAAGTAGTAACGCCACCTTTAACCATTTCTACGTTACCGAGGTTCGCTCCCACTCGAACCATATCACGTGAAACCAATTTATTCTCAAGAGGGAAAATATATCGATGGAGGCGATCAGGTACATCATCAGCTAATGAACGAAACACGGTCATCGAGGCATGCGTATGGGTATTGATTAAGCCTGGCATAACAATATCACCATCAACATTCAACACTTCTGTCGCTTGATACTCTTTTGCGAGCTCAGCATCACCGACTGCAATAATTTTGTTATCTTTTATCACGATGGTACCATTTTCAATCACCTTATTTTGCGGATCCATCGTGAGAACAGTTCCATCGACAATCATTAATGAGGCATCTTTGAGAGCATAGCTGGAAAAAGAGGCAGCAATGATGGTTAATGCAAGCACTGATTTAGAAAAAGACATAATGACCCCATAAGAAATAAGATATTTAAATATGATACCCTTATGGATAATAGAGATAAACATGCATATGACAGTTAAAGTCCTATAATACCTATAGCTAGTAATAGTCCAAAAATTAAACATATTCCTGAGCTGGTATACCAAAACAAATCACTGTTACCTTTAAAGCGTGATTTCAAGATCGGAAAAGCCATTGATCGTAGTAAAAATACAGCAGTGACCAAGGAAAGAATCAATTTAGTAAAAGGTAACAAATTTCCTTGCGCGGCAAAAAAAGCATAAGCTGCGATGACGGTTAAAACAGTGCCTACCACAATAGCGGTAAAGTGTGGATACCAGTGCCCCTTTTTCGCCATCTCAACAATAGCGTCTCCTGCCCCTAAGAAACGGTAACTTGCAGCGCCTAAAAATAAACAAGCAAAATGAAGTAATGCAGCACAGAAAATCACACCTGCGGCACAATATAAGGCAAAAATCGAATATAACGGTATCATAAAGTAACCAATTTAAGATTGAGGTGAAACTGTTATTCTAATGCATTGTTGCCTGTCACGTGAGAACAGTCCTCATTTTAAATATCGCTAACTGTACTAGAGTCTTACTCAACGTAACAATCAATATACTAATCACTATTTACGGTAAATCAGCTCTCCCACTCCTTGGATTATCAATCTTGAAGCTAGCCCTCCCAGTATCAAACCCACTATTTTCCCAACAACTTTATGGATCCGTGAATAAGTTCGTCTCACAGATGACAACGAAAAGGTTTGGCATAAGATAATACGCCAAATTAGTGACGCTGTAACAATACCTAGCCAGATCACTATTTTTGTCCACAAAGGCGTATCTGCATTTAGCGTTGTTGAAAAAATACTGATAAAAAACAGAATGGTTTGTGGATTCGATAAATCAGAAATCAACCCTCGTCGAAAATAAACAATAGAATGTAAATTTTCGGTTTCGCTATCCGTATTTAAATTTAGCTGTGTTTTATTACGAAAAGTAGAAATAGCATAATAAAGTAAATAGGACCCACCTATGATTTTAATTATGGAAAAGAACTCACCAAATTGCGTCATTAAGGCCACTAAGCCAAATAATCCCAATCCAGAATAAATAGCATTACCTAACACAACACCATAACCACAAGTCAAACCTGCTTGCTTACCTGAACTCAGCGTCGTTTGTACAACCACAAATAAATTTGCCCCTGGGTTAAGAAATGTCAATATAAACAAGAACAACGTGACAATAATGCTATGTAGAGGATCCATACGTTAGCCACCTATTAGTAAATTATCTTACACCTGAAACTTATCATAATTTTTATCACTATAGCTCAATCATAATTTACTTTTCTTTTCTGACCTCACAAGCTTAACGAAAAATTAAGGTTTAACTTTGGTTTATGGTAATCAATAGCGCCATTTATTATGTTACCTGCAATGCCACTCAGGGAACATTTGCATTTATGAGACGTTTTTTTGTTACTTCACCATTACTATTTCTTTTAATTATTACATCAATAACTCATGCAGAAAATATGCATTTAAGTGTCACTCAACCAAAAAAAATTCAATATATAGACACACTTTCTTTACCCGGTAAGTTTGTTGCAAAAAATGAAATAGCCATTGGTTCACCATTACAACAGCAGATGGTTATTGATGTATTTGTTGAAGAAGGCGCATGGGTTGAAAAAGGCCAATTGCTTGCGGCATTAGAATCTCCCATTCAAAGTGCTGCGGTTAAACAATTACAAGCAGAGACCGAAAAAGCCAGTGCCTATATAAAACAACAAAAAGCATTATCCGAGCAGTCACAAAAAGAGCTTGCTCGCTTAAAACCATTAGCGCGTTCGGGTGTTATTTCAGCTAATGATTTTGAAAAAACCAAATCAGAAGCACTAGCCCAAGCCGCCATGCTTGAAGCCAGCAAAGCAGAATTACGCCAATTACAGGCTCAGCTTATGAAAGAACAAAGCCAGCAAGATAAATCGCAAATTATTGCGCCAGTCGCTGGTGTGGTCAGCGAACGTCATGCCATACGCGGCATGCTATCTGATAATCAGCTGCTATTTAAAATCATTGAAAATGGCCACATAGAATTTGAAGCATTGGCTCACGCCTCAGAATTAAAGCGCTTATCGTCGGTTGAGACAATTTTATTAACCAACTCAGATAAACAGCAATTTTCAGGGAAAATACGCTATATCACACCTAAATTAGACGATATAACACAACTAGGAAAAGTTCGCATTTCATTAGAGTCAGATAAATCAAAAATTCAAATTGGTGAGTCTGGGGTAATGACTGCCAGTAATACAGCAAAAGCGCAAACGACTTTGCCCTATAGTGCAATTAGAACGCTCGATAATGGCGAACGGATTATTTTTACTGTCAATAACAATATCGTGAAACAACAGAAAGTCACTGTTGGTAAAATACAGGCTGCCCGTATTGAAATCATTTCTCCGTTACCAACAGATCTTGATGTCGTGACCAATGCACAAGCGTTTTTGACAGAGAATGATACGGTTACACCAGTAAGGGCTAACAAATGAAATTACAGTTATCCTCTTGGGCGATCACTCGCCCTATCCCGACTGTTGTCATTTTTCTAGCACTAACTATCGCAGGTATTTTTTCATTTATAAATTTGCCTGTCACAGCAAACCCTGTTATCAATTTCCCTATTGTAACGGTAACAATTACTCAAGATGGCTCATCGCCAACAGAACTTGAAAATGCAGTGACTAAGCAAGTCGAACGTGCCGTTTCAGGCATCCCTGGCATCCGCCATATTTCATCCACCATTACTGAGGGCATTTCAACCACTACCGTTGAATTTGATTTAAATATTGATGCTTATATTGCTACTAACGATATTCGTGAACAGATTTCGCAAATTAGAAGTGATTTACCACAAACTATCGATGAGCCTTTAATTAATCGCATCGATGTTGAAGGTGGTGCAATTTTACGTTATGCCATTGCATCAGATAGCCAATCTATTGCGGATCTATCTTGGTTTGTCGATGACACCATTAGCAAACAATTGATTATGATACCCGGTGTACAAAAAGTTAGCCGTTTAGGTGGCGCTGACAGTGTAATACGCGTTGAACCTGATGCAAATAAACTCGCTGCATTGCAGCTTTCAATTGTTGGAATTAATGAATTACTGCGTAACGTACATCAAAATTCAGCGGGTGGATCATCAAAATATAATTCGCTACAGCATACTATTCGTGTGCTTGGTGAAAAGAATAATGTCGATGAGATCAAAGATATTCAACTGCCTGTTGGTGAAAAACGATGGATTAAACTTGATGAGATTGCGACCATTTATCATGGGCAAAAAACATCAAAAACTATTTCACAATTAAATGGTGCGGATGTTGTTGGTTTTGCAGTTTTTCGCGCTAAAGGTTCAAGTGATACTGTGGTCGCTGAAGGTGTCGATAAAGCAATTACTGAACTGAAGCAAAAACACCCAGACATCAATATTCAACTGGTTTCTTCGACCGTAAAATATACTGAGTCCAGTTATCATTTAACCATTCAAACGCTATTAGAAGGTGCATTCTTAACTATTATCATCGTTTTTTTCTTTTTAAAGAGCTGGCGTGCCACTTTAGTCGCCGCCGTTGCACTTCCTTTATCAATTTTACCCACATTTTTTATATTGGCTATTTTTGGTTATACCTTAAACAGTATTACCTTATTAGCCTTAACGTTGGTGATTGGTATTTTAGTTGATGATGCTATTGTTGAAATTGAAAATATCCAAAAATATATTGAGCGTGGAGAACGTCCGTATTTAGCGGCATTAAAGGCATCAGATGCCATTGGTTTTGCGATTGTTGCGATAACACTGACTATTGTTGCCGTGTTTTTACCTGTGAGTTTTATTGGTGGTTTTGTCGGTAAGTACTTCGTTCCTTTTGGGATCACTGTTTCTGCGGCCGTATTATCCTCTTTATTAGTCGCTCGCTTGGTTACACCATTAATGGCTGCATATGTATTATTACCCACTAAAAAAACTGCGGCTGAACATACTACGCCGCCATGGATTATCAGATACACAAAGTTGTTATTAACCACCTTAAAACACCGTAAATTAGCGCTTTCATTAGCTGTTATTTTCTTAGTGAGCTCTGTTTCAACAATTGCTTATTTGCCTGTTGGTTTTATGCCTGAAGGCGATATTAGCGTCAGCCAAATTGAGGTCGAATTACCACCAGGTACACCTGTTGAAGAAACACAGCAAGCGATTAAGAATATGGCCTCTTTATTAAGTGATCGGAAAGAAATTAAGTCTATCTATACCATTGCGGGGATCAGCGATGATGCCGATGGTATCGCTCAGCACAAAGGACAATTGATTTTAACGTTAACGGATCCAAATGAACGGGAAATGTCGCAAAAACAATTTGAAAATTCTATTGCACATTTACTACAACAGAACCCTGATGCGCGCTATACCTTCAGTAATAGTGATGGCAATAAAGAGTTTTCACTCACTTTTACGGGCACCGATCCGCAAGAGTTAGCAAAAGCCATGCATAAATTGCGTGACGGTATTGCTAATGTAAAAGGCATCAATAATGTTCGCGTGGTTAAGCCATTATTACGCAAGGAGCTGGTCGTTAAACCAACAACGACTGATCTCGGTCGTACCGCCGTTAATGTTGATGAAATCGCAAATACTCTGCGTGTTGCCACAATGGGTGAAGCCAATTCACGTAGTGCAAAGTTTAATTTACCGGAACGTCAGTTAACACTGCAAGTTATATTACCCGACCATCAGAAGGACGATGTAAATATTTTAAATAACCTTTATGTTCGCAGTAACCAACAACAAAACATTCCCATTAAATCGATAGCAAATATCGATTTTAGTGACGGTCCTTCACAAATTGATCGCATTAATCGTTCCAGAAAAATGTCTATTGAAGGTAATTTAGAAGGGCTGACACTGGGTGAAGCGTTAGAGAGCGTGATGTTATTACCTGAATATAATCAACTACCTACTAGCATTACACAATTAGAGTATGGCGATATAGAATATATGAATGATATGTTCAATCGCTTTAGTACCACTATGCTGTTCAGCGTATTGTTGGTTTTTGCTATCTTAATTATCCTATTTAAGGATTTCATGCAGCCGATAACTATTTTAGCGGCATTACCCTTTTCAATTGGTGGTGCAATTATTGCGTTGGTGTTATATGGTGCGATGATTGATCTCCCAGTTATTATTGGCATCTTAATGTTGATGGGGATTGTAACTAAAAACTCAATTTTATTAGTCGAGTTTATCTTAGAAAAAGAGCGTTCAGGGTTAAGTCGTGAAGCAGCTATTGTTGAGGCGGGTCAAGAACGAATTCGCCCTATTATCATGACAACATTTGCGATGGTCGCTGGGATGATCCCGTTAGTGTTAACTACCGGTGCAGATGCAGGCTTTCGAGCCCCTATGGCGGTTGCGGTGATTGGTGGTTTATTAAGCTCTACTGTACTGAGTTTATTATTTGTTCCTGTTATTTACAGTTTTATGGATGACCTAAAAAAGAAAATACTGCCGTTATTAGCGAAGTTTACATCCGTAACAAAAGCGGATCGCAATGTGATACATTGGTGATTTCTGAAAAGGGCTCAAGTGCCCTTTTCATTTATAAAATACCGTATCTGACGTTATTTTTTTAGCGTCCTGTATTGCATTTGCTCTGTCCTATAAACCTGTTCATGTTCTTCATTTGCCGTTTCAATCACTTTCATTGCGCCGCTTCCCGCGGGTAATGCTTTATCCAGTATCAATTCAGCATCAGATTCGGTAAGGATATCCTGCAATTGCTGGTGCTGGTTACACCAAATCGCATCAACATCATGATCACGTTGGGTATCACGTTGTGAAGAGAATGCGACCGTACGTGCTTGAAAGCGTGCTTGTTTGCCACCCAACTCTAAGCCATAGCCTGGCGTTGCAGGATGAGTAACAACCACTTGGCCATTTGCCAGCCATGATGCAACGGAACTGTCTCGCACTTCATAGCCTAACTTACTGAGTCCTTCGAGCACGATAGTACGTTGAGCCTGAGTGACAATTTGTTGGTCAGCTTGTTCGATAGCATTTTCTATTTGCTTAATTAATTGCTCAATTTGCTGAATAGAAGCACTTGATGAAAGATGGCTGATTTGCTGACCTAATGATGTCAATTCTATGAGGTTAAAGCTATTGAGCTCATCATTAACTTGCTCTAATCGTTCCAACAGCTCAATGCGTTTTTGGCTATCACGCAACTGTGCAGAGATTATCATGATCAACGAATCCGCCCGCACGTGGCGCTGTGTGCCCTCAGACATTAGCTCAATTTCAGCTAATGCCGCTGCATAATCTATAGCTTGCTGATCCCCACCTAAAATTTTCACTTTTTCAATCATTAGCGCAATTTGTTCACACTGCATGGTAAAAGGTGTTTGCGGCATTCCACTTTGCCAAAACGTTTTGCTGCCATCAGAGTGTACTTTTAATTGTTTAAGTAATTCGCTTTGGTCTGTTGAGGGTATCTGAGCGATATTCTCAATCATCGAAATAGCACGAAACGTAAGATTAGCTAACTGTTGCTGATCTAATGAATTTGCATGTTGCAAGCTTGTGATGAGTTCGATTTCATCAGGTGTTTGCTGTTGCAGTAACTTGATTAACCCAGCTAGGTTACGCTGTTGATGAAATTGGCTACGTGCTTGCGCTGCTTGTTCTTCGATCACTCGCTCACGCATTTGGCTCATTTCATTGTTCACTGTAACAATGAAATCCCCCATGTCACGGTTTAATGCTGTCAGCTCTTTCGACCTGAGCTGCTGTAATTGCTGGCTATTCTCGACTAATTGTCGATGCGCCGCAAAGAATTGCTCTGTTCTTGCATCTTTGCTGCGTTGCTGTTCATTCAACCTTCGCCATTGCTTAAACAGTCGATTCATCACCGCAAGTTGGCGTCGACAAAGGATTTCATTCTTTTCTCGTACTGAAATTTGATAAACTGCGGAGCTCATAATTAGCCTATTTAATCATTAATGACGCTTGATGAATGGCATCAAGTAATTGTTGTTGTGCCCTTTCTCGCTCGTAGTACCATTCTCGCAAAGAAATACGATGACGATTCGGCACAATGCGTTTTAATACTCCTTCACGCCAAAGTTCGCGGGAGCGTGCACGCTGCAATAAGGTATGGTGTGGCATATCACACTCGACCCCTAACAAAAATTGCCCTGTGGCTTCATTTTCAATTAAACAATCAAAATAGAATACCCCTACCTGCTCTGAAAGGGCAATTTTCCAACCTTGTGAGCAAATAAATTGTATGACTGATTCAACAAATGCATCAGCTTCTACTTCAGATTGGGTTTGAGCCGCCTGTGTGTAACACAGGCGATTGAGTAACTTACTATTTTCTGCCTGCATTGATGGGGCACTCAGATTTTTAGCGTAGGCTAAATAGCCTTGCAGATAATCACGTGGGATGTCAGGTTTTCGATATGTCGTCAGCAAATCTGAAATCTCATCAATTGGCATGGAGGACATGATCACCACTTGTTGACGTGCTCGTGTGATCGCAACATTTAAACGCCGTTCGCCGCCAGTTTGCCCTAACACACCAAAGTTACGCCTAAATGTTCCTTGTTGATTTCGTCCAAATGTGGTGGAGAACAAAATGACATCACGCTCATCACCCTGAACGTTTTCAACATTTTTGACGAAGAATGACATGTCTTCATCATTGGTTTGGCGCTGATTTTCTTCGCTGTATGCCTGATGAAATTGTTCATCCACCAGCGCTTTGGCTCGAATATGTTGATTAATCAGCTGAGCCTGTTTTTGGTTAAAGGTGACTACGCCAATCGAAGGCCTTTCATTAAATGGACGCAACCAAATCTGTGATAGATGTTCCACAACCGCTTTTGCTTCGTCTTCATTGCTTTGATTAACATATGTACCATCAACCGTGACCAGCCGTAATGGTTTAACATCATTAACAATTTTAGCTGAGTGTTGAGCTGGGATATTCAACCGATTTTCATAAAAAGCATAGTTAGAAAAGTTGATCAGTTCACGATAAACCGATCGATAATGAATATCGAGCGAATAAACAGGCAATACGGTGCGCGCTAAATGTAACAAATCAGGACAATCACTAATTTGACGGTAGTTCCATTGTTCATTGGCTTGCTCTTGCTGTTCTTCGTCTTCATCATTGTCATCATCATCAGTTAATTTTCCGCTGAAGAATTTGGATGGTGGCATTTGTTTCTCATCGCCACTGACAATCGCCTGCTTACCTCTAAATAAAGTTGGCAATGCATACTCAATAGGCATTTGAGAAGCTTCATCATAAATGACACTATCAAACATACCTGCGTTAAGGGGTAAAATTTGACTTGCGACATCAGGTGTCATCAACCAAATTGGCCGTAGTTGCATTAATCCAAGCTCACATCCTTCACTAATAAATTCACGTAAACGTCTTGCCCTTGGTCCTGTTAGCCGTGTAATCGCTTCCCACTCACGACGGCTAGCTAACATTAATGTATCAATATTGAGTGTTAAGGCTTGCTTATTATGTCGCTGTAATTGATTTTGCAATTCAGACAGTTGGGAAATATGTTGTGTAACCTGAGTATTATCTAATGACAGTATAGGTGATCGGGTTTCAATTCTGTTTTTAGCCAATAACAAAAAGGCATGTTTAATGGTATTACCTAATTGGCCTATCCAATCTGTCGAGTGGTTGGCATCAATCAACGGCCGTAACAAAGCCAGTATTTGCCAATCTGCTGATGAAAAATGGGCTGTTTCTGCTCTAAAATTTTGAAATTGACTCAATTCAGGCAATGCATTTTTCAGCTGTTCAATAGGAATTGCTAATGAGTTACCTGAAACAATAACATCTTTAAATTGTTGCCAATAAGCCACGGACAACACAGGTTTTAGCTCATTCAAAATACCTAAGCTGTTCTGCCTTGCTTCCGCTTTGTCAATTGCCGCTTCTATTTCACGACATTGCCGCATAAAACCGAGTTGCTGTTGTTGAATAATGGCTGATAAGAAATGCTCTGGCTGTGGATAATTTGCCAAAATGGTCGCATTCTCTTCAACTTTCTGAAGTTGTTCAATTAAAGTGCTAAGAGTTTGTTGCCACTGTTGTGGCTCAATATGTAACTGATGATAGAGAGGTTGTAGTTCTTGATACAGTATGCGCCATTGCTGTTCGGTATTAATCGTTTTTAATAGGCGCTCAAACTTGATGGTTCCAATTTCTATTCCACTGGAAGCAATAAATTGAGTTAGCAGGCTCTTACGACTGTAATAAAAAGGGTTTAAAAAACGTAAAAACGAACCGTGTAATTTCTCTGAAACAGCTCGTGATAGTTGAGTTAAATGCACATTATCCAACGAGGCCAATAACGGAAAGTAATGAACATCTGTTTCAGTTGTATCAATAGCTATTAAACGATTATTAAGTTGAATTAATTGTTGTACCAACTTAGAACCTGCTGTTTGTTTACCCTGCTCAGTTAAAAACAGTGCGAGCCATTGCGAAAAATCGCGCCATTGTTCTTGGGTTAGCAACATAAATTGTTTTTGGCACTGCTGATAGGCTGTTCTATGATGTGCCAGTATTTTTATATCTATTTGATTTTCATCTACATTCTCAACATTTAACCGCAGGTTTTCTGCCGCAATAAATAGGGGGAAAGCCTGCTCAAGTAAAGCGTACTGAGGGTCATCAGCGCTAAATTGAGCTAATCCATTTAATGGATTATGTTCATAATTTAATGTAAGCCAGCGAGGTGCATGGATTTTAAGATCATTGATAAATTGCGCGATGCTGTTTTTATTTTGTGATACTAAATAAGGTTGTATTTTTTCAATATCAAGCAAATAACGTTCGGTTTGCTCAATGGCCAACAGCCCTGATAATACATCTTTATAGGATAGTTTTAACTGTTCATCAGCCGTATACATTGCCTGATAGTATTCATCCAATATACTTTCGCATTTTTCGAGTGTTTGGCTGGCTTGCTGGCGTTGATTACGCCAATCATCATCATGCAGCTCAGTCGCCAATCTAACCCACAATTGTTCAAGTTGCTCTCTAACCGCTTGAATAACCTCTCGAGGCTTCTGATTTTGATTAATCATTAGCACGCGGTCGGTTAATCCATTAGCAATTAAGCGTTTATAAACGACTTCAAGTGCTGCTGGTTTTTGGCAAATCACTAACGCTGTTTTCTTCTGGCCGATCGCATCAGCAATCAAATTAACAATAGTTTGGCTTTTGCCTGTGCCTGGAGGCCCCTCAATTAGCAACCCTGAACCTAGGCGAGCTGCTTGTACCACTGCCTCTTGTGAAGGGTCAGGCAATGATAAAAAGTAATGATCGTCAGTTTGTAATTGTGATCTTTCCATGCCTTGCCGATCATCAAGATTAAGCATGGTGGCTAATGCTGTTTGATTGATGTGTTGCGACGTAATTAATTGCAAATCACTACTGATGGCTTGACCAATAAATGAAGTATGAAATAGTACAGCCGAACAAACGATTTGCGCACTATTTTCAGGAACCTCTTCGCTAATAGAGGGTAATGGCGATAAATTAGTCTCTCTCACAGACAAAAGTTCACCCAGTATTGCCATGGTTTCTTCAACATTTAGCGCTGCTTGCGAAAGAATATTATCGAGTACTTTTTGCCATTCACTCATAGCAGGAATGCCAACAAAATTAGCCAACGCAGGGTTGATACGAACAGCGGCCCTATCATTGTCAAAAGCTAATTGAATAGGCCCACGTTGTAGCTCAGAAGATAAAATAGAAACAGGCCATAAAAATAACGGCGCAATACGTGGTTTGATCTTATTTGGCTGGGTATTCAGCAGTAAAAATGGAAACCCTAAATACATACCATTGATACCTGTATCTCTTTGATACAGCTGAGTATCTGATTGCAGCGCCCACAGACGTGCATTAACCCCTTTTCTTTGCAACAGCAAATCACTATCAATTGTAATTGAACGACTTTTCCGATTAATTAAATGTTCTAATAATTTATCGGCATTTTGGCGTGAATCTGTACATTCAATGAGATCGACACGACCCGCCGTAGCCGTTAGGCGCATACGTACAAGGTTGCCACGCTGGGTAACTGAGATGAGTTTTTGTGCGAAGAAGCTTAAAACTTCAAGAACGTATTTCTGCGACTCTGGGACTTGCCATTGCTCTATGGGGATCGCTAACATCACCAAAACTTGTGGCAATGGCAAACGGCGAGTCAATAAAAAAGTATCCGCCCACTGGTCAATATCAACAGAACCGGCTCGTTTAAAACCATCTAAGCGTTCGGCTAATAACTGAAATAATGTATTACGCGGCAAGAGTAGCTGTTGTTTGGCTAGATCATCATCAAAATTGAGAATATCATACTGTTTCGCGAGTGCCTCAGCATCATTGATAATGGTATCGACTGAAATAAACTGACCAATATCTGCACTGAGCAATAAAATATAATCATCTTCTTGCGGTTTTTGTTTACCAATTATCACCCTCAAACTGTCATTGTGAGTGTCAGGGAACTGTTGATGAAAAATATCCCAACGTGCAGCTAATTGGCTAGTAGAAGTAATCAATAAATAGAGTTTTAAGCTTTCTTGATTGAGTGGGATTTGCTGTTGTTCTGCGCGCTGGCGGATCCGGCATTGGCGATGAAACAATTGAACTAGCCAATGTTGCTCATCTATCGCTTGAAGTTGGCTCGCTAATGGTTCACTAATTAATTGATAACCCAATGTTGGGTGATCTAATAACCAAGCTGGGGTGATAATTTCACCTTGAAAAACAAACGGGATATTCGGATTTAGTATCCGTAAAGCTAAGGTCAATTTGAGATCGGGGGCAATTTCTGCATTATCAACCAAACGCTGTAACTGCCCTAACACGTTCCCCATTTGGTCAAATTTAGCTAACCATGACGTGATCTCACCACGAATTAATAACTCAATAGCATCGTGCCAATGAGCTTGTTCCGCAGCGACCATCGCCATTTCTTCAGGGTTATTAAATTGGTAGCCTGCAAACGATAAGCTATGAGTTTGCTGTTGTATGTGGCTGTTAATTGATTCAATAGCTTGAACAGGACGACCTTGTAACCATGCTGAAACTTGAGGCCATTGCCAACGTAAAAAGCGATCTCTACTTAATAAACCACGTAATAATAATTGTGTATGGCTATCGAGTTCACTTGGTAACTCAATGCCATTAGTCATCACGTGAATAAGAAATGCATTATCATGAATATGTTCAAAACATTTTCCTTGAGTCAGTTGCTCAAGCAAAATAACCCCTAAACTCCACCAGTCTGATGCTGCACAGACTCCACCGGCTAACGTTTCAGGAGCGGTGTAACGAGAAATATCTAATGGCGAAACAATATCAAGGTCAAATTCAGACAAACTTGCTGAACCATATTCAATAATAACAATATCAAGCGGATCACGGCTGCGGATTAATAGATTAGCAGGTCGTAGTGCTCGATGACGTAGCCCGTGCTCAGCAAATGTTGCTAACGCAGTACCCAGCTCTTCAACCAATTTGGGAATTTCTTCTGGTCGCCAAAAGTCGCCCTGTTGGATAAATTGGCTAAGTGAACCGCCAGTTAATTTTTCTGTTACGTGCCACGCTCTATTTTCCCATCTTCCCGTTTCATAAAACTGTGGTATATGTTCAGTAGGAATGAGTTTAAGCACTTGGTAAATCGCAGGATCGGGTTCTTCTCCCTTTTGGTAGAGCGTTAAAACCCCAACTTGCCCTGTCTGCCTATTAGTGACAGCGTAACGTTCACGTGCGCTATCTATCTCATTAATGCGTTGCTCTAAGCACCATTCATCAATATATCGATGAGAGGAGATCTCTTGTTGCTGTGCGTTATTGTCATTGGGTAATGCCACATCTGCCCCGCACTGAAGGCAAATGAGATCATCTGCATCCATAGGATGACCATTGGTACAAACAAGAGCGCTGGTTGTTGTTATATCAACAACATTATCGCCAACGGCTATTTCATTATCGGTAGCTGTGATTTGTTGTAACGGCGGTTGCCAATCGTCATCATGAATGTCTTCAAGAGTGAGATCCCAACCGCAAGGTTGATGATTAATTTGCCCCGCACAAAAGATCTCCGTTAATGGGCGCTTTGTGTGGCAATGAGGGCAAAAACGTATCATGGTCATCCGCTATTCCGATTCAATTATTTTTTAAGTTGTTTTAAAGGTTGTTCTTGTTGTTCAAGCCATGATTGCAAATGTGACAGGTCATGACGCTGGGGGATACCCAGTAAAAAAATACGTCCCGTTTCATCAACAGCAAGATCAAGGACTTTATTATCGCCCGTTAGAGGGGTTTCATATTGAGAAAATCGTTGCTTTCCCAGAGGGGTAAGACAATGTAATTGTTGATTATCACTCCCTCTTAATGCCAAAGTTTGTGGCTCATTTTCTTGGTATGGCCCAGTGATCAATGCATCAAGCAAGCCTTTCATATTTAAAACTTGTTGATGAATATCAGCCCATTCATAGCCGCTATAAACTAAAATGTCACCCTGAAAATAATGCCTTAGTTCTGTTAATAAGCACTGCAACGCTTCTAGTTGTTCAAACGGCTCACCACCTGAAATGGTGATCCCATCCGCTTCTTGTAGCCATGGTTTTAACTGCTGCATCAAAATGGTAATTTCAATACCATTTTCTCGCCGATGCCACGTATCAGGTGACATACACCCTTTACAATGCAATGAGCACCCTTGAACCCATAAACCAATGCGTTGCCCCGGCCCCAATGTGGTAACAGGAAAGTGTATCCGCGAAAGGCTAATTTCCGTCATTTATTGTGCCTGTGGTTGCAATGTAATACGCGTTGATTCACCAATCTCGATATCCGTTATTTGATAAGCTGCATCCGCAACTAATTCACTGTCAAAAATAGCACGGGATAATGGGTTAATTAAGTAAGCTTCTAATTGGTTGCGTATACCACGCCCACCATTAGACAAATCCGCTAAGCAACGTGTTTTTAATATCTCTTTCGCTTGTAAGGAAATTGACATTTTTAATGACTGTTTTTCCAGTCCTAACAAAATGTTATCAACCATTTGCTCAAAGATTTGTTCGGCTACATCTGGGCGAATAAAATCAAAAACAATAATGTTTTCACCGATACGGTTGAGTAATTCAGGCCGATTAAGCACGAATTTAAAGTGCCGTTCAATTTCATTTTTTACATTGCGTGTTACGGTTTCAAATGGCTCATGAGGCTGTACATTAGCCACTCGCTCTCCATTCGTATCTAAACGATAAATGCCAAGGTTGGAAGTAAATATGATCAGTGATTCAGAGAAATAAACGCGATCGCCTCGTCCAGACGTTAGCACGCCATCATCAATAATTTGCAAAAACTTATCCATTAAATGAGGGTGTGCTTTTTCGATTTCATCAAATAACACTACACTAAAGGGTTTTTCTCGGATGGCATTGGTGAGTTCACCACCTGAGTCATAACCAACATAGCCCGGAGGTGCACCAATCAAACGTTGATCGGCATGTTCAGCACTAAATTCTGACATATCAAAGCGGATATACGCACTTTCATCGCCAAACAGCAGCTGGGTGACTGTTTTCGCTAATTCAGTTTTACCCACACCCGTTGGCCCTGCCAGAAACACCACACCACGAGGTCGACCACCTTTATGGCCCCCAACCCCTGTCATGGCTCGTTTGATAATGTCTAATAAATGCGTCACCGCATGTTGTTGCCCTTTGACTCGGCGTTGGATCACTTGCGGTGCATTATGAATTTTTTGTTTGTCGATTTTTTTCCAGGGATCTTCAGTAATACCCACTTTATAACGGCGTACAGCATCGCTAATACGAGCAACATCAACTTGTTCAATACGAGCAAGCTGTATGATCGCTGTCATATCGAGTAGCAGTAACCCTTCTGTTTCATCAATAAAATCATTCAGCAGACGTTGTTTTTCTATGTCTTCAATGTCACTAAAGTTTGTCAGTGAAGACAATAGGCTTGGTGCGAGCTGTCGACGAACTTGACTATCAGGCTTAGCCACTGAAATCGCACGAATGCGTGGATTGTTAACCAAGAACCAATCAGGTAAATCAGTTTCTTTTTCAACAATCCAAAACAAGCTATTAAAGAAAGGCTGATTGCGCTCTCCCGCAGGCCGCGCTTTCGCTTGATGTGAAGCCACCAATGCGCGGGTAAACAAACTGTGTTCCGCTGGTGTCAAATTGGCACGATGGGAAATTAAGCAGGAGGCAAAATCAATGCAAAGTGCAATAGGCTGCCCTGTATAATTTACCCATTTATCTAACACCTGATTGAGGAGGTCGATCCCGCCTGCCGAGTGCCCTTCCGTTGGCGTTAATCCCAATTGTTGCATCAACGCCATGCCTTCTTGAGCCTGTCGTGATGGATTAGTAATCCATTGGAATCCTAATAGTGGCGTATAGGTGATGACATGTGCATACCCCGCCTCAAATAGGCTGTTAAATAAGGATTGATTAAACGGCAACGGCGTCACCACATTAGATGCTATTTCACTGGCCTGAAGATCACGTACATTGCCAAATAATACAAACTGGCTTTTTAATGGTATAAATCGCAGCAAATCGCGTAACCAACGTGGTTTTTGAAAAGCAATTTCCATGACATCCCTTATCTCGCATAAGCATTTTGTTCAAGTTTACCGTAAATATTTGCCAAATAGCGCAATTATCTATAACAGCCACCAAGAATCTGAACATTCTCATATATACCAACTAATTCAGCGGCCTTTTGGCCTGATGAGAACATGACGGATAAAGAGTATCTGGTGCAAGCAAATAGATAAGAAATAAATACATGTAATTGCCCGAATAAGAAAAAGTAATGTGAGATCATACTTAATAATGTGATTAAGTTTATTTTTTTAATTTCGCATCTAAAAATAACCTACATTGTATGCTGATAATTTATAGAAAATTAGCACATTAGATTAATCATATTATCATTACTCCATTTAAGATAATCTATAAAAGTTAGATATCATGGCGTCTGCAGTTATTTCTGCCATCAAAAAACAAAAATACAATAGTCCAATAAATTTATTTATATCGAATCAATATCATTAAAAATACTAAGTAATTGCAATTTCAATAATATATATCTTATAGTGTTATCAGGTTGTTAAGCGACCATATCCATAAGTATTATCGATAGTTATGCCATTTTTTATCAGAAAATAAATTGATAGAAACTATTTCTCCTTACACCGTATGGATATTTAAACGCGCCCCTATTTTATTGTTTGATAGTTACACTCTAAATAATTCGAGGTGCAGCTAGGCGACAAGTGAACGCAGTTCAACAACGCTGCAACTTGAAGTATGACGAGTATAGACGCGTTTATTAATAACTAAATTAAATAAGGGATCTCTATGAACTCAACAGTCTCTTTGACACAAAAATTACTCAGCTTTAATACGATTAACCCACCCGGCAATGAAGCCGAATGTATGAAGTTTCTTGCAGATTATTTGAAACATAAAGGCTTCGAAACGAAACTTCATTCATTTGGCGAACAACGTATGAATCTACTGGCGTGGATCCCCGGCACCAAAGCAGGAAAGCCGCTTGGTTTTACTGGCCATATCGATACGGTTCCATTAGGGAAAACCCCTTGGAAGTTTGACCCATTTGGTCATGATATTCACGGTGATAAGCTCTATGGACGTGGTGTCAGTGATATGAAGTCTTCTATCGCCGCGTTTATTGTCGCCTGTATAAAGCAGCAAACCGCTTTACGTGATAGCACAGGAGTGGTGCTTTACTTAACCGGAGGCGAAGAAACAGGATGTGATGGTGCAAGAGCTCTGTTAGCTGAGGAGCAAGTTCCTGAACCAGGAGCCTTGATTGTTGGCGAACCAACCAATAATTACCCAATCATCGGCCATAAAGGAGCTTTATGGTTACGTTGTGCTTTGAAAGGTAAAACATCCCATGGTTCGATGCCTTCTTTAGGTATCAATGCGATTTATTTAGCTGTTGATGCATTAGGCAAAATAAAAGATCACCAACTTGGCGCTCCTCATCCCTTAATGCGTTCACCCACCATGAATGTCAGCCGTATTCAAGGCGGTGAGAACATTAACTCAGTTCCTGATTATGTTCATTTTGATATGGATATTCGCAGTGTTCCCAATTTGCCACATGAACAAATATCGCAACAGCTAGCTGCCCTATTAGGAGAAAATGCAACACTCACCACGTTAGTTGATTTACCCGCTGTCTTAACCGATGAAAAGCACACTTGGGTTCGTCAAGTTTATCAGCATTGCCAAGCCTTGCATAAACAGCCATTAGAGGCAAAAACAATGCCTTATTTTACGGATGCTTCTTTGTTGGTCCCTGCATTAGGAAATCCACCTTGTATTGTGTTAGGCCCAGGTGAGCCTGAACAAGCACATCAAACGGATGAATATTGCTCTATCACAAAAATGGAGGCCGCTAATACACTGTATAACAAAATTATTTCTGATTGGGTTTCAGCTTGAAGAATGGGTAAATAGCAATCATCAATGCGCAGTACGTACTCCAATTCTTTAGTTAACATAAATGAGATAAACGAGGAGTCGTTACATGTACCAAAATACAGTAGAAGTCGAAACTATTACCAGTCAGGGCTCAATTTCTGACAAAACGTATAAAAAATTATATTGGCGTTTACTCCCTTTTTTAGCGCTGTGCTATATGTTCGCTTATATTGACCGCATTAATATGGGCTTCGCTAAGTTACAAATGCAGGATGCCATCAGCCTCAGCGATGCAGCATATGGTTTAGGTGCAGGGATTTTCTTTCTTGGCTATGTGCTGTTTGAAATACCCAGTAACTTATATTTGACTAAAATCGGCGCAAGAAAAACATTCGTCCGAATTATGATTTTGTGGGGATTAACATCAACCTGCATGATGTTTGTAACCTCTACAACCATGTTTTATATATTACGTTTCTTGCTAGGTGTCTTTGAAGCAGGCTTCTTTCCTGGCGTGATCTTCTATTTGACACTATGGTTCCCTGTACAACGCATGGCTTCTGCAATGGCACTGCTGATGTTAGCGGCACCAATCGGTAGTATTATTTGCGGCCCTCTATCAACATGGTTGATGACTCACTTCCATGGTGTTAATGGATTGCAAGGTTGGCAATGGATGTTTATGTTAGAGGGCTTACCTTGTGTTCTGTTGGGTATTTGGGCTTGGTTTTATATTATTGATAGACCAGAGCAAGCTAGTTGGTTAACTAAAGAAGAAAAACAGGAGCTTGCGACCTCAATTACCCAAAAACAGCAAAGTGTCATCAACCATGAATCGTTTTTAACCGCCATTAAAACGCCGCTTACTTATGCACTAGCGATCCTCTACTTTTGTATTATGTGTGGTATTTATGCGATCAGTTTCTGGTTACCCACTATTTTGCAATCACATGGCATTACCGACCTTATTGAGATTGGTTTATATTCAGCACTTCCTTATGTTGCAGCATTATTCAGCATGGTACTGTTATCTAAATCATCAGATATATGCCAAGAACGTCGTTTACACGTTGCCATATCTGCATTAGTGGCCGGTCTCGCTTTATTTGCCTCTAACTATATGAGTCACTTTTTTCTGGCCATGTTATTGTTAGTTATCGCGACAGCATTGGTTTGGACAGCTTACACCATCTTTTGGTCTATCCCGTCGAAATATATGCAAGGAACGGCTGCCGCTGGTGGGATCGCCATGATCAACACCATTGGGTTATTTGGTGGTTTTTTAAGCCCTTATGTTTTAGGTTGGATCAAACAAACTACAGGTTCACTCACTTATGGTTTAATCTTAATGACGATACTGCTGTTAATTGCTTCCGTGATTATGTTTAGCCAACGCAAAGTTTAATTGTCATGATTATTCAAATAGGTGTTGAGGAATATAGAATTACAACATCTATTTAGAATACTCACTCCAACTGTCATTAAATTCCAGCTTATTTTTATATTTAATTAATATTATAGATTTAAATATTATCGTCAAATTTTGTTATTAAAAAAACATCAATGTAATTAATTGTAATTACCGCATGTATCTATTGAGTTTAGTGTTATATCCAAGGTTTATACTGTCATTAAATCAAACACTGGAGGACTCAATCATGTCATTTCTCAGTTGGTTATTTGGCTTCAATAGAAAATCACGTTACTCGGATTATAACCGCTACTCTAAGCATGGTGGTTATTCTAAACACGGTAATCGTCATGGGCAACATGAATATCAAAACCGTGATATCTATGCTGATGTTAACAGGCAATATCAAACCATAATGCAATGCAAGCAGTGCCAGTCTACTTTAAATAAAGGAGCTAAGTTTTGTAGTGAATGCGGTCTAGCGGTATAAATAAGAGAATATAAAACAATCCTGATTAAGGTACACAAAATGAAAACATCTTTTTTTTACCAATTTAATCACTACCCGTTGTATATGAAGAACTTTATTGTATCGCCAACAAAAATGGGAACCTTATTACCTTCTTCACCTTGGCTGTGCAGTAGTATTCTCAATAATATAGATTGGAATAATAGCTATAAAATAGCTGAAATTGGTGCAGGTAATGGCGTAATTAGCCAATATACTTTGCAACGAATGTCTTCGTTAGCCAATTTAGATCTCTATGAAATTAATAACGATTTTATCAAAATTCTTAATCGAATCGATGATCATCGCATAACTGTTCACCATCGCTCAGCTGAATATCTATTTGGCGACTATGATATCGTGATTTCAGGAATACCTTTTCGTTCATTGAGCAAGAAAATGGGAATGAAGATCCTGAAAAATGCAAGAGATCGGTTACTGAAAAATAATGGCAGTCTGATCTTGTTTCAATACACTAGAAGCTGTGAATCGATGTTTTCACGTTACTTTCATTTTACCAAAGAAAGAGTTTATCTAAACGTTCCACCTGCTTGGGTTTATACCTGTAAGCCCAAATTAAATTGAAGAATTGAGTAATGAATAAATACATAATGTCACCTTAAAATCCACCTTAAGGTGACATCAGTAAATTACTGGGTAGATAACGTCTTTTTACGCTGCAATAACCACTTATCTAACTCATTCGCAAATTGCTGACGATCACGCTGGTTTAAACTTGCAGGTCCACCGGTTTGAACACCACTCGCCCTCATTGTATCCATAAAATCTCTCATGGTTAGACGTTCTCGGATAGTTGCTTCGCTATAACGTTCACCTCGAGGGTTTAAGGCAATCGCCCCTTTTTCCATGACTTCAGCCGCTAAAGGAATATCTGCAGTCACCACCAAGTCACCCGATTGTGCACGACGTACAATTTCATTATCAGCAACATCAAAACCTGCCGGTACTTGCAATATACGTAGAAAAGCAGATGGCGGTACACTTAAACGTTGGTTAGCAACAAATGTTATCTGAACTTTTTCACGGTCAGCCGCCCGATACAAAACTTCTTTTATCACCTTTGGACAAGCATCCGCATCAACCCAAATAAACATCACGTTACCCCATAACGATTTAAACAGTGGTTTCCCACTGAATTATAACAAATTGATTGGTCTAGATTTTAAACTATTTTTTCAATCTCTAAAATGAAAACTGATTGAATAGAATGATCCAGTTACCAAAACATCAAATCGACACTAAATTTTTGACACCATGACTTTCCATTTCAATACCTAAACCCCGTTGAATGATAGTACCTCGAGACATAACTAAGTATTGATCTGCTAATTCAGCGGCAAAATCATAGAATTGCTCAACCAGTAATATTGCAATATCGCCTCGTTCAGCTAATTGCTTAATAACATGACCAATTTGTTTTATCACTGAAGGCTGAATACCCTCTGTCGGTTCATCTAAAATCAGCAATTTAGGTTGACATGCCAATGCTCTGCCAATAGCTAGCTGCTGCTGTTGCCCTCCGGATAAGTTGGCGCCTTTACGTTGCCTCATCTCATACAGCACAGGAAATAGTTGATAGATTTCATCAGGGACAACTTTTGCTTGGGCATAATGAAATCGCGATAGTCCAAGCAATAAATTTTCTTCAACCGTTAAACGAGGAAAAATTTCTCTACCTTGAGGGACATAAGCAATACCTTGTTGTACCCGTTGATAAGGTTTCATATAGCTGATCTCTTTTCCTTGCCAGTAAATATTTCCTGATTTGATGGGTAGCAAACCCATTAAACATTTCAATAGCGTCGTTTTACCTACACCATTTCGTCCTAATAAACAGGTAACTTGGCCTTGTATCAGTTCAAATGATAATCCACGTAAAATATGACTTCCGCCGTAATATTGATTTAACTCGCTTATCTGTAACATCTTATCGCCCCAAATAAACATCTATTACCTGCTCATTAGCTTGAACTTCTCGCAATGACCCCTCAGCCAATACTTGCCCTTGATGCAACACAGTGACATGGTCAGCAATTGTTTCGATAAACCCCATATCATGTTCAACTACCATCAACGAGTGTTTACCCGCAAGAGTACAAAATACCTCCGCAATATATTCAGTTTCACTATCTGTTAGCCCTGCCGCAGGCTCATCTAGCAACAATAAATGGGGTTTTTGAACCAATAACATGCCGATTTCTAAAAACTGCTTTTGCCCATGAGATAGCCGACCAGCCTGCCAGCAAGCATATTCACACATTTTTAATAGCTCCAGCACTTCATTGATACTATCGCGTTGTTCTGCCGATAATTTAGCGCGTAAACAGCGCCACACTGTTTTACTTGCTTTCAGCGCAATTTCAAGATTTTCAAAGACGGTAAGCGCCTCAAATACAGTAGGTTTTTGAAACTTACGCCCTATTCCTGCTTGAGCAATTTCAACGGATGATAATTCGGTCAACGATATAGTTTGATCATAAAGTATAGATCCGCTATTAGGTTTAGTTTTACCAGTAATAACATCCATTAACGTCGTTTTACCTGCTCCATTTGGTCCAATAATGCAACGAAGCTCACCCACACCTATAGAAAGTGATAAATCCGTTAATGCCTTAAAAGCCCCAAAACTAACGCTAATGTCTATAAGTTGCAAAACGGGATCTGTTTGCTGGCGAAATCTATCTTGCGGATGTACGTGAGTAAACAATTGATCAGTCATGTTTCCTCCTTTTTAGCAGCCCATATACCCCTTTAGGCAAAAATAGTGTGACCAATATAAATATCAGCCCTAAGAAAAATAACCAATATTCAGGGAATGCCACCGTAAACCAACTTTTAGAACCATTAACAATACTAGCGCCTAATAACGGGCCAACCAGTGAACCGCGCCCACCTAATGCGACCCAAATAGCAGCTTCAATAGAATTAGTGGGTGACATTTCACTTGGATTAATAATACCAACTTGTGGTACGTATAGTGCACCTGCTAAACCACAAAGCACGGCAGAAAGTGTCCACACGAAAAGTTTGAAACCAGTAGGATCATAACCACAAAAACGCAAACGGTTTTCAGCATCACGCACAGCGGTTAATACTCGCCCAAATTTACTGCGGATCAGTAATAGACAAACGGCGAATGTACTTACGAGCAAAATAACGGTAGCGATGAATAAACCAATGCGCGTACTGGTCGCTGATACAGAAAAACCTAATATCGTAGTGAAACCAGTGAAACCACTATTACCACCGAATCCAGTTTCATTACGGAAAAAAAACAACATCCCCGCAAAAGTTAATGCTTGTGTCATGATCGAAAAATAAACATCTTTGATCCGTGAACGGAAAGCAAAATAACCAAATATCAATGCCAGCAAACCTGGAACTAAGATAATTAAACAAAGTGCCCAAATAAAATATTGCGTTCCCATCCAAAACCAAGGCAATTCATTCCACGATAGCAATGACATGAATTCAGGTAATTTATCTCCTGATGTTTGCCTGATTAAATACATGCCCATTGCATAGCCACCAAGTGCAAAAAATAAGCCATGGCCGAGTGATAACAACCCTGCATACCCCCAAACAAGGTCAAGTGAGATCGCAACAATTGTATAACAGAGTATTTTACCTATTAACGTAAGCATATAGATAGAAAGTGATAGTGGATGACCTTCGGGTAATAGTGCAAAGAAAGGCAATGTTAATAGCCCTATCGTTGCGATTATGCCAAATATGATGGAACATCGTGGTATTTTACGTGTCATTAAGATCGTTATAGGTTGTCTCATCAGTCGATCACTCGCTCTTTGGATGCAAATAACCCTTGCGGCCGTTTTTGAATAAACAGCACGATCAAGACCAAAATCATAATTTTTCCCAGTACCGCACCAATTTGAGGTTCTAATAGTTTATTTAGGATCCCTAAGCCTAATGCGGAAAACACTGTCCCAGCCAATTGCCCCACACCACCAAGCACAACAACCAGAAATGAATCAATAATGTAGGTTTGCCCGAGTTCCGGACCGACATTACCGAGTTGTGATAGCGCAACACCGCCTAAGCCTGCTATGCCTGAACCAAAACCAAAAGCGACCATATCAACTTTCCCTGTTGGTACGCCACAACAATCAGCCATATTGCGATTTTGAGTCACCGCTCGAATATTCATCCCCAAACGAGTCCTATTCAGTAGTACCCATGTCAGTACTAATACACACACCGCAAAACCAATCACAGCAATACGGTTATAAGGCAAAGTGAGATTAGGAAGTACTGTCCAGCCACCGGATAGCCAAACAGGATTAGCAACATCAACATTTTGAGCACCAAAAACGACTCGAACTAGCTGGATCAATATTAAACTAATCCCCCATGTGGCTAATAACGTTTCAAGTGGGCGTCCGTATAGATGACGGATCACCGTACGTTCAAGGAACATGCCTATTAACGCTGTAATGAAAAACGCGATTGGGATTGCAATAATGGGATAGATTTCAATCCATTCAGGCGCAATATTTTGCATCACATCTTGCACCATCCACGTTGAATAAGCGCCAATCATTAACATTTCACCATGAGCCATGTTAATCACGCCTAGAAGCCCATAAGTGATCGCAAGCCCTAACGCTGCAAGTAATAAAATTGACCCTAAAGACAACCCTGAAAATGCCTGTCCTAACCATTCTCCCCACTGTAAACGCTGTTGGATCTGCTCAAGACTTTCTTTGGCGGCTAACCGTACGGATCCATCAGGCTCATTTTGCTCTAAGGTCAGTTTGCTTAAACTATCCTGTACTTGAGGAGAACTTGAATTTGCTAACAGCTTGATGGCTTGCCGCCGTGTTGCGACATTTGGATCCGTTAATTGCAAATTCGCAGCTGCAATACTCAGTGCCTCTTTCACTTGTTCATCACTTTCCTCATCAATAAATTGAATTAATAACGGTAACTGCTCAGCGTTTGCAATAGTTTGCATTGCGATAGCACCTTGTAAACGCACTTTAGATTGGGGGCTTAATAGTTGATGGGTGGCAAATGTATTGGCGATAGCAGTACGTATTCGATTATTGGTAAACACTCTTTTTGTATTACCTTCAGGAACAGAGTGGCCTTCTATAGCAACTAATTTACCATTTTGTGAAATAAACAAATTGCCTTTCGAATCGACCTCTACTCGATTATTTTTCAAAGCCTGTAATAGTGGCAATCGCTGAAAATTAGGTTCAATAGACCATCGTTGTAATAACTGTAATTGCTGGTCTCGATTTGCTTGACCGTACCTATTTGCACTCTCTGCATAACTTATGCTAGACATGAATAGGACGCCTAAAATCATAATGATCAGACTCAATAGTTTTTTCATGATGTAGCTTCTTTTTCAGTTAGCTAATATGAGAGGCAATAGCTGCCTCTCGAGGCGAATGGCTATTGTGTTCCTGCTTTGACAGGATAATTAGGTTTGTTTTGATTATTGGGGATCAGAGGGTTCCATGGCTGCGCCGCAACGATATCATCCGTCTGCCAAACAATGTTGTATTGGCCATTTTCTTCGATTTCACCAATCATGACAGGTTTACGTAGGTGATGATTCACGGGATCCATTTCCAATGTAAATCCACTTGGTGCAGCGAATGTTTGCCCAGCCATAGCTTCGCGTACTTTATCAACATCAGTTGTTCCCGCTTTTTCAACCGCTTGAGCCCACATATGGATCCCTACGTAAGTCGCTTCCATTGGGTCATTGGTGACAACGGTATTTGCATTTGGTAATTTCTTAGCTTTTGCGTAAGCACGGTAATCTGCAACGAACTTTTCATTAATTGGGTTATCAACGGATTGAAAATAGTTCCATGCTGATAAATGCCCCACAAGCGGTTTTGTATCAATACCTCTTAGCTCTTCTTCACCAACAGAAAATGCCAGAACAGGTACATCTGTTGCTTTGATACCTTGATTAGCCAACTCTTTATAAAAAGGAACGTTAGAATCACCATTGACTGTCGATACCACCACTGTTTTACCTCCAGCAGAGAATTTTTTAATATCGGCAATAATGGTTTGATAGTCGCTGTAGCTGAAAGGTGTATAAACTTCAGCAATATCTTTATCTTTAACCCCTTTGCTATGTAAATAAGCACGTAAGATCTTATTGGTTGTTCGTGGATAAATATAATCTGTACCTAGTAAGAAAAAGCGTTTAGCGCTACCACCTTCTTCGCTCATCATATATTCAAGTGCAGGGAGCGCTTGCTGATTCGGTGCTGCCCCCGTATAAAAAACATTTGGCGATATTTCTTCACCTTCATATTCAACTGGGTAGAACAATAAACCATTCAACTCTTCAAAGACAGGCAACACTGATTTACGTGAAACTGATGTCCAACAACCAAATACGACAGCCACTTTGTCTTGAGAGAGTAACTGGCGAGACTTTTCAGCAAATACAGGCCAGTTTGATGCAGGGTCGACAACAATAGGTTCAAGTTTTTTACCGAGCACTCCGCCTTTGGTATTAATTTCATCAATAGCCATTAATGCAACCTCTTTTAATGGCGTTTCAGATATTGCCATCGTGCCAGAGAGTGAGTGCAATATTCCAACCTTGATAGTTTCTTCTGCACTTGCTTGCGTTGAAAAACCGATGCTTGAAAATATTACTGTTAAGCCCAATACTTTCAACAGAAAACGTCTTTTCATTACCAAACCCTCGAATAGATTAATGTTAATTACTTATTCACTAGACATATCACTCTTCAGGTTGCAGCATTATTGACGGTTTAGGTCCACCAAATCACATTATTTATTCAGGTTCCCTGACCGCCTATTGCTGCTCGAACCAAATCGAAATAGCAATAGACATGCCAAGATTGTAATCAATTGAATTAAAACAAATTAAATTATTTAATATGTGTAAAATAAAATCATCTGCACTATTTAGAAACAAATATTTAAATTTATGGTGCAACGCAAAATAAAACTACAGCTAATGTTATTGTTTTTTTCTTGAACGAAAAATAGAGAAAATTATCCTAGTAATAGAATTTATTATTGCCAATTAAAATTTAATCAGTGAATTTACCTTGCTATTTGATAATCTAAAAACGATTTGTTAATTTTCTTTTTACATGATCATCATCTATAACAAATTTATTAATAATTATTTGTAAAAACTGATTGTTAGTTATTAAACAAAAAGATTAGGGGGGCACCTATTCACTGATGCACTATTATTGATCATCAATGTTTCGAGCCACTATTGAAGCCGCTGTCACACAATTGGCTCAGACATGGTTCAGCGTTTACACTCGATAAGTGAGCAAACAAAAGCCCCTTGAAGTAGCTTTTGTAAACCGTGCTTCGCTCCTGAATATCAGCGTATTGTATTACGTGATACCTCGACAATATCTCTCGTAATACTCAACAACATTGCATAGTTTCTATGGCTGCATTGTTAACCAAACTGATTAAACAAAACGTAGCTACACCAAGCTCCCCAAAGGTGCTAGCGACATTCATTAATAGTGAATTGGCAAAGGCTGCTTGTTGGATAACACAACAGGATAGCCAGCAACGGCTTCAACAAAGCATCGAAGCCATTAACCTATTGTTAAAAGGATTAATAAAATAGCACAGCAATATGCCGTGCTATTATTAGTTATAACAGTTGGTTAAATGTGGCTATAAACTTGTCGACATCTTGCTGAGTAGTCGACCATGAAGTACATAGGCGCAAACAGCTTAACCCTACTGCTGGCTCACTAATTTTGCGTAGTACATAATGTTCAACCAATTTTTTAGCCAACTCATTAGGGAGGATCACAAAAATTTGATTTGATTCGGGAGGTGCAAGGAAAGCAAATCCTTGTTGTTCAAATAAATTCACCAGCTGCTGTGCCTTATCGTTAATATACTCCCCCAATTGGAAAAATAGATCATCGGTAAACAGCGCATCAAACTGTGCAGCTAACAACCAACCTTTGGCCTGTAACGCCCCTTTTTGCTTGATAGAAAAACGAAAGTCTGATTTTAATGCAGGATGTAAAATAACCAGAGCTTCTGCGGCAAATGCGCCAATTTTAGTGCCACCAATGTAAAACATATCTGTCAGCTGAGCGATATCTTCGATCGTCAAATCACTTTCTTTCGACATTAGCCCTGATGCTAATCGTGCACCATCCATAAACAGTAATAATCCATGTTTATCGCACTCTGCTCTCAACGCTTGCAACTCTTGTTTACGGTAAACCGTACCAATTTCCGTTGAATTACTGATATAAACCATTTTGGGTTGCACGGCATGTTCATCAGTATGCTCTGATAAAACTACTTGGATATGTTTCGCTTCTAACTTTCCCGATTCAGAGCTCATCGTGATCACTTTATGACCTGTTGCTTCAATTGCACCCGTTTCATGGGTTGCGATATGGCCAGAGTCAACGGCAATAATTGCTTGATGTGGACGAAGTACATGAGAAATTGCCGTTAAGTTAGTAATAGTTCCACCATTAAAAAAATGGAGGTCAGCATCGTTCCTACCGATCCTGTGCTTTATTTTATCGGCGATTTGTTGTGTGTACTTATCCGTGCTATATCCGTCGAAACGCTTCCCTGCTAAATTGTTCAATACTTGCATGACTGCTGGATGTGCTATTTCGTTATAATCATTTTGAAAGCTATACATTATTATTCCCAGTAATTGCTATGACTTATCATTTATATTCTGATATTCATCAATCTTCAATCAATTGAATGATACTATTGATTTTAAATTTACTCAGGCCGTTTTAAAACAATTATATGGTCGTGGTCACTGACAACGTCGGAAAGTCAAGTTAATACGGCATTCCCCCAGTACAGGATGGCTACCGGTTTTAATGCTTCGAACGCCATGATAGTTTAAGCGTGACTTTCCACCCCAAACAACGACATCCCCATGCTCTAATAAAAATGATTTTTTTGGGGCTTCTCTGGTCAAACCACCGAACTCAAACATTGCAGGTAAACCCAAAGAGAATGACACGATTGGCTGTGAAAAGTCGACTTCATCCTTATCTTGATGTAAGGACAGTTTTGCACCAACACTATAGCGATTAACTAAACAAGCATCAGGAGAAAAATGCAAAAAGCCAACACTATCAGCTGCTTTTTGCGCAAGTTCAACGAAAATAACAGGCATTTTCGGCCAAGATAGATTAGTGACAGGGTCACGCATTTGGTAACGATACCCTTTGGGATCACTAACCCACCCCCAATGCCCACAATTAGTCATTGCTACAGACATTGAATGACCACTGGGTGTTAACATATGGCGAAATGGAGACTGTTGTATGACCTGCTTTAATGCAGCCAACAATGCTTGTCCATCTCCTAATAAAAATCCTTTCAATAACCAAGCATCTTCAGCTATTGATAAGGTATTTTCTTCATCTGAAAACAGCATACAGACTCCAATAATTGAAACTCACACAATAGTGTTAAACATTATGGCGTTTTTGAACAGATAGCACAGACAACTAATGTAAAAATCATTATTTTCTAATGTGATTATATAAAAATAAATAATATTGAATTTCAATCGATTAATTCGATTTTTATCCATAGATAAATCTGTTTTTGATTAAATTACACCCATGTTAGAATATTGTTAGTTACAACGCGATATTTTATAAATACAGGATCTCACCTTAAAATGACAAAATATCCTTACAAATTAACTCTCGCCCTGCTCTTGTTCAGCTCATTCACACATGCACTAACACTTCAAAATAATGGTTTTTCGCTAGATATTGAGCCTGATACGTTAAAAATAACTCATGAAAATGAGCTCATTAACCGTGGTATCTCACAAACTCTGGTAGACAAACTCACCACTAGCACGGGTACAGCTCAGTGGGATTGGCCTGACAAACAAATGCAGGTCACTGCTCATCTCGAGAATCAACAACTACGATTGCGTTTTCAAACCTCAAAAGAGCAAAAGTTAGATTGGTATCAACTACCTGAATCCGTTTCCGCGTTGTATTTACCTATTGGGGAAGGTAGTCATGTCCCTACCAATAATCCAATTTGGCGGCAATACTTGATTAATGAACAAAACGATATTGATACCAATTATGACCTTAAATTGCCACTTTGGAGCCAACAGCAACATCATGTCTATAGCTGGCTGCTTGTCACGCCATTTAGCAATAAAATTTTGTTTTCTGAGCAGTCTAATCAATTGCAAATGTCATCGAGTCACTTGTTTGACCAATTTAATCTTAATCAACCCTTTGAGGTTATCCTCTCTATTGGTGAAACACCAATAGATGGTGCATTGGCTTATCGGCAATATTTAGAATCAATTGGTGAAATTAAAACGTTACAGGAAAAATTTCTTAATATCCCAGATGGCAATAAGCTGATTGGTGCGACCCATGTTTATATCTGGGGGAAAGGGTTATTAGATCAACAAGACATTAAAAATTGGCTAGGCCTTAATCAGTATTTACAATCACCTAAAGGGAAACTCATATGGGATGCTCTCGATAAAGACGCCCAACGTACATTCAAAAAAATCAAGCAATCTCCCCCAGAAAAGTGGCAACAACCTTATTTAGTTGGCGCTCTCAATGAAGCATTCAAAATTGTCGAACCTAATCCAAAAACACCGGAAGACAGTGATTTCTTACGCTATCAACAAATTCAAGCGCAAAAAATAGAGCACATGGTGCTAAAACAACTTGGACCATGGTTAACAGGCAATGAGAACTGGGGGCAAGGTTTATCCATTCCACTTATCAATCAACTGAATCTTCATGGATTACCTAAATTATGGTTAGGTGTTGATAATTGGTCAGTGACCTTTTACCAACCCGAAGCCGTTGAACAGGCCGTAAAATTGGGTTACTTGATTGGTAGTTATGATTCATATGATACCGCAATCCCTGCAGGGGTAAATGAGGAATGGTTGACCGCTCAAATCCCGACTGAACTGAGGCAAAAATGTGCCATCGTGCAAAAAAATGGTCAGAAAAGCCCCGGTTTTGGCGGAAAAGGCTATTACCTTAATCCAGGCTGCATGCAAGACTATTCACAAATGCGTATCAAAGAGTTACTTGAGCTTTCACACACCAATAGCCTATTTATTGATGTTGATGGCACAGGCATGGTAGTCAATGACTATAGTGCGATTAACCATACCAGCGCTGAGCAAATGACCGCTGCACGTAACGCACGGCTCCGTTGGATTGAAAAAAATCTTCGCATCCCATTAGGTTCAGAAGATGGCAATGCAGTGACCGCTAAATATCTTATGTTTGCCCACGGCATGGAAACATGGGGTTTTGGTTGGGGTGATAAAAGTATTCATAAAGACAAAAACTCACCTTATTATTTTGGGGCTTGGTGGCCAGAAAGTGAGCCAGCAACTTTCTTTAGTAAAGCTAAATTAAAACAGCCATATTTGACCGTTGAATTTGATCCTCGCTGGCGGCTTCCGCTCTACCAAACGGTATTTCACGATGCAATTATTAGCACACATCACTGGACATTTGATAATCTCAAATTTCCTGAAGTTCAAACGACCAGAGAGTTACTGAGCCAATTGTATAATACCGCGCCTTTGTATAATTTAAGTCGTGGCACTATTAATCAGCGACTCCCCGCCATGCTTAAATCGGATAGCATTTTTCGCCCGTTACACAACGTATTGTGGGATAAAAAATTAGTCGGGTTTACATGGCTTGATCAAGATGGCTGGGTACAACAAACCACATTTAGCGATGGCTCAATCATCATGGTTAATTTTGCAGATAAACCCTTTGATGACCTTCCCCCTCGTTCATTAAAAGCCATTTTATCTAACGGAAAAGTGATTAAGCAAAACTACCCTAAATAAGCTTGAATAAACAACAGAGCAAATAGTGCTATCCTTATTTGCTCTGTATTTCATTTCGTATTTCATCAACACATTTGCTGTAGCCTACGTTGTGCTAAGCGTTTTTCTGACTGCTGACTCGTCCACACACTTACCAATATCACTATCATTCCACAAAATTGTAGTAGACTTAGGCTCTGATCGAGCCATATCCATCCAAGGATCACTGCACTAACTGGACTCAGAAAACCTAATGAAGCCACAGAGCTAGGTCCAAGCAAAGCAAGACCTCTGAACCACAACGCATAAGTCAACGCTCCACCAATCAATGTTAAATAGCTAATACCAATGATATTAATCATGGTCAGTGCAGGGAGTGACGGTTCTAGCCAAAGCGCAAATGGCAATAAGACAACCCCTCCGGCCGTTAATTGCCAAGCAGTAAAAGTGAGTGGAGATACAGGTGGTTGCCAACGCCGACTCAATACCGTTCCTGCCGCCATCGAAAGTGCGCCCGCTAAACCAGCTATAATACCTGTTGCATCTAACGCCGCATTTGGTGTCAGCAATAATATTGCAACCCCGACAATCCCTGCAAATGAAGCCATAATAGATAATGCTGCAAGTTGGCTTTTTAACAACCAATAGCTAAGAAATAATACGATTAATGGTTGAACTGCGCCAACTGTTGCTGCGACACCGCCCGGTAAACGATAGGCAGCGATAAACAATAACCACCAAAACAGCGAAAAATTCAGCACTCCCAAAATAGTAACGCGTAACCACCATATCCCTTTAGGCAGCTTACGTAACCAAATCAATAATAATAAACCAGCAGGTAAAGCCCTTAACGCCGCTAAAGTTAAAGGGAAACCTGCGGGCAACATTTCTGTGGTAATTAAATAAGTGCTCCCCCAAACAATCGGAGCCAATGCAGTTAACAATAAAATTGCATAACGGTTCATAGCTAAGCCTTGATAATTTATCTTGATATCAAGATAAATTTAATTTACCTTGACGTCAAGGTAAACTATTGTCATTATTTCGCCATGGATCGCATTGATAAAATTACTCAGCAATGGGCTCGTGAACGTCCTGACCTAGATATCAGCCCTATGGGGTTAATTGGCCGTTTAGGAAATATTGTTGCTCATCTCACTCGTGAGATGGAGAAGGTATTTGCGCAATTTGGGCTTAATCGCTCAAGTTTTGACGTGCTAGCAACTTTACGCCGTGCAGGAAGCCCATATACGTTGTCACCCGGTGATATGTTAGCAACCTTGATGGTTACATCTGGAACAATGACAAACCGAATCGATCAACTTGAAAAAGCAGGTTTAGTCGCACGCCACCCAAATCCTGACGATGGCCGCGGTTTTCTTGTCTCGCTGACAGATAAAGGTTTAATCGTGATTAATCAAGCCATTGAGGCTCATGTTGCTAACCAAGCACGGTTAGTCACCTGTTTAACTACAGAAGAGCAAGCTGCTCTCGACCACATATTGCGCTCTTTTTTGTCTTCGTTGGAGCCACAAAAAGACGATTAAAATTAGCAAAATCCGCCCCAAACCTTCGCCGTAAACGGCGAAGAGCTGTCACTCTGAATTTTATTGACTAAATTCAAGAGGCAGTAATAATTGAGAGCGCTCTAATTGCTCACACAAATAAATTAAACGTAATAACACATTAATATTTTGTGGATTTTCAATATAGTATTCAATTTGTTTAGCTACCCAATGCATGCCTAAATCTTGAACAGTACGTTTTGCTAACATTAGCTCATCAATTTGATGCTTTGATAGCCCACTGCGCCCAGTACATGCCTGAGTTTCCAACACAGAAAAAATAGGTCTAGTTAATTGTTCCATCAAAGAAGGATGTGGTGCAAAAGTAGTGTGACGTCGATACTTTTTATCCATATATTCCTGAATGTTGCTCACAAAACCCGAATTCTGCTTTTTCCGTGGTGTTGAATCAAAATCAAGGTAAAACAGTTGGATGCCGTGCTCTTTTTCTAGCCAAATCGCGGAGGGAACAAATATAACACCATGCTGTTGGTGTCTCACTTGCACTGTCACGGCCCTAATCGGCAAATTACGTTTAGTGATAAAACGCAGCTCTTCAATTTTGCCATTATTATTACCCTGCCAATTTAAACGTAAATAAGCGGTGTTATCGGTTTCGTCATTAACAGCCCAGCTCACACATTGCTCTATTTCATTCCAATCTAATTGTTGATAATGATGAATATGCAAAACTTGTGGCTCATAGATAGCATCGTTAGGTAACGCATCAAAATATTCAGTGAGCTGTGACCAATTAGTAAAACCACACTCAGATCTTAACTGTGTATATTCATCCATAGAAACTAAGTTAGTTGTACTGATAGCATAACTATCACCCGATGCCGCCAATTTGCCAGTATCGGATAATCGAGGTAAGTGCAATGTAAATGGGCGAGCCATTAAATTACTTGCTGATTGTTTCCAAAGTGCCAGTGTTCTCCAAACGGCAGCTTTATTAAACATCTGATCTAGCTGATTAGCCCTAGCTTGAGTACACTGAATTACTCTCTTTTCATCACTATCCCAAAAGCTGAATGTAGCCCCCACTGCACCACTTTCTGCTTGCCACCACTGCGCATCGAGAGGAAATAACGATAATACGTTATCTTTATCATCATATTGGCGTCTAGGTTGCCCTCTTAGTACACTTAATTGCCCAATATCGCATGTGCTTAATTGATACAAATAAGCGGAAATTTGCGCAATAAAACGTAAAACCTGCGCTTCATCCATAGTGAAATGTTTGTCGGCAAGCTTCTGTATTTGTTTACTTAAATGCCGTAAATATGCGGCTAAACGCGGTAAGCCTTCAGCTCGTGCAGACATGTTCAACAAATGCAACTGTTTGGCACTACTACGGCTAATATGTGATAAGCCTTGTCGTAACAGATCGGCAATCAGTCGCGAAATCATTTCAATAACATTAATTTCATCACTACTTAAAGGCCGCTCCCCTTCAGGTATCGTAATGAATTCTTCAGGCCAAGGCCAAGTTAATTGATGTTGGTTAAATAATTTAACGATCACCGCTAAATGACAAGCCTGTTTTAGCTTTTCAGGCAGCGATGACAGCATCCCTTGAAAGCCATTATTTTTTAAATAGATAACAGGATCATCATATTCGGGTAGCACAATTTTAATTTGTGAATGGAGATCTTCAAATATCAATACATCCCATTGCTGCACCATACGCCAAGCAAGTCGGCAATCTGCTTTTGCAACCTGTTTCATGGTTAATGCGGGATCTAGCGCTAATAATTCAGCCAGTAATGGTTCCGTTTCATCAACTTGAACTTCGCCTAATGCTATTGGTTGCTGGTTATTGGCTTGTAACCACAGTACTGCCGCTAAAATATGTTTACAGCAGCCTGTCGCCGTACAATCACATTGTGCTTTTTGGATCCCTTGTTGGTTGAGTGTGACCTGTTGCCCATCACTATTAAAAACCCCTACTGCTTCATCAAGCAATGTGACTTTATCATTATCGACATCTTTGCGCGCTCGTCGTAGCAGACCGACATTAGCAAATACAGCAAGCGCATCGTCATCATAATGCAAATAAGTGTCACGCCAATTCATTGCATTACCTCCGCCAGCCACAGAGCAAAGTGTTCAGGTGTCAATGCAGCAACATGCATGCCTCTATCAGCCAATTTTTGAGCAATTTCAAGATCGTAAATGGGCTCTGCTTGGTCATCCAGTGCAGCTAAACCTAATAACTTCACCTGTTGACTATTGAGTCGTTGGATGCAATCCAATAAATGGCTGAGCGCACCGCCTTCTTCAAAATCGCTGATCAGGGAAATAATGGTTCTCTTTGGATTGCGGATCAGGCTTTCACAGTATTTCATCGCTTGAGCAATATTTGTGCCACCGCCTAATTGAACGGTCATCAATACCTCAACAGGATCATCAGCCAGATGGCTTAAATCGACCACTTGGGTATCGAATACCACTAGAGAGACTTTTACGGTCGGTAATGCAGCCAAAATACTGGCACAAACAGCGGCATACATGATCGAACTCGCCATTGAGCCACTTTGGTCAACACATAAGATGACATCCCACGGTAAGTGTTGTTGTTGACGTGAATTAAAGTACGGTGTTTTAATGACTAAACGCTGATTGGCACTATCATAGTTTTTTAAATTAGCAGCAATGGTTGCCCGCCAATCAAAATTACGACTATTTGGGATCAGCGAGCGGCGAAAACGATTCTTTCGCCCTGTGATTGCTTGGCGAAATTGATGGCGCATTTCACGCAAAATTTCATCCACGACTTTACGAATAATATTTTTAACTGCATCACGCGTCTCTTCACTCATTTTACCACGCAAACTGAGCAACGTTTTTGCAAGTGCTTTCGTCGGTTCCATCGCGTTCAGCGTTTGTGGATCCTTTAAAAAACTACTGATTTCATAGCGCTCTAACGCTTGAGACTGCATACGCTCAAAAGTACTGCTAGGGAACAACTTGCGTGCTTGATTAAGCCAATTGACGGCGGTGAGTTGTGATGCATCAAGCGAACCATGACGCCCTCGTTCTTGGCGCAATCCACGGCGTTGGTATTCACGGCGATACAGGAAATCTAATGAGCGCTCAATTTTAAGTTCACTTGCGTTAAATGTCGCTTGTCCAAGAGCATCATCGGCATATTGCCCTAAAATTAACCGCCAACGTTTTGCTAATTGCAATTGTTCATCAGTTAATGGTTCATTTTGTGGTTTTGAGCTATCGTTACTCATGTTCAGGTAGATCCTTTTGTCCATCAAACCAACATTGCAACCCTTGTTCAGTTAACTTAGCTTGTAATTTTTGTTCGATTTTTAGTGCATCTAACAATTGTTTTTCGCTAAATGTTGTTTGGTGTAATGTAAGCTCTTGAGCTGTGATAGCGAGCTCTTGCGCAACATAATTGGCCATTTGTGCATTTTGTTTTGGCGTCAATTGGCTAAAGGCAAAACGTAAGTCAGGGAGTACTTGAATAAATCGTTGTTCATCCCATTGGGCTAATAATTGATTTAATGAATCGACTAGTAACGGCATTCTGATCACTAATTCAGGAGCCGCTCTCATCAAACCGATAAAATAACCAATGGCAATTTCTGGATCACTGCCTGCACTAAAACTGCATTTAACCTTTTGGGTTAACAAGGTCTCATCCAACCTTCCTCCGAGATAACGTAACGCGTCCACCGCACCTTTTAACAGTGGCGTTTGTTCAAGCATTCCTTCTAAGCGATTTAATTGCTGGTAAAATTCCCCACCATAATCACTGCTTGTATTAATTTCAGGCATAAACATCATCAGTTCTCTGCATGACATCAGAACATCAAATGATTGCTCTTGCTGTTGCTCATCACCGTGAGTCAGCTGATCTAAACAATAGAATGCTTGCTGGATCACACGATGTAATCGCTCATCGATGGAAAACCCGTCTTGTATATCAAACAGTTGCCTACCTCGCCATAAATGAATCAATTTATGGCCACAGGCAACTAAAGAACCCAATTGGTTATCTTGTTGAATGTAGCGATCAAGTAGTGCAAACAATGCGGGCAATTGCTTACCCAATCCAATGGTTGCCGCCTGAATTAATAAAGTCACTGCATTTTGGCTAGAACGGTTTAACCCATCTTGCTCAAGCTGCTTTTCCATTTTCAGCAGTTTATTCAACGCTATCGCTTGTAAACGAGTCCCTTGCTCTGATAAAGCAATTAGCTCACCTTCAACATTGGGTGTCCATGCATATCGCCATTCCTCAAACAGTAAATCCATTTGCGAACCGGTTAAAAAATCAGGTCCATTAAGACGGTTAGCAAAATGAATATCTAAAAATGCTAATAAATGCAGAAAACGACTGCGTAAACGATGCTGAGGGTTGCGATAAACATCCAGTCGACTGGTTTTGGCGAGGGTATCGTCTAATTTGAAGCGATATGCTTTTGCTGTTTCATAGGTTTCAGCAACCAATGGTGGCGTGATCGTACCTTTAGGGATCTGCCCCAATCTATAACCCGAAAAACAGGTTTTAATTTCTTGCCATAGTTCTTCTTGGCTTTCATCCAAACTACCTTTAATAAAGGCACTTTGTAATCCGTCCAAAAGATCATAGCGACTTGGCCCTAAATGCCCTCGAAATACAGCCAGTCGCTGGCTTTGCTCTGCTGCTAACTTAACCGACAAATAGCCAGGTGCAGGGTCAAATTGCTTTTCACGTAGCACATGTGCAACTTCAGATAAAAATTTCACCCCGAGTTGATGACGGTAATGTTGAGTTGGCTTGAAGGGTAGATTTTCTTGTTGCTGTTCCAACAAACTACGCCAGACTTGCTGATAAAAAGCAGGTGAAGGCATACCTGATGCATAACCATTGAGTGCATCTAACCGATCATAACTATAACGGATCAGCCATGCGTTATCTTGTTGTTGAAACTGTTGTTTTTGTTTAAACAACTTCTGCTGTGTTGGTGATAGCGTAAAGCCGTGACCTTGCACCGTAGCCAGCCCTTCAATCAGGGCTAAAGTATGAAATCCCCCCGTGACAACAACGATTTTTGCGTTAGGTTCTCGTTGCTTTATCATTTGAATATGTGCCTGCATATGCGCTTCACGTGCTAGAGAGCCTTCGGCTTCAAGCACTTGTGGCTCATAGTCCAAACGAGCTAATGCACACCAAATAAATGTATCCTGAAATAGTGATTGCCAATCAGATAATGCTTCAAGCGCTCGTAATTCAAATAAATGTTCCCATAATTCGTCATGATCACGGCAACCACATTTTTTAGCCAATTGAGAAATAAACAGACTATGAGCAAGATAACGTTCTTTTTGTAGGCTTTGGTTTTGTTCTTCAGCATTGCTATCAATATCTACCTGAGCAGCCCACGGCAGATCAATAAAATGCAATTTAGCTTGTTTTTTATGACCAACCTGTAGTGCTTGCCATTCAGGCGAATACTCACAAAAAGGAAAATAAGCCGAATACGTGACAGCGTCACTACTCTCACTTTCATTCCGCAACAATGGTTTGCGTTGGGTCTGCCCCATAATAGCAACTGGGGGCAACGTTTCTGGATCAAGCAAACCTGTTATCAATGGATCAAAGCTATCAGGTCCTTCAATTAAAACATAATCAGGTGAAACAGTTTCAATTAGCGTTAAAACACCATAAGCACATGCAGGGCTATGATGGCGCACTGGAGCAAAGTAGAGTTGATTGTCTTGCAACAACGCCAGTGTTTTTAATGCAACTGACAGCCTTTCAGGCAAAGCTATTGATGGCAAACTCACCGTTTATTTCCCTAATCAAATTGAAGTTATCGCCAAAATTCCCTTGATGCTTCAAAGAAGGCTTTCCATTCAGGGCTGGCTTTCGCTCGTTCTCTTGCCACATTGTCGATGTAATAACGCATCCGTTTAATATCATCAACGTTATCTTTGAGTACCACACCAATTAATTGCCGAGCGACAGCGCCCGCACTGAGTATACCGTCCCCTAAATAGTGAGCTTCCAGCGCACATGCATAGGCAATATTGACTGCTTCGGCCGTTGACATCACGGCATCAGGCGTTTTGATATTGCCACCTTCTTTGGTGCTACCTGAACGTAGCTCTTGAAAAGTTGTCACCAACAGTTCGATCACGTTGATAGGAATGTTGACCTGTTGATTAAGTTCACCTAATTCAGCTATTAATTGTTTATTAATTAATTCAATTTCAAATTGTGCATCTTGAATAGGCCGCACCGTTTCAAAGTTAAAACGGCGCTTTAATGCCGAAGACATCTCATGTACGCCGCGGTCACGTAAGTTAGCGGTGCCAATTAAGTTAAAGCCTGATTTTGCGCTGATGCGTGCATTATCTTTCATTTCAGGGATCATCATCTGCTTTTCAGACATGAGAGAAACCAGCACATCCTGTATTTCAGGAGGACAACGAGTGATCTCTTCAAAACGGACAATTTTGCCTTCTAGCATGCCTTGATAAAGTGGCGAGCTAACCAGTGCTTTTTCTGTTGGGCCTTCGGCCAGCAAGAGCGCATAGTTCCACGAATATTTGATATGATCTTCCGTTGTACCTGCAGTTCCTTGGATAGTTAGCCCTGAATCGCCACTAATTGCAGCTGCTAATAATTCAGATAGCATAGACTTTGCTGTACCCGGTTCGCCCACTAGCATCAGGCCCTGCTTACCTAACAAGGTTACGATAGCGCGATCAACCAGCGCATCATCCCCAAAGAATTTTGGGCTAATGTTCAGTTCTTCATCACCTAATATAAATCGTCTAACCGCTCTTGGTGAACGAAGCCAGCCTTGTGGCTTCGGGTTATCACTATCAGCTTGTGTTAGGCGTTCGAGTTCATCAGCAAAACGAATTTCTGCACTTTCACGGATTGCAGAAGGCTCTGATGCTTTTTTCTTAGCCATTCTCTATTTCCTATTAATCGCAATTACCAAGGTGTTTTGCTTTCCCACTCAGGATCAAAACCTGAACAGGCATCGGCAACTTTTAAATAATCCGCATAACTTTCAGCCAATAAAATCGGTGGCACATTTTTTAGTTCTATATAACTACGCTCCCAAGAGCTCTTTTGGCTGTTCTCAAAGCTGAGCGAGAACAAAACTGCTGGGATATTTTCTTCTGGCACATAACTACCACTGAATTCAATGTAGACATACAGATTCATACTAGAAAAATGTTTGTAATAATGACTAAAGCTGCCCCCATCTTCCGCTTGACCACGCTGATAGCCCAGTTTGGTTAATACTCCTCGTAAGGTGAAGGTGTCTGTGATCCAACCTTTTTTATCTTCAACTTCAGTTACCGTGAGCGCTAAATCAGGAATTTTGTGCTCCATTTGCGAAAATAAAAACTTCACTTTGTAGTCTTTAAAGTGGGCTAACCAACCTTTACGGTCGTCTTCGCTGAGCAGTGCTGCATGGGCTAATTGGATCAGTGATCCATCCGTTAAACTGATTTCATCATCTTCAAGATTGAGCAAGCTACCATCATCAGATGGCCTAAACATATTGATAACCTTGTCATCGTTGACTTCCATCCATACAAGGCGCTCAATTAAGCCACGCATGATGGGGTGAGCTTGAATATACTCTTGCCAATCTGCGGTACTCCATTGGCGCTGCGCGCACATCGCTTCATACAGACGCACTGATTGCAGATCAATGACTTGTTTTAGTTCTTTTTTACTTGAAGTAAATAACTTTTTAGATTCTTTAATCAGTTCTTCATTATCGGTTTTACGTGCAGCTGGTAATGCTTTGATCTCTTTACCTTCAGGGTTAAACAACACCAATTTTTGTTGTGCATCTAAACGCGCTGTAAATTGACGTTCTCCATACTCCAACACCAGCGTTCCTGTTTCATCTAAACCTGCGGTTGGAATAGTACGATCAGCCAATTCATCAGCACTCCAACCATTACGTTGTGCAATCTCAGTCACCAGCCCACGTGCTTTTTCCTGTACAGAGGAGGTTCGATAACGACGAGACAGTGAAAGTAGTAACTGAATAATCAGAGGGTCATTACTTACCGCAATGGCATCAATCATGGCTTCGATTTGTGCACGGCGTTGATAATGGTCACGCATATAATTGCGCAACATAGCCACAGCAATGTGCCCTTCAATACCACAAACTAATGCCAACATGCCTTTATCACTGATAGCAGAGCCTAAATAACGACGTAGAACTTCATTTTTAATGTCGTTAATCGCTTGCTCAAGTGTATAGTTTTCATATTGTGAATAGTATTCAGGGTAGCTTTTTGCATAACCTAAATAACTTTTCTGGCGCTGTGGCGCATGATGTTCGGCTTCTTTCATCGCTTCTTCAAGTGATGGCCCACGAACATCTTGGCTAATAAAACTGTTAAGTACAAAGCTGGCTAATTTTTGCTGGCTATCTTGACTGAGTAAACTGATATAACGTTGTAGTAACCCGTTACCCGCAGGCATTTTTAATTTAATCGCTAAAATGATCCACCAGCGGATAATATCACTATCAACGGCTTTTTTATTTTGCCATGTTAATGAAGGAATACTGTCTAAATCAAACCACGCCATACTCGCAGGTGCTTTGGCTTTTAGCCCTTTCTGAGCTTCATCTAATAGCACTTTCGGCGATAGGTAACCTGAAATATCTTCATTAAATTGTTCGAGAGCAGTTAACAATGCCGCACGAACCACCTCTCGTTTTTCTTTTTTCAACAACGCATATAATTGAGGTAATGAATCAGGGTGCTGTAAGCGTGCTAACCATTCAATTGCCGTAACGCGGATCTCTTGTTTCCCTGAATCTAAACCTTCTGCTGCGTTTAAATGAATATTCGGTAATGTTTCGAGCAGTTCTTGCGCATTTCGGCGATGAGTTTTATTTTCACCCAACGCAAGTTCCATAATACGTGGAATAAAACGCCCCGGTAAAACCGGCAACTTCGCCATAACGTCAATTGCATTTGTCGCATCATATTCATCATATGAGCGTTGTTTTTGTGGACGCGGGATCAGCCCCAATGCCTCGGCAAGGAAGTCTGGATACTGAACAAAAAACGGCCAAACTTGCTCATTATTTGGAAAATAGTCTAATCCTCTGGCATAGCTTCCTAAGCAAAAGTCAGCCACAAGACGGTTTGCATCCGCATAATGACAATTCGCAAGTACTTGCGCTAATTGGCGTAGTTCCAATGAAGCTAACAAGCGAGCCGGTATTTGTGATCTAAATTGATAATGCGAAAAATGGCTCTCTTTGGTTCTGTTATTGCTTAATAACCGTAAACCATGGAATAAGGTGAATTCAGGCAAATTAAGGATCTTTTCTTTATGACGGATCACAGCCTCTTCATGTGCGGAGATTATCCCTTCACCACTATTTAATTTATCTAATATCCCGCGACATTGTTCTTCCGTCAGTTTACTAAACTCTTTGTAATGCCGTTGCGCCCAGTTGTAGGGGTGTTTTTCTGTTTTATTGGCTTCAATTTCACGTTCAGCGGACTCTTGTGCTTTAATTAGCATCTCATTGAAGTTATTCGCTAATATATCACGTACACTTTCAGGAAGCGGGGTATCGTCTATTTCAACTAATGGCGGTAACACCGTTTCTGCAATTTCATTCGCTGTATCCATCACGTCAAAACGCGAAATAGCACTTTCGATCCCTTTAAGCACGGTTTTATTTTTTTCTGTTTGCAAGGCGCTTTCAAGTACGTCGCGACCTTCGCCAATCCGAGCGAATAAATCAGCAGCTTGAGTTCTTTGTTTCGGCGTGCCTTCTAATAAGATCTGCGTAAGATAAGTGTTAACTGACTCTACTGGCAAAATGGCCATGACCGGCTCTGCAGCAGTACGCACTGTTTTCAGTGTGCTAGTTGCGTAACTGACGATAACATCAGCAAAGGTTGCACAAAGCTCAGCTTCTTTCTTCAAGCAGTCAATAAATTGAATTTGCCCTGCGGCGGATAAGTTCTTAGCTAGCGATCCGCGAACAAAATCTTGTTGTTCAATAAGATACTCTGTCAATCTCGGAATGCTAAATACGCGCAGTAAGTTGGTATAGTGGTAGTCTGAAAGCTGTTGGCGATCGAAAATAGCATACAAAATTGTATTTGCGGGTTTATCTGTTTCTTGTTCAACCATCTCAGCTAATAAATTTAAGCTCCAATGATCGCGATGTTCATAATTACTGTTACGACCGCCTCGAGAGCCAAAAGTGGTATAGAAGGCATCACCTAATAAGTACAGCACCCAGCTTGGAAGCTCTTGAGTCATTATTTTAATGTTGATGTCCTGACAAGCCGCCGCTATCACTTTGGCAAACCTTGCCGTTTGTTGTGCAGATAATGAATCACCCACTTTGGCATACAACTTATGACGTGCATTCAAACCTTGACGTATTATTTTAGTGAATTGGCCTGAATCTGCATTATTTGCTGGCCACCACCAATCAATGGTACCTGGTTTGTCTAATAAAACGGCAGCTTTATCGGCGGTTAATTGAGCTAATTGAACTAATATATTTGGCTCGCTGCCATCAAGTACATATTCAATTATTTGCTTAGGGAGTTGTTGATCAAATGCGGCGAAAGGCAATAGTGCTTCTTGTAAATATTTTTCTGTTGCACTGACATCTTTTTTTCCATAAATCGGTAGTATATCAAACTGAACTTTAGCCATTACGAACCCCTAAAATATATTTATATAACATATTGTTACCATGAAACAACCCTTCCGACAATTTGATTATTCCTATTCGATTTTGGCCTTGTTCAGATTATTTTATGTGTAAGTTTTTCCTGCTAAAAATTTTGTTATTTATCGTCAAATTGACTTATTTATTTATTTTTCGACTCTATTTAAATTTATTTTCTTCACTATGCCTTTATTGATAGAAAAAGATTACATAACAATTTTATGTTTAAAAAATAAGAATTGTGATAACCAATAAATAATTAACACATAATCAGTGTGTTATTAATTAAGAACTCAAAAGGTAAAAAATACCATTGACTAAACATAAAGTCTAATATTAGACTTTATGTACATTTAAGATAATGTGAGTTTACTTATGGTAATTCAATTTAAAAACAGTGAAACACTGAGCGCACCCGCTGGGCACTACTCTCACTACACTGTAGCTGGTGGGTTTGTGTTTATTTCAGGGCAACTTCCTTCTGACAAAGATGGCATCCTACAAACAGCAAGGTCTTTTGCAGAGCAAACCGCGTTAGTATTCAACAAAATCGATGCTTGCTTAGACAGTGCCGGTGTGTCTAAACAGCAGTTAGTTCAGGTGCGAGTTTATGTCACCGACATGGCTAATTGGCCTGAGTTTAACCAACTCTACGCAAAATGGATGGGCGATAGTCGCCCCGCTCGCGCTGTCGCCGGGGTCGCTCAGTTACATCACGATGCAGCCCTAGAAATCGAAGCGATTGCATATAATAATTAATTTCAATCAAACAACTTAGTGGTGATGAAATGACAAATCTTTTACTTCCTACTTATCAAGATGTTGAGTTAGCTTCACAAAGGATCGCAGACTACGCTAATAAAACCCCAGTTATGACATCGCGCACAGCCAATGAGCAATTAGGGGCTGAGTTATTTTTTAAATGTGAAAACTATCAACGCATGGGGGCCTTTAAGTTCCGCGGGGCGATGAATGCGTTATCACAATTTACCCCAGAGCAAAAAGCCGCAGGTGTAATTACCTTCTCATCGGGGAACCATGCTCAAGGTATCGCTTTAGCAGCTAAGTTGTTAAATATCCCAGCTACCATTGCAATGCCACTTGATGCTCCGGCAGTAAAAGTCGCAGCAACCAAAGGTTACGGTGCAAATGTGGTTTATTTTGACCGTTATAAAGATGATCGGGAACAGTTTTGCCAAGATTTAGTGGATAAGCATGGTTATGCATTGATACCGCCCTATGACCACCCTCATGTCATCGCGGGTCAAGGCACTGCCGCAAAAGAGCTATTTGAAGAGGTAGGTGAATTAGATGCACTATTTGTTTGCTTAGGCGGCGGTGGACTCCTTTCAGGAAGCGCCCTTGCGGCACAAGCGCTATCACCTAACTGCCAAATCTATGGTGTCGAACCTGAAGCAGGTAATGACGGGCAGCAATCATTCCGTACTGGCAAAATTGTCCATATCGATACCCCAAAAACCATTGCCGACGGCGCACAAACATCACATTTAGGCCACTATACTTTTGAAATTATTCGTCAAAATGTTGATGACATTATGACGGTCAGTGATGACGAATTAATTGACTGTATGAAGTTTTATGCAGAACGCATGAAAATGGTAGTTGAACCAACGGGCTGTTTATCGTTTGCTGCCGCCAAAAAAATGAAAGAACAATTAAAAGGCAAACGTGTTGGAATTATTGTCAGTGGTGGTAACGTGGATATTTTACGTTTCGCCGAATATCTTTCCAAATAATTAATGCCCCCTTAACTATTAGCCACGATAAGAATAGTATAAAATTAGATAAAACAAGCAATATATCACAAGGTTAAGGGGAGCTTGATGAGCGTTTTAAAGGAAAATTCATTACTGGCACAAATAGAAGCTATCGCCGAAGGGCTAAGTGAAACTTTTGCCCCTTTTTGTGAAGTGGTTGTCCATGATTTAAAACACCCTACCAACTCCATTCTTTCCATTCATAATAACCTGTCTGGGCGTCGTGTTGGCGAACCAACCACTGAGTTAGGTTTAGCGCGTATTGAATCAGATGATTTTCCGCACATTATTGCTAATTATGCCAATCAGTTTGCTGATGGGCGCCCAGCTAAAAGCACATCGATTGGTATAAAAGATGAAAACGGTCATTATGTGGCGGCACTTTGCTTAAATGTTGACATGACCTTATTTAGAAGTATGCAAAGTGTCCTCAACCAATTTACCCAAGTCGGGACTGGCCCAGTGAAAGAGCATCTTGAGCCTAATGGTAGTGAAGCTATTCGCCAGCGCATCGACCAATACGCTGCCGCCCTATCTGCTAGTCCTCGTACCTTGAAAGCCGATGAGCGCAAAGCGTTGATTGAGGTATTGAGAAATGAAGGATTACTTGATGTGAAAAAGTCGATGGAAACTGTTGCACATCATTTGGGTGTTTCACGTGCCTCGGTTTACCTCTACGCCAAAAAATAGCCAATATTAGCAGTTTTGCTCCCAAACAGCTTTCCCCTGCCACTGCTCATCAAAAAGCTGTAAAAACAAGCGTACTCTAGGGGGTAAATAACGTTTTGTTGGATAGAGTGCACATACAGGGGGTTCTGGCTGGGAGTATCGCGTCAGCACGGGCTGAAGTTGACCATTTTGAATTGACTCACTCACCAAAAAGGCACCAAGCTGGCAGATCCCTTGACCTTGTATGGCCGCATCAAGGATCGCCTCTGTATCATTGAGTAATAAGCGCCCATTAACAGGGTAACTGGTTTTCCCTTGTTCAGTTTTGAAGTGCCAAGGGACATTATTTCCTCTATGTCGAAACCCCAACAACTGATGTTGAGATAAATCAGTGAGCAGCTGAGGCGCCCCATGCTGCTGTAAATACGCTTGAGAAGCACAAGTGATATAACGATGTGGCGCTAGCACTTTACGTACTAATCGATTGTCATCATTGCCGCCGATCCTGATTGCCACATCAAATCCATCGCGGATCATATCGCAATAATCATCTGAAAAATCGACATCAACCTCAACGTCAGGCCAGCGCGATAGATAACACTGCACAATTGGCATCACAAAACGTCGCCCAAATACCACGGGAACAGTCACTCTTAATAACCCTCGGGGTTGCTGCTGCCCTTGACTGAGCGTATTTTCGACTTGTTCAATTTCAGACAAAATACGTAATGCAGATCCATATACAGTTTGTCCTTCATCACTCAGTCGAATACTTCGAGTCGTACGATGTAACAACCGAACCTGCAAGCGCGCCTCTAGGCGAGCAACACATTTACCTACTGCGGATCGAGACAACTGTAAACGTTGAGCCGACAGAGTAAAACTGCCCGTTTCAACCACATCCACAAATACATTTAAGTCAGTCAGATTATCAATCAATAACATCGTTTTATTCGACACTATTTGTCCCCAATGAAGTGACGATAATGATATTTATCTATCATACCTTCCCTTATATGCTTTGCGTACTTTTTAATAGCATGTTGATAAATAATGATGATAGAAACTTCCACAAAAAAAACTTCATGGTGGGCCGTGATTGCTGCTTCGTTTGCCACCTTTGCGGTTGTTACCACAGAAATGTTACCCATTGGCTTGTTAAACCCGATTGTTGAACAGTTCTCTGTTTCGCTTTCTAGCGTCAGTTTGCTGATGACAATACCCGCCATCGTTGCCGCTATCAGTTCACCTTTAGTCGTACTTTTTACTGGTCATTTTGACCGCAAAACACTTCTATTATTTGGTGTGATGCTGCTGATCGTTTGTAACCTAATATCAGCAATAACTCCCTACTTTTGGATATTACTGCTCAGTCGATTTTTTGTGGGTATCTGTATTGGCATCATCTGGGCAAATGCAGGTGGGCTCGCTCCGCGTTTAGTTGCAGCAAAACAGATTGGTTTTGCGACATCCTTGATTTTTGGTGGTGTCGCTGCAGCTTCTGTTATTGGTATTCCTTTAGGTGTGCTTATTGGTGAATGGTTAGGTTGGCGTGGTGTATTTGCGGTAATGAGCGGTTTTTCCTGTTTATTATTCATATTAATGGCTTATAGCTTGCCAAACTTGCCCAGCTTACAGGTTCCAACCGTTAGTTTATTTATTCAACAAGCTAAGCGACCTGTTATTGCCATTGGTTTAAACATCACTTTACTGGTCGTTGCTGCTCACTTTATGGCTTTTACTTATATTCGCCCATTACTCACCGCTGAAGGTGAAATTAATGGGCAACAGCTGAGCGGTATACTGCTGATCTATGGTTTGGCGGGTATAGCAGGTAATTTTATCTTAGGTCTTTGCGCCAGCAAACGGCTGAATCCAACGATAATCACAGTGGTGTTTGGGATCAGTGCATCTCTGGCGATATTCCTACTACTACCGATAAATATCATGACTGGCAGCGCAAACCTGTTGTTGTGGGGCTTCATGTATGGTGGGGTTTCAGTGGTGCTGATGACATGGATGATTATTCACAGTAACAAGTATATTGAGATCACCAGCTCCCTTTATATCGCTTTTTTCAACTTAGGGATCGCAGCAGGCTCTGCTCTAGGTGGACTCACCGTGGCATTGAGCGATTTTCATACTAATCTATTGATTGCTTTACTTTTGCTACTTATTACATTAATTATTCTATTAAGCTACCGCGAAGGTTAAAGTACTTTCAGATGACTTTTAAGTTTTTTTGTTGTTACGTTGAGCCCGTTTCTGTTCGATAAATAACAGCTTAATTCACCAGATTTGGATAAAAAATGACTACAGATGCTCCAATTACACTTTATTATGATTCATTTGGCGATCGCGATAACCCCTCTGTTGTACTGATACCTGGCTTAGGCGGCCATAACATCAGTTGGTCAGAAGACTTCTGCCAACGATTGGTAAATGCAGGTTATTATGTCATTCGTATTGATAACCGCGACAGTGGTTTGTCACCCCACTTTGCTCATTTCCCTGCAATCAATATCCCTGAACTGATTGAGAAATTACAACGTGGCGAACACGTAGATATTCCTTATACCTTATTTGATATGGCAGAGGATGTTCTAAGGCTACTAAACCAACTTTCCATTGAAAAAGCTCATATTATTGGTCGCTCAATGGGCGGTATGATCGCACAATTAGTCGCAGCATTAGCACCTGAAACAGTATTGAGTTTATGCCCTATTATGTCGAGCACAGGCAACCCAGCGTTACCACAGCCAGAACCTGACGTGATGCAAATGTTGATGAGTTCAGGTGCTAACCCGAAAGATGATCTTGAAGGCTATCTAAAGGGGCAATTAGCGTTTTATCGACGGATCAGCTCGACAATTTGCCCATTCGATGAAACGTATTATCGTGATTATATTTTGCAGGCCTTAGCACGCAATTATTCACCTGAAGGTACCAAGCGTCAGTTAGTTGCTGTCGCCATCACCGGTGATATGCGCCCTCATTTAACCGCAATTATTGCACCAACTCTAGTGATCCACGGTTCAGTTGACCCATTATTCCCTCCAGCAGCAGGGAAAGATATTGCCGACAATATTGCCAATACAACGTTTGATTTAATTTCAGGCATGGGACATGAAACACCACCGCAACTGATCCCGATGATAGCAGATAAAATCATTGCTCATTTAAATTCGGTTCGCGCTAAATAGCTTTAACAAGGTCTTTTTTTAATGTATAGCGTACGTAATATGTTCATTCGTGTGTGAATACGCAATAACTATTTACGATGTTCTCTTCTAGTAGCACTTAAAAATGTACACGCTATATACAACGGCATGTACATTTTTCATATTTGAAGCCATTATTTTAACCAAAGGCTCTACAGGCTTACACCCACTATACTTATCTTTATATATCAATGGATAAAGCCTGAAAATTACTACTATACAAAGGGATCAGTATAGTGGCTCTCACAAATCAACATGTACAATATTATCGAAGTAATTCTCTATATTTGCTAAATCATCATCACTATCAAGAAGCATTACACAGCGTAAGTTTTTCTTTGCTCTGGAGCATGCCACATATAGTAGTTTTCTTGTGAGGGCTTGCCTAGCGGGATTACTTGTTTCCGACCTAAAGCAGCTTGCAAAATCATACTTAAGCCAATTGAATTCATCTAAAACCACAACAACATTTTCAATTCCAGTTCCTTTAGTTTTATGCATTGTCATAAAATTACTATCATCACTTTCATATTTATAAAATGCCAAAACTTCGCTAAAGCTCAGAGCATCACCAAACAATCCAGAATAGAACCTCTCGATTTTAATATCTTTACTCAACTGCTCGTAGTACTCTTCAATCATTTCACTAGTCAAATCAGTGTTATTATTTTGTTTAACATAATCACACATCTGATTTATTGAATTACATCCAGATTGTTGTAATCTTTTAAAAACAGCAATCTTTCTATCCTTATTAATCCTTTCCAGCTCACTCTCTTTGCGTTTAAGGTAAAACTTATGGCTTTCAGATAACGAAATTAGCCCAGCCTCAATAGCTCGACTCATAACAGTATCAGCAGACTCATTAGACGTAGACAGCTCCTGTAGTATATGATGCAAGTCTCTTTTGTCCTGCTTGGTTTTAATAAGGAATCCTTGTTTTTTCAACAGCACTATTAACTTGTTGTATGAGCGTTTATCATCCTTTGAACTATTAAAAAGCTGTAATAATTTAGTAAGCTGATCAAATTGAAGCCTATCAAGGGCTTTTTTAATTCTGTCTCGTGCATCAGGAAACCTATCATCAAACAGCTCATACAAATTCCCAAAACCAGCATCACGCGCAACCGATTTATTGGGCAGTTTCAATAACACATGTTCTCCAATATCAACTTTCGCACAAGCAACTAACTCTTCCAGACGCCTCAAAATATCCTGCTTATATTCCTCCGATTGCTGATCATACTTATCTTTCGCAATTAAGTAATGATTTTTAGTTTCATCAGAATCGCCTTTTTTAGGTAAGGCAAGTTTTTCAGGTTTTGGAGGCTTTATTGAGTAGTAAAAAACAGCAGAACCCTCCCGTTCTTCAACCGTTTCAATGATCCCATCAATTTCCTTCAGCGCAACTTTTTGAATCAGATTATCAGAGCGAAATTTATTCGCTACATCGATTACTTGAGGTGAACAACGAAAATTATCTTCTTTCTCAATTAATATTAATTTTCCATCATCAATAAATCTCTTTGCCGAGCCTATCCCTCCTTCATAAATTGCCTGTTCACTATCACCAAACAAACCTATAATTAACCCTGTTCCAGGGGTAGAATAAACCAACGATTGAATGATGTTTTCGTCAGTATCTTGGTATTCGTCGATAAATATACAGTCATATTTATCACGAACTATTTTCCCTAAATTTGGATATTGAGAAAATAGCAGCGAAGCTATTTTAATAAGGCCGTCATGACCAAAGGTGGCACTTTCAAAGTCGTCAAACGGCGAATCATTATATCTAACATCATTGAAATGATGCTGTTTGATAGCTTCTCGTATTGCTTTATTTAGCTGTTCAATATCATTATTCAATAATGCATTGTATGAACTAGGATCTTTGTCGTATTCGCGTTTTCCAGTAACTTGCCCTGTATCTTGTTGTAATATGCGAGAACGTTTTTTAGCTAAGGATCCATGCTGTGCTTTAAATCTCTTATGTTCTTCAGTATTTCTTATTTTATCATCACCATTGTAATGCTCTATACTCAATTCCTCGAATAGAGGAAGACAGAATAACTCTGGTAGTAATTTTAGAAGATTACGTTTATATGGTTTTATAAGTCTGCTAATAAACGAATGAATTGTGGATACTTCAACTTCTGCCCCCACACGTCCAACTATTTCATCAGCAGCTTTATTAGTATGGGTGATACAAATAATTTTCTTGTCAGGGTAATTTTCAAGATAAAACTTGACTGTTTTTTTTAATGTATCTGTCTTACCACTTCCTGCTCCACCTTGTAAAACAAAAGATTGCCCAAGAGCTATACATTCTTGTATTTTTTCTAAAGGTATTATTACTGGCTTATCCATTTTAATCCCTCATTAATATACTCTGGTGTTTTCCAATCAGCCTCTCCTGTGAGACATAAATAAAGTAATGATGCTGCAAAATCAGATTTTTTATCAATCACTTTATCTGTCAATTCATAGATGTCTGCCATCTCTATTTCTGCAATCCTACCCTTATTTTTGAGACCTAGAACTTCATGCTCAGCACAAACCGTTTTTAATTCAACTTTATTAGCATTGAAAAATGCATCCTCAAAAGATCTGGCTTGATAACCATTTTCCTTCGTTTGATAAACAACTTTTACACAACTAGCAGTTTCAGGTAATTCCCCTCGCTTTAGTTTATTAAACCATTCAGAAAATTCAGCAGCTTTAAGGTCGGGGGCAGAAAAAAAATGCTTCAGCGTTTCATTACTGGTATGTGAAGACTCTGAAACTGGACATGCAACATATGAAGTTTTATCTTTATCATTTTTATCTAATTTTACTTCTGGTTTCGTTGAATCTAGATCTGTCACGATTAGTGACTTTATACCAATAAATTCTAGAAATGGTGCAAAAGCTTTAGCGTTTGCACCGGCCTCTATTATTGAAATATTTTGCGAAGATATTGGTTGGCTTTCTTTATCACATTTTTCATCATACTTTTTAATAAACCAAGGTAGTAAAATTCTTTCAGTTGTTCCTTCAATAAAAATTGCCTTGTCAGCAAAAAATAGCTCTGCATTTTGAATCTTAAGGTACTGTTCTAAGAATTGATATAATTTTGCACCATCCTCATGACCTTGTTCTTTTTTATATTTTTTAGCAAGTTCAGTATGAAAATTTTTAAATTCGACATTTGAATTTTCATCCTTCAAGAGGTATCGGATATTATCAAAGTCAGAATTAGCAACTATATAGGATGAATGGGTAGTAATAATAGCCTGTAGTCCTTTTATTTCGTTTACCACCTCTCGAATCTTTTTTGAGAAAATTGATTGCATTTGAGGATGCGTATGTGCCTCTGGTTCCTCTATAAATAACAAATTAATGTCTGATGAAGACTCCTTGAATTCCTTTCTCATCATCTCAATCTGAAGCAAGAGATACAAAATATTTAAATAACCAAGGCCATTAAGATTTTCGGGCAGATGTTCTTCTGTTGTCCCATAGATGACCTTAGAAGAAGAGCCAATTAGAGAACTTGCTTCAATGTTTGAAACTACTTTCAAACTATTCAAATTGAGAAAGTTTGCCGCACTTGATAAAAAACCACTAAAGACATTCGAATACTGCGTTTCTAAACCATTATCTATATCAATTAATGCCGCCCTAACTTGTTCAAGTCGTTCATCATTCGAGTCGTTTAATTTCTTAAAAAACTGAGTTGTTACCGCAGACAACGGGCTCTTACCTGTTTCATCTGAACTGGCGACATTTCTTCTGGCATGTATTACTTGAAAATTGATGAGATTAGAAACATCCTTAAACTCTTTTTCTTCTAATTCCTCTCGGTTGTGAAGATAATAAGGCTCATTTCCTTCGTATCCCGAATCATCATAGGCATATATTGATGTTTTTATGAATTTACTGAAATTTCTCTCTATAAAATTTCTTTTTTCAGTAATATATTTAGCATCATCTATACCTTCTTTTTTGATTGGTATCCGATGAAGCAAAACATCTCGCTCTAGACGTGCTTCAAACATAATGTTGATAATTGATTTATCTGGATCTAAATCTAACATAAAGTTGGAAATATGCTTTAGATCATCTTCATCCGTATACTCTACAGATATACATAGCCTTATGCTCAGTTCATCTATATTTGTTTCCTCAGATATTTCGTAGAGCTTATTTCTTACAGAAACAGGCAAGTCACTGAAGTTAAATGAAGGATTTGGCTTCGATAGAAATTTTTCGAGTAAAACTACAAAAGATGTTTTACCTGTGTTATTTTTTCCTACTATCAAGGTTAGGCCATCTGTCATATCTAATGAGCTATTTTTAAGTAGCCTAAAGTTTTCAACTTTTATACTTTTTATTTTCATAATTATTCAACTCTAAATGCTATTGTCTCAGACTGTGATTATGAATTAATTACATAAAGTAATTATTTCGTCAATCACTGATTATATTATTAACGTATAACGACTATTCAATAAAGTATATTTTTCTTTACTGATAGATATTAGCAGAACACTGAGAGTTTTTCTGTTAGTGATGTCATATTTAAAATAGCAATTTGAATTAAGTTTATTTTTATTATAAGTAGAATTTAATCTTATACATTACCAATGAAAACTTAGCTATTTCTTACGGTTTATACAGTGTAATTTAATCACTACCGATATGGAATAATGTCGATAAAACACCTTATCTAGACACCAGACAAGTGGCGAAAAAAATATACTTATTCACGCTACAGGCTGAGTGAGTGCTAAATAGCTTTAACAAGGTCGCTTCAAAACGCGGCCTTGTTAATTACAACCAACCTTGTTTTTTATGTTGTGTGCAAATTGGGCACAAGCGCTGATTTTGTTGCCAAGCGGAGAAAGGTAATCGGCATCTCTCACAATGTGCATCGTAATATTGAAAGGTGACAGGTTCACTGTCTTTTGCCACATGCTGTGTGACATGAATAGATTTAGGGAAACACACCACCTGGCAACTCATACAGCCTGTACAGCGCTTCTCATCAAAATTGAATTGGTGATCACCAAAGGTAATCGCTTGTTCATCACAAACCTTAGCGCAAGCACCGCAAAGAATGCAGCTTTCAGAATCGAGCTCAATATGAAACCAACTATCTTGCGGGTAAAATTGTTTACGTGCATTTAAACCTGTACGTACTTGCCCTTTATTTAACGGCACTTGGTCGAGTTTTTGACGGAAAAACATCAAACGGCGGCCACTATCCACCTCTGGCGGTTGTGTCATTATCAGTTGCCAAATAGGCTCTTGCAGTGCTTTCAGTTTTAAATTTAAGGCTGCTAATACAGGCAACCATTTATCCACTAATGGTTCCGCAATTTCTATCCCATTGATTTGATATTGTTTATGCCAAACCAGTAACTCTTCAACACTCGCTAGAGGCTCATCATGGCTGATCACTAAATGGTTGTTTTGATAAGTGCGTTCATGTGGAGTGATATTATCAATCGCATCGACGGGGCAAGAAAATAAACAGTTGCCGCATTGATAACAAAGCTGATTATCGATAACTGCATTCATGGTACCAAATGAAATAGCGCCGACGGGGCAAACTTGTGAACAGCTATCACAAACGCTATTTTTGAGACGTTTTCTCACACATTTATCATTGATAACGGGTTCCGGTGGGAGCTCCACCTTAATAAAACGCCTCATACAACTCAACTCCATGACTTAACATAAAAATAAACTGAATAATACTTTAACACAGCGGTATTTTAACATGCTTCTGCATGGCTAATCCGTTGTCAAATCAAAACATCAGTAAATTTCATTTAGCTTGTTCGAAACTGGGGCGTCTTACCTGTGGCATCTCCTTTCCCATAATGAAATACCAATAATACAATTTTGTGCTTATACGACAAATTGCAACGGCGCCAAATGTCCACTCACTAGGCCAGTTACTTTACTGACCTGTATTTCTTTAACAAAACACCTTACCTGAAAAAAATAACAATAAATTACAATGAATTACAAAGAATCGCATATTGCGATAATACAAATTTTCATAATGTTTGTATAATATAGTCATATTAGTTACTTTATTAATGCATTCAATTACCCCATCATCATTTCCTTCTTAGTCAGTCATGTATTGTCAAGAGGGATCCTGCTCTTTCAATTCTGAAATAAGGTCTGTACATGAACAATTTCGAATTTTATAACCCAACCCGTATTGTATTTGGTGAAGGAAAAATCGTTGAGTTGAACAGATTGATCCCTAAAGAAGCTAAGGTGTTGATTCTTTTTGGTGGTGAAAGTGCCCGTAAAACCGGCACATTAGATGAAGTAGAAAAAGCACTGGGTAACCGCGAAGTTGGCTTATTTGGTGGAATTGAAGCCAATCCACGTTATGAAACGTTAATCAAAGCTGTCGATAGAATTAAGCAAGAAGGCTATGACTACCTATTAGCCGTTGGCGGTGGTTCAGTGATTGATGGTACTAAGTTTGTTGCCGCAGCAGTCAATTTTGAAGGGGATAGCTGGGAAATTTTAACCAGTGGTGGTGCAAAGGTCACATCAGCCCTGCCTTTTGGTACCGTTTTAACCTTACCTGCGACAGGTTCTGAGATGAATAAAGGTTCTGTGATCACGCGTGAAGCAACACAGTCCAAGCGTGCATTTATGCATGACAGTGTTTACCCTCAATTTTCCATTTTAGATCCAGTCAAAACCTTTACATTGCCACCGCGTCAAATCAGTAATGGTGTTGTAGATGCCTTTGTTCATGTCATGGAGCAGTATTTAACCTATCCTGCTAATGCGCCGGTACAAGATGTGTTTGCCGAGGGGCTATTAAAAACGTTGATTGATATTGGCCCTAAAGCCTTAGCGACTCCACATGATTATGATGTCAGAGCAAGTTTAATGTGGACCGCTACCTTAGCATTAAATGGCTTAATTGGTGTTGGTGTTCCTCAAGACTGGTCCACGCATATGTTAGGCCATGAATTAACGGCATTATATGGCTTAGATCATGCGCAGACACTGGCTATTATTTTACCTTCGATGTTGATTGAAAAATTACCACAAAAACAAGCTAAACTAGCTCAGTATGCCGAACAAGTTTGGGGCATTCATGATGGCTCAGACAAACAGAAAGCATTACGTGCTATTGAGCTAACGCGTGACTTTTTTGAACGTATGCAAGTTAAAACACGTTTGAGTGACTATAGCCTCGGTCAAGATGTTATTGAACCATTGATAGAGAGTTTGACCAAGAATGGTATGACGGCACTGGGTGAGCATCATGACATTACACCTGAGATCAGTCGCCGTGTTTATGTCGCATCCTTATAATTCATGCTATCCCACCTCATTGAGTGGGATACCTAATTAGGAGATAAAATGAGCAATTCGACCTATACTCCACCTAAAGTTTGGCATTGGGAAGCTGGCAATGGCGGTAAATTTGCCAATATCAACCGCCCTACCTCTGGTGCTACTCATGAAAAAGAACTACCTATTGGTAAGCATCCATTGCAGCTTTATTCATTGGGAACACCCAACGGCCAAAAAGTCACCATCATGTTAGAAGAGTTGCTTGAGCTAGGAATTAAAGAAGCTGAATATGATGCATGGCTAATTAATATTGGCGATGGTGACCAATTTGGTTCAGGATTCGTAGAAATTAATCCTAATTCCAAGATCCCTGCGCTTGTTGATAGAAGCGGTTCGCAGCCCATTCGTGTTTTTGAATCAGGTTCGATTCTGACCTATTTAGCCGAAAAGTTTTCTGTATTTTTACCAACTACCCAGCCTGAACGTGCCGAAACTTTGTCTTGGCTGTTTTGGCAAATGGGTTCAGCACCTTTCGTGGGCGGTGGTTTTGGGCACTTCTTTGCTTACGCACCAGAAAAATTCGAGTACCCAATTAACCGATTTGCCATGGAAACTAAACGCCAACTCGACGTATTAGATAAGCGTTTAGCTGAAAACCAGTTTGTCGCAGGTGAACATTATTCTATTGCTGATATCGCTATTTGGCCTTGGTATGGTGCTTTAGTCAAAGGTTGGCAATATGATGCAGGTGAGTTCTTAAGCGTACATGAATACAAACATCTGATCCGTTGGGCTGATGAAGTTTATGCACGACCAGCAGTACAACGTGGTCGCCGAGTGAATCGCTTACAAGGCGATCCTGCTCAGCAAATTCGTGAACGTCATGATGCAAGTGATTTGTTATAGCGTGACCTTGCCGTAAAAACATGAAGCCTTACATCATATGTTGTAAGGCTGAGGTTGTTGACGAAGCAGGATAAAAGCGTGGTTTTTCCCGCTCCGTGTTATCAGCCGAAAATCAATAAATTGATTTTCCTCGTTTATTTCAAAAACCTTAACGACCGCAGACAAACAAAATACGTTTGTCTGCGGTCTGAGCCTTACATCGCATGATGTAAGGCTTTTTTATTTATCAATTTGTGTACAAAAAAACCACAGTGCAATAATCTAGAAAAATAATAACTTACATGCTATTTCCTATCTTTAATGCCTTAATCCCAGCTAGGGATGATGTAATATTTTGTTTTGCTGTTTTTTGTTTTTCATAGCACATAAGCCATTTCCAGTTACCACAAAATTCAGTAATTTATATCTATTATCACAACACCATAACAATAAAATCCGGATCGTGGGCTCATGTTGTCAAAATCGAATATTTCAAATAGTGCCTTACTCTGTTCGTCACTGCTGTTAACCATTGGGCGTGGTGCAACATTGCCCTTTATGGCCATTTATCTAACTCGACAATATCAAATGGCGATTGATATTGTCGGATTTGCGATGTCACTAGCCTTAACCGTTGGCGTACTGTTTAGCATTGTCTTTGGTATTTTGGCTGATCGTGTCGATAAAAAACGTTGCATGTTGCTTGCCATCATCGCATTTATTTGTGGTTTTATTGCCATTCCACTCACCAATCATGCTGCATTAGTGGTGGTATTTTTTTCGCTGATTAACTGCTCATACTCGGTATTCTCTACTGTACTCAAAGGCTACTTTTCAGACACGCTGCCAATTAATATTAAAGCCAAAGTATTTTCGCTTAACTATACCTTCCTCAATATTGGTTGGACGGTTGGCCCTCCGTTAGGCACTTGGTTGTTGATGTATAGCATTAATTTGCCTTTCTGGCTGGCGGCAGCCTCTGCCGCATTGCCCATTTTCTTTGTGCAGCGTTTTGTACAAAGTGTACAGCCACAAACTAACGTGGAAGGTAAGCCTGTAGTTTGGAACCCGATGGCAATGTTCCATGATCGCGCATTGGCTTGGTTTATCTTATCAACGTTTCTTGGTTCATTAGTTTTTGGTTCATTTATGACTTGGATATCGCAATATGTGATAACCGTAGTGAACAGTGATTTTGCTCAATCGGTAATTGGTGTCATTCTTCCAGTCAATGCCATTGTCGTAGTAACCTTGCAATATGTTGTCGGTAAACGCCTACATCGCGATAATTTGAAGCGTTATATGACTATTGGAACAGTATTTTTTGTGGCTGGCTTAGCCACATTTATGCAGGCTGGCGAAAACCTCTATCTATGGGCGTTCGCGTCGTTTGTGTTCACTTTAGGTGAAATTATTTATGCGCCGGGTGAATATATGCTAATTGATAATATTGCACCTGATGGCATGAAATCGAGCTATTTTTCGGCTCAAACACTTGGTTTATTAGGCGGTGCCTTTAACCCTATGCTGACGGGGATCGTACTCACTGAATTCCCACCTAAAACTATTTTTATCATTTTAATGGGTGTCACCGTTTTAGCATGGATGAGCATGCTAAAAGGGATGAATGTAAAACCTAGAAACGCGATACAAGTTGAATAATGAATATCAAAGGTGAAAACTAGATTGTTTTCACCTTTGATATAGAACATAAGTTAATTATCAATGCACTAACCAATACTACAGCAGCAATAATGCCAACGCCCCATAAGCCAAACTGAATCAAAAGCCATGATAGAACCGGTAGCATTATAAATAACACAATGTTATTCATACTTTCTGATACCGCTAACACTTGCCCTTTATTTTCATCGCTTTCTGTCGCGATAATGCTTGCACTCAATGGCGCCGCCATTCCCAAAAAACATCCCCAAATAAATAGCATCAGCATATCTATCAATAAGCAATAATGGGTAGTGACGAAGGCAATAATCATGATGGACATCAGAGTGGTTACCGCTAATAGCCGTTGAAAATCATTAGATAAAATACAATTAAGCCGCCCAACTTGCCAATTTCCTATCAATAATCCTATACCAAATGTACTAATCACCATGCCGATCATTGCACTATCAACCTTATATTTATAGCGCAACACCTCTCCTGCCAATAAAAACACACTGACAGCGGTGCCATTCCAAAGCGCCTTTGCTCTCACAAAGCGCATCAATTTGAAATCATTTAGCCAGCGAAAGTTCGCTGGCTTTTGCAGGGGATGGTAAGGTTGATCCTTTGGTAAGATACGATATGCACACAGCCAAACGATAAAGCTACCTATCGCAGTAATGATAAATGGCATATACCACGCGATATACTCGGTCAAGACCCCTGCAAACACAGGTCCTAATACAATACCGAGTGTCATACCCAACATCACACTCCCCATTGCAGTGGGTTGTTGTGACGATGGCACGATATCGGCAATTAACGCAAACGCAGTAGGCACAATAATGGCTGATGCAAGGCCGCCACAAATACGAAAAATCAACACAATATTAAAATTAGGGGACACAATAATTGCCAAACTGTCTACTGCAAATAAAAACATTGCCGCTAATAGTAGTTTTCGGCGATCAACACGATCTGAAAAGTAACCTAAGACTGGTGCTGCAAGGGCATAAGTCAGTGCATAGGCAGAAATTAACCATGACGCCTGAATAGGATCAACCCAAAAGACTTCAGCAAGCGGTGTTAATGTCGCTGAGAGCATAAATTCCGTAGTACCGACTAAGTAAACCGCGGCAGCCAATACCAGTAACAAAATGCGTTGAGAAGACATAATTCTCCTTGTAATTAAATATAAAAAGCAATAGCGAACCCGCCGTTTGCTAAAAAGCCACAGCAAAGAAAAGAGGAAGATTTTTGAAATAGAAAATTTAAATCAGAGGCAACACAAACGAAAAGGAACAACTTAAAAAGAAAGGTTCGTTACGAAATAGACAGCAGATCTATTACTGTATAAAAACGTATTATCAGTGTCAAGAAAACTAGGCTGCACGATAAGCGATGCAGCCAGTGAAAGCTATAAACTTGCCAAGCGCAGTGTTTCACCTAGAATTTTTATGCCATTACGGCGCCTAGGAATTAGCGGCAATGCATAATTAATTCTTAAATGATTAGCAAAACACCCACCTGTTGAAAAGTGATCGCCTGTTAGAGCAATCACTTTATTACGCTGTAGTACATCTAGTAGTTTTCGATTATCAACGGGAGGATGCTCCACCCACAATGAAAAACCGCCTTGTGGCCTTGAAATGCGTGTCATTGGCGGAAAATGGCTTTCAACCAACTCACGATATTGGCACTGTAATTCACTATAATGTTGGCGCATATAACGTAAATGTGGGAAATAATGACCTTCACGTAAAAAATTTGACATGACTTGCTGCATAAAAATTTCACCTGAACAATGTGATAAATATTTTAAATGCATCACTTTTTCTTTGTATTTGCCGGGTATCACCCAACCCGTCCTTGTTCCCGGTGCGATCGTTTTAGAAAATGAACTACATAAAATCACCCTACCTTCACTATCTAAAGATTGGATCGTTGAAGGGCGTGGATAATCGTAAGCAAGGCCAGCTAAAATATCATTTTCAATGATGGTCGTACCATATTGATTCGCTAATTCAAGTAAGCGCATCTTATGACTATCAGGCATTGAACAGCCCATAGGGTTATTGCAGGTTGGTGTTACCACAATGGCTTTAACTGACCAACGTTGAAAGGCTTCCTGAACACGCTCAAGGTTAATACCTGTCTGCGGGTCGGTTGGGATCTCAATAATTTTCCGCCCTAGTCCATACAAAGTCTGCAACAAACCAGGAAATGTCGGCGATTCAACAGCGATCACATCCTCTCCTTGCGAGCAAGCTTGGATAGCAAGAGATAACGACTGATGTCCGCTGGTTGTCGTCACAATATCATCGGGGGTAAATAAATGCTTATGATCAGAGATACTGTGCAGCTGTTCACGCAATGCCAACAGCCCTTGTAAACTGTCATATTCCAACATTGCGCTATTTTTTCTGCGACTGAGCATATTCATTTCTTGCCATAATGGCTCTAATGTTTTGCTCTCAATATTGGGCACCGCACATGACAATGACGTCACGCCATCACGTTCTTCTACTCGCAAAAAATCAATTGTTGGATTCCATTTTTCAATATGAACGGGTTTTTGAATGTAATTAACCGCTTTTGGTAATGGCGCTCCTGTTTTATCAGGGATCACAAAGTACCCTGATTTAGGAACAGCATAAATTAATTGCAATTTTTCCAACTCGCGATAAGCAAGCTGAGCCGTGGTTAAGCTCACTTCATGTTCACGACCAATCTCTCTGACTGAAGGTAATTTTTCACCGCTGAGGAAATCCCCTCGATGAATTTTATCTTGCAATGATTGTGCGATCTGCTTGTACAGTAACATTTTTCTGCCCCAACAATTTCCCCGTAACCATAATGTAATACAAAACCATCCTTTTTTGATCTGTATTATGCAAAAAAATGTATCTGTCACTTTTTTATCGTAAATGCGTATGTAAATCTAAATATAAATAAGTCAAACGAGGAAACTTATATGGAATATGAACATAATAAGAGCGGTAAACATTATTCTAAATTTATTTTAGTTCAACCGTTTGTTTGGCTGGTGAAAGTAATATTTAGATTAACAAGGAATTTATATTACTCATTTAAAAATAGAGGTAAATATGAAAAATACAAAAATCAAAAAATATAAAAACATTAAAAATCAATTATATAAATTAAGTTCATGGTTATTCAATAAAGGATACGCACTCGGATCAGCACACTATAATAAATAGTGACTAACGATATACCCTAAATTATCTTGCTTTAATTTATTCAATTTAACTCTATGCTAAATATTTATTTTTAATAAATGGACATTAGCAGCGCTGAGTTATATTATTACATAATAGCGCTGCAATATTTTTATTTTTTTACTTAGTTAAATTAAATCCCTTAATTGCTGCTTGGTGAAATTGCTGATTAATCGATGCCGTCAGCGATTGCGAAATTGCCGTCATTTCAGACCCTGCTAACTGTGGTGATCCCGTTTTAAACGGTGGTCTCGGGTCATATTCAATCGCTAATTCAACCAATTGTGCCAGTTTTGTTCCTCTTAATTGCTCTAGCACCAGCAAGGAAGCGTCGAATGACCCCGTAGCGGGGCCTGACGTATAGATATTGCCATCAATCACCACCTCACTGCCTGTAACAGGAAATGCACCAACATCCTTTAACATCGGTACGACATTAGAATTGCTGGTGGCGCGACGATTAACCAGCAAACCTGCTGCGCCTAAGACTAATGTTCCATAACAGGTGGCTATCACAAATTTAGTTTTTGGCGCGATACGAGCAAAGAAATTAAGAATCTCTTGGTCTTCAACCATTTCAGGAGGAACCATACCAACGATTAATACATCCAAATCTTCAGGGCATTCATCAAAAGTCATGGTTGGCATCGTTGGCCAACCGATATATCCCTCAACCAACTCTCTATGCTTCCAAATAAAATAGATATCGGCTCCAGCGATGGTAAATACCGATTGTGCACCGTTAATATCCATTGGCATAAAACCTGGGCAAACAAATATGCCAACTTTAAGCAAACGGTCTTGCTGAGCGCGCCCTTGCTCCACGAGAGAAACAATCGACTGCGTGGTTTTGCCGTAAATACTATCAATAATTGTCATGAAAGATTTCCTACTATTTATTTTCATACCGATTGGTAAAATAATGGCATCTATTTTATAATCAGTAAATGATTTTTTACTAAATGGTACAAAAATGAAAAGAAAGGGTCGCCCTCGTAATTATGACAGTACATCTGCCATCAATAACATTACCGAGCTATTTTGGAAAAAAGGTTACACCTCAACATCAATGGATGACTTGGTTAATAGCACACAAATGAATAAACCCAGCCTTTATGCGGCATTTGGCAATAAATTTGCCATGTATGAAAAGGCAATTGAGCATTTTAATGGTATTGCAGGGAAGCGTTATCAAGACGCTCTAACATACCAAGGAGGGGGGGACACCATAAAGCAATGTCTTCAACGCTACTATGCGGTTGGTATTGATATGTATCTTGGAGCGGATGGCCATATTGGCTGTATGGTGCTTTCTACTGCGGCTGCTGAAGTAGATATTCCTGAAATACAACAACATTTGATGAGTGTGATTAACGCGCAAACGGAGCAAGTCACCGAGGCGTTAGAACAAGCAGTGAACCGTGGGGAACTCATGTCACAAGTGAATACACATATAACCGCTCAATTATTGACCGCCATATTACACTCTATTTCACTCAGAGCACGTGCCGGCGAGTCACGAGAAGAACTAACCGCCATCGTTGAAGCATCAATTGATTCATTTTTACAGCCGTTATTAGTTGCTTAACAGTATGATCTGACCTTCTTGTCGGATCATTCCTTGCTCTTTTAATTTAAACAACACTTTATCCAAATGGCGACGTGATGTGCCTAAAATGGCCGCTAGCGTTTCTCGCGGTAGGCGAATTTGGTGACTTGAAATCTGCGTTAATATATATAACAGATTTTTTTCTATCGAATCGACCGCCGTCATTAAACGTTGTTCGCCATTGATTAGCGAGCGTTTTGCTAGTTGACGATTTAATAAAATTGATAAGCGGTGATCTTGAGATAACCAAACCAAAAAGCTATCGGTTGGAATACGGATCACCCTTGCATCTGTTAAGGCAATCACATCATAGCAGTACTGTTTTTGTTGACACAGTGCTTCCATCTCCCCTAAAAACTCGCCCTTATAGCAAAAGGTCAATGCCAATTCTTTACCATTGTCGGCGAGTTTGTTTACCACAAACTCACCTTCAATAATAATGTAGGTATATTGGTTCTCAGTGCCTTGATGGATTAATTTATAGCCTTCTTGTAAATGAATAGTACAAAAAGTGTTTTTAACTGAAGATGGCGCATGACGAAATAGCCAATCAACATCGGGCAATAGCTCTTGTTCACTAAACTTCAGCCATAACTCACGAAAAGGCGTTTCATCCATCATACTGCCACCATTTAATCGTTAACCTAAAATTAATCCAGCCACTGCACCATTCATTAAGTTGGCTAAAATCGCTGCCCCAAATGCTTTAAATGCGATGCTAGTTAGCTCACCTCTGCGCTCAGGGCACATTGCACCAATTCCACCTATTGCAATACCGATAGTGCCAATATTGGTGAAGCCACACAGTGCAAAAGACATGATCACTTGTGTTTTCACACTAAGCGCTTCCCCTGTCGCAGGCAGGATTGTGCCATCCAAATAAGGCTGTAGATTAGCATAAGCAATAAATTCATTGAATAATACTTTTTGCCCTAATAATTGCCCTGCAAATTGTGCTTCGTGCCAATCAACGCCTAGCAACCATGCTACAGGTGAAAACAACCAACCAATCAACTGGGTGAGTGAAACCTCATAGCCAATGAAACTCGTTGCCCACATCATGATGCCATCAAACATTGCAATGATTGCCAATAATGCCAACAACATACCTGCAATGTTTAGTGCCATACTGACACCTATGCTAGCACCTTGAGTAACTGCATCGATACTATTGCGATACTCTGATTTTTCCCCTTTCATGGATGTTGCTGTGGTGTGCTTATCACTATTTTCTTTGGTTTCAGGGAAAAATATTTTTGCAAATAACAGCCCTGCTGGCGCAGACATAAACGATGCTGCAAGCAAATATTCTATTTTAACGCCATATTGTGCATAACCCAGTAATACCGTGCCCGCTATCGACGCTATTCCCCCCACTAAAATGGTGAAAAATTCCGATGATGACAAATATTTTAAATAAGGACGAATAACCAGCGGAGCCTCTGTCACCCCCAGAAAAATATTCGCAGCAGATGACATTGACTCGGCACGTGAAGTTCCCAATAAGCGGTGTAATGCACCACCAATCAAAATGATTAGCTTTTGCATAATGCCAATATGGAATAACAAGGCCGATAGTGCTGATAAAAACACCAACACAGGTAATACTTTGAAAACGAAAATAAACCCATCTGCGCCTAGCAGGTCAAACATTTTATCTGTCGCTAGTCCACCGAGTAAAAATTGGGTTCCTGTCTGGGTATAGTCTAATAATGCAGTGACCTTATCAGCCATCCACATCATAACCTGCTTACCGGCAGGGAGGTAAAGCATGCAAAATGCAAAGGAAAATTGCATTAGCAGTGCGATGGAAACAAGCCGCAGACTGATCCTGCGGCGGTTGTTCGAGCACAGGTAGGCAACCAATAAGATGACTGCAATACCCAAAAGGCTATTCAGTATCGACATTCACGTCCTCCGCCTATTTTTACTTCAGCTCAAACGCATTTAAATACTGATATTGCTTGTCACTGAGCTTATCGAAAGCAACCCCCATATCTTGCAATTTCAAACGAGCGACTTCGCTGTCGATTTCATCAGAAACCGCATAGACTCTGTTTTCGAGCTCATGTTTTAACAAGTACTCTGCGCCAAGTGCTTGCAAAGCAAAGCTCATATCCATGATTTCGGCAGGATGGCCATCAGCACAGGCAATATTCACCAGTGCACCACGGCCCAGTAAATAAACAGTACGACCATTTTGTAGATGATAAGCTTCTATATTTTCACGTGCTTCAAAGGTAGAAACACTGATACTTTGCAATGCTTTAAGATTGATTTCATCTTCAAAGTGCCCAGTGTTACTGATCAACGCCCCTTCTTTCATTAAATTGAAATGCTCATCCGTTAATACATCGCAGCAGCCTGTTGCAGTCACAAAAATATCACCGAGAGGCGCCGCAGCTTCCATCGTCATGACCTCGAAACCATCCATTTTTGCTTCCAAAGCTTTAATCGGATCGATTTCTGTAATGATGACTTCGGCACCGAGCCCTTTAGCACGCATTGCACAGCCTTTGCCACACCAGCCATAACCAGCAACAACGACTTTTTTACCCGCAATCACGAGATTGGTGGTACGCATAATGCCGTCAAACGTTGATTGCCCAGTACCATAACGGTTATCAAACAAGTGTTTTGATTGTGCTCCGTTGATTGAAATAACAGGGAAATTCAACTCAGCACCTTTTTCGCGAGCCATCGCTCGTAACACACCCGTTGTTGTTTCTTCACAAGCACCAATTACATGACTTGCATACTCAGGGTAAACACTGTGCAGTTCATGCACCAAATCACCGCCATCATCAATAACGATATGGGGTTCACAAGCTAAGGTTTGTTTGACAAACTGCTGGTACTCTTGAGCGCTGGCAGCATGAATAGCAAATGTATTAATGCCATTTTTGACCAGTGCTGCCACAATATCGTCTTTAGTGGACATCGGATTACTGCCAGTAACAGAAACTTTTGCCCCACCCGCCGCAAATACTTGGGCTAGATAAGCGGTCTTGGCTTCCAAGTGAATAGATAAGGCAATACGTTTGCCTGCGAAAGGTTTTTCTTGTGTGAAACGTGTTTCAAGAGCACGTAACAGTGGCATATGGGCGCGCACCCAAGCAATTTTTTGCTCGCCTGCTGGCGCTAATGACAAATCTTTGTAGATACTTGTGACCATCATCTATTCCTTTTGGTGTTGCTTTAGTTGCAGCAAAACATACAAAAGGCTGGATGGTCACAACAGGTCATTTGCCCATATTAAGTTGGAAAAGTGTTAACGAGATATAATAATTGCAAACAATAGTTATTCACGGTTATTTTTCAAACGGATTACTGACTAGCGATTCCTTATCTAATAGGCTACGTTTACGTTCGATCCCCCAGCGATAACCTGATAATGCGCCATCATTGCGAACTACGCGGTGACAGGGTATCGCCACCGCCAACATATTGGCGGCACAAGCCCCCGCCACCGCCCTGACCGCTTTGGGGTTACCAATTTGTTTAGCGATATCACTGTAACTCACGGTTGTTCCCACTGGAATTGTGCGTAACGCCTGCCAAACTCGTTGTTGAAAAGCCGTTCCTCGAATATCTAGGGGTAAATTTAGGCCAATTTCAGGGGCTTCGATAAAACCAATAACGTGTGCAACTAATTGTTCAAATTGATTATCACCACCAATCAACTCTGCTTGAGGAAATTTATCTTGTAGATCCTGTAATAGACGTTCCGGATCATCGCCTAATAAAATGGCACACACCCCCACCTCACTCTGTGCGACTAAAACGTCCCCCAATGAGCAAGCTGCCAGTGCAAAGTAAATTTTGGAACCATCTCCACCGGCTTTCCATGCAGTTGGTGTCATGCCAAGGCGTTCAGTTGAAGTTTCATAAAAACGGCTGTTTGAACTAAAACCCACATCATAAATTGCATCAGTAATACGTGGCTGCTGTTGCAGTTGTTGCTGTAATTTTTCATGGCGATATGCATCTGCATACGCTTTAGGTGTCAGCCCAGTTTGAATTTTAAATAAGCGATGAAAATGATAACGGCTGATCCCCACAAAAGCGGCAATCTCATCTAATCTGACGCTACCATTGCTCCGCTCAATATATCGACAAGCCTGAGCGATTTTTTCTTGGTAAAAATGTTCCAGCTGTGAAGCTTGTTTATTACTACGTTTTCCTGAGCGATAGCCCTTTTCTATGGCTTGCTGCTCATTATCAAAAAATTCAATATTGTCACGGTTTGGTAAACGCCCCGCCGCAGATGGATGGCAATAGATTAAAGAACTGCGAACACCATATACAAAATAGCCATCAGCAGATTTGTCACGCTCAACAACTGCTTGCCAACGTGCTTCATCATTTAACCATTTATTTGTTGTTGCCATGATAATCTACTCCGTCCTGTCTATGTTGACGCTATTATTGATAACTGCGCACAACAACGAACTCCATCTTTTGCTTTTTAATTCGCAAATCATTTATTCTCCAACTAATTGCGTTGGTAATACTTTTAGTGACGGTATTTTTGAGGTTAATAAAACCACCAGCTGTAATATAAAACCGAATAAAGCCAGCCATAAACAATATTCTACACCAAATCGCAGTGCAACGATGGCCGCGACGGCAGAACCGATCGGCCTAGCGCCAAAGGATGTTGTCAGCAGTAATGCGGACACTCGCCCCATTAAGTGACTTGGCGTGACCGATTGGCGTAATGACACGGTAGATACCGTCCAAATTGTCGGCCCTGCGCCAAATAAAAAATAGCCTAACCAAACCCAAACAATTGATGGAGACCAAACAGTCAGTAAAAAAGCAATCGCTCCCAGTAAACCACTGCAAGGACCAAGCAAAACTAAAACACCATAAGGTAAATGTGATAAATAACGCAAACTGATAGCACCAATGATCATGCCACCGCCATATACGGCTATCGCAAAACCAATTTGTGATGGTTCTAAGCCAATATGCGTCGTTGCATAAGCCACAAATATCCCTTGAATGATAAACCATGACGTATTGAAAAATAATGCAGTGAATAATACGGGCCGTAACAATGAATGCTTAATAATAAACTGAGCCCCTTCATACAGATCTTTAAATATTGAGCGAGATGGCGGTTTGATTTTATTTTCTTTTGGTAAGCACAACAGCAAGCTAAAAGCCACAATAGACAGCATGATGGCACTAATATAAGCGGAAGGTGCGCCAACATAGCCAACAAGTATCCCGCCCAGTGCGGGCCCTGCGGTATAAGATAAACTACGAGCCAGTTCAATCCATCGATTTGCTGAAAGCAGCTCTGTCTTTGAGATCACCGCAGGCACATAGGTTGGCGTTGCTACGTTATACATCACCGTACCAACGGCCCCCATAAAACCTAACAAGGTTAATAATGGCAATGTCAATTGTTGTGAGAACAACAAGACAAAAATCAAACTCAGCACAAAGGCTCGCGTGATCTCAGCACCAATCATTAAATTACGCGCACTATAACGGTCGGCGAGTATGCCTATAAATGGAGAGATCAATAGAAATGGCAGCGTTTGCATCATTTGCAGCCATGCTGTATCACTTGCCGTTGCTTGTAATAAGAGGACGGCAACCAAAGGTGCCGTCGCAAGAGCCACTTGTTCTGACATTTGTGCAAACAAATTAGACCAAGCTATTTTTCCAAACAGTTTTTCATCTGACATATAAAGACCTTAATACTCTGTTTAATCATGCCTTAACATAATTAAAGGTCTTCATCTGCAACATTCCGTTAATTGCTTTTTAATCCGAAAGACACGCGACCTGTTGAGGTGCTGTTTGTTTGGCATGCTGGCGAGCTTTTATCCACAGAACCAATATTCCCAATAGGGCGACCACTGTTCCCATATAGCTAACCATTGAGTAACTGAAACCATTAGAAAGGACACTTGCTCCAATCATAGCGCCGATCGCATTACCTAAATTAAACGCGCCAATATTCACAGAAGAAGCTAGAGCTTGCGCACCTGTTGCCGCTTTCATGACCAATATTTGCAACGGCGGCACAATGCTGAAACTGAAAATACTCCAAAATGCGAGCCCAATACCTGCACCAATCGGGGTCGTGCCAATGGTTGGGAAAATAGCCATACTCAGCGCTAACATGGAAAAGAAAACAAATAATGAGCCATACAATGATTTATCAGCAAACAAACCACCAATATAGTTACCAACCGTTAAACCAATACCAATAATCATCAACATCAATGTTACCATTTGGTCTGATGCATTAATGAATACCATCAACATAGGTGTCACGTAGGTATATAAAGTAAACATGGCACTAGCACCAAGTACTGTGCTCAACATCCCTAACATCACTTGTAGTTTGCGTAAAATACGCAGCTCCTCACGCACATTTACGCTTTGCCCCGTTAAATGTTTAGGCAACGCCAAAACAAGACTGATAATGGTGATGAGTCCCAATACGGAAATCAGATAAAACGCTTGTCGCCAACCGATCACTTGAGTCAGTTTTGTAATCAAAGGAACCCCACCAATACTGGCGATAGTCAGTCCCATAAACATGGCGGCAATCGCACTCGCTTGCTTGCCTGGTGGAACAACACTTGCCGCAACAATAGCGCCGAGGCCAAAAAATGCGCCATGATTTAGACTGGTCACAAAGCGAGAAAGTGACAGTGTCACTAAGTCAGGCGACATTGCCGATAATAAATTACCCACTGCAAATATTGACATTAAAAAGATCAAAGCATACTTAGGACGATGTCTAACTAAAATTAATGTCATGATGGGTGCCCCTATCATGACACCTAGCGCATAAATAATAACAATCGCACCAACAGAAGGAATAGAAGCATTCAAATTATCAGCGATATAAGGCAGCATCCCCATTGGGGAAAATTCTGTCACGCCAATGGCAAAAGCACCGATGGATAATGCGAGTAGTGCTGTATTGATTTTCATAATTAACCTTATTGCTCACAATAATTCGAACTACATACTTACTCGGTGGCATTTCGAATCATTGAACAGAAAAATATTTACTTGCGAACTATCTAATGTGGCGCAATTTTTCCATATTGATCGACAATGAAAAAGCCGTTAAGGTGAGAAAAACTTTTGCGGATATTGCAAAGATGAAGATCACATTTGAAGAGTTACAAGTATTTATTAGTGTCATTGATTGTGGTTCGATAACCGCGGCCGCAGAACAGCTCAACATGACGATCTCGACGGTAAGTCGAGCATTACTAAGGCTCGAACAAAAAACACAGACCACTCTGGTTTATCGAACAACCCGTAAAATTAAACTCAGTGATGAAGGCGCCGCATTTTTGCAAAAATCGCGAGAGATAGTTCAATTGGCTCAAGAAGCTGAAGAAATGTTGTCAACTCGCCAGGTCATCCCTTCCGGTAAATTACGCATCGATGCATCTACCCCATTTTTAACCCGTATCATCGCCCCGCTGATCCCCTTGTTTAGTGAACAGTATCCGCAAATTGAATTAGAAATCACCAACTTTGAAGGTTTCACCAACCTATTGGAGAAAAAAACCGATGTTGCCTTTCGTATTGGCGAATTGAAAGACTCATCACTGAATGCAACATTGATTGGTTACAGCCAACGACGCTTACTCGCTAGCCCCTCTTACCTTAAAAAATACGGCGTCCCTACTAGTATTGAAGATTTATCCAATCATCGTTTGTTAGGTTTCACCACACCTGAATCATTAAACATATGGCCATTGAGTATGGCTGATGGGACTCCGTTGAAAATTACACCGGATATTTCAGCTTCGAGTGGTGAGGTTTTGATCCATTTAGCGCTCCATGGCAGCGGGATATTACTCTCTTCTGATTTTGTCAGTTATGAGGAACTTGCTAATGGTAAGTTGGTGCAAATATTGACCGCTCAAACCAATAAGCTCAGACAACCCATTCATGCAGTTTATTATCGTAATCAAGCGATTTCGCCACGATTACGCTGTTTTATTGATTTTGTTAAAAAACACAGTACCCAAATTGAAACTCATTGAAATCTATTTAAATTTGTGCCACCTGTTTTTTAAAATCAGATAAGGTTAGTCCCGTATGTCGCTTAAAATAACGACATAGATAAGAAGTGTCATCAAAGTTTAAGGTAGCCGCAATCTCTTTAATTGACAGTTTACCAGTACCTAGTAACGCCTTTATTTCCAACACAACTTGTCGGTCTATCAAGGCCTTTGGTGCATCATTAAAAAAATCGCGGGTGATTTGTGATAAATAAAACGGCGTAATCGATAACTTTTGTGCATAAAACTGGACATCACGTTGTTCCCGACAATGTTCCGTGATCATATTCCAAAAACGCCAACAACGTTGCTCTTTACGACTACGTTGCGTTTTTTGTTGTAACGGCGTTGCAGGGATCTTTTCAGCAACCAGCAGAAAAAAATTTTGCATATGATGACATAACATTAACTCAGTAAATTCACCTTCTTGTTGGATCATGTAGGTCAATAGCGCCTGCCATTGCTGCAACGCGACTTGTTCCGACGAAGCGACTTGCAGCACAGGGGATTGATTAAAGAAGGCAAACAGTGAATTTGGTAATTTAAATGCCACATCAGACGCAAATGATTTTTCTAATAAAATAAGGTCAAATTGTGCTAAACGCGATCGCTTTTGCAGCATCACGTAAGTATCATCATACAACACAATAATGTCGTTTTTCTTAACAACATGAATCGTGAAATTGATATTAAAAACCGCACATCCACGCTTACAAATCAGCACCGAAACATAGCTTGGCATTAAAGGTAATAACACCATATTGTCGAGTGTTGATATCCCTACACTGATCTTATTAGCAATGCTGTATTGATGACTTAATAAGTTAAGCATGCTGCCATCACCCTATTGATAATTCACTATAGTTGCCAAAAGTACCTAAAATGACGAGGTTTTGCGCTTATATATATCACAAAAATACCTAAAATACCTTTCATCAATTTATCAATAAAGAGATGAACAAATGACACTTTATACCGAAAGACTGATTTTACGACCTTGGCAGCTCAGTGATGCTGAAGATCTTTATCGCTATGCAAAAGATGAACGTATTGGGCCCATTGCCGGTTGGCCGCCACATCAAAGCGTTGAAGAAAGCGAAACTATTATCAAACAAATATTTATGCGTGATGAAATATACGCCGTTGCATTAAAAGAGAATAATCAGGCAATTGGATTGATCGGTTTATCTCTTAGTGCAGATAGCAATTTCCCAATCGGTGAAAACGATGCTGAAGTGAGTTATTGGATAGGCGTACCATTTTGGGGTAAGGGCTTAATACCAGAAGCTGTACGAGAAATTATGCGCCATGCCTTTAATGATTTAAAACTGGATAATCTCTGGTGTGGCTATTTTCAAGGTAACGAGCAATCCAAAATTGCTCAAGAAAAGTGTGGCTTTACCCATTATGCGACATTGGCTCCTCAATATATTGAGTTAATTGGCGACACTAAAGTAGAAGAGACAAGCCGGATCACTTATCAAGAATGGTTAAATTCACAATAATTTTATAACTATTTTTATTTGAGCTACCCTAGGTAGCTCTTTTTTTAATCTTTTTTTGTCACAATGAATACGAATGTGACTATTTATGCAGGTTTTTTGTTACAAGACACTGCAAGTTTGCATATATATGTTCATTTATCCTATCTATTAGTGCTATGATTTTTCGACAATTATAATTTTAAAGTAATAGGTAAACACATGCAGGACTATGGCATCTGGACAATCATCACACCCATTGTCACTATTCTTTTGGCAATCCTCACTCGGCAAGTGATGCTTTCACTTATGTTAGGGATTTTGGTTGGCTTTACGGTTATTCATGATCACAATATTTTACTGGGTGTTAAAGGCACCGTTGATGGCATTATTGATACCTTTGCCTCCCCCGGTAATACCCGCACCATCGTTTTTATGGTAATGATTGGCGGTATCATGCGTTTAGTCGTCGTGACAGGCGGTGTGCGAGCACTCGTTCAGCTACTGTCTAATCGCACTAAACTGGTAAAAAACCGTGTAACAACCCAACTATTAGCCATTGTTATCACATCACTGATCTTTATCGAAAGCTCTATTAACCAGTTAGTGGCCGGCGCATCAACCAAGAATTTAGCCCGCAAGTATGCTGTCGCTCCCGAAAAAATGTCCTATATCATCCAAACGGCTTGCGTGTCTGTGTGCTCTTCCGCAGTGATTAATGGCTGGGGTGCGGTCATTATGGGGTTGATTGGTGTACAAATTTCACAAGGACTGATTAGTGGTGAACCCTTTGATATTCTAATTAAATCTCTTGGCTACAATTTGATGGCATGGCTCTCTTTAGCCACTATCCTATTCTATGTGTTTAGCAATATCTCTTGGGGGCCGATGAAAAAAGCAGAAACGCAATATCAAGCTAACCATTCTGCGGGGGCGGTATCTCAACACAGCCAAACCGACGATGAAGCTGAAATCATTGACCATCCAAATGCGCACTCCGTTTTAAACTTTTTTATCCCTATTCTATCTACCGTCTTGATGGTGCCTGTTGCACTGTACATTACCGGTGATGGCGATTTCAGCAAAGGTAGTGGTTCCACATCCGTTTATTGGGGTGTCATGTTTGGTACTGTGGTTTCTTTTTGCTGGTTTATTGGTCGTCGCTTATTAAATATCGACAGTTTCTTTAAAGAGCTGTTTATTGGTTATGCCAATATGTTGAAAATCAGCTCAATCATGATCCTCGCTTTCTTAATGGGCAATGTTTCAGCTGAACTTAACACAGGAGCCTATATTGCTGAAGTCACGCAAGGTGTAATGGCGCCAGGCTTTTCAATTGGCTTTATTTTCATCATCAGTGCCATTATGTCATTAGCAACAGGCACTTCATGGGGCACCTTTGCTATTATGATCCCAATCGGTGTTCAGCTCGGTATCTCTGTTGACATGCCAGTTGAATATATGATTGGTGCCGCCATCTCAGGCTCAATATTTGGTGATATGACCTCTCCTATCTCAGCGGATGCAATTGTCGCCTCAATGGCAACAGATTGTGATCATATTGAACATATTCGTACACAAATGCCTTATGCATTAGTCACTGCCAGCATGGTTCTTGCTATTTATTTGTACTTAGGTTTTTCACATTAATTTTCGAGGGAGTCCACAATGTCACTGCAACAAAAATTAGCACATTTCGCCAAGGTGAGTTTAAATAAAGTCTCGACTCCACTTGAACGACTTGAAAATCTATCTCGTGTTTATGGACGCGAGATATATATCAAACGAGATGATATTTCATCGCTTGCAATGGGAGGCAATAAGTTACGTAAATTAGAGTTTCTGATTGCTGATGCGTTAGAAAAGAGAGCCAAAGTTATTGTAACTGCGGGTGCCATCCAATCTAACCATGTTCGCCAGACTGCGGCGATCGCGGCAATGTACGGTTTAAGATGCATTGCCTTGCTTGAAAACCCCATTCAAAGCGATGAGCCTAATTTCCTCCATAATGGTAATAAATTACTCACTGATTTATTTGGTACAGAATCGGTGATGTGTGATGCATTGACCGATCCACAGGCACAAATGGAACAGCTGATTGAATCTTTAGATTTAGAAGATGCTTATATTGTACCTGTTGGTGGATCGAATGCACTTGGGGCATTGGGTTATGTGCAATGCGCCATCGAAATCGCCCAACAAAAACCACTACAAGTTGAATTTGATAAAGTCGTTGTGGCTTCTGGCAGTGCAGGAACTCATGCAGGCCTCGCGATTGGCTTACAAGAGCTTCTCCCGCGCTCACAAGTTGTTGGCGTTACCGTGTCACGTTTCAAGCAAGATCAAGCGCCAAAAGTTGAGAAAATTCAGCGTGAATTGGCTGAATTACTGGCGATTGTAAAAACCCCAGAAGTCCATTTGTGGGACAGCTTCTTTGAGCCAGCCTATGGTATGCCAAATCGCGCTGGTTTAAATGCAATCACTTTACTGGCTCGTAGTGAAGGTATTTTGTTAGATCCTGTTTACACAGGGAAAGCCATGGCAGGCTTAATTGGCTATTTAGAAAATTCTAATGAAAAAACACCGGTGCTTTTTGTTCACACCGGTGGTTCACCTGCACTGTTTGCCTACCCTGAAGTCAGTAAATCGATTAGCTAATTAAATAAAATAGCAAAACGGCTCACAATCATTAAAGTGAGCCGTTTTCCATCTAAAAATACGCTTTAAAACATGCTGGTTATTAATACAACAGTTCCCTCATACGCCCCAGCAGCAATGTTCCCTGAACTATGTAAGATCGATTCCACATTAAAAGGGGTTTTTACATTCATCGCAGTATTAATGGTGTATCTTTCACTGCCTGAAGAACAAGTGTTATCTGCACAGACTTTTGCTTCTGAATACAGACCTGGAGCAAGATCGGTATGGCTAGTCGTGCCGTTGCCCAATAATTGGGTCGTCACCTTGGTATCACCAGTACAGGTCACATAACCCGTTGCGCTGGCTTTATGTCCATTAAGTTGGCTAGATGCTACCGTTCCGTGATCTAATAAGGTTGATACCTCAAATGTACATGCGATCGGTATTTCGGGTGTTGGGCGCGTGCAATCACCTAATCCATTATTAGCAACCAGAGGTGACGATGTATTGTTTGCACCGAAAACCCTTACCTGCCAACATATTCGGCTAAAATCACTGGCACTTTGTGGCCGTGAACTATCTGGCGGCGCAACTTGGCCTTTTCCTGTCGTACCCGACATTTGAAATAATGACAAATCATTTAAAACACTCTCACAATTACGATTAGCTGTATACCGATAAAAGGAATGATTAAGCGCCCCAGACGAATTAATGTACTGTGTTCCTGATGGTGGTGGTGTCAGGATCAACGCACCGTATCTATCATAGACAGGGCTTTTTAGTAACACAGATATTTCAAGTTCTACAGTACATTGATTGACCGTCTTCATCCATGGAAACTCATCCACTGGCGCATAAATGAATAATCGATATGAGGAAATATTGGTATTGTAGCAAGTTCCTGTCGTTAGATTTTGAGGGTTATAGCAACGCCCTGAGTTCCAAGGGATCCTTACCTCATAACTGTTGAGACTGATCCACTGCGTATTTACCCAAGGAACTGACGCGAAACTTTTAGTGCATAATATTAACAACACACTCAATAACAGCATGTTTTTAAACAAACAGTGACCCCATATGTGTTTCATATGATCCTCGATTTAAACTGAATGATTGGCCCGTTGCAGCGATATTTCAGCCACTTATTGGTAACTTAGGGTATATGTCATGGTGGCAAAAAAATTACCGGGGGTGATGCTGTTATTAGCAACCGCCGAGGCTTTTCCTTGAAGATAGGCACGTAAACGGATCGTCATCGCGCCGTTCTTTATTGGCTGTGATGGGTAAGATGAACCACTAGTTGGATTCAACGGGAGTTTTACACCACTTAAGGTTTCAATGCCAATTGCAGCTCCAGATGCTTCACTATGAGCATCAAACTCTAACAGCCCATCCGACGTGGCGTTGCCACTAAAGAGAGCCGTGACCGAATTTGCAATTGAGGCGTCACAATCCTTCAATTGAAATTCAAACTCCTTACTTAAAATCCGGCTATTGGAATACAATTCTTTGGTTGAGATGCTATTAAATTCGACAGAAAAATTCTCAAATTCTGGCACAATTTCACAAGGCTCTGCGATTAATGTACCACCATAGGTCACTTGGCTGGTATTGGCTGCTGCCCATACATTGGCAGAAAAAAGCCCTATCAATAAACTTACCCCTAAAAAAATATAAACCTGTTTCATTGTTCCTCCTTAGGGGTATTGCAACGCGATAGTCGCAATGGCTTCAAAAGGACCTTCTTGTAAATTCACACGTGGATCCTTAACAGGTACCGCATAAAAACTCAGTGTTGTATAACCATTGCTCGGTAAATTAAAATTAAAATGGCTATTTGGTGCGACAACGCTGCCATTAGTATTGCGATATAAACGAACTGCGAGACCGGTTACATCAGCTTGTAATGCGTTGTTATCAAAGCTATTGGCGGTATCACCACTATAAGCCAATACTAAAGATGTCGGTCGTGATGCATAACTGCGGCAATCAATATTCAAGGTAAAAGGCCGTTGATGATCGATACCATTAATTTTATTAACACCAATATCTTCAAAATCGACCTGAATTGACTGATTAATCCCTTTGTCGCCATAGACATCACAAGGAGGGCTCTCAAGTAATGTTCCTTTAAACTTCACATCTACCGTATTGCCTAGCACAGGCAACATATAGGCCCCTATCACAAAGGCCAGCAGTTGTTTGCTCATTATAAATACTCCACACTCAATGTGCCCGATGCATTGAACACCCCGGCATTCACAGAACCACCTGTTTTTAATACCGGTACTGCGGTTAATTTGGGCAATGCGTTGAAGTGAAAATCCACCCAACGCTCTGGCGCGGTTGCAGCGCCATTAATACGGATCTCAAGTCCTAAATCATTCTCTGAAGTTTCAAGATACTGAGCGTTAAAAACCGCAGGAGTCCCACCAAATTTAATTTTCAATGCAGGGTTATTAGCTGAGCCGTCACAAGCCAATATATAGGGGATCGACGTTTCATAGCGTTGCCCATCAATGTTTTTAATCACCATGTCAGGAAAATCAACGGTAATCGTTTGATTTTGATTCACCGTGCAGGTTTGCTGTAAAACGTTGACCTTAATCGTTAATGTATAAGTTTCTGCATTCGTATTGGCACTCATTAACAAAATGCTACAAAGCAAACAGCTAATCTTATAAATAACCGTTTTTTTCATTATCAAGGCTCCTATTCATAGAGCATCTGAAATGAGATCACGGCATGGTATGCGCCTGCCATCAATGGTGACCCCGTTCTGACGGGTGAAACATAGTAGGTCAGCTGGCTTTGACCCGATGGTAATAACACAGGGTTACTACTTTCCCCTAAAGACAGCGCAGCACCCGATGCATTACTGAGCTGCAATGCAAATCCTTCAGTACCTTCAACTAAAGCTAGATTAGGCATTTCCTCAGCTGCTGGCGCAACAAAGCGAATTTTTACCGCTGGCTGAGAGCTACTCCATGCCGTTTGCCCAGTTCTTTCATTAAGCAGTGTAGTTGGGTGAGATATACAATCTAATAACTCTATTTGAAAAGGCACTGCTCGCCCTTTTGCACCAATATATTTAAGTTGGCTAGTTTCAAAATTACCCATATTGATAGCTTGGTATTCAGATGTCATTGCTAAACGGCATGGGCTTTCCGATAAAGAACCACTGACATACAACACCCCATATTGACCATCGACGTTCCAATTATCCGTTGGGTTATACAATTGCGTATTTTCATCAGCAGCCCATACCAATGGAGCCCCAGCAAATAACAACCAATAGGCTGCTAATCGTTTTTGTAAAGTCATTGAGTTACCCTCTTTCATAAACACCAATCGCCCTATTTTTCTGTTGCTTTTGGATCAACATGGCAGGTGCTTCCTTGACAATTGAACATAAGATTGGGGCGACCACCATAATCATTGACATACGTGAGCACGGGAGTATTACCCAGTTGGTTAGCAGTAACGCTAAGAACTTGCTCACTAAAAGGCGCTAACATAATCGGTTTAAAATCTTTAATTGGCGTAGACTTATTACTTTCACCTGCTTCAATAACCGTGACATAGTAAGGTGTTGGATTGTTTACTGTTACGCTATTACCCTGTTTGAGTAAGGTGAGTTTCTCTTGCCAAGGTGCAGTATTTGGCCTAGAAATAATGGCTTTAGGTCTATAAAAAAGTTTGACGCGTGTTTGTAGAGCAATTTGTAATGTATTGGGCTTATCACTTTTAGGTGGAACTTCCCGTAGATTAAAGTAAAACAATGACTCTCTATCTTTCGGTAATGAGCCAATTGCAGGTAATGCCTCAATTTTGACTTGGCTTGATTTCGCCGGCTCAATGCGCTGGATCGGTGGTAACACAATGAGTGGAGATGTTATTTTTTCGCCTTTTTCATTTTCAATCCAGCCTTGTGCCAAATAAGGAAGTTGCTTGTTATTATTCGAAATATTTAATGATACTGATTTCTGTGTGCCATCAAAAATGACGCGTGTTCGATCCATCGAAATCGCAGCAAAAACAGGCGTGCTTGATAACACACAGCTGGTTAGCCCAACCCATGCAATAAATTTGGAATTTAGTTTCATTTGATCGTTACCTTTCTATATATAAATGATTATTATGGGCATTACGGTTGCTCACGACACTGCAATAACAAAGCGTGTTCACTGTTCTGGAGCTGCGCAGGGAAAGCCATTTGGCATTGCACATCCTCTCCCCAGCGCACACTCATCACTTCACCTGCATTAATCCCACTCACGTAAGCGCTGCCTGAATCACCGACGATGCCGACTTCTTGCCCTTTTTGGTTAAAGACTTGTGCGCCAAATGGTGGATAAGAATGATTATCCAAGCGGATCACCATCATTCTCTTTTGCCCTGAAATGACAGAGAATTTTCGGTAACCGACGGCGCCTTCGGTTAAAGTGGCTTGAACGACAGATTGCTGAGCGTCAACATCATCTGGTAAGGCATTAAGGTCGATACTGGCTTTATTGCGATAGTAGCTGCTAAGATCAGTCACCACCGCCTTACCAAACCTGTTTGATGTTATTGGGCTGTTGTAACCTTTGATTGGAACATCAGAAATGCCATCGGTATCGACTAATAAACGGGTTCCTCCCATTGCATTCATACGATGAAGTGCACCACCATTCGGTGTTAGCGTTAAACCACCATTAAAGGAAGCACCAACAGCACTATATTGGCCATTCATATAACTGGCATTACCAGTAATACGAGCGAGATCGCCTTGATGAGTGACAAATGCGCTACTCGTCAATCCTTTGCGGCTGCTTCCTACACTCAGCTGATAGCTATTACGTTCATCAGTACTGTTGTAGTACGTCACGCGGTTGGTTGTATCATGGCGATTGGTATCAAGTGAGTAACCGATTTGTACACCACTACCCCATGGAATATTGATTGACAAATAACCACTATCATCATGACGTTCTTGATAAATACTACGATTTGCCGAGATTGTTAGGCTGACATTTTTCACCATTCCAATATCAAAATATTTGGATGCCATAACACTGTAATAATCATTATCAGGGCGATCCCAGAAAGTTTGATGGCTGTAATTAAGGTAAACCGATGCACCAACATCACTAAAGTTCTTACTCATGGATACGGTATATTGTTCTTTGCTACTACCGTAACGTTCGCCATATTGTTTAGCGCTGAGATAATCAGACATCGTCATGTAGTTACGATCAGAAAAGCGGTAACCTGCAAACTGAATTTGGCTATCGATGGCTTCAAAACGTTTTGAATAATTCACTCGATAAGAGCCACCATGTATACGCTCTTCACCGGGTAGCTTAGTGATAGCGTGCGTGATATCCCCTGAAATCGCTCCCCAACTGAGTAAGTCACGTCCAACACCTAGCGAAAGCGCATTATAGTCTTGGCTATTCAGCGTTCCACTAAATAAAGACCAACCATTAGCAACCCCCCAAGAGAACTCCCCAGTTGCAAAACTGTCACCTTGGCTATGTCGATCGATATCTGTTGGTTGCCCTAGCGCTAACTTATACTGCACTTGTCCAGGTCGAGTTAAAAAGGGTAAATTTGCTGTATCCACTTGAAATTGCTGAGTAGAACCATCTTGTTCTTTTACAGTGACATCAAGCTTGCCTGAAACAGCATCACTCAAGTCTTGAATACGAAATGGACCCGGTGCGACCTGTGTTTCGTAAATAGTTCGTCCTTGCTGACTGATTATTATTGTCGCATTAGTTTGTGCGATCCCAGTCACCTCTGGTGCATAGCCACGCAAAGTCGGCGGCATCATATTGATGTCCGAACGCAAGCTACCGCCAATAAAACGGAAGCTGTCAAAAATATTAGATTGTAGGTAATCTTCACCCAATGTGAGTTTTGACTGTAATGATGGAATGGCGCGATAGGTATAAAAACGGTTCCAACGAAAATCTTTATTGGTTTTGTCATGTGACTGGGTGCTATGGTTTAAACGGCTTTGCCACTCTGCGCGCCAACGCCATGCACCTGTATTTGCACCAACAAGCCCATTACCATTTAATGAATAAACATCGTTCCCATTGTTATAGGAATGATTCGCTGTCGCATTTAAATTGTAATCTAGCAAGATTGCAGGAACACCGTCATCCCAACGAGAAGGCGGATCCCAGTTAGGTGCGGTATATTCTAAATAAGCTTGTGGAACACTCACATTTAAAGATGATGTCGATAAATCCCCTGTAATTGACATGCCAGATAAACTATTAGGATCGACACATTGGTTATCATTCCACCATGTCAGAGTATTAAAAGCTTCTTCAGTTAATCCTATCTTTTGCGTTTCTTCTGGCGAAAGGCATGGCTCACTTCCTTCAGGATCATGTAAAGGCACAATAAATTTAACAGGAATTTCTGATAACTCATCACCATTAATTTTTAATGTCAACGAATAACTACCCGGTATAATAAAATTAGCACGAGAGAAATGATTTAAATTAATATTCTTTTTATCTTCAACATCTAATACATCAGTGTTAAATTCAATATTATTACTAGCAGTCACATTTATAGCGTAAATATTCAAAGCAAATGCAATAGACAAATAAATAATATTTGGCCGATAGAAAACCAATCTATATGAAGACATATAAGCATCCCTAATTAAATAGTTTCATCAATGATTTTTAATAATATTCAAGCTTGAATCGAATGGCTGATTGATAAAACCCTGAGTGTAATGGCTTTGCATTCGAAACTAATCTCACTTGGTAATCCAATCTCATTGATGGTGGGATAATATCTATTTTCGATACTGGCCTACCGGGAACAATATTAATATCATTTGGATTACTTAGCGATAGCCCCACTCCTCTAGCATCACCATTAATTGAAAAAATATTATTTTCAGATGGGCCATCAAAAGTGAATTCAATTGCATTCCATAATTGGTTTTCACTGTTATATCTTATTAGATTGCAATTAATCAGATGAATCGAAAAACTTTTCACTGGGCCCTTGCCATCTTGTTTAATTAAATTTATGGGAACTGTTCCTAAATCAATAGATTGTTCTTGCGAGCCGGTTGCAATTGCACATGCTGCATCGGTGATCTCTCCTTGCATAGTTAATAGTCCCGTTCCTTCATCAGCATATGCAAATGAAAGGACTCCAGAAATCAAGAAGGCCATGGTGGTAAAATACATATTTTCTTTCATGCTGAAGTCCTGTTCTCAAAATTAAATATTAAGTCTTATTTGTACTCTAATAAGAAATTAGATACGGCTGTAAAATCACCTGGAACAATATCTTCACCACTTAGCCCCTGCAAATACGCAGAGAAATTCAGTGTATTACGACCTGCTTGCAGATTTTGGCTGGTTACCGCAGAGCCATCAAATTTAACTTTTTCACCATTCATGCCTTTCACTACAATACCTGCGCCTGATGCTGAGCCTTGAAGTGCCAGCATGTCACTATCAGTACCAATTGCACCACCAGTAAAAGAAACATCTACCGTTTTCAATGTGCTGACATCACAATCAACTAATTGAATATCAAAGTTTTGAGCTGTAGATTTACCACCGTCCGCTAACGTAGCATTCGCGATTTTCCCCATAGGTACAATTTGATTTACAGTATCAGCACTAATGCCGCATGGCGCATCAATAATTTCACCTTGGAAAGTTACAGTACCACTTCCTGCTGCTAAAACAGATGAACTCATTACACCAGAAATTAATGCTGCTAAAATAATTTTTTTATTCATAACTGCCTCTATAAAAATAAGATAATAGACACCCATTACAATAATGGATATTGTTTCGTTTTATTTTCCAGTGAGAAAATAAACATAACATCCAATGTGAATATTATGTTTATTCTTACATGTGGGCTAAATAACAACGAAGAATTAGATAATTAAAAAATTACCCTGACTAGCATTGTTAATATCTAAGACATACATATCACTTGATTTCATTTCTTCCAAAACATATTGCAGTATAATTTCATAGCTAATATCTAATGCAAGCATGAAATTAAATAACATATCAACACTGATATGATTAATCCCTCTTTCATATCTAGAGATTTGTTGCTGTGATATATTTAATCTGACTGCTATTTCATATCCAGACAATCCTTTTTCCCTTCTCGCTCTTTTCATGGATGCACCAACTATCTTTGTGATGGACTTACCATTATTGGCGATAGAATAATTCAATTTTTCTATATGCATATAGTGTCTCCATCTCTGACATTTAATACTGATGCTTATGGCTTCCTTTTGATGCGATAATTATACAAAGTTAATTTATTATTTAAATACCCGTAAAAATTGTAATCAAAGTGAAAATTAAATACCTCAGAGATATAAAAAATAATCATATTAATAACAATGAGTTATATATATCTCATTATGACTGTTTGAGTTAGAAGGTAATAAAAGTTGTAAATACTCGTAATAAGTGATTTTAAGGTACTATATTTCACCTAAAATGACATGCCTTTTGTTATTTAAATCTATAACTACAATATTCAACATTCCATTTTAGAGTGGAATTCAGTTTGAGATTATCATATGAAACTGACATTAATTTTTTGATATATCAATATTAGAATAGGTAAGAAAAAGTAATAAATTATTTATTACTTTTTCTTTTCGCATTCGCGTCAAAAATGCTTTATATATCACTCGTCATAGGCAGCTTATGCTGAATTGTATATACTCGTCATACTTCAAGGGGGAGGCTATGAGCATTCATCTGTGTGAAATTACAAAAGATAATTATGAGGCTGTTTCTTTATTAGATGTTTTTGATGATCAGGAGGACTTTGTTGCATCGAATACTTGGTCAATGCTTGAAGCTGCCTATAATCCCGAATATACAGCTAGGGCTATTTATTTAAAGGATCTCCCTGTCGGTTTCTTTATGTGGGTACCTGTATCAAGCCAAAAAATCGCTATTTGGCGTTTTATGGTGGATAAAAATCATCAACACAAAGGTATTGGCCGACAAGCAATGTACCTCGCTTTAGCAGAAATTAAGCAAGATAAACAATTAAAAGAAATTGAAATTTGTTACGACCCCAATAACCATATTGCTAAATCGTTCTATTCATCATTTGGTTTCATAGAAACAGGCTTAGATGAAGATGGTGAAGAAATGTTAGCCATCATTAATTTATAACAACACACTACAAGGCTGCTCTTTATGAATGTATCCCTTATAAAAGCAACGGAACGAGATCTTCAACTACTCCGCAATATAGGAGTAGAAAGCTATCGTCATCATTTTGCTAAACTGTGGCTGGATGCTGAAGAATTGGCCAATTATCTTGATGAAGAATACTCTCCTCAACGGATCAGTGCAGATATACAAAAATCCAATGTAGAATGGTTTGTGATTAACAACCCTCAACCTATTGGTTTAGTAAAACTCACTTACCATGCGCAGATCCCTGATGAGTCTATCTACGGCACACAATTGAATAAAATCTATTTTTTACCCGATGCAAAAGGTAAAGGGATGGGTAAAACAGTATTTGGTCAGATAGAAGCCTTAGCAAAACAACACAATGACTCGCTTTTATGGCTAGATGTCTTAGCCCAAAATACTGCTGCTCTTGGCTTCTATCAAGCTAATGGCATGCAAAAAGTCAAAGAAGTGATGTTTACCAGTAAGACCCAACAAACTCTTGAGTTTATTATGAGTAAGACGCTGTAATAAATGATTAAGTGAATAAACCCTATCCTGCCCGTAAGGTTTATTCGCTGTCATTAACTAAGTGTCTTAATGCGTTTATTCGCAATCAAGATCCCAACAATAATTAAACCTCCACCAAACAACACCATGGCACTGATTTTTTCATCCAATAATAAGCTCCCTGCAATCACTGCGGTTAATGGATTTAACGCAATAAATGCCCCCGCATTAGCAGCACCAATTTTATCAACGCCTTGATAGTACCAAACGTATGCTACCGCAGATCCTAATATTCCTAAATAACTTAAACTCACAAGATCGGCCATATTAAGTTTTGAGATATTGACTCGGGTTAATCCATCAGAGAATACCATGCAAATTATCAACAATAGCGTTCCAAAAAGGATGGCATAAGTGACCGTATGCAATGCACCAATTTGCCGAATCACATGTTTACCTGCAACAGTATAGATCCCCCAGCTAATCACACAGCCTAAAATAGCCATATCACCTTTATTAGTCATAAAACCTTCTATGCTAGATGTTTTATCTGATAACAAAATAAACGCACCCAATACGCATAAAATAATGCCAATACTTTTGCTGATAGAAATTTTTTCACGCCAAATTAAAAATGATATCAATGCAATCATGGCAGGGTTAATCGCTACCAACAGAGCAGCCCGTGAGGCTGGAATGATTTGTAATCCATAAAAAAATAATAATTGATAAACAAAAACTCCTGATAAACCTAAAATAGCAATCTGCATAAATTGTTTGAAAGACACCCTTTTCCAACCTATTTTGCTACAGCTTAAAACAAAAACTAACGCAGCGGACGCTAAAATAAAACGAATAGTCGCTGAAAGTAATGGGGGGATTTCAGATTGAATATATCGCCCAGCAATAAAGGTCCCACCCCATAATACTGATACTAATGTTAATTGAATAAAAGTGTAATTCACTGACAGCGTTGAGCGCATGACACGACTATTGGCCATAAAATTCCTTATTGAACAGTTCTGTTAAAAACTAACAACGACTAGACAGATAACAATAGATAAGTTATTACTTATTCATCTTCATAGACAAATGAGTCAATACTCATGACCCTCACCCAACTTGAAATCTTCACCCTAGTCGCAGAATTAAAAAGCTTCACCCTTGCAGCAATGCAATTGAATATCTCTCAATCTGCAGTTTCTCACGCGATAAAAGCACTTGAGAACGACCTAAATGTGTCTTTATTTACGCGGGAGCAAAACCAAATCACAGTGACAGAAATTGGTGAGATATTATTGGCCAAGGCTCAACACATGTTGAATATTCATGAATCGATGAAACAGGAAGCGCAAGCCGCAAATGGGCTAAAAAAAGGCGTTTTACGTATTGGTTCATTTGGCCCAGGGTCGTCTTCAGGTATTTTACCGCCATTACTGAAAAAATTTCGTCAGCAATGCCCTTTGATTAATATCATCGTAGATGAAGGGGATGATGAAAGTGTTACGCGTTGGCTATTAGAAAAGCGAGTTGATGTTGGATTTGTGATCTTACCTGACGAACGGTTTGAGACCTTTAAAGCAATAGAAGATCAAATGGTGGCAATACTCCCTCTGGGGCACCCTTTAGCAGAAAAAGATTCAATTAACCTCAAAGAATTATGTCAATATCCTTTTAACCTCACAGAAGCTGGATCGGGTAAAACAGTTATGGATCTTTTTCATGCACAAAAACTCATGCCTAAAGTTCAATTTCGAACTCGACAATTGCTCAGTACTTTTGCATTAGTCAGTCGGGGAGATGCTGTATCCATTGTCGCTCAGTTGGCCATCCCCCCTAACTCAAATAATATTGTGATAAAACCACTTAGTCCTAAAGTCACTCGTACGGTTGCCTTTGCTGTCATCAATGAAAGTGACATCTCACCAGCAACCAAAGCGTTTATAAAACTGGCTAAATCCGTTTATTTAGGTTAAGTCTTTGAGTAAGCGATAATGGATCACAAATAAAGATTGTTCAGTCGGATAGATTTCACGGATCAGTGTTTTTAATGTATCAAGCGTCATTGCTTCTTGCTCCGCATGGTAATCCGAAATGTCATCATAACAAATAGCTTCAACAGAAAGGATTTCAATATTGGTATAGAACTTCCCTGTTTCTAGAGCAAAAACTTTCACAACCGTACCCGGTACATAATAGCTTTCACTTTTATCGCGAATTGTGATCACTTTTTCGCCAGAAGTGACCAGTGGCAGCAAGCGCTCAAAAAAGGTAATCGTATCGGGTACGTTGTTCATAATAAATCCTGTCATTCAACTTTTCAGATATTGTGCATGAAATGCAATATGTTCACCAATAAAACTGGCAATGAAATAATAGCTGTGATCGTAACCATCACGTAAGTTTAAGGTGTGATCATGACGTTTTCGTTGGCACACTTCAGCAAATAATTCAGGTTTTAACTGATCTTTATAAAAGGGATCACTGGTACCTATGTCAACTAACATAGGTTGCGTCACTTGTATTTCATTTAATAAACTAACAGTATCATAACGAGACCAAAGTGACTTATCTTCCCCTAAATACGCAGCAAATGCCTTTTGCCCCCAAGGAACCTGTGTTGGTGCCACGATAGGCGCAAACGCAGAGATACTGCTATAACGCTCTGGATTACGCAACCCGATCATCAATGCACCATGTCCCCCCATTGAATGACCACAAATTGCTCTCTTATCATTTGCAGGTAAATGGGCCTCAACCAATGCAGGTAATTCATCAACAATATAGTCATACATATTGTAATGGCCTTGCCAAGGTGTCATTAACGCATTGAGATAAAAACCGGCACCTTGACCAAGATCATACGCATCGTCATCAGCGACTTGCTCCCCTCGAGGGCTGGTATCAGGCGCAATAATAATAACGCCATGTTCAGACGCAAATTGCTGAGCACCTGCTTTAGTAATAAAATTTTGCTCGTTACAAGTTAACCCTGAAAGCCAATAAATAACCGGATATTGTTTATCTGTTACATCAGAAGGTAAATAAGCGGCAAACTTCATTGTACAATTTAAAACCGCTGAGTGATGTTGATAAATATCTTGCCAACCGCCGAAACAAGCATGGCGTTCAATTCTTTCCATGTATGCAGACTCCAAATAGAAATTTAAATCATGAAAACCCAATAATTTGGACTTTCAGACTGCTGACAAACGTATTTTGTTTGTCTGCGATCGTTAAGGTTTTTGAAATAAACGAGGAAAATCAATTTATTGATTTTCAGCTGATAACACGAAGCGGGGAAAACCACGCTTTTATCCCGCTTCGTCAACACCTAAAAGCCCAATAATTTGGGCTTTTAAAATTAATCGTAATGGATAACTGTACGGATTGATTTGCCTTCATGCATTAAATCAAAAGCCTCATTAATGCTATCTAAAGGTAACGTGTGCGTAACAAAAGGTTTAAGTTCGATATCACCTTTCATGGCATCTTCAACCATACTAGGAAGCTGACTACGACCTTTCACACCACCAAAAGCAGTACCTCGCCATGAGCGCCCTGTGACTAACTGGAATGGCCGAGTCGATATTTCTTGCCCTGCTCCCGCCACACCAATGATGATTGATTGACCCCAACCACGATGCGCACTTTCTAATGCGGCTCTCATTACGTTCACATTACCAATACACTCAAAGGTATGGTCAACCCCCCATTCAGTCATTTCAATGATCACTTGCTGAATAGGCTTATCAAAATCGTTAGGGTTTAAACAATCCGTAGCTCCAAATTGACGAGCTAATTCAAATTTTGTTGGGTTAGTATCGATAGCAAAAATACGCCCTGCTTTAGCTTGCCTTGCACCTTGAATGACCGCTAAACCAATGCCACCAAGTCCAAAGACCGCCACTGAATCGCCTTCCTGTACTTTAGCAGTATTATGAACGGCACCAATACCTGTAGTCACACCACAACCTAATAGGCATACCTCTTGGTGATTAGCATCTGGATTAATTTTTGCTAATGAAACTTCAGCGACAACCGTATATTCGCTAAACGTTGAACATCCCATATAGTGATATAGCGGCTGGCCATTATAAGAAAAACGTGTTGTGCCATCAGGCATCACACCTTTCCCTTGCGTTGCACGCACTGAAACACATAGATTAGTTTTGCCTGATTTACAGAACAAGCACTCACCACATTCAGCAGTATATAGAGGAATAACATGATCGCCAGGTTTCACGCTAGTTACCCCTTCGCCAACTTCGACCACAACACCCGCACCTTCATGGCCTAAAACAACGGGAAATAACCCTTCAGGATCTTCCCCTGATAATGTAAAAGCGTCAGTATGGCAAACCCCTGTGTGGCTGATCTTGACAAGTACCTCACCCGCTTGAGGTGGCATCACATCAATTTCAACAATTTTCAGTGGTTCTCCGGGGCCAAATGCCACCGCTGCACGTGATTTCATAATTAACCCTTTTTATTATTAACGCAGGTATGTGCGAATAAGTGAAATAGCATCATCAACAGATTCTTTCTGGACTTGTGTTGTTGCAGACTCTTGCAACCCTTCGCGTAAATGGCTTTCTAGCACCCCAGCCATTAAGCCATTCACTGCACCTCGAATAGCAGCAATTTGTTGCAAGACAGCGCCACATTCCACTTCATCCTCTAATGCGGTTTCCAGAGCCTGTAACTGACCTTTTAGTTTTCTGACTCGAGTCAAAACAGCTTTTTTTTCTTTAGGAGAATGAGGCATGATAGTTAGCACCGATAATATACATAGGGGGAGTATAGTATTAATAAGATAATCTGTACAGAATTAGCACCATAATGGTTCGAAAATGCTCTCTATTTAAGTAACACTATTAACAATAGTCGGTTTTTTATACACTAGCGCCATATTGATTTTTTAGAGTAAATACAATGAATAACAACGAAATAAACTTCTATCAGCAGGAACAACATTTTTGGTCGGCTATCTGCCAAGAGACTATGCAATTTGGTAAGGCAACAACCGCTTATTTTTCTGAGTTACCAATCCCTGCTTTTAGTTTTATTTATTTGCATGCAGACACTGAAATTGCTGATTTTACGGCAGCCAATCATCAGTTTGCGATAAGGAACAAACCTTATGTACTGGTGGTTCATGAAAATATTTTACCACACGTCATGCCCTTCATTATTGAGCGTCAATACCCAAGTGATGGAGAAACGACAGCGATGATGTTAACTAAAGCAGAACTTACAAAAAGTGCGGATAGTACCCTCCCCGAAGGATACACAATCGTAAAATGTAGTCAGCGTTTAACGGATTGGGCACAGCCCTTGAACAGTGCTTTTGGCGTACCAAGTGATGATACAGAAGAAGATTTAACCGTGATTAATGAATATATTCGCTATCACCAAAGAGCATTGGATCGAAATGTTCAGCTACAACATTATGTATTATTAAAGGACGTTCAGCCTGTCTGCTCACTAACACTGACTTTAAATGACAAAATGGCACGTTTGGATGATATCGGTACAGACACCCAATACCAACGGAAAGGATTGGCAACGCATCTGATAAAATATGCGTTAAAAGAATGTCAGCAGAAAGGTGTTGAATCTTGCTTTTTAGAAGCATCGAGTGATGGACTATCTATTTATAAAAAATTAGGCTTTACCCCATTGTTTCAATATCATTGCTTTATTGTAGAATAAATAAGTGAGGGGCTATTGTCATAATTAACAGCGATATTCCACCACCAATATTAATGAATTTTTTTAGTTTCACGATATCGACTTTTGTTGATGTCAATATTAATAGACAGCATGACAATACCAGCCAAAGTGCCATCATGATAATATGAAGGATTGATAGGAATAGAAAATCAAATAGCGTTGGGTTAGTACCGGCAAAATTAGTGACAACAACTAGATAAAGGATAATCGCTTTTAGGTTAAGTAGGTTTGCCAAATAAGCATCTTTTATAGTGACAGTTTTCACCTGTTTACCAAAAGATTGCTTAGATGCTTTCATTCCTGAATAAATTAGCATCACAGACAGATAAACTAAGTAAATTGTTCCTAAAATACCAATCAATTTAAATAGCCAAGGGGAAGAAACAATGACTTTTGTCACCCCTAGCCCAACTAATAAGCCATGAGTTAAGATCCCCAATCCTGTACCTACAATAGGCACAATAAGACCACGAAACCCGCTATTCAAGGTGCTATTAAGGGCGATCGCAAAACTTGCCCCTGGAGAGATAACGATAGGTAATAACGTTAAAATAAATCCAAATATATCCACTGTGTTAGCTTCTTTACTTCGTGATCTAGTGATATTGAGATTGTTAGTCAGCCTTTATATAATGCGATTTCACCAGTGTATCGAGATAAATAGTGGTTTTAACATGACGGTAATTACACTTAATGCCATTTTGGTTAAATAACGGCACACCATCACCTAATAAGACGGGCACTCGAGTCAAGATAAGTTCATCAACTTTATTCGCGGCTAAAAAGGCCTGTATTGTTTTGCCACCATCAATATAAACCCTTTGAAAGTTATAAGCTTTAAGCGCAATTTCAATTTGCTGAGGCGTTCCCTGTAATAATCTTACCGATTCAGGGAGTGAGCCTGGTAACTGTGATAATGATTGACTCAATACAAATACAGGTTTATCAAACGGCCAATCACCACCAAACCCTAAAACCGTTTCAAAGGTATTTTTCCCATGATAACAGCATCAATATTAGCCATAAATTCAGCGTAACCAAAATCAGAACCATCAGGGTTATCAATATTGGTTAACCAGTCAATATTGCCATTTTTATCAGCAATATAACCATCAAGGCTAGTTGCAATATAAACGATAAATTTCATCTTTCTCCCTAATAAATCACGATAATAACAAATAAAAACTGATAATAAAGGGATCGCTAATTTTAAGTTATCCATGCGTGCTATAACCAGTACTTGTTGATTGTTAATCCGCTTTTATTTATATTGTCCGCGTGCATACCCATGCCTCCATCCGCGGAAAGAGCACGGCTCAGGGAAACAACTCATTCTTATTTAAAATACGACCCCACCTGAAAGCGGATTAAGGTAAATAAGGAGTTCGTATGTCTCAATCCCCGATGGGTAATGGTCTCATTAACCTTGCTTTTTTTCGTAAGCAAGCCAAAAGGCTTCTGCAACAAATGAAGTCAGGGCTCGCTCCAGAAAAGGTTGAAAAATTAAAACAACTCAACCCAAGTGCTGCTATTAATCTAGCATCAGCTCAATGGTTAATTGCTGTCGATTTAGGATTTACGAATTGGCCTAAATTAAAATCTCATGTCGATACACTCACATTTTCCGCACAAAATCCGAGTTTCATCGCAGACCATGAACATTTAACTATACATTGGCGCTGTGGACATGATATTGAACATAATTTACGTATTGCAGGCTTCTCAGGGCAATTTATCGCATTTACCGACCCGTTTTGCATGGGGCCCGTTCCTGATATTGTTTTTAATGAATATAAGTCGTTACGTACTCAGTATCTCAGTGAAACCTTTAACTTGCCGTTAACCTCTGTCGTACAACAATTCGATCAAGAATACCAAGCCTTAAAGACATTATCTGACCAACAACGTATCGTTATTTGGTGTGAGGCAGATCCCTATGATCAATTGTTTCTAGTTCGATTTCTTTCCAGTTTGGACAAATTACCAAAAAAATTGGAGCTGATTGACGTTGCCAGTATTCCTGGTGTTGAACGATTTGTTGGTTTAGGGCAGCTCTCACCCGATGTTTTAGCGTGGCTCTGGTCTCAACGACGCCCCATTATGTCCTCAGAAATCGCTATAGCAAAACAGGTTTGGCAGGCATTTACGCAACAAACACCGCATCAGTTGGTACAAATGGCCCAACAATGCTTTACTGGCTTACCTCATTTAGGTGCTGCATTGAAACGAATGTTGCTGGAATATCCTAATAGTTCCACAGGGCTTTCACTTACAGAGAAACTGACCTTAACTTATATTCAAGAAAAACAAAGTGCGAGCCTCGAACAAATATTCAAAGCACTGACACATGAGAGAGAACCATTGCCATTTTTAGGCGATTTAATGTTCTATCAGCTAATGCGTCCATTAATCACTTCATCCACCCCCTTGTTAATAGAAACACAACCTCAATTACCCTTGGTAGAGCGGCCATTAAGACTCAGTCCGATAGGTGAAAAAATATTGAATGGGGATGTTTATGCACGAGATTATATTAAAGAAACTCGTTGGATAGGCGGTGTTAGTTTTAAACCTAAACAGGCTCATTGGAGTATAAGCAAACGCTTTGAGCTGATCGCTCACAATTAATCTTAAACCTCCATCAATAATCACTTTGATGGAGGCTTAACTCAACTATTTATTACCCACCATTTGATACCAAATTTGAATATCTTTAACGATTAATTCAGTTTGCCCCTGACCTTTTTTATCAATAAAGAAGTGGTCTAAGCCTTCATAAGTCTTAAAATAAACCTGCTGATTATTCATTTTTCGCATCATACTGACTACGCTGTGAGGATCAACATTCGTATCATCCATGGTTTGGATCACTAAATGTGGTGTTTTCACTGAACGGAGTAGGTTTTGATTATTGATGGTTAGCATTTCTCGCCACCATTTACCGCCATGCTCACTGGGGAATTGGCCTTCATCAAGTTTATTTTGCACAACTTCTTTGGCGAACTGTTTAAAACCTTCAATATATTGAGGCACTTCTGCTGCGGGGGTTCTTTTTTCAATACTGTATATCACATCATTGATGAAAAACTGCCCCCCCATATTCAATGAAATAGAGGCTTGTATTTGCTCCGTTTTAGATATGATTAAATTCGTCACCACAGCCCCTTCACTGCCTCCAATAATTACAATATTCTGATAATTATTTTTAAGGTATTCGATCAAGGTTAAATAATTTTCAGCTCGTTCAAGCGGAGAATCATTTTTCATATAAGCAATAGGACAATCTTCAGCAGAAACTTCTTTACCATCCTTACCAATTTGGCTATTAAGACCTGTTTTTTCTACTAATAAAATATCATTTTCGGGAAATGCAGCTCCAAAATTTTTTATCATACTATCGTTGTTGACGACACTTTGACAATCAGAACCTTGAATTAGTACTAATAAATTATTGGATGACTGTATATTTTTCTTAATGATGTAATAATGAATTTCTTTTCCTGATTTACTATAAAAACTTTGCAATTCAAGCGCATTGCCTGCAAACACAGACAAAGAAAATGTCATTAAAATTAAAGCAATAGAGAATATTTTCATCTTTTTAACCATTAATTATTGTTATTTTCCTACAATAACATTGTATCGAAAAAACATTATTTCTATATACGCCAAAAATGCTTTTACTCCATATAAGTGATACTACGTTAAAATAAAACAGAACTGTAAGTAAATTTAAGATTTAACTAGTTTTAAAATCATATACTCTAAATACGTGTGCTGAATTTTGCATACTCGTTACCACATATTATTATTTTATTGTTCAATTTCTGTTGTCAGCACTTGGGACTTTTAAAAATATATATCTTAAGTATTTAGACTGTCGTTAAGCCAAAACACGGCTATTTGAAGTATCACAAGTCAATTGTCCTATTATAAAAGCAACATCTCCGGCACAGCAAACCATCGCCGTGCCGTTTTTTAGTGCTATTACGCAAACAAAATCTGTATGTCCATCTGTACTAACAACTGATGTAAATCAATTGATATTTTCTTGTTCATCACCAAAGTCGATATTTGTTGACAGCTAGCAACGACATACCTTGCAGCACCCGGTAATTTGTCTGCAGTAACCCCCATAATAATGTGATTACTTTGCTCAATAAGTGCTTTTTTAAATTCAGCTTCTTCATAATCAAAAATGGTTACCCCTATTTGTGGATCTAGAGCGCAACCACCTATAAAACACTGGTCAAAATATATCTGTCGTACTTGATGTGTTGAACTATTACCAACACTCGCACCAATTTGTGTATTCACCTTACCACCAATAATAATCACCTCACAAAGTGGTTTTTTCATCAATTCAACTGCAATTGAGGGTGAATTTGTAACCGCTGTGATCTTCAGCTCTTCTGAAATGCAGCGTGCAATCTCAAGGTTAGTAGAGCCTGAATCAAGAAAAATACATGTACTACTTTTGATCAAACTTGCACATTTATGCGCGATTTTGATTTTTTCCGCTTGATTTTGCCCGATTCTTTGCTCGAATGTTCCTGATGCCTCAAGCACGCTAACAGCTCCACCATGTACTCGCTTACAAACCCCCTCTTCCGCTAATTCATTTAAATCACGGCGAATTGTGTGCTCTGAAACATCCATTTCTCGGGCAAGAACAGTGCAAATCACCCGTCCATCATCTTTTAGGAGCTGACGTATTTTTTTTTGTCTTTGATCTGGAAAAGCGGCATAATCGAGCATAAAATCATCCTATAGCTAAACTAAAAACATCATAGTCGAGCAAGAAAAGATGTCAAATTAATTGGTACCCTACATTCAATAAGGATCTTCCTATGTCACGACAATCACTGGTAGATAGCTTTTTTCTGCATGAGCTCGCTAATATTGCAGGTAAAGCATCACTAGAACACTACCGAACTCATGAACTGACCGTTTTAGAAAACAAACCTAAAGCAGATTATCAATTTGATCCTGTAACACAAGCGGATAAATTGGCTGAAAAATTAATGCGTGAACACATCACAAAAATGTATCCAGAACATTCTATTATGGGTGAAGAATATGGCATAACCGGTGATAGTCCTATTCAATGGGTATTAGATCCTATTGATGGTACTCGCCCTTTTTTATGTGGATTACCGCTTTGGGCAAATCTAATTGGGTTAACTGTTGATGGTAAAGCAACAATGGGTATGATGAGTCAGCCTTATATTGGCGAACGTTTTTGGGCTGATGATTCAGGAAGTTGGACAAGTAGCCATCATGGCCATTTTCAATTGCAAACTCGTAAAAACGTCACTCTTGAGCAAGCCATTTTGCATACTAACTCCCCCGAACCTATCGACAGTCACAAAAATATTCACTTTACTGCACTCACAAAAAGAGTGTTAATGACACGTTATGGTGGTGAATGCTACGCCATGGCGATGCTGGCGGCAGGACGAATTGATATCTGTTTCGATTTCGCACTAGAACCCTATGATATCGTTCCTTTAATCCCTATTATTGAACAAGCGGGGGGCTGCGTCACAACACTTGATGGCAATCGAGCTGAAAAAGGTGGCGCTATACTAGCCACTGGATGCCCTATTTTGCATGGACACGTTTTAGATATCCTTAATCATGGATAATTTAATCACTCTACTCTATTTATTTCAAGGTGCGGTAGTGAGTTACTAACCTGTGTATCCACTATGTCTTAACTAAAGGCACTATAACTTGAAGTATGACGAGTATTACAAAATATATTGATAAAATGACTCTATCTTCTGAACTATTAGCAACATCACCAGCAATGCCACCCGCTAAAAAAGAGCAAGTGGCAACGCGAATAATTTTCTTCATTGCTGGTTTCGCAACAGCTTCATGGGCAGCATTGGTTCCTTTTGTGAAAACCAATACTGGTGCAAATGACGCTATGCTTGGTCTATTACTATTGTGCTTTGGTGTTGGCGCGTTAATCGCGATGCCTTTAACTGGAGCACTTGCCGCTAAGTTCGGTTGCCGCCGATTGATGGTTGCATCGACTATTGGTTTCTGTCTTATCTTGCCACTTTTACCCGCTATTTCACATGTCAGTATGCTCATAGCAGGTTTATTGCTCTTTGGTATCGGCATTGGGCTGACTGACTGTGCCATGAATATACAAGCTGTTATTGTCGATAAAGCCTCAGATAAACCGATCATGTCTGGCTTTCATGGGTTCTATAGTGTCGGAGGCATTGCTGGTGCGGGTGCTATGAGCGCAATATTACTCATTGGTATCCCCCCTATTGCTGCCGCAACGATCATTTCATTGATCTCCCTCTTTCTACTCTTAATTAGTTTTAAAGGTTTTTTAAAATACGCTCATGCACCAACAGGCCCTCTACTTGCTCTTCCAAAAGGTATCGTTTTAATTATCGGTATTATTTGTTTTGCAGTTTTTCTTGCCGAAGGAACTGTTCTTGATTGGAGCGCGGTCTTTTTAATTGAACACCACGGCTTAAAAGAATCACTTGGAGGTTTGGGATTTGCTGCCTTCGCCACGACAATGACCATTGGCCGCCTAACTGGCGATAAAATTGTGATGCGTGTTGGTTCTGCTCGAGTGGTCTTTTTGGGGGGGTTATTAGCCTGCGTTGGTTTTATTATTGCTGTATTATCACCTTATTTAACGATTGCGATCTTAGGCTATGCATTGGTTGGTGCAGGTTGTTCAAACATTGTTCCTGTGATGTTTTCAGCAATAGGTAAACAAAATACCATGCCAGAAGCGTTAGCTGTACCTGCCGTTTCTACATTGGGTTACCTTGGGATCCTCGCGGGTCCAGCGGCGATTGGCTTTGTTGCTTTTCAATTCACGTTAGCCACTGCTTTACTAATGATAGCAGGATTACTAGTTGTCATTGCTTTTGTGACTAAATTAGTCAGAGTTTGACACGCCGCCTAAAAACCATCGGTTTAATAACAGATGGTTTTTAGGTTTAAATTGCACAAATTAATATATTTTAAGTTAACTGTTAACCACATTAATTACTATTTAATAACGTTGTTTACTCTCTTCAAATAAATTAACTTTCCTATTGCTTAAAACTAAATGAGGGAGTCATATTATGAATTACCTACCGTTAGGTATTATAACAATAGAGAATTTTTGGAATGAAGATTTAAAATTATTTAGGCTAATACGTAGTTCTGACGATATAGGAGTGCCTTCAACAAAAGAATTTTATAACCTTAAAGTTAGACAAGTATTACCTAATGTAGAACATTTTGTGTTCATGACACACGACCAATTTCAGTGGGGAGTCAGAATTATCACTGCTAATGATGAAATCTGGTACAGCAACGGGCTTTTTCATTGCCAAATTAGTCAAAGAGACAATTGGCAAGTGACGATAGGTGTCAATGGAGACTCCAAAACAATGTATGTTGCTCCAAAATCTTCAGGTTCATGCTCTCGACAGCTGATTCGGATACAGTAAGTTCTAATAATATCAGCTAGGTCATCTACCAAATGAGCATCAATGATTGCTATTTACTAATGCCATTAATATTACTTTAGTATGCTCATATTGAGTATTTTCGGTAGTCCCCTAAAATACAAATAGCCCATCAAAAACGATAGACTACCTATTTTCATACACCAATGCTGATACATATGAATCATTAGAATACTTATATTCATTTTGAGTATAATATTGTATATATAACAACAAACTGACTATTCTATTTATTTTGCTTCCAATAATCTTATCTCAACCATTATATTCAACAACCTTTGGTACACAATGACTCAACACAAAAACAAGAACATCATCATTATAGGCGCAGGAATTGTTGGAACCACTCTTGCTTGGTACTTATCCCGTAGCTATACCGGAAAAATTACACTCATCGATAAATCGGATGCGGCACTGGGTGTGACTCAACATGCATTTGCTTGGCTCAATGTTTCCTATGGTCGCCCTAATGGCTACAGCCAATTCAGAAAGCAAGCACTGAGTGAATGGCGTTCTCTCGATAAATTAACCCAAGGTGAGCTCAAGGTGAATTGGTGTGGTGCGATTAGTTGGCAAACTAGCACTGATGCAACACGTCAATTTATAGAATCTCACAATGAAACAGGTTTTAATATTGAAGCTCTCACCCAAACACAATTACAGGCTATTGAACCTAACTTACGAGTTTTGCCTGAACTTGCTGCTTTTAGTGTGGACGAAGGTTGTGTTGACCCTGTTTACGTCACAAATACATTGCTTGATCTCGCTATTCGTCAAGGTGTTAATTATTTACCAAACACTCATGTACAGCAATTATTGCATGAAGATAATAAGATTGTTGGTGTCACAACGTCATCGGGTAATTTATATGCAGATCAAACCATCGTGACAGCAGGTGTTGGTGCTATTGAACTGTTCATCGCCCTACAGATGAACCTTCCTATCTCACCATCACCGTCAATTATTGTCCATTTCCATGACAGTGCAGCAACGCCAGCTATGAAGCACATTATTTCTACACCCGAAATGGAAGTTAGGCCAACATTGGATGGAAATACGCTATGTGCGGAAGATTATATTGATGAACAACCTGAGCACAGCGCAATAAATATCGCACAAAATGCCCTATCTGTGATCCAAAATTCATTTATAGCTACCAGTACACTAAGTCTAGAAAACGCTTACATTGGAATGCGACCTATGCCACAAGATGAGATGCCAATTGTTGGTAAAGTTGCTGATTTTAGTGGTTTATATATTATAAGTATGCACGCAGCTATCACCCTTGCACCATTGATCTGTCATTTGGCGCAAGAGGAAATAATACATGGTACGGAACAGGCGGCACTTCGCCCATATCGATTAACTCGCTTTGCGTCAGGTAACTGAGACATGAATATACCGCTCTACTATTTAAGGCATTATCAGTCCATCGAAAAAACATTTTGGACATCGATTTGTGAACACAGCATCCAGATCGAACAACATACAATTTGTTACCTTACACCATTAAATTCGCCCGTATTTAACTTTATCTACCTCCAGCCTGAGTCATCAATTCAGGCATTTAAACAAGCGCATAGCCTATTTGTTGCACAAAAGAAAAACCATACATTAGTTATACCTGAAGAAATGCTACCCGAGGTCGTTACGGAAGCACTTTCTTTAGGATATAAACGTGACAGCGTAACAACTGCCATGGCTTTATCACTCGATAAACAACGTCCAGTTAAGCTCCCTGAGAATCAGGTTGATATTGTATTTGCTAATCATGACCTTTCGTTATGGGCTAAACCACTCGTTTCTGCCTTTTATCTCTCTGAAGAGCATGATCAAGTCATTAACGAGTATGTTCGTTATCATGAAGATGCATTGCTACAAGGCGCACCACAGTTCCATTTAGTGCTACTGGTTAACGGCTCCCCAGCGACTTCAATGACAGTAACTATTGAAGGAACATTGGCTCGTTTCGACGATATCGGCACTGCACCTTCTCATCAAGGTAATGGCTATGCTTCCCAGCTCATTGCATATGCATTGGCATTCTGTCGCCAACAAGGTGTTGAGCATTGTTTCTTGGATGCATCTGAAGCAGGTTTTGATCTGTACAAGAAATTCGGTTTCGAACCCATGTTCCGCTATATCAATTATGTCTGGTGCAAATAGGCCTAGGTAACCTATATAAAAAATATCAAGTAAGCTGATTGCAATCATTCCAAACAATAATTAGACTATTTAGTCTAATTATTTGAGTGGTTTTTGTATGAAATATAAACGTAAGCTATTGTATATACTATTGCCTCTTTTCATCATCATTGCAGCTGTTGTCTTTACTGGACGATTCGATGATTTTGATTTAGATAAAAACCAAGTAACTGACATTAGTTTTAAAGCAGACGGTAATTTATTATCTGGCACACTTGTACTACCAAGCTCAGGCCAACCGACTGCAATCGCGATATTTGTTCATGGTGATGGTTCACAAGACCGCTTTTCAAATTCAGGTTATTTGCCGTTAATTAATACGTTCGCTGATAACGGTATTGCCGTGTTCAGTTGGGATAAAGCGGGTATTGGTGAGAGTCAAGGTAATTGGCTCGATCAAACAATGGCTGGTCGTGCTGATGAAGCAAAAACGGCTTTAACGCTGTTACGTGAAAAATACCCATCGCCTTCAATTTCTATTGGCTATTTTGGCTTTTCTCAGGCCGGATGGGTGATCCCCATTGCTGCGTCACAAAGCTCACCTGATTTTTCAGTGATTGTTGGCGGAGCCGTCAACTGGCGCGATCAAGGTGCCTTTTATCACCGCATTCGACTCGCTCAAGAAGGCATAGAAAAATCTAAAATTGACCGACAAGTCACAAAACAGCTGCAATCTTATGATGCTATTTTTGGTGTCAATGGTAGCCACGACCCAAAAACTAGTCCTGATATGTCCCTTGAGCGCTTCAAATTTGTTGATCGAAGCTTTTTAAGCGATGCATCACAAGATATTCCTAAAATGAATGGTCGTATGCTTGCCATATGGGGAAAAGATGATCTCAATGTTAATGCACAAGCCGATGCATGTCGCTATGAAAAACTATTGGCAGATAAGCCTAATAGTACCGTTGTGGTAGTGAAAAATAGCACTCACGGGCTGCTTAACGCATCGCTTTTTAATTACCAACTCGATAGCCAATGGCCATGGTGGAAAAAAGCCTATTTTCTCTATTCAGGTCGTGAAGGTTATACCCCATATGCACTGCCATTCATTATTGATTGGCTGAAACAGCAACCCATCACCTTACCTAAAGACTGGCAACCGACTTGTGCTGATTAACCAATTTGGCTGAGCAAAGTCTGTCTCAGCCAAATCAATCTTTAATTAAGCATCGCAAGCGGTTTTTAGGGCAGCACTTTGTTGATATTTTTCAATACCAAGTTCGATTAATCGACTGATCAGCTCTTGATAAGTCATCCCGCCTTGCTGCCACAATTTTGGGTACATACTAATATTGGTAAAACCAGGCAATGTATTAATTTCATTAATAACAATTTGGTTATCTTCTGTCAAAAACACATCTACTCGAGACATACCACAGCAATTTAAGGCGCGATAAGCCTGTAGTGCAATTTCCCTTATTTTATGACTTACATCTACCGTTAAATCGGCTGGTGCGACGACAGAAGCGCCGTTCTCATCGATGTATTTTGTATGATATGCATAGAAACTGTCATGCAGGACTATTTCACCACAAGGGCTAGCCAACGGCTGCTCATTGCCCAATACTGCACATTCTATTTCGCGCCCTTTCACCGCACTTTCAATAAGCACTTTCACATCAAATAAGAATGCAAAATCAAGAGCTGCTTTAAATTCTGACTCATTAGTGACTTTACTGATACCGACAGAAGAGCCTTGATTCGCTGGTTTAATAAATAAAGGTAGCCCTAATTGTTTAACTGTTTCATCATAGGTAACAGTTTCACGATCGGCAGTCAGTAAAGTTATAAAGGGTGCAATCTGCAAACCTGCATCACGTAACAAACGCTTAGTGACATCTTTATCCATACAGGCTGATGAGCCTAAAACGCCAGGGCCAACAAAAGGCAAATTAGCCATACGTAATAGCCCTTGTAACGAGCCATCTTCACCTAAATTGCCATGAACGATAGGGAAAATAACATCGATTTGCGGAAGTGGCTGAGCATCTTCGAGTGAAATAAATTGCTGTGTCGTTTTACCTGGGATGATAGCTATACTGCGTTTAGGTGTATTCAATGCAATTTTAGAAGGATCGTTCGCATGAACTAAAAAATTCGCTTCATCATATTCATGCCAATGCCCTTGTTTATTAATCCCAATAAGGCATACATCAAACTTATTGCGGTCGAGACCATTGATAATGTTTTTCGCTGATTGCAATGAAACTTCGTGCTCCGTTGACTTACCGCCAAAAATAACACCAACCCGTAATTTACTCATCACTCACTCCACCTTAAGAAACCGACAAAACCCAGTCGGAAAATATAACACGTCAAGAAATGGTTATGGGACAAAATCTTTATTTTTCACATAGATTCGCCGAAAGAATAAACAATTAATCGCAAAAGTAAAATGACCGTTACTCTTTTTGCGTTAATATCTCACTTTGTTGTAAACACTGTTTTAGCCAACCTATAAAAAAAGCCAACGCACTACCATGAATCGGTGCTTTTGGTGCTAATAGATAATAAGCAGATCCATCTTCAATAAATCCCTGCGGAGCGACTAATTGCCCCGATTGCAATTCATCCTCAACCATCAAAAATGAGGCAACGGTAACCCCTTGTCCTGAAATAGCTGCCTGAATACATAAATAGAAATGTTCATAAGAAACTTGTCGAGTGACTTGATGAAAACGCCCCATTTGTTGTTGCCACTGAGACCAAACTGATGGGCGAGAAGCAGGATACAATAATGCGATATCATAGGTTTGATTTTGCCAGTCTACGTCCGGTCGCTGTACCACCCCCATTTTTTCACGACAAATCTCTTCGGCATAAACATCATTATTCCATTTGAAATCATTACGCCGTAAGGCTAAATCAACCCCTGTTTTAGCGAAATCAATAGCACCACCCGCAGCAACTAAGTGCACAGTAATATGCGGAAACAGTTGATAAAACTGAGTTAGCCGTGGAATTAACCATTTCATCGCAATGGTTGGCTCACATGAAATACTCACCACATTACGATCGTCAACATTCTGTAATTCACCGAGTGTTTTTTCTAACTGTGAAAACATTTCACGGGTGGTTTGGTAAAGCGTTTTACCGGCTGACGTTAAAAAAACGGCACGATTGCGCCGTTCAAACAACTCAACGCCAATATGTTCCTCAAGCAAACGTATTTGCCGGCTGATAGCACTGTGAGTGACATGTAATTCTTGAGCGGCCTTCACAAAACTGCCACTACGAGCGGCAATATCAAAAAAACGTAATGAAGATAATGGAGGTAGTTTCATTATAGGTTACAAAAACTGACAGATTTGCGTCAGCATAAATCGCTTTTTAACTAAATACAATCTATTGATAATAGGCTTAATCAAAAAGATAAAGGAAAAATATTTATGTCAGTTTTTATTGCCTATCAGAGGAATATAAAATGAATGAACTGATTGCAGTGGCAACTATTACTATTTTAGCTGTTATAAGCCCGGGCCCTGATTTTGCTATGGTCACACGCAACAGCTATGCCTATGGTACAAAAATAGGCTTACTCGCTGCATTAGGTATTGCTATTGGCGTACAAGTTCATGTGCTTTATACCATATTTGGTGTGACATTGATTATTATGGGATCCCCCGTGCTCTTCAGCATTGTGAAGCTATTCGGCGTTGGCTACTTGATCTATATTGGTTTTAAATCATTCACCAATAAACAAAAAATTAGCACCGAAAGTGGCGATTTTATTAAACCTTCACCACTAGCTGCGTTTAGAATGGGTTTTTTAACCAATGCCTTAAACCCAAAAACCATGTTGTTTGTTGTATCTGTGTACACCCAAGTTATCCAAAACAACAATTCACAGTGGCTTAATTTCAGCTATGGGTTGTTTATTTCGTTTACCCATTGGCTATGGTTCAGTTTGATTGCCTTATTTTTTGCCGCACCAACCATACGTAGCCGTATACTTAACTATCAATTAGTTATGGATAAAGTGATTGGCACATTATTGATGATGCTTGGTATTTCACTACTTTTTTTTAATATAAAGTAACTTTATTTCAGTAAATTCGACTCATTAATCATGCTTGCCAGCTGTAATAAATCACTCGGAATATTGAGTCTGGCAAGTTCCTCAAACGATATCCATTTAAACTGCTCAGTAGGTTTCTTTTCCGGTGTGATTAACTCACACAAATACACCATATCAATATGCCAGTGATTACCCCGCTTATTATCTATAATAAACTCTTTCAAAATAGCGAAAGGAATGGGTAAAGCACATACATGCTCAGTCAATTGTATTTTGGTTTTTGTCGGATACGCGCAATCAATCACTCGGCACATTAAGCCTGTTTCTTCGAGTACTTCACGGATCACTGCATCTTGAGGCTCTTCATTTTCTTCAATATGTCCTCCCGGTGGCAACCAGAAGCCTAATTTAGGGTGTTCATGTAATAAAAATTCCCCCTTATAATTACGGATCATCGCTGTCGCTGTAAAATGTTTACATTGTTGTTCCATTGCCTCATCACTCCTTATTTAGCGTTGCTTTCCAATCATATGGCATTAACTGCGCCAAAGTCATTTCAGTATCATTAGCAACCGCAACTCGCGTTTGCTTATTTTTACTCGATAACTGACTGACCAATTCACGACAGCGGCCACAAGGAGGTACAACGTTTCCTGTTGAATCGACAGCGACCATCGCTTTAACCACTGATTTACCTGCTTTAAGCAATTCTGCAACTGCACCGTGTTCTGCACAAAATCCTAAAGAACATGACGTATCGATACTGATCCCTGTATAAACCTCACCATCTTCTGTTTCTAATGCAGCAGCAACATAACCACATTCAATATAACGACTAACCACAATGGGTTTGGCATATCTTTTAGCTATTTCCACTAGATGTTTCATAGAGCCCTCTTTACCTATAAGCTCAGTCTATTGCAAAATGCTAAACAAGTTAAAAGCCTATCGTGCGCTCTCACAAATCGATTAAATACAACACTGAGGATTGAATTTGCACTAATGCAGCTCTTAGCTGCTCATGTGAAATTGAGCTGATAGCTACCCTAATAGCTTGCGGATATGTTTGTCCCCCTGCATAGGACTCCGCTGTGCTAACCGCAATATTGACCTGTTTTAATCGACTCACTAAAGCTTCAGCACGAACGCCCTCAGGCAAAGGGATCCAAACAAAATAACTATATTCATGGGCGATATAATCTATTTTATTCAAAACCTGTTTCACTATTTTTTGTCGAGCCTTGGTATCTCGCCGCTTTTTACGTTCTAATTTTTCTACTTCACCATTTTCTATCCAATAGCAAACAATCGCGGTGGTAATTGCAGGTGTATTCCACGTTGTGATGCGAATTACTCGTTCGATTTCTGAGATCTGTTGTTTAGGCGCAACCACCATACCCACTCGTAATCCTGTTGCAATATTTTTTGAAAACCCAGTAACATAAAAGGTTATTTCCGGTGCAAGCTGAGCAAACGTAGGTGGAGCCGGATGCTGTAGATAAGCGTAAGAGCCATCTTCAATTAACCAAAAATGATGCTGCTTAGCTAGTTGGATAATGGCATTCCGTGTTGGCAAATCGAGTACCCATCCTAGCGGATTATGAAGTGTAGGCATTGCATAATAACCACGAATATTTCTTTGTTTACACAATTTCGCAAATGCAACCAAGTCTGGCCCTGTTGCTGTGGCTGGTACGACAACAAGATCAATATGATAAATCTTTGCTAATGCTTTAAACCCCGGATAAGTTAACGTATCAACAGCAATCACATCACCAGGGCTAAAAATACCTAACACAATCGTCGCAAGACCATGCTGTGCACCACCGACAATCGCAATTTGGTCAGGATCTATCTGTTTTATCCCTCTTTGAGCAAGATAGTTCGCAAAAATAGCTCTTTCATGGCGACGGCCCACATGGGGTAAATAATGAAGAAAACTTTCTAAATCTCCGCCTGAAGAGAAGTGACGTAGTGCCTCTCTTAACCTTTGTGTTTGCTCACTTTCTACTGGGTAAATGTAATTAAGATCTAACATTGTTGGCACGATATCATGCTCAATACTTGATGTCGGTAATAAACTAATATCCCGAACAAATGTGCCTCTTCCGGTTTCACCGCTCACTAGCCCTTGTTCAATCAGCTCACGATATACACGTGACGCTGTCACTAATGAAATACCATTCTGCTTGGCAAAAGCACGATGTGTTGGCAGCCTTGTACCAGGTGCTAATTCACCACTGTGGATCCTACTCGCTAAATCATCTACATAACTTTTATATCGAGACTGTGCCATTTAATTGTACCTATGACAATTTTTTGATTGTCATAATTATCTCGATTAGTTTAGGTGAACTCAAGCCAAAACATAGCTATAGATCAAGTAGGTAATCAATATGACATCACATTCTCACATTACACGCGGTTGGATAAACGGCTTTATTGGCGTTGCTATTTTTAGTGGTTCACTCCCTGCAACGAAAGCAGCTTTAACAGGATTTGCTCCTGATTTTTTAACCGCTAGCCGAGCCGCTATCGCCGGATTACTCTCTGTGTTGATCTTAATGCTATTTCGTCAAAAATTACCACACAAACAATACATTATTGGATTAACTGTTGTTGCATTCGGCGTCGTCATTGGCTTTCCATTTTTAACCGCCCTCGCCTTAAAACATGTGACTTCTGCACATTCTATGGTCTTTTTGGGGTTGCTGCCTTTATCTACAGCTATTTTTGGTGTTCTACGCGGTGGCGAGCGGCCTCGTAAAGCATTTTGGTTTTTTTCGGTACTTGGCAGTGTTTTTGTGATGGGATTTGCCTATTTCCAAGGAGGAAGCAGTACATTAATAGGAGACCTATATATGATTGCCTCTGTATTATTGTGTGGCCTCGGTTATGCGGAAGGCGCAAAACTGTCAAAACATTTAGGTAGTTGGCAGGTCATCTGTTGGGCGCTCGTTATATCATTACCGATTATGCTAATTCTTTGTCTATTACTTTGGCCAGCTGGTTTGAATTCTGTTCCTACTTTTGCATGGGGAGGACTCGGATATGTTGCACTATTTAGTATGTTAATTGGTTTTTTCTTTTGGTACAGCGGATTAGCCGAAGGTGGTATTACTGGTGTCAGCCAACTACAGTTATTACAGCCTTTTATGGGGCTCATGATTTCTGCATGGCTACTTAATGAATCGGTTAACACCTTGATGATTATTTCAACATTGGGTGTGATCATTTGTGTTGCGGGTTCAAAACATTTTAGCCGTTAAAAAATACAAAAACTGTGTGAATTAATAGCTACATCGCACAGTTTTCCATCAAATTAATGCACTTAAAGCGCGATCATTTAACTATTGTTTGGATATGATTGAATGATTATGGCCAATCGTAGTGGAATTATGTATGACAATATCCATCGAGCAGTATAAGCAGCAGATAATGACATTTTTAGACGGTGATCCGAATGAAAACCCTTGGGTAAACGGTAAGCCTCAACCAGAACAAATTGATGTTGTAGAATATAATGATGAATGGCCACTAATTTTTGCTCAGCAAAAACAAACAATTAGTGATGTACTTGCGAATCAATTTATTAGTATCGAGCATGTTGGCTCAACCGCAGTACCAACCCTAGCAGCAAAACCTGTTATTGATATTGACCTGATTGTTCAATCACCTAATGATGAAGAAAGTTATCTCGCGGCCTTAGAGAGCTTAGGTTATCAACTGACAGTAAGAGAACCATCGTGGTATCAGCATCGAATGCTACGCTTAGCAGAACCACGAGTAAATCTGCATGTGTTCCCACAAAATAGCCCTGAGCATTTACGCCACCTGTTGTTTCGTCATTGGTTAATCACACATCCAAAAGATTTAGCTTTATATGCAGAAACTAAACTTTCAGCTAAGGTGGGAGTCAACGATGTTGCGGCATATAACCTGAATAAAAACGAGATAGTCAAACAAATCTATCAACGCATATTTGCTGAATTAGACACCACTTTACCTGAATTACTCAGTATTAATTATTAGGTTATCTATGCATTTTGTTATTTTAAATGAAAGCCATGTTCAACTTATCGAGCAGATCGTGAATACTCTGCACGCTGAATGGCATGAGCTTGCTTCATGGAATGATATGTCTAATATCCGTCAACGCTTAATTGCACGTATCACGGCCCCTATCCCGCAAAGCGTTGCTTGCTTTGTCGATGATAATGGGCAATTACTGACTACAGCAAGTATCATATTGAATGAACTCACTAATATTCCAAATGCCACATGGTGGATGGGTGAAATCATCACGGTGCCATCTGTACGTGGTAAAGGCATTGGACGCCAACTCATTGAGCAGCTTTATGACAAATTCAAACAGTGCTCTGATGAATCTTTATATTTGTACACGCCAGATATGCAGGCACTTTATCGTCGAATGGGATGGATTGATGTACAACAAACTATAGCTAATGATGAGCAGGTCACGGTAATGAAACGCTGATTGAATAAAAAAACCGGCCATAAAAATGGCCGGCATAAATAAAATTAATTATCAGTATTTAAGCTGCTAATGCGAGTTTAGCACCAAACATTAAGAACACCGCACCAATGCAACTATTAGATAGCTTAGAGAGTTTTTGGTTATGTTTAACCATATTCGTCACAGCAACTGCACCAAAGATCAGCAATGACAAGTAAATCATGCTGCAGGTTTCCAAGATACTACCCAAAATAAAAAATGGGATACCTGCATTTGGGTAAACTGGGTCAATAAATTGTATAAAAAACGACACATAAAAAATGATCATTTTAGGATTGAGTAGGCTTAAAAATACCGCTTTTTGATATGTCCCTTTGGTCGCCAAAACAATAGCATCAACATCAGTGACCTGCTCTTTTTTATGAAAAACACTGTAAAGCGTTTTTACACCTAAATAAAATAAGTAAGTCGCCCCCACATACTTAATCACGCTAAAAAAGATAGGCGATGTTTTTACTAATGAGGCTACCCCTAAAAATGATAAAAAAATCAGTATCGCATCACCCGTAAATACGCCTAATGCTGCTTTGTAGCCATTTTTTATGCCATACTTTGCACTACTAGTTAACACAAATAAAGAATTAGGGCCTGGAACAAGTGTAATAAAAATCACACCAATTAAATAAGTCCATAAATTTGTGATACCGAAATTTTCAAGCATAGAGAACCCGCTAACTTAATAAAAGTTATAACAAAAAAGAAACATATCTACTTGATAGTGACTATGATACACGGGTTTATTGAACTGTAAAAGATAACACCAGATGCAAATAAAAATATGGGCATATAACCCACACTCACACCACAACGCCACTTATAAACACTAAAAATATACATTAATATAGATTTATATTTCAATTAAATCATAGCAATTAGAACCCTGTTGTTTCTAGCATGAAAACAGTTTTTTATTCCATTTTTATAATTTATTTTGAATTTATACACTGAAACATGATAGTTAAAAGTGATAGTGAAACTCATCACGATTAACGGTATAACTATTATTGATTTAATTGCTTTTATTTTTGAATTCTGCAGGGACTTAAATTGGACAGTGCCAACTATTTTCATATACAAGAGCTACAAGGATTAGAAATGATCCAAGCTCAATACCATCACCAAAAATTTTCACGACATAGCCATGAAGGTTTTTGTATTGGTGTGATTGAGGAAGGCGCACAACAATTTTTTCGTACTGGCGAAAATCACTATGCGCCGAAAGGCGATATTATTATCGTCAATGCAGATGAAATCCATACAGGCTCTTCTGCCGTTACCAGTGGTTGGGCCTATAAAGCCATTTACCCAACACCAGAAATGTTTGAGCGTTTAACATTAGATCTAAATATGGAAAACTATGGTGTTACGCCTTGGTTCCCAAACGCAGTTATTCATGATGTCGGCTTAGCAACTCAACTCAGCTTACTATTTGATTTACTGTTACAACCAAACAACACCTTATTTAAAGAGACCTTATTATTTTCTTCAATGAGTTGGTTAATTTTAAAATACAATAAAAGTCGATTACAGATTCAAGACATTAGCCCTGCCAAACAAAATATGCAAAATATTTGCGACTTGATGATGAGTACCGCCGAACAAGAACATTCATTAGCTGAATTAGCAACGATAGCAGGTTTTAGTCAGTGGCATTTTCTAAGACAATTTAAATTGCATACAGGTACCACACCACATGCATTTTTAATTCAAGCAAGATTATACAAAGCAAAAAAATTACTCCTTCAGGGGTTAAAACCAGCGGATGTCTCAAGCCAATGCGGTTTTTCTGATCAAAGCCACTTCACCCGCCATTTTAAGCAAGCTATTGGTGTTACACCTAGTCAATATATTCAACATCAAATCAATTAAATAACTATAAGCTAGACGAGTTATTAGAAGCATACATAAGTATGTGGCTAGCGCGAGAGAGTGTAGTCAACGAAGCTACAACTTGAAGTATGACAAGAAAAGAGCAATTTTATTCTATATCCTGCATAACAACACCTGTAAGATAAAAAAAACATCAAAAAAGGTATTAAATCAATGCAGTTACAACAGCGTCGCCATTGGCAACGTGCTTTTATTGATGGGTCAATGCATATGACGCCATTAAATTTAGCCGTCATTCCGTGGGGGATTTTAGCGGGTTCAATGGCGGTAGAGGCAGGGCTTTCGTTCTGGCAAAGCATTTCCATGTCAATGATGATCTTTGCGGGGGCGGCTCAACTCGTCACGTTAGGTTTATTAAATTCAGGTGCTGGCTATCTTACAATTATCATCTCTGTGTTTTTCATTACATCACAACATTTGCTGTATGGCCTCACTATGCGACCCCATGTAAAAAACTTTACGACGACAGAGCGCCTAAGTATTGGCTTTTTATTAACCGATGAATTATTCGCCATCAGCGCTGCCAAGAGACAACCTTTAAGTTTCCCTTACTTATTTGGTGCAGGTTTTAGTTTTTATATTGTGTGGCTGATCACTAGCCTATGTGGCATCGTCATGGCTAATTTCATTACTGATCTTAACCGATTGCATTTGGATTTTTCTGTTGTCGCGACACTATTAGCCATCGTTGTACCACTGACCAAAAAAATGAGTACCATTTGTGGTGTACTCTTTTCACTGGTTGTTGCGGTAATCCTTTCACTTTATTCAATTAGCAGTGCTATTGTGATTGCTGGCGTTGGTGGGATGTGTGTCTCTGTTTTGGTCTCTCGTTTACTTAAGGAAGAAAAATGATTTGGGTATTAATTATTTCACTCACCATCATCGTTTTCTCTCTGCGTTATATTTTTCTGATCCCGCAGTTACCTGTTAGGTTACCTCTATTTATCAGACAGGCGCTAAGTTACTCCGCCCCTTGCCTTTTAACTGCCATCTGCGCACCCGTAATCCTTTTAGAAAACCATCAACTGCGCGATTTTCCTGATAACCCATATCTATGGGGAGCTCTGTTCTGTGTTGTCGCTGCATCACTCATCCGCAATATGTTAGTGACCGTTGGGCTAACATTAGTCTTTTTCTATTGTTTGATTTACTTTATTGGCTGATTTTATGGGGTATATATTCTAAATAATTCGATTTGCAGGTAGGCGACAGGTGAAGATAGGTGGGGAGCATAGATAAACACTGTGACTCGATGAGCCTAGCGTAGTCATAATACCTTAATGAAAAACCTGCAACTTGAAATATGACCAGTAAAAATAGCTAGCTTTACATACCCCCATATTCCTTCTAATATCCTCACCTCAAAATTACACTATTTTTAAATTTCAGCCTTGGTGGTTGATTTGAAATACAGATGAGATCATTAAATATGCTGAATAATTATGTTTTACGTAGTGTCCGTTACATGCTCGATCTAAGCGATAATCAGATGGTTGAAATTATTAAACTTGCCGATTTAACCGTGACCAAAGCAGACATGGTCAGTTGGTTAAAAAAAGATGATGATCCTAACTATGTGGAATGTAATGACAAAGTATTAGGCCATTTCTTGAACGGCTTAATTTATTTCCGCCGTGGTAAAGATGATAATAATCCAATGCCTGAAGTCGAAACTCGCATTACTAATAATATTATCTTAAAAAAACTACGTGTTGCTTTTGCATTAAAAGATACTGATATGATTGAAATATATCAAAAAGTTGATTTTCGCGTTTCAAAGCCTGAACTGAATGCTATATTCCGTAAACCCGATCATAAAAATTACCGTGATTGCGGCGACCAACTATTACGCTATTTCTTAAAAGGGATGACCATGCAATTGCGCAGTTCATCCAAATAATGTAGTTATATTAACTATGTGAGTCGTTGTAACAAATATTGCAAAAATGCATCTATCTTCGGTGATAATGAACGACGGCTCGCATAGATAGCGCGTAATTCAATCGGAGCGGGCTGCTCATCAAACTCAATCACTTCCAGTCGACCCAGTGCAATGTCCTGTTCACAAGGCTCTTTGGCTAAAATAGCGTACCCCACACCTTTAAGGGCTGCAACATTGGCTAAAATACCGCTATTAACGCGATATTGGCTATTAACATTCACTTTTTGCTGACATTTTTGCTGATCAATAAATATCCACGGCTGGCCTGATAAAGCACTGAGACTCGAAATACACGGCATATTGGTAAGTTCTGAAATTGTTTTAGGCCGCCCTGTTCTCTCAATAAGTGAGGGAGATGCAACCACGACACTTTGCCACGTTTTAATAACTCGAGAATGATAACTGCTATTTTCAAGCTCACCGCGATGAAAGGTAAAAAGTAAATCAATATCATTGTTAATCACATCCAAAGGCATGAGCTGCGTATCACAGTAAATCGCTAACTGTGGGTGCTGTAACGCAAATTCAGCAATAACTTCAGCTAATAATAGGCTGCCTGCTTCACTTGGAATGGTCATACGTAAAGTACCCGATAATACTTCACGATGACTAATTTGACTGAGCGTTTCATCAAGCTCTTTATACAGTTTTTGACTCTGCTTTAATAAAATATCACCTTGTTCGGTTAAGCGCATATTGCGCGTTGTTCGTTCAATTAAGCGACAATTAAGCTGTTGTTCAAGCTGTTTTATACTACGGCTAACATTCGATGTCGGCATTGATAATTGCTGTGCGGCTTGCGCAAAACTCCCTTGAGAGGCAACCGCAATAAAGATTTTTAATAAATTTAGATCAACTGACATTAACTTCCCTTCTAAACATCGAGTATAAATCTATCAATAATATGTTGGTCAAATTGCAATGGATCACCATTTAATTCAGCACTTAATTTTGCCATAAATTGTACAAGGTAATTTGCGTTATGTGTAGCCAGTGATTTACCTACCTCAGTTTGCATAGTATCAGGCAATTTAAGCAATTTTTCCTGAAAATGATCAAGCGCCCATGCTTTATCATTTAAGGATCTATTTTCAGCAAAAGGGTCATTGGCATCAAAAAGTGCTCGATTTAATTGACCACTCACCGCAAACACTCGCGCTAAACCTATCGCCCCTAATGCTTCTAATCTATCAGCATCTTGTACAATTTTCGCTTCAATTGTGATGGGTTCAACATTAGCACTAAAGCTATGAGCAATAATACAATGTGAAACTGAAGCATAATAATATTTCGGGAAGCTTGGAAAGTGTTCTCGTAACACATTGAGAGTTTTATCTGCACTCAGAGATGATGTTTGGTTTCTTTGCGGATGATTTTTGGGCAATGTGACAAAATCATGAAAGTAACAGGCAGTGAGTACGATTAAGCGATTAACACTATTGTCATTTTTCATCAAACGTTGCGCAGTTCTCCAAACCCGACGCACATGGAAAATATCGTGAGCGTTATCATTTATCGCCCAGTTTTTCTGCAAGTAATTATCAAATAAAACTGCCCATTGATGAATATCCATTCAAATCTCACCTCTGATCCTGCTGGATAACCAATATAACATGAGCAACCTTTAAAACATTAAAACAATGACTATCAGCAATAACCAAAAGCCATGATTTTTTGATAACGCTCCGCCAGTAATATTTCCATATCCAATTTTTTTAATATTGCTAAATCAGTAAGTAATTGCTGCTTTAAATTTTTACTGGCTTGTACATAATCACGATGTGCTCCCCCCAGCGGTTCAGGGATCACCGTATCAATAATCTTTAATTCCTTGAGACGATTAGCAGTCATACCCATTGTTTCTGCCGCAATTTGTGCCTTCTGAGCATCCTTCCACAGAATTGATGCACAACCTTCCGGTGAAATTGCAGCATACGTACTGTATTCCAACATATTAATACGATCACCCACGCCGATACCTAATGCTCCACCAGAACAACCTTCGCCAGTGATCACACAAATAATAGGTGTTTTTAAGCGCGACATTTCCATAATATTACGCGCAATGGCTTCTGCTTGCCCTCGTTCTTCAGCACCGATCCCAGGGTATGCCCCCGCAGAATCAATGAACACCACTACTGGCAAATGGAAACGTTCGGCCATTTTCATTAAGCGTAACGCTTTGCGATACCCTTCAGGGGAAGGCATGCCAAAATTGCGTAACACCTTCTCTTTGGTTGTACGTCCTTTTTGCTGCCCAATCACCATAACAGGCTGACCATCAAGTCGTGCTAATCCACCAACCAACGCTTTATCATCTGCAAATGCTCTATCACCTGCAAGCTCTTGAAAATCTGTAAAAATCAAAGAAATATAATCCAATGTATACGGTCGCATTGGATGTCTCGCTAATTGAACAATCTCCCATGCACCCAGTTGAGAAAAAATCTTTTTAGTGAGCGCAAGACTTTTCTTTTCTAACAATTTAATTTCTTCATCAAACTCAATAGCGGACTGCTGGCCACTTTGTTTAAAAGCAGCTAAGGCGTCGATTTTTTCATTCAATTCGACTATCGGTTTTTCAAATGCTAAAAAGTGAGTAGACATAAGACCCTTTGAATTTATGAGGCAATGATCTTAAGTGTAGTTAAGATTTTTAGGGCTTTCTATGTAGAAAAATGGGATAGATTATTATCAAAAATAGGATAATACATTATTTATTCAGCTTTCGATTACTTCGGAGACCTATAGACATGATTTTCTGAAACTTAGGGCAAAGTAGATGGTTTTCTTCTGGGCAATTAGCAATATGCAAGATACCATTTTTCAATGCCATTAAATTATCAATGGTGTTTTGTATCTCCTCTGCTTTTGTTTGCAAGTGGCTGCGGTCTATGCTCGGCCCCTTTTCTTGATTCAACATAACTTTAATTTCATCAAGCGAAAACTGCGCCTCACGCCCCAAAGAAATGAGCGATAAGCGAGTCATAACATCTTTTGCATGATAAACACGTTTTAAACCTTTACGGCCAATAGGTTTAATCAACCCTTTCTCCTCATAATAACGAAGAGTGGATGCAGGTAAACCCGATAATTCACTCACTTCTGAAATATCTAATTCATTTACCATTGTGTTAATGACTCGCTAATTTAATTTATAGTTTTTTCTCAAGCAACACTGAACTTGCACCATTCATCACGACATCTTTTTGCACAATATAGCCCAATTTCTGAGCCACTCGCAGAGACACCATATTATCAGGAGCAATAAAGCAAATTGAACGCTCAAACTTGTTCAAATTACTTAACCAATTTAATGCAGCCTGCATCGCTTCGGTTGCATATCCTTTACCTTGGAACTCAGGTGCAATAACCCAACCCGCTTCAGGAATCCCTTTTACAGGTGGCTGGATAATACGATGAAAATCGGCAAAACCAAGATCACCAATATACCGTCCAGTTAGCTTTTCTCTTACTGCCCAATAACCAAAACCAAGCACAGGCCATAAGCCACCATATGCTAACATTCTCATCCATGATTCACGTTCAGTTGATGGTGTACCACCAATATGCTGAACCATAGATTCAGTGGCCCACAATTGAGTCAACGCAGCAAAGTCACTTTGCTGGTGCCCAGATAAAATTAGCCTTTCGGTTTCAAGTTGAGGAATTGCACCGCTGAAACTTGTCATTATTGTTCCTTACTACCTAAAAGGAGGTTCATCGAAGGTTCTTAATTTCCTTGAGTGCAATTTATCGCCCTCTTGTCGTAAAAGATCGATAGCACGGATCCCTATCTGCAAATGCTCAGAAATAGCCCCTTCATAAAAACTGTTGGCTTGACCTGGTAATTTTATTTCGCCGTGTAATGGTTTATCTGAAACACATAAAAGGGTTCCATAGGGCACTCTAAAACGATAACCTTGGGCCGCAATAGTAGCACTTTCCATATCAACGGCCACCGCTCGACTTAAGCTAAAGCGACGTGCAGTTGCAAAAAAACGTAGCTCCCAATTGCGGTCATCGGTTGTCACAACAGTACCCGTACGCAAGCGCTGTTTTACTAATTCACCTGGCATATTACTAACTTGCTTCGTCGCATCGTATAATGCCCTCTGCACTTCAGCGATACTTGGAATTGGAATGTCTGGCGGCAACACATCATCTAAAATATGGTCATCACGTAAATAAGCATGAGCTAACACATAATCACCAATTTTTTGGCTTTCACGCAGGCCACCACAATGGCCGATCATTAACCATGCATGTGGGCGTAAAACAGCTAAATGATCACAGACATTTTTTGCGTTAGATGGCCCAACACCAATATTCACTAATGTTATTCCTACACCATCTTTTGCTAATAGATGATAAGCCGGCATTTGGAATTTTTTCCAAGTTAAATCAGATGTGGCAATTTGTGGATCTGCATTTTCAGCTGTTAAATAAGTATGCCCGACGCAGGATAACGCAATATATCGACTCTCTGGATCCTTAATTTGCTCACACGCCCAGCTGACAAACTCATCAACATAACGGTTATAATTAGTGAACAAAATATAAGGTTGCACATGCTCTGGTGGTGTACCTGTGTAATGCTTTAGCCGCGCTAAAGAGAAATCAACACGTAACGCATCAAAATGGGAAAGTGGCATTTCACCTTTAGATTGAATTAAACCATCCGTAATATCATCACTGATATCTGCCAAATCAGTAATAGGAAAATGGGCAGCTAAACTGCTACTCATGCTACGATCTAAAACAAGATCAGAACCGTCGATAACAAAAGGATATGGTATTTCCGTATTGGATGGGCGAACTGCAAAAGTAACATCATAGTCTTGCTGTAATATTGTTAATTGCTCAGTAAGATATTGGCGAAACAAGTCTGGTTGGGTAATAGTAATACAGTAAGACCCCGGCTTGACAAACCGTGCATATGCCCTTGTTTTTTCGCAGTGATCAACTCGCCCACTCCATTCGACACACAGTTCGGGGTAAGCAAACAAACCTTTTTCACGTGCATCTGCTTCAGGGAGCTGCCCATCATGAATATAAGCAGCAATAGCATTTCTTAGTGACTCAATGGCATTGGCGTACAATAAAGAAAGTTTGTCTAAAACGTCATCAATAGATAAATTTTCATAGCTGTGGCATTTTTCTAAAGACACACATTACCCCTTATCAGATGGCATAGTTACTCTGAAGAGCAGTGTATGTCTTTAACCTACAGTAAACAAGATACGATATGTATGATCTTACGATAAAAATCAAACTGCTATATTAGTATTTATACAAATAGATTACATAAAATCATGACGCTAATGGATTATTTCTATGCTGCTCTTGAATTGTTCTCATTTCCATACTTACTATCTTAGCAACCCACTGAGCTTCATGTAATGATAAATTTAAGATGCCCTGAGCACAGGTACTTACACGTATTGTATTATTGACTTTTTGTACTTTATCAGCGACTGAAGTATTTGTCGTTGAGACTGATACTCGTTTATTCACATTTAATTTTAGTGAGTCTATTTTAGACATTAGTTGTATTTTTGATAGCATAATTAAAACTCCATGTATAATAGATATGCATTATTTGTTAGTTAATTTCGTTAAAAACCATAAAACATAACCTAATTCTCACATCAGAGCCTAACTAATATCTTCAATAAAACGATTATTAGCTAAATATTAACTGGCATATTAAAAATTAATATAGAATTACAGAAAGTACCAGAGGTAACGTTATGACTGCCAAAACCGTCTGTAACGTAATGATCCCCGCCATCAATTGACTATCTCCGTTTAACTGCCGAGTTAAAATATAAGCAGTAGGAGCCGTTGGTATAGCAAAAAAAATGACTATTAATATCGTTTCAAGCTCAGGTAATGAAAACAACTTTGCAGTAAAAATAGCCAATGCTGGCATCACTAATAACCGAATTAGGCTTGATACCATTAATGGCTTAAACTCTATCCGTAGTGTGCTCGTTTGCAGTGCACCACCAATACATATTAGCCCTAACGGTAAACTCGCTGCAGCAAGTAATTTGAGTAATTGGTCAGATCCAAAAGGTAACCCGATTGGTAATAAGTTAAGCAACACCCCTATTACGCACGAGATGATTAATGGATTTTTAATAATAGGGAGGATCAGTTGTTTAACTGAAATTTTAGTGCCTGCAGTTAAAGATAATACTGCTATCACATTACAGCTAGGTACTAATATCGCCATAAGAACCGCAGCAATAGCAATCCCTTCTGTACCAAATAAATCCGCAACAATCGCTAGCCCTAAGTATGTATTAAACCGTGTAATGCCTTGTATGTGAGCACCAAAACGAGGTACTGACATTTTAAAAAATATTTTACAGCCTAGCACTAGTACACTACTTATTCCTAAAATAAAGAAGATTGCCACTGCAAGATACGGTAATTTAGGATTATCAAGTGGCGCACTAGCTAAACTATTAATTAACAGCGCTGGAAATAAGATAAAGTAATTTAGTTTTTCAGCACTAGGCCAAAAATCAGCAGCAAATAATGATGTGCGGCGTAAAATAAAACCGATCGCTATCAATGCAAACAATGGCCATAAGACTAATAATACTTGTTCCATATTTTTATACTTTTATCTTTCATTAACGATACTTATCCACTGTAGTGGTTAATGAAGTGTAATAGTTAGGTAAAAAAGGCTTTACTACTCAATCTTTCGATTAAGGGAATTTCTGATAGCATCGTAATTATTTTTTCTGTAACCTCATGATAAATATTACTATGAATAAAATTTATTATGGATATCAAAACACTCTGTAAACAATATCGTACTGGTAAAAAATTTAAATACCTCTTTTTTTGGGGGCATCAATCCAAATCCAATACCATCACTAAAAGTTGCTTTAGCCAGTGGTATCCAGCGCCTTTTCTTGTTGATGGCAACCGTTTTGCTAGCGCTGAACATTTTATGATGGCGGAAAAAGCCCGATTATTTAATGATCAAGAAACACTGGCTAAAATTATTAATGCACCAAATCCAGGGGCGGCAAAAGCATTTGGTAGAGAAGTTCGTGGTTTCAAACAACAAGATTGGGATATACACAGATTTGATATTGTTGTTAATGCTAACCTTGCAAAATTTTCTCAAAATGAAGCGTTACGACAATTTTTACTCAATACCAATGAAAGAGTGCTTGTTGAAGCTAGCCCTGTCGATAGAATTTGGGGAATTGGTCTTGCTGAAGATACCGAAAATATCGAAAATCCACTGACATGGAAAGGCTTAAACCTACTCGGCTTTGCCTTAATGGAAGTGCGCAATCGCTTAAAAACATAGAATAACGAATTTCATCATAATTAGCTAAACCCTATGGGGAAACGATATACCTAACCATTTAATTTATTAGCAATCACGTTTCCTCATATACTCGTCATACTTCAAGTTGCAGAGCTTTTCGTTAAGGTATAGTGACTACACTACGCTCGCCGAGTTACATAATTTATCTATGCTCCCCGACTAGCCTACCTGCAACTCGAATTATTTAGAGTATAGATATTTTCGATATATAATTGACAAGAAAAACGATTAAATTTTATTCAGTTGTACTTGCTATATTTGAGATATCGCCCTTTTCTTACGATTTTCTATAATTTTTTGAGTAATAGATTCAACTTGCTGTAATTCGGAACAAGCACTTGCTCGCAACGCTAAATTCCATTTACTCAATACTCGGGCATTGTTCACGAGCTCAGTATCATTATTTAGCCGGCCGCTTCTTAGAAGCCAATTTGAGACTTCCGCCCAATCCCATAATGGAGACTGACCTTTAACACGTTGAATTGGACTAGGAAAATCACCAGAGCCACGCGTACCATCTTTTAACATTGCAATAGCTTGTCGCGATAAATGAGTAAGCTCAGCAATATCACTTAAGCCAACGAGCGCTGAATCAACAGCATCAACTGTTGCGCCAATCCCAGCGATTTCAATATTATTAATTGCAGATTCAATCGCCCAATCCAATGATTCGGCTTCCCTATCGAATTCCAAATAAACTGATTTGCCATAAAAACAAACTAGTGCATCACTGCAACCACTCTCATATAGGGCATCTTCAAGTTTAGGTGTATCAGCATTTACACCAGAAAGTATTAATGTGAAATTATATAAAGCCATTGTGCCCCCATTCTACGTTAATAAAGTAGGCGGCTTCAGCCGCCTTAGGCCAACCAATGATCAAATACAACTTTTAACCTTCCGTTTGATCTGTTTAGCATGGTTCTCAGGACTACTTGGGGTAGACCAAACACTCATTTGATGGTTTCGATGTTCATTTTTCGGATCACCACAACGTAAACGACAAAATGCATGTGAGCTCTGGCCTGCTTCTATTAAGACCCAACCTTTTGAGACAGCATATTCTATAGCCGCTTGAATATGTTTATTAGGGTGTCTCTTCATCCTCCTCCTGTATTCATATTTTAGCCACATTGTTGACATTGGTCAACAATGATAAACATTGACCATGACTTAATGCTTAACTGTTATTTTTCAATAACAGCCAAACATAACTTAACAAAAAGCCGCTTTGAACTTTGTCTTAAATGAATCAAAAAGATAACTTACACGCAAACAAAAACCCCATCGTTACATAACGATGGGGCAGTAGGATTTCACGAATAGACTGTCAAAAGGATAGAAATTTCCGGTATATATATGATAATTTTATTCACAAATTTTATATTACCCCAGAATTGGATAAAAATATAAGTCTTACAGTGGCATTCTGTATTCAATCACACCGGGTTTTTCAGCTACCCAATCGTATAGGCGCTGACCACGTAAATTCGTTTCTTGTGTATGCCAATATAAACGACCACAAGCCCGTTTTTGAGCCTGATCTTGTACAAATTTAATCAGATGTTTTCCAACTTGGCGTCCTCTAACATCTGGGGAGACAAAAAGATCTTCTAAATAGCAAAAATCATTTTTTGCCCATGTTGAACGATGATAAAGATAATTAACAAAACCCAATACCTTATCTCCTTCTAGAGCAACAGCACAGTACATAGGCTCATTGTTATCAAAGAAACGCTCCCACGTTTTTAAAGTAATATCTTCACTTAAATCAACTTGATAAAACTCTTGATATTGTAACCAATATACCAACCATTGTGCATAATGATCAGGTGATACAAACTGAACAGTAACAGGTAACACATTGTTATTCATAATATATCCTTGATAAATAAGACAGGTAATCTAATAAGGCTATATTACATACCAATCTGGTACTGAATAAGATACACTTTTGATATTTATTTAGGATCCACTTTTAATGAAGCGTAAACCTCAAGCTCAATTCCCTAATTTGCTGTTAGAAGCGGGTTACATTAAAGACAGCGTTTACCACACGATCCGTAATGCCATCCTTGATGGGCGACTCACCGCAGGTATAAAATTGCCATCAAGCAGAGCTTTTGCTGAAATGATGTCTATTTCACGCAACTCAGTGATCGCAGGCTTTGACCGGCTCACTGATGAAGGTTATTTGGTGACTAAGCAAGGCTCAGGAACTTACGTTTCAGCGACTATTCCTGACGAATTAATTCGCTTCACAACAAGCACCAAAAACCATAATCAATCTCAATATTCTGTATTGAAACTTAGCCCTGCACTTAGTCATTTAGCGCCATTATGGGGAAAATCTCGGCCTAATACCAATAAACGGCAATTATTCAATATTGGCATTGGTTGTGTTGATCAATTTCCTCATGATTTATGGGGTAGGCTTTTAGGCCGTGTTTGGCGAAAATCTAAACGTGAGATTACGCATTATAATCATCCAGATGGTTATCTCCCGCTTAGAAAAATCTTAGCTAACTACGTCCGTTCTACCCGTGGAGTTAACTGCCATGAAGAGCAAATTATTATTGTCAATGGCACTCAACAAGCCATTAATTTAGCGGCTAAAGTATTGCTACAGGGAGGTGATTCCGTCTGGTTGGATGATCCCGGTTATGACAGTGCTCGGGCAATCCTAACAGCATCAGAAATAGCAATATCGCCAATTCCCTCCGACGACGATGGAATGAATATTGATTATGCAGCTGAACGCTATCCGGATGCTAAACTGATTTATACTACGCCATCACATCAGTTCCCACTTGGAACCACACTAAGCTTGGCAAGGCGGTTAGCGATGCTAGAGTGGGCACATCAAAACAATGCATGGATATTCGAAGACGATTACAACAGTGAATTTCGTTACCTTTCGAAACCGATACAAGCACTTCAAGGGCTAGATACTCACCAACGCGTCATCTATGCAGGCACATTTTCTAAAATGATGTATCCAGGCTTCCGTCTTGGTTTTTTAATTGTGCCCGAAACTCTGATTGAACCATTTACAATGATGAAATATTACAGTGATAGCCATTCCGGATATTTAGAGCAAGCTGCGCTAGCGCAGTTTATTCAAGAAGGTCATTATGCACGGCATGTACGTAAAATTCGTAAGGTATGTTATTCACGTCAGCGTGCACTCATCGACGCAATAAACCAGTATTTATCCAATATATTTGAAGTAATGCTAACTGACTCAGGGATCCACGCCGTTTGCTGGTTAAGATCAGGTATAGATTTACAATCTGTTTTATCTGCCTGCCGTCAATTAGAGTTTGGTGTACAACCTTTAGCTCGTTATTGCATAGATAACCAAAACAATAATGCTATTTTATTTGGTTATGCCGCGCACACTGAAACTGAAATCACTAATAATATCATTGCATTAAGTCAATTATTGCAACGGAATAATGAAATACAACTATGAGTTGCAAGTCAACAACGTCTTAATGAAAGCAAAATACACACGAAATTCATCCAATCTCTGATTGTGAGCTCAGCGAGGTACGCACTAATATCAATTAAATCAATAAAAATTTGAGAGGTGTACTGATGACAAACAATGTGGAGCTGGGCAAACTCGAAATCGGCGATATTGTCTTTACTAGTATTGGAACTACTTTGTTTCGCCAAATTGCCTCAGCGTCCTTATGTTGGAGTAATCATGTTGGGTTAATTATTGGCCATGATGGGGAAGATTATTTAGTTGCTGAGAGCAGAGTCCCCTTATCAACTACCACCACCTTAACTCGTTTTATCCAACGTTCAGCAGATCAACGTTGTGGTGTTCGCCGATTATCAACACACCTTACCGATGAGCAAAAGGCGGCTTTAATTGCACAAGTTCCTGCACGATTAAATAAATTTTACCATACAGGGTTTGACTATCATTCATCTCGGCAGTTTTGCTCAAAGTTTGTATTTGATATTTATCAATCTGCCCTTTCAATTGAAATTGGTGAGATCGAAACTTTCGGGGAATTATTAAGTAAAAATCCAAGTGCCAAACTTAATTTTTGGAAATTATGGTTTATCGGCCATATTCCATGGGAACGAGCAACTGTCACACCTGCGAGTTTGTGGAGTCATCCTCAATTAGAGTTAATCTATCGCAGTCATGAGGATATTCATTAATTACGGCATTAATTTAGATCGTCCACAAGTTGTCCACACTTGAACACTTTTAGGCACTTTTGAGCCTTTTTTGTACAGATAACGTACAAAAAAAAGGCACTCGCCCCCGAGTGCCTTTTGACTACAACTCACTGAATATAAAGTAAATTACACCTATTCAGCGGTTCTGGTACTTGTGCGGATGAGGTAATCAAAGGCGCTAAGTGCCGCTTTCGCCCCTTCACCTGCTGAGATAATAATTTGTTTATATGGAACCGTAGTACAGTCACCTGCCGCAAAAACACCTTTCACACTGGTTTCTCCGCGAGCGTCAACTTCAATTTCGCCCATACGGTTGCGTACAACGGTATCACCTAACCAATTGGTGTTTGGCAGTAAGCCAATTTGAACAAATGCGCCTGCAACCTCTAACGAATGAACGCTCTCATCTGTGCGATCTTTGTACTCAAGACTCGTCATTTTGCTACCATCGCCCTTCACTTCTAATGTTTGAGCATTAACGATGATATCAACATTTTTCAAGCTACGTGCTTTGTCTTGTAATACGGAATCCGCTTTTAATTCAGGTGCAAATTCAAGAACCGTCACGTGCTCAACAATACCCGCTAAGTCAATTGCAGCTTCGATCCCTGAGTTACCACCACCAATCACTGCAACGCGTTTACCTTTAAATAATGGGCCATCACAGTGTGGACAGAATGTCACACCTTTAGTGCGATACTCTTGCTCCCCCGGTACTCCCATATTACGCCAACGAGCACCTGTTGCGATGATGATACTACGTGATTTCATCACGCCACCTGATGCTGTTTCAATTTGATGTAACCCGCCAACGTCTTCAGCTGGGATCAGTTTAGTCACTGATTGACCATCAATAACATCAACACTATAGTCATCGACGTGATTTTTTAATGCGCCTGCAAATATTGCCCCTTCAGTTTTAATCACTGAAATATAGTTTTCAATATCAACAGTATCCATAACTTGGCCACCAAAGCGCTCACCAATTACGCCTGTGCGAATGCCTTTACGTGCAGTATAAATAGCCGCCGATGCTCCCGCGGGACCACTACCAATGATTAATACTTCAAATGGTTCGCGTTCGGTTAAAGCTTTTGCAGCGCGTGCATCAGCATTGCTATCTACTTTGTTGACGATCTCACTTAACGTCATTCGACCTTGACCAAACTCTTTTCCATTAAGGAAAACTGCAGGAACCCCCATAACATTACGTTCATCGATTTCCTTTTGGAATAATGCGCCGTCAATTGCCGAATGTGTAACATTTGGGTTTAACACTGCCATTAAATTTAGTGCCTGAACAACGTCAGGGCAGTTATGGCAAGAAAGTGAATAATACGTCTCAAAGTGGAACTCTCCTTCAAGCGCTTTCACTTGATCTAACAGTTCTTGAGCTTCTTTCGATGGATGACCACCAATTTGCAGTAATGCGAGCACAAGCGAAGTAAATTCATGACCCAACGGTGAACCAGCGAAACGTAGCCCACTATCAACACCTGGGTTAGTAATTAAAAATGACGGTATTCTTTCATTACTGTCATGTGTTTCACGAACAGTGATTTTGTCTGACAAAGTAGCGATTTGATTTAGCAGTTGTTTGATTTCAATTGATTTTTCACTGCTATCTAAATTCGCCACTAATTCAACTGGCTTAGTTAATCTTTCTAAATACGCTTTTAATTGCGCTTGCATATTGTTATCGAGCATATGATCCCCTTGGTCATAAAATCGGGTGCATAGCACCCGAGAAGTTGTAAACAAAGAGGGAGAAAAGCGTGGTTTTTCCCTCTTTGTATTATTTTTAAGGTTGAAATCAATAAATTGATTTCCCTTATTTATTTTCACAACCCCTTACAACTGCCGCCAAACATAATATGTTTGTCATCAGTGTGAATCGGGTGCATAGCACCCGATAACATAAATATTTTCGAATATCGTTCTATTTTCGAAATCTATTTTAAATTAAATCTTACCGACTAAATCTAAAGATGGAGACAATGTTGCTTCACCTTCTTTCCATTTAGCTGGGCAAACTTCACCTGGGTGGCTAGCAACATATTGTGCCGCTTTCACTTTACGTAACAGATCAGTTGCATCACGGCCAATACCTTCAGCGGTGATTTCAATTGCTTGAATAATCCCTTGTGGGTCAACAACGAAAGTACCACGATCAGCCAAACCTTCTGCTTCACGCATGTTTTCGAAGTTACGAGTCAAAGCACCAGTTGGGTCGCCGATCATGGTGTATTTAATTTTACCAATGGTTTCTGAGCTCTCGTGCCATGCTTTATGGGTAAAGTGGGTGTCAGTTGATACAGAATAAATTTCAACACCCATTTTTTGGAATTCTGCATAATGGTCTGCTACATCACCAAGTTCTGTTGGGCAAACAAAAGTAAAGTCAGCTGGATAGAAGAAAAATACACTCCATTTTCCTGCAACGTCTTTTTCAGTTACTTCGATGAATTTGCCGTCTTTAAACGCTTGGTTTTTAAATGGTTTGATTTGAGTATTAATTAAAGACATTTTACGTTCTCCTGTTTGGTTGCTTATTAAGTTACTGGTTTACAGACCTTTTATCCAATCAGTTGCCACTATCAATTTGATAGGCAATACCTAATGATCATTCATTTATTGATAGGAATGACATTAAAACGCCTGCCATAAATTTCAGCAAGCGTTTTTAATGACTTTATTACGTTGAGGTGTTATGCCATGGTGGCAATTGTTTTACGGAAGCGCATTAATGCAAATGAAAAGAACACCATACCGATGATAAATAAGATAATAAATTGTGGCCATACAATTTGGAAGCCAGCCCCACGGTACAAAATAGCTTGTGCAATACTAACGAAGTGAGTGGTTGGCATGGTTAACATGATGTCTTGAACCAATTGAGGCATACTCTCCCTCGCAGTCATCCCTCCCGATAACATATTTAATGGCAGTAAAACTAAAATCATCAATAAACCAAATTGTGGCATTGAGCGCGCGATCGTACCCATAAAGATACCAATCGACGTTGTTGCAAATAAACTTAAAGCCACACCACACATAAATAGCAGGATTGAACCTTCAATGGGAACCTGTAGTAATGTCTTTACCACTAGCAGCAATGAAACCGCAGAAGCAATCAAGACCACCAGCCCCATAGACCAAATTTTAGAAAGCATGATTTCAAAAGGTGTCAATGGCATCACCATCAAGTGTTCGACTGTACCATGTTCACGCTCCCTGATCAGTGCAGCACCTGTTAATACAATCGATAACATTGTGATGTTATTAATGATAGCCATCACTGAACCAAACCATGATTGTGTCAAATTTGGGTTAAAACGCATACGCACTTCAAGATCTACCGGCAAACTTGCATTGCTACGATACTTAGCGAGAAACTCATTTACTTCACCAAGAGTAATATTTTGAATGTAACTATTACCTAAGAAAGCTTGGCTCATGCGTGTTGCATCAATATTGACTTGAATTTCAGGATGACGTCCAGCAAGCACATCCTTTTGAAAATTAGGCGGAATATCTAATGCAAAGGTGTAGGTTCCTCGGTCAAGCATGCCATCAATTTGCTCAGGAATGATGTCAGCAGGCTCCTTAAAATAAGGGGCATAGAAGCTATTGATAATACGATTAGATAACTGTGATTTATCCTGATCTGCAACAGCAATCGGCGCATTATGCAATGAGCCCGGAGTCACCGTTGCAGATGAATAGATTGATACAGTAAAAGCGAATACGATTAATGCCATCATCGCTTTATCACGCCCCAAACTGCGTAGCTCTTTAACCCCCAAATGAAATATGTTTTGTAACTTACGCATCATCAGTTAGGACTCCTGTTTTTTCAGGAAAATAACACTGAGCCCAATCACAATTGGGATAGTTATCAATAAAGGAATAAAAGAGGCTTGTAAATCAAACAAATTCAATCCCTTAGAAAAAGTTCCTCGTGTTATCGTCAGAAAATGTGATGTTGGATAAATCATACCAACCCAACGACCAATACCTTCCAATGATGACACTGGGTCAATCATTCCTGAAAATTGAGTGGCAGGGATCAGTGTGATAATTGCAGTACCGAAAATCGCTGCAATTTGGCTTTTCATAAAGCATGAAATCAGCAATCCCATCCCTGTAGCGATAGTGATATACAAAAAAGCAGCTAGCGTTAGAGTTAAAAAGCTCCCTTTAAAACTTACACCAAATACAAACACACTGAGCGCGCACAACATCACAAAGTTAAACATCCCTAACAAAATATAAGGAAGCTGTTTACCCAATAAAAACTCCAATTTGGTGATCGGGGTTACATAAAGGTTAATCATCGAACCGAGTTCTTTTTCGCGCACCACACTAAGAGCACTTAACATTGCAGGGATCATCATCAACAATAATGGAATTACGGCAGGAACGATTGCTGGTAAACTCTTCACGTCAGGGTTATAGCGATAGCGGGTTTGAATATCAATCACAGGCATGCCTGCAACCCCTACAGGTTGTTTTGCCGCCATCGTACTTAACCACGCTAAATGCATCGCTTGTACATAACCACGCACAGTCTCAGCTCTATTGGGCATTGCACCGTCAACCCAAACACCAATTTTAACAGAATGTCCTTTAGCCACATCGCGAGCAAAATTAGGAGGAATTTCAATTGCAACGGTGACCTTACCACTGCGTAACGCAGTTTCTAACTCGTCATAATCTTTCAACGGAGGTTGTTCAATAAAATAACGTGAACCCGCAAGATTCAGTGTATAGCCTTGGCTCAGCCCTGTTTGGTCACGATCCAGTACTGAGAAACGTAAATTTTCTACGTCCATACTGATCCCATATCCCATAATAAACATCAAAATAACCGTGCCAAGTAGTGCTAACGTTGAGCGTACAGGGTCACGACGCAGCTCCATACCTTCTCGAATGCTATAACTAAACAAACGGCGTAGGCTGAAACGACTTTTCAGTGCTTCATCAGTTTGTTTTTTTAGTTCGGGATCAACATGGAATTCAGGAACAGTGTCTTTTGCTGATCCATCCTCTCCAACTGCATCTTGCAAATAAGCAATAAACGTTTCCTCAAGCGTATCAAGTCCCCGTTTTTTAGTCAGATTATCCGGTGTATCGCAATCAAGTACTTTACCTGCATGCATCAATGAAATACGGTCGCAGCGCTCAGCTTCATTCATAAAGTGAGTGGAAATAAAAATAGTGACACCATCACGTCTGGAGAGATCAACCATCAAGTTCCAAAACATATCCCTTGCCACTGGGTCAACACCAGACGTTGGTTCATCTAGAATGAGCATTTCGGGTCTATGGATCACAGCAACTGCCAACGATAACCGTTGGCGAATACCTAAAGGCAAGTCATCCGGCATCGTGTCACGTACATCTTCCAATTCGAAACGCTGACACATTTCATCAACACGTTGCTTAATTTGATCTTCAGGAATATGAAATAATTTGGCGTGCAATACTAAGTTTTGCTCCACGCTCAATTCACTGTATAGCGAGAACGCTTGCGACATATAGCCAACTCGTTTACGCGTTTCGATATCTTTTGGATCGATTTCTTGCCCAAACAACCAAGCTTGCCCTTCACTAGCCTGTAATAAACCTGTCAGCATTTTCATGGTAGTGGATTTACCACAACCGTTAGAGCCTAAAAAACCAAAGATTTCCCCTTTAGGGATCTTAAAATTAACATGGTCAACAGCAACGAACTGCCCAAAACGCATAGTCAAATCTTGTGCTTCAATAGCAATCACGTCATCAGCAGAGGTATCACGCGGTGGAATAACCACCTTTTTATGGCCACTGCGTTTTTCTTCTGGCAGTAATGCAATAAACGCAGCTTCTAAATCATCACATTCAGTTTGAGCTTTGAGTTCTGATGCATGGCCTGTTGCCATTACTTTGCCATCATCCATCGCCACTAGCCAATCGAAGCGTTCCGCTTCCTCCATATACGCAGTCGCGACCAATACACTCATATTGGTTTGTCGCTCACGAATACGCTCAATCAAATCCCAGAACTGAGCGCGTGATAAAGGGTCAACACCTGTGGTGGGCTCATCAAGGATCAGTAAGTCTGGATCATGAATTAATGCGCAACATAAACCCAGCTTTTGCTTCATCCCACCAGAAAGTTTCCCTGCTGGGCGATCTTTAAATGGCGCTAATCCAGTACTTTCCAGTAAGTCGTTGATACGATATTGACGTTCTTCTTTTGATTGACCAAACAGGCGACCAAAGAAATCAACGTTTTCATAGACTGAAAGTGTGTGATAGAGGTTTTTTCCTAGCCCTTGAGGCATATAGGCAATTTTCGGGCAGACGGCACGGCGGTGCTCTTTGTCAGCCATATCACCGCCTAATACGATAACAGTTCCCTGTTGAATTTCTCTTGCCCCTGCAATCAAAGAAATCAAACTGGATTTACCTACCCCATCAGGACCAATTAAGCCAACCATTTTCCTTGCAGGTATTGATAAAGTAATGTCATCCAACGCACAATTATCACCATAATGTTGGCTGACATGGCTTAAATCTACGATCACATCATCCATCAAATTATAGGTCATTGCGGTAATCTCACCTCAAGATCTGTTGGCCATTGAGCATCTGGATCTAAACGAACATAGGCTTTACCCGGCAAGCCTGTTTTAACATATTCAAGGTGCTGCTCTAGCAGTTCAGGTGAAATACGAGCACGAACACGGAACATCAGTTTCAAACGTTCATTTTGGGTTTCCACTGTTTTAGGTGTGAATTGTGCAACACTCGCCACAAACGTTGTTTTTGCAGGGATCACAATGTTTGGCGCAGCATCTAACACAATATGTACTTCACTACCCAGTGCCACTTTCCCTGCATCTTCGGTTGGTAAAAAGAAGGTCATATAAACATCACTGAGGTCTACCATATTTAACACACGGCCACCAGCGCCTAACACTTCCCCAGGCTCTGCAACGCGATACTGAATACGCCCATTACGAGGAGCTTTAAGTACGCTATCATCTAAATCCGCAGTAATACGTCTTTCTGTCGCAGTAGCAGCATCAACACGTGTTTTTGCTTGCACAACGCCAGCTTTCGCAGATTCAATCGCTGCATGTGAAGCTGCTACTTGCGCTTTTGCTGCCTCTAATGCGGCTCTTGCCCCTTGCACTTGAGCAGTATCATCATCGACTTGTTGTTGTGAAACGGCTTTGGTTCTCACTAACGCACGAGAACGATTTAAGCGCTTTTGAGCAGCATCAAGTTCAGCTTCACGCTGCTGAACGACGGCTTGTGCCGCTAATTTTTCACTTTGACGCTGAACCAGGCCTGATTCAGCGGTTGATACGTTGCTAATCGCTTGACGTAATTGGGCTTGAACTTCATGAAGTTGTTCTTGTAATGCTCGAGTATCCATTTTCGCAAGAACTTGTCCTTCCTTAACAAAATCTCCTTCCCTTACTGTAATGGAGTCAATTCGACCCGCCATTTTGGTTGCAATATCAATTTCGGTGGCTTCTATACGGCCATTACTTTGAGCAAAACCGGCTGGTAAATTGCTGGAATTCACGCTCCAATAATAATATCCACCCGCGGCAATAATCAAAATAATGACGACATAAAAAATGATCTTCTGTTTATTTACTTTCATACCATCCCTTCTCTTTTCTTTATGTGAAAGAAAATAGCTAATTTTTAATTTAATATTTCAGTATTACCGAACTAATTTAGTTACATTTAAAAATAATAAAACAAAGAAAATAAAAAATTACTGGAAGATATTATTATTTTAAAATCTTGTTACGGCACTCCACTTTGGATTATCAAAATAAACTAATTTCTATCTATTTAATTTAACAGCATTTTACCTTAGACCTCCTTAAGTAAAATAGCACATATATCACAAAATACCATATTCGAAATTTTAAATTACTAGCTCGGCACTTATTGCCTAAAAAATAGATTAAATACAAAAAAATAATGCTAACGAACTTTTTTGTTAGCATTATTTTGTTATAAAATTAACTTTAAATGAGTTTAATTTACGAATTTAGCGATAGACTGCTCATCCATACGATAACGGATCCATTCAGCTTGTGGTTCAGCACCAATGCTATTATAAAAATCAATTGCTGGTTGGTTCCAATCTAATACGCTCCACTCTAAGCGTTGACATTTTCTTTCACTGGCAATTTCAGCAATATGTTTCAACAATTTTTTACCTGCACCAGCTCCACGGTATGTCGGAGAAACATATAAATCCTCCAAATAAATGCCATTGTTCCCCAACCATGTGGAATAACTGGAGAAAAATACAGCATAACCTGCAGGTTTACCATCTACATAACAAATCAATGCTTCAGTGTTTGAATTGTCACCAAAAAGTGAGTTTTCGATATCTGTCACTGAAGCTTTGACTTCATGACGTGCCTTTTCATATTCAGCGAGTTCAATGATCATATCGAGGATCAAAGAGGCATCTTTTAACGTAGCAGGTTTGATTTCAACGTTCATTTTTTGTTCCCTTAGTGTGTCTGCATTGATTTTACTTCATTAATTCCATTTTCTATAACGACTAGTAGTTTTATTCATGGAACCATTCAGCCTATTAGAATCATTTACAACAGCAATTAAACACGGCAGCACAATATCATTGATAATAACTTAATGGGTTTGTTATCATGCCAGCATTGTTCAACACAGGAAAAAACAAGGAGGCTTATTATGATGTTGTGTGATCTTTTTGACTACTCACACTTCTTTGGTAATCGCCAGAGCTCAGGCTTTCACAGTGATACACTGCGATAACCCTGCCTGAGCGAAGCTACTCAAGGAAACCTTCCTCAGCTTACTGGGTTGTCGTTCTGACTATACCCTGGCATTGTTATGCCTAAAAATGAGTAAGCTATGAGCACATTATTATCTGTAAAATCATTAAACTATGACACTTCCACGTCACCATTACTAAGCAATATTGATTTCACCTTACAGACAGGCGATCGTATTGGCTTAATTGGACATAATGGTAGCGGTAAAAGTACATTATTAAAGCTATTAACAGGCCAACTGTCTCCTAACAGCGGTAGCATTGTCTATTCAAATCAATGTGTCACTGCCTATATTGAGCAGCATTTGCCTGATGACGTCGCTAGTCTGTCACTCATTGATGCCATCATGCATCAATTACCAACCCATGAACGCCAAGCAGAACGCTGGCGGGCAGAGATTTTATTGACCGATTTAGGCTTTAGTGAGGATCAATGGGAACAAAAAGCCAATCAAATTAGTGGTGGTCAACATACTCGTTTGTTGTTAGGCCGTGCATTAATTCAGCAACCTGACTTAATGTTACTGGATGAACCAAGCAACCACTTAGATCTACCGACATTGATTTGGTTAGGTAACTTTTTGCATAATTGGAAAGGTAGTTTTGTTTTAGTGTCACATGACCAAGAACTCCTTGATAAAGTGACTAATAGCACCTGGATCCTGCGAGATAAAACATTACATTTTTTCCGACTTGCTTGTACCGCTGCGCGTCGAGCACTGAGTCAAAAAGACGTCAGCGATGAACAACGCCATCAAGCAGAGCAAAAAGAAATCGATCGCATTGCTTCGAGTGCTAAACGTTTAGCGATATGGGGGCATGTTTATGACAATGAAGGCCTTTCCCGTAAAGCTAAGCAGATGGAAAAACACATTGATAAACTGAAAGATGCACAAACAGAGCTAACCGACGGTTATCAATGGAAATTGGCATTAAACGGTAAGTCGATCCCTGCTGACAGAGTGTTAGAACTCGATAAAACTTGCGTTGAAACACCTGATGGCAGAGCCCTTTTCACTACAGGTTTTCATCAAGTAAAAAGTGGTGATCGCATTGCTATTATTGGTGCTAACGGCTGTGGCAAATCGACATTGTTACGTTTGCTATGGCAGCGTTTTCAAAATGACATGCGGTATGATTCACAACTGAAGTTTCATCCGGCAATCAGTACTGGCTATTATGACCAACAATTACATCAATTGAATGATAATGATAGTTTATCGGATGCACTGAGGCCGTTTGCCGCTTTAGTTGATGAACAGCGTAAAATGGCGCTTATTGGCGCCGGTTTTGCTTACAATCGTCATCAGCAGAAAGTCGCGACATTAAGTGGTGGAGAACGAGCAAGGTTGCTATTTATCGGTCTAAGCCTTGCCCAATATGAGTTGATTTTACTGGATGAACCGACCAACCATCTAGATTTAGAAGGAAAAGAAGCTTTAAGCGAACAGATTTCACAATTCGAAGGTGCTTTGCTCGTTGTTAGCCATGATAAATGGCTAATCGAAAATAGCTGCCAACGTTTTTGGTATATCAATGATAATCGGTTAGAAGAGTATCTTGATGTTAATGAAATCTATCAGCAGATAGAAATGCAGTCTCAGTTAAATATAACCACTGAAGTCAGCACTCTTTCTCAAGCTAAACGGCCAACAGTAAAAACTATTTCTCATGAAGATGAATTGTTAGAAGCGCTATTTAAACTGGAAGAGAAATTACAGGCCGACAGGCAGCGTAAATCATCTCACCAAAAGCCTCAGCTTCAGCAACAATGGATTGATGAAATAGAAAAAATACAGGCACAGTTAGATCTCTAAATTGAGCTGATAAAACGAAGCCCTCTGATAGAATTCTTATCAGAGGGCCTAAATATGAATTCTGGTGTTAGCACAGTAAAATTGAAATATAGGGCTTTCCACTATTTTATAATGGTATTTTTACAACAATTTTTTTTATCTCTCCGGATGTTTTTTCACCTATACACATTGGTTTATGCACCTCTCTTGGGAAAAAAATAGCAAAATCGCCCTCACATAAAGTGACTTTTTGATTACTCTCATGATTAGGTAAGAAAAAAAGATCTGTGCCTTTTTCAACAATATCATCTTTATCGATATTATTAAGGCTATAGTAAATATCTTCACAACCACTAATTACCATTTGGATATCAATGTACTTATTATGAAATTCTGCAATTCGTTTCTCTAGTTTCTCAGGTTTATCCGCTGTTATCATATAAAACCAACTTTTATCATTAGGTCGATAGATCCCTGTCTGAGCTGACTTTAATAAACTCATTGATAACATCGGTTCGTTTAAAATTTCAACGAATATTTTATCTAAATTTTCAATTTTATCGATATTTCCAATAATCATAACAACCTCTGAAATTAAGAATGAGCAATTAACTTTAATTAGTGCTGAATTTGAAAAAATAAAACCGAAAAATAATTAAAAATTATTTTTAAATTAATTCAGCACTAAATTTATAAGTTAACTTTTTACTATCGGAGTTTATTTTTTTCCTTGCTTAAAGGTTTCCATAAAATAAGCAGTATGTTCGCTTAATTTATCCCATTGCCCAGAGGATATTAAATCTTTCCTCACTAAATCACTACCTACCCCAACAGCAAATGCCCCAGCAGAAGCAAATTCTGCGACATTTTGTAATGAAATTCCACCAACAGGTATTATTGCCAACTCATTAAGTGGTCCCATAATTTCTTTTAGATAATTTACACCCAGTCCATTTGCAGGAAATAATTTTAATAAATCAATTCCCATACGATACGCTTGTAGCATTTCCGATGGAGTGACTACCGCAGGGATCATCAGACGCTGCTTTTCATGCACTATCTTGACAACTTCAGGATTAAAATCAGGTGCCAAAACAAAGGTTGCTCCTGCATCAATAACTAATTGTGCCATCATGGGGTTAATTACCGTTCCTGCGCCAATCCACATTTTATTGCCAAGCTCTTTACTTAATCGAGAAATGCTTTCTAGGTAATTATGGCTATTACAGGTAACTTCAATAACACGTATCCCACCTTCATATAAAGCGTGCGCTATTGGTAAAATCTCATCAGATGTATAGCCTCTAATAATTGCAATCATCCCTGTTTCATCGATAGCTTGAATAACGCGCTGCTTAATCATTTTTAACCTCTTTTGTTATAAAGATACTCTATAAAATAATGCGTATTACGATATTTCTGATGCATTTTTTGCAGGCTTGATGGGTTCTTTAACAATAAACCAATAACAAAGTGCGGCACAGCCTGCGATGATTCCACCACTTACAAAAGCTAACGTATAAGAACCGGTAGCGTCGGCTATCAGCCCGGTTACGAGTGGTGATAAGGAACCTGCAAAATACCCTCCAAAATTTTGAATGCTCCCAACAGAACCAACCATTGATGTTGGTGCAACATCACCTGGCAAAGCCCATCCCGTTGCAGAGACCGCCGATAACAATGCCATTGCAACAACTAATAGCACCATCGTTGACATCAAACTCGTTGCAAATGGAACCGCCACAACCGTTGCTCCTGCTAATAAAGCTGCAATACTGATCGTTGCCCTTTTGGCGATTAATGAGTCTTTAAATATTTCCCGGTCAATTAACCATTTAGAAATATATCCACCAGCAATTGCACCAATAATTCCGCCAAAATAAGGAACACTAGCCAAAATACCTAGTGACTTTAATTCGACATTTTGAGTTTTCATTAGATACAGTGGTAAAAATGTGGTGAATATATTCATCATCCACACATAACAAAACCAGCCTAAAATCATTCCCCAAATACAACGGAATTTAAATAATGATCCCCATTTTATTTTAGTTTCAGCTTCACTTGTTTGATCTTCAGTTCCACCGCCACCTTCTTTTATATAATCCAATTCTTCTTTGCTAATCCTTGGATGTTTTTCAGGTTGACGATACAAGTAGATAAACAACAACATAAAAACTAAACCAATTGCCCCTGCAATATAAAACAAGCCACGCCAGCCAAAAGGAACAATAATGGCAACTAAAATAGGTGGAGCAATAGCGGGCCCCCACTTAGACGCTGCATCCCAAAAACCAGTTGCCAAAGCTCTTTCTTTTTTTGGAAACCATGTTGCCGTTATTTTTGCAGCCGCAGGCCAACAAGGTGCTTCCGTGACACCTAAAATCCCCCTAGCGAATAACAAGGTAACTAAGCTACTACATGCTCCTGTCAACATTGTCGCCCCGCTCCATAACCCAATAGCCCAACTGTATATTTTCTTAGGTCCAAAGCGATCCACTAACCAACCCGATGGTAATTGGCACATGGCATAAATTAAAGCAAACACTGACCCCATTAACCCAATATCAGTATTGGTGAGATTAAGTTCCTTCATCATATCTGGTGCGGCAATTGATAAACTAGCACGATCTATATAATTAATGATCCCGCCAATCAATAATAGAAAAACAACAAACCATCTTTTATTGCTTTTCTTTTTGATTACTGTGTTTTTATTATTCATCATTCAATACCTGCAATTATTATTTTTTGTAGGATATAAATATCTAAATGATATTTTTATATTTAGCGATAGCTAATGCTCCCTGTAGGGAAAGTGGTTTTTCAGTACTCTCAATAGTAATAATCTCTCCTGAAAAATAAGGATCGTGTTTAATGAGCTCAACAAACCCATCTCTTAATATTGCTTTTCCACAAACAACTATTTTGGTATTTTCTGTTAAGTTAAGTGCTTTACTGTTTTTTATAGCTTGAATATCTTCTTGTAAAACAGCACCAAGCAAGACATTTGCTTTTTGGTTGATACTTAAATCACCAAACATATCGAGAACTCGAATTGAAAAACAGCTACGAGCAAGCCCAACTTGCATGCTACTTTTCGCTCCAAGTAACAGCGCATTTTGGTCAATTTCATCAGCAAACTGATCATGCAATGAACTGGCTAAAATAGTATGTTTAGTGATGATATCCAGTAATTCCCCTGCAATCGTCGTGATACAACCTTCAATACGATTGAGTTGATCAATTTTGACAAACTTAGAATGCGAACCGGGTAAAACAATAAGAGCCGGCCCCTGTAATTCATTGGATTTTAAAACACCTATAGCCTCTGTTTCTTCACCTCGCATCATGTCCATTGCTTCATAATTGTCTGAAGTTACTAACTGAACATTATTTTTAACACCAGGAATAAACCAAATAGGTTCATCGCTTATTTCTGGTATTACTTTTTGCTCCATTCCTTTAGATAATTCATTAAGTCCTACTGGCGCGATCAAATGAGGAATTTCGTGTAAACCGACATTAGATGTGATCATACCTGATGCCAAATAAGTAATCTGATCCTTTGGCGTAATTTCTATTTGTGAAAATGCTTCATCAATAGCTTCTTTTATCGCCACAATCAAATCTTGAGTACTACCTGAGATTGCTGTATTTCTCACGCCAACAGAGCGCGAAGACTTTGCAACTATCTCATTATTTTGCCAAATGCAAATACGCGTATTTGTCGTACCTGTATCAATCGTAACTACATACATAATGACCTCTTCATATCACTTTAGTTCGTATATACGGACACTGTTCGTATATGTGATCTATACTATTCCATATACTATGTTTATCTATACTTTTTTTATTATAATATGGTCACCATCACACTTTTGACGATGGTGAATTATGTAATCATTTGATTCTTAGGCTTATTGTTTTTTATTAAACTGAAGTAGTTTATTGGTGAATGAGAGCATACTTTTAAAAGTAAAAGTGTGGACTAACTTACGGTTCAATTGTTAATTATCAATATCTTGTATAAGATAACAACTTATTAGAATGAAAGAGCGGGCTATCGTGGAAAAAAAAATTAATCGTTCTGTTGCGCGGGCGCTAGATATGCTTGAATTGGTGGCAAAAAGCCCAGATGAATTAACTATTTCAGAAATTAGTCGACAGCTAGCTATCCCCAAAAGCACCGCTTTCGATATTATTACGACGCTCTTAGATAAAGGTTATCTAGATCTCGCCAATGATCGGCTCAAGTCGCTTAAGTTGGGAGTAAAACTATTCCAAACGGGGGCAGTCTATTTGGATCAAACACCTTTACATAAAGCTGCTCGCCCTATTTTGGAAGATTTATCTGCTGAAGCCAAAGAAACTTCATTTTTAGCCATCGAAAATGATGGATTACTCGTTTACTTAGATAAAGTAGAAAGCCCTGAATCAGTTCGTACCTCAGCAGGTATCGGCTCTAATAATCCAATGTATTGCACCGGTTTAGGAAAAGCATTATTAGCCACAATGCCTGATGAAACAATAAAAACAACGATTACTCGCATGGGAGGGCTAAAGCCAGTAACACCCTATACTATCACTAGCGAGGAACAATTTTTTAATATTATCGCCGAATCGCGTCAACGTGGTTATGTTATTGACGACCGTGAACACAATATGGATGTATTTTGTGTTGCAGCACCAATCTATAATGCTTATGGTAAAGCTCAAGCCGCTATTAGCATCGCGAGTCTATTTACCAAAATAAAAAACAATCCAGAACGTATAGCGATTTTAGGGAAATTGATTTCTGAGGCCGCCCTTAATTTATCCCACAATATAGGGTTTCGTGGGAACAAGCTTTATAGAGAGTTTTAAGATCACGAAAAATTAAGCGTTGATCGTCTTTAACTCGAAGCCTCTATCTCACATCGTTTAATCTCAAATCAACTTAATATTGGGTGTGCAATCACTCAATATCAAAATTAATTTTGATGCGAGTTATTTAGGTTTGACAGCTCAACACAAAAATTAAGAGTTACCCGCTTTGATATGGACGCCGAGTTCTTACACAAAACAAAAGGCAACTCTCATCTGCATCTGCGCTCACATTTTTATTTTCATGACTTCTTAATAAGATTACAGCCGACATAACAAAATAACGATAACGTATCAAAATAACGATAACGTATTTTGCTATGCACAAAACCCAGCCATGAATAATAAATTTATTGGCGAGCTATTTGCCACTGCGCTGACGCTTTGCTCTCTTAAAGTAAGAGGTCGGAACTTTAGGACAGACAACTTCTTTAAAAGTCGCTTTTTTGCTCGAGAGAGCTTCTGCATTTTCTTCTACGACTTCTTTATGCTCTTCCGAGTTTTTTTTCACGGCATCTTTCATATAAGAAGGCCCTTTAGCTTGAATAATTTCATTGGTTTTAGCCATGTTCATTTCCTTCACTTGTCAACACGGAGTTAACCTGTTCTATACGCTCTACTGCGCGATTAATAATTTCAACAACTTGCTTTGATTGATCTAAACTGAGTTGTTGTAAGACAATTCTATGTCTTAGCAGCGACTTAAACCTCTCAACGGCAATCTCAATTTCTTTAGCATGCTGATTGCCTGCTTTTAGCTCTTGCGCATAATTCAGCTTATATTTTACTTGCTCTAAAATATCAGCCTTCAGTAACAAAAAACATTTGCCTTCTGGGGTCAGTGAAAAACACTTTCGCCCTTTCCCTTGTTCTTTCTGAGCTACGATAAAACCAAGCTCTTCTAACAATGTTAAGGTTGGATAAATTACCCCAGGGCTTGGACAATAGAACCCTGCGGTTTCTGTCCCTATTTTTTTGATTAACTCATAACCGTAATTCGAGCCATCCGCGAGTAAATGCAGAATATAGATACGCAGCTGTTTTGGGTTAAACATTCTGCTTAAACTTTTACCATCGCAAATACACTGCTCTGGTTGTTGTTCATCTGTCATTCGTATTCTCAGTTATCCATACAATTTTAAAACCGATATATCGATATCATAGTCTAATTTGCAAAAAATACCAGTTTAGATATATCTGTTTTTTGGCATAAAATGCTAATGAGAATTATTATTATGTAGATTAATGGATAATGCCATGAAGAGAGTGAAAACCTAAGTCGATAACGCCTTTTATCTACCTGTGCACTTTATCAAAACATGCCCTTTCCCAATAGCTATCATTTCAATAGCTCAGATTGATAGCTTAAAATTACCTCAATGTGTTCAATGTCAATAATCAAGTCTAGACTACAACGGCTAAAAACTAGAAATAAAAAAAACCAGCCGACAAATTACGGCTGGTTATGTAATTTAATACCCTATTTTACTGCTAGCCAATATTAGGTAATAAGTTAAATGCAATACCAAATTGGATACCAATAACTATGATCCCACAGATAAATACAACCAATAACGCAGGCGCACCACCTTTAACTTGGTATTTTTTACCATTAGCTAGCCGTGATTTAAATGCCATCGCACTTGGTAGCAATAACGCGAGGATCGATAAAGCGATAGCTGCGAAACCTAATGCCATCACAAACCCTCTCGGATAAAACAGAGCAAAAACTAACGGTGGTAGAAAAGTCAGCAAACCAGTCTGGATACGCCCTGACATGTTGTCTTGACGCTTAAACAAGTCGGCTAAAAAGTCAAATAGACCTAATGCCACGCCTAAAAATGAAGTTGCTAAAGCTAAACTCATAAACATCTGAGCGATAAACTCAGTTCGACCTGACATAACCACATTGCGGATCGCATCAAGTAAGCCATTTAGACCTGAATTCTCTGCCAATATACCCACAAAAGTGGTTGTGTTTATGCTACCTAATGTCGCGATTTGCCACAAAATATAAGCAATCAACGGGATCGCACTACCGATAATAAAAATTACCCGTAATTTTTTCACGTTTCCGCCCATATATTTAACGATACTTGGCACACTACCATGGAAGCCAAATGAGGTAAAAAACACAGGAATTGCAGACAGGATAAGAACTTTTTCTGTTGGTGCTGATAATAAATTTTGTTGCTCAACATGTGGCATCATTAGCGCTAAAATAATTATCAGAAAAACGATTTTTGCAGCAAACAGTATACGGTTGATAAAATCGACAGAAGAGGTACCAAAGCAGACCACCCCTCCACCGATAACGGTGAAAATGACGATCCCCATCCAATCAGCCATTTCAATTGCAAAACTGCTTTTTAAATTTGATGTGATAATTTCCCCTGCACCACTGACGTAAGCCGCAGTGAGTGCGTACATCAGAAACATCATGCTAAAGCCCGTAATAAATTTACCACCTGAACCTAAATAACGCTGCGCAACACTACCAATACCTGTTTCATAAGATTCATGTTGATACACTTCAACTAATAACAATGCGGTATAACACATCAGTGCCCATAGTGCGAATAACATCACTAAGCTAACTAATGAACCATTACCTGCTGCGGCGATAGGCATAGCAAGCATACCCGCACCAATTGTCGTTCCTGCAACAATAAAAACACTACCAAGTGTACGATTCTTCATTTTGAGATCCTAAGCCAAAAAGTTTATATAACTATTTTTTGTTTTGAATGACTGACCTTATTTTCTTCATCGATTAGTTGCTGCAATTTACTTTCAAAAATGCTTTTTAGCTCCAACCAAAAATCGTTAAAATGCTGCTTGTCTCGTAAACAATGAGTCATAATTGCGGCACGCAACACATATAAAGAATGTGTTTTTTCCCATTCTTTATCGCTGAACCCCATAAATCGGCAAAAATTTTGAGGATTATCGCCGTACTCCTCAGCCGTTAATGACGTCGAGGAAGTCAAAAAATCATTGGTATAAGAGCGTCCAGCAGCATAAGAACATAATTCATAGAGGCGTTTGTTTAGCTGATTTTGTTTTTCTAATGAATAATTACCGACTTCCTGAAACATAAAGTTGACCATATGGAAATCAGGGGCTGGCATTGCGACGATTTGAAATTTACGCCCATCGATTTCAAATGACTCGCTGGCATTCATGCTTTCAATCATCCAGTTTGCCGTCGTCAACCCTGCCGCGATCACCTTGCCATAACCAAGAATATTTAAAGGCACTAAACGATGCGCTGCCCACACCGCCGCCGCTGTTGCACCGGCTTTTGAACCTTCCATAATTGAAGATCCTAATAAAACATTTTGTGGCTTTTCTGCTTTTCGCCCTTTTTCTGCAACTTCTTCAAACACATAAGCGGCATGATAAGAGATAAGATCGACAATGCGTCTATCTTTCATACAAATAGCGCCAGCTGCATAAGGGATAAAACCGACTTTATGAGGATCAACTGTGATGGAGTCAGTCTCTTGCAATGCTCTAAAGCTTTGGTAGACATCAGGCTTCGGCCAAATAACATCTGAAGGGAAAATACCTTCATTATGATAACGCTCGATCAAAGCATCATATTCAATGAATTGATTATTTTCGTCTCGGAACATGGCACATGCATAACCTGCATAGGCAGCATCAATATGGATATAAAAAGAGATACCAAAACGGGATTCGCATTCTTTGCGTAACGCAATCAGCTCAGCCACATTATCAATTGCCCCCGTTTCAGTTGTTCCCACCACAGCGACAACAGCTAAAATAGGCTCGCCTTGTTCAATTAATGAAAATACGATTTGCTTCATTTGTTCAGTATTAGTGCGATAGCGGGCATCAACAGGTAATTGGACAATATTTTGTTGGCCTAAACCTAAAATATCCATCGCCTTCATCCATGAATAATGCTTCGACTGTGGAACGAGCAGCTTACCTAATTTCCCCTGTTCAACGCCCTCACCTCGACACGTCATGTCTCTAACTTGTTCAAAAATGCCTTTTTTCTTTAATTCATCAATCAAGTCTAAAACGGCATCCGTTGGCATGTTTAATAATGCCTTTTCCGTCTTGTCTTTTAACAAATGCTGTGCTTGAGGATGCTTAGCCATGGCTAGTGGCAATGTTTTAAGATTGCGAGCAACCCATAATCCTTCGTAGTTAGCAACAGTGCCGCCTGATGTTATATGCCCCCAAGAACGATTTACGTCATAACCAAACATAGCGCACAGATCTAAACCCGCTTCTAACTCTAACACTGTTGTTGTCGGAGAGGACTCTTGAGCGCAATTATTTGGGTTATACATCATCGCCATGACATAGGCTAGATTGGAAATCATCAAAGTATCCGCATTCATGTGCCCCATGTAACGCGGTGAAAACCAAGGAATTGATGTTGTTTTTAACTTTGAGGAAAGTTGATTTAGAATGCCTTCAGTGCGATACAACGTATCTCGATATTCAGGGGCATAACGATCAACAGTGGTAACATACTCAGGATCTTCAGGGTGGTAGCCAGAACGCCAATGCATATGTTCAGTGACTGCATATTCCATCATTTCTCTGAAAAATACCGCATTTTCAGATTTAGGCCCAAGGAATAAAGCATCTACATTCATTTTTGAATTATTAAAATTTGTCATTATCACTACACCTTTAAATCATAACCCGTGATGAAGAGTCATATTTAATTTAGGTAACTACTATCATTGGAAAGTGATATAACGGAATGCATGTCTTTAAAAGACAGCAATATATTAATAATATTGCTGCCAGCTAAGAGTTTTTTTGATAGACAAGCCGTTAAAGAGCCAACTTAGATATAGATATAATGCATATTCATTAAAATATTAATAAACGGCTCTTTATTTAAATCGGATTTGTGCGCAAGAACAAAATTTAGAAAAATTGTCTGCTGTAAAGAGATATTTACGCCAAAATAGCTTGAAAATGTAAAGAGTTTGTTATAGATGGCATTTATAAACTTACCATGATAACACAAGTTTATCATGGTTATTCAAATGTCCGACAAACTACAATCAATTATTAATTAAGACTATTTTTCCATACAAATCGCCTGACTCCATATGTAGATGTGCATCAGACACAGCACTCAGCGGGTAGGTTTTGTTAATAAAAGGTTTTAATTCACCTTTTTGTAACATGCCCCATACCTGATCTTTTAGCTCTTGAGCTATACTCGCTTTTTCTGCAATTGTACGAGAACGCATCGTTGATCCTGTATGAACTAAACGCTTTAACATTAAGGGCATTAGGTTAAGATTTTTGGGATTTCCCTGCATCATACCAATTTGTATGATCCGCCCAAACTTGGCTGCAACCTGATAATTTTTAGCCACATACTCACCACCCACAATGTCAACAACCATATCAACGCCTCTAGAATGCGTATATTCGAGAGTTTTTTGGACAAAATCATCATTTCTATAATTAATAATACAATCAGCACCTAATGATTTAGCCACTTCAGCTTTTTCTGCGGAGCCTACCGTTGTGACTACCGTAGCACCAAACGCTTTTGCCAACATGATAGCGACAGAACCTATTCCTGATGTTCCGCCATGGATCAAAACGCTTTCGCCTTTAGATAATTTACCGATCTGGAAAACATTCGCCCAAACAGTAAAGAAGTTTTCAGGTACTGCCGCGCCTTCAACGAAGGATAAATTGCCTAGGGGTAATGCAATATCTTTATGCACTAAGCAATATTCTGCATAACCACCGCCTGCGACCAATGCGCACACCCGCTCACCAACCTGCCATTTATCTACATCATTTGCCTTTGCAACAATAGTTCCAGCAATTTCCAAACCCAAAATTGGCGATGCATCAGGTGGCGGTGGATAAGCGCCCATTCGTTGTAACACATCAGGTCGATTAACCCCTGCTGCTTCAACTTTAACCAATAAGTACCCTTCAGTGATAGTTGGTAGGGGTTGTTCTATAATTTGCAGTTTGTCTGCACCTCCAGGCGTAATAACATTAACGACTTTCATTGTAGTGGGAATATTTAATTGGTTATTTTCCATTTATAACTCCTAGAAAATTTCAATTTGAATCGAATATTACATGTTTGTTTAAATATTAGGGGTAATGTTAATTTTTTAAGACTATCGAAATATAACTTTTAGATAGATATGAATTAGATCACCCCTTTTACCTATTAGAATTTTTTTTGTTTTTTTCGCTCTTAAGTTAAATCAATAATATCATAAAGTTATATCTATTTGTGCGTAGTAAGCCAACCCTATTGTTTTTATGAGATTTTCTTTTCTAGATAATTCTGTTTTATCTTTCTACTTACCAGTCGCTTTATCTTATGTTAAAATTGACTCATATCAATAATTTTAACTTGTATTGAGCATGTAATATGATCCCAGAAAAAAGAGTTGTTCGTCGCATCCAGTCTGGTGGTTGTGCTATTCATTGCCAGGATTGCAGTATTAGCCAACTGTGTATTCCTTTTACATTGAATGAACACGAACTGGATCAACTTGATAATATTATCGAACGTAAAAAACCAATTCAAAAAGGCCAAGCATTATTTAAGGCTGGTGATGAATTACGTTCTTTGTATGCTATCCGCTCAGGAACAATCAAAAGCTACACCATTACAGAAGAAGGTGATGAGCAAATTACTGGCTTCCATTTAGCTGGTGACTTGGTTGGTTTTGACGCAATTATCCATACACAGCACCCAAGCTTTGCACAAGCACTTGAAACATCAATGGTTTGTGAAATCCCATTTGAAACACTCGATGATTTGTCTGGTAAGATGCCAAATCTACGCCAACAAATTATGCGTTTGATGAGCGGAGAGATAAAAGGTGATCAAGAAATGATCCTTTTATTATCCAAGAAAAATGCCGAAGAACGTTTAGCTGCATTTATTCTTAATTTATCTCATCGTTTTGCAGAGCGTGGTTTCTCACCAAGAGAGTTCCGCTTAACCATGACACGCGGTGATATCGGTAACTATTTAGGTCTGACCGTTGAAACCATTAGCCGTCTTTTAGGACGTTTCCAAAAAAGCGGCATGCTGAGTGTTAAAGGTAAATACATTACGATCGAAGATATGGAAAAACTGACTGATATCGCTGGTAAAGTTTCCACTGTCTCCTGCCCATAGTGTTATCTCGCGGGTCACAAATGTCAATTTGTGACCCTTTCACGATTATTTTTTCTCAAATCTTGCCTATTATTCCTCAATACCTTAGTTTATCTTTGTTAAGGAATGTCCAGCCGTTATGAGGATTTTAATATGGCAAACTATAGAAATCTCCTAGTTGCAATTGACCCAAATCAGGATGATCAACCTGCATTACGACGTGCTGTCTATATAGTGCAACGTAATGGTGGACGGATTAAAGCATTCTTACCTATCTACGATCTTTCCTATGATATGACTACCTTATTGTCTCCTGAAGAACGAGATGCAATGCGTAAAGGGGTCATTAACCAAAAAGCTGCGTGGATCAAGCAGCAAGCTCATTTTTACCTAGAGGCAGGTATTGAGGTAGAAATTAAAGTCATTTGGCATAATAAGCCTTATGAAGCCATCATTCAGGAAGTCATCAGTGGTGAACATGACTTATTACTGAAAATGGCTCATCAAACTGACAACTTTGAATCCATTATTTTTACACCTCTAGACTGGCATTTGCTAAGGAAATGTCCTTGCCCAGTATGGATGGTTAAAGATAAGGTCTGGCCAGATCATGGTTCTGTAGTTGTTGCGGTCAACTTGTCAAATGAAGAGTCTTATCATGATAATCTCAATATCAAATTAGTTGAGAAAACCAAAGACTTGGCAACACGGATCGTTAAAGAGCAAGAAATCCATTTAGTCAGTGCTTACCCAGTTGCACCGATGAACATTGCTATCGAATTACCTGACTTTGACCCAAGTCTCTATAACAATGCGTTACGCGGCCAGCATCTCATCGCAATGAAAGAGTTACGCCAAAAATTTTCAATTGATGAAAAATATACCCATGTTCGTGAAGGATTACCTGAAAAAATTATTCCTGAAATGTGCGAAGAGTTACATGCAGGGGTTGTAGTACTTGGGATCTTAGGTCGGACAGGAATTTCTGCGGCTTTTTTAGGCAATACAGCCGAGCATGTTATCGATAAATTGAAATGTGATTTATTGGCAATCAAACCTGATGGCTTTGTGTGCCCTATTACTGTTGATGATTAGTCCAACATAACTTTCAGTAAATTAAAAAGCTCTGTAGCGATTCGGCTACAGAGCTTTTATTATTTATAGTGCTTTCAAAATAGCATCAACACTGGCTTTCGCATCGCCAAACAACATCTGTGTATTTTCTTTAAAGAACAATGGATTCTGTACGCCTGCATACCCAGTATTCATTGATCGCTTAAATACAATCACGTTATTTGCTTTCCAAACTTCCAATACAGGCATACCTGCAATTGGGCTGTTTGGATCTTCTTGTGCCGCAGGGTTAACTGTATCGTTCGCCCCAATCACCAATACGGTATCTGTCTCAGAGAAATCATCATTGATTTCATCCATTTCTAATACAATATCGTAAGGTACTTTTGCTTCGGCCAATAACACGTTCATATGGCCCGGTAAACGCCCTGCAACCGGATGAATACCAAAACGAACATTGATACCACGTTCACGTAATTTTGCGGTGATGTCATGCACTGGGTATTGTGCTTGAGCAACTGCCAATCCATAGCCTGGGGTGATAATGACAGATGTTGAGTTTTTCAACAGTTCAGCCACCTCCTCTGCAGTTGTTTCACGATACTCACCCATTTCTTCTTCGCTACCAGTTGATGAACCGTCTGTACCAAACCCACCAGCGATAACACTGAAGAACGAGCGGTTCATTGCCTTACACATAATATAAGACAGGATTGCCCCTGATGACCCCACTAAGGCACCCGTAACAATCAGCAGGTCATTACTTAACATAAACCCAGCGGCTGCGGCTGCCCAACCTGAATATGAGTTCAACATAGAAACAACAACTGGCATGTCCGCGCCACCAATTGATGCAACTAAGTGCCAACCAAACGCTAATGCAATCACTGTCATGATCAGCATAGTAAACACTTGCAGACCGACACTGCTTGTCTTAACAAAGATCAGCAATAGGACAAATGAAACAACTAATGCTGCTAGGTTCAACTTATGGCGATTTGGTAGCATCATTGGTTTGGATGAAAGCTTACCTGATAGTTTCCCATAAGCCACAATCGAACCAGTAAAGGTCACTGCACCGATGAAAATACCAAGGAAAACCTCTGTTAGATGGATATTTTCCATCACAGCATCCAAATGTCCTTCACTCGCAATAAAGCTATTGAACCCAACAAGTACTGCCGCTAAACCAACGAAGCTATGTAAAATAGCAACCAGTTCAGGCATTTCTGTCATTTCAACTTTTTTGGCTAAGCGGATACCGATTACGGCACCAATCACCATTGCAACAATCATCCAACCAATATTGGCACTATCTGGCCCAAGGATCGTTGCCAGTAAAGCAATCGCCATCCCTGCAATACCATAACTGTTCCCTCTTTGGGAACTTTCATGGCGTGATAACCCTGCAAGACTAAAAATAAATAGGATAGCAGCAACAATGTAAGCTGCTGTCACAATTCCACTTGACAACATAAGTTACCCCTTATCCTTTACGAAACATTTTTAACATACGCTGGGTAACAGTGAACCCACCGAATATATTGATACTGGCGATCAATATAGCGATAAAGGATAAGAAACCAACCCATCCCCCTGAACCTATCTGCAACACGGCTCCGACAACAATAATACCAGAAATCGCATTTGTTACAGACATTAACGGCGTATGTAGTGCATGTGTTACGTTCCAAACAACGTAGTAACCCACCACGCAAGCAAGTGCAAATACCGTGAAGTGTGATAAAAACTCTTTCGGTGCAGAATTTGCGAACCAGCCAAATAGAATAATTGCCAATGCCATCAAGCTGTATTTTACAGCAGGCGACATTTTCTTCTTCTCAGGTGCTTTCGCTTTTTCTGCCGCTTGAGGCTTCGCCTGCGGCTGAGCAGATACTTGAATGGGTGGTGCTGGCCAAGTGATTTCACCTTGCTTAACAACGGTGACCCCACGAATGACTAAATCATCAAAATCAATGTTGATCTCACCATCCTTCTCTTTGCATAACAACTTCATTAAGTTAACGAGGTTTGTACCATACAATTGAGAAGATTGAGTTGGTAAACGGCTAGGCAAATCAGTATAACCAATGATTTTGACACCATTATCGGTAATAACTAACTTATCTGCCTGAGTCAGTTCACAGTTACCGCCCGTTTGCGCAGCCAAATCGACGATAACACTACCGGGTTTCATTGATGCAACCATTTCTTTAGTGATCAATTTAGGCGCTGGACGACCTGGGATCAGTGCTGTAGTAACAATAATATCAACTTCTTCAGCTTGAGCTGCAAATAATGCCATTTCTGCCTTTATAAAAGCTTCTGACATCACTTTTGCATAACCGTCGCCACTACCCGCATCTTCTTTGAAATCTAATTCAAGAAACTCAGCGCCCATACTTTGTACTTGCTCTTTCACTTCAGGGCGAGTATCAAATGCACGAACAATAGCACCCAAACTACCTGCGGCACCAATTGCAGCCAAACCAGCGACACCGGCACCGATAATCATTACTTTTGCTGGCGGCACTTTACCCGCAGCAGTGATTTGACCGGTGAAAAAACGGCCAAACTCATGAGCTGCTTCCACAATGGCTCGATAACCTGCAATATTTGCCATTGAGCTCAGTGCATCAAGCGCTTGAGCACGAGAAATTCGTGGTACAGCATCCATTGCCATGACATTGATATTTTTTGCTTTTAATGCATCCAATAATTCAGGATTTTGCGCTGGCCAAATAAAACTAACTAAGGTCGCGCCTTCTTTGAATAATGGAATTTCATCTTCCAGTGGTGCATTAACTTTAAAAACGATATCTGCCGAAAATGCTGTGTCACGATCAACAATTTCAGCCCCTGCCTGTTCATATGCTACGTCATCAAAGCTTGCTAAATGCCCCGCATCCTTCTCTACACAAACGCTGAAACCGAGTTTAAGTAACTGAGTCACAGTCGATGGTGTAGCAGCAACACGAGCTTCATTGGCAAGTCGTTCTCTTGGTATACCAATACGCATAATGTTCCCTTTTCAAAGCTAAAGTAATTTTGTCTTTATTCAGTTTACTAAAAATTGACCATTTTAGATGGAAAAGTCTTATTTTTAGTCAAAACACTCCTATCATGTTCTAATAACCTACTGAAAATAAGCTTCTTGATCCATAATTGATCTCGTTTCTTAGACAGTAAATGGAAATCACAGTGAAAATCTTAGTTTTAGGTCAATAAAACACTGGATAGCTTAAAAAAACTGGTAATAATGACTAGTCAATGATTATTTATTTCTTATAAAAAGAAAATGATGAGACAACTTGGCAAGTTACGTGTAATAATCACAAGCATGTGGTACAACTAAGATTCAGCACTTTTAAAATAAATTGCGCAAGTCGGAAGGATTTTGTATGAAGCTGAAAACTACGGCCATCGCAGCCGCGGTGTTATCATTAACCAGTATTACTGCTACACAGGCAGCTGTTGAACTGACGCCAAAACAGGCTGAAGAGTTAAAACCTTATGAGCGCATAACAGTAACTGGGCGCTTTAATGCTATTTATGAAGCATCCGATGCCGTCTCACGTCGAGCTGACAAAGTAGGCGCTTATGCCTTCTACATCCAAAGCTTAGATGATGTGGGTGATAGCGGTAATATGCGAGTTGTCGCAGATCTTTATCAAAAAGACGCTAAACCTGTAGAAGAAAACAAACGCCGCGTATTTGGTGGTGTTGAGGAAATGACAAAAGATGATGCTGCACAGTATGAACCGTTTGATGCGGTAACTGTAAGTGGATTTTACCCTTCTCAACCCGACTTGTACGAAGCCATTGCTAAAAAAGCCAAAGAGAAAGATGCAGCTTCATTCTATGTGGTACGTAACATTGCAGTAAACGATGGTGGTAATACCCTCGCAACAGCTTATGTTTACAAAAAAGATGCACCAAAACGCCAAGTTCAACTTGAAGAAGCTGTGGTTCCTGCCGATTCAGAAGCAGGAAGAGCGTTACTTGCTGAAGGTGGCGAAGCTGCTAAAAAAGTTCGCATTCCAGGTGTTGCTTCATCTGAGGAACCAACTGTTGCTGTTGGCCGTTTCTTCGAAACCTCAAGCAGTGCACCGGGTAAAACCAGTGTCACATTGCCAAATGGTTATGTGATTGAAGAAGTTAATAAAATGGCCGCTGCACAAATGGTTCCATTTGATTCAATCACTTTCTCTGGCTATTACACTAATACACCAGAAGTCCGTTACCAGATCGCTAAGCGTGCTGAAGCAAAAGGTGCTAAATACTTCCATATCACTCGTGAATGGCAATCTAACGGTGGTAGTGTGACTATCAGCGCTGATTTATTCAAATAAATCACACTAAACTTTAAAAAAGTCAGTTTCAAAAGAACTGGCTTTTTTGTTTTCTAACTTAGCCACTCCATATTTCTAAGCATCCTATCTGAATAAAAATCTTCTAGAAGTGCATATTTTTCCATTGCATAACTGCCATTTCATTGTAGAATCCCTGCACTTTATCGCACTAACAGATGAACCATCTATAATTTAAAATTGTTTTAGTTTAAATGCGTACTAGAATTATAGATTTAACGTTATTTTAACTTTTGATTGTAGAATAACCAGGACATACATTGAAACATACACTCAGTCTCACTGCTCTCACCGCTCTCGTACTTAGTTCAATGGTGGGTGCCGGTGTATTTAGCTTGCCACAGAATATGGCTGAAGTTGCTAGCCCACTGGCGTTGATTATTGGATGGTCAATCACGGGTATTGGTATCTTATTTCTCGCTTTCTCCCTGCTACTTCTTTCACGTATACGCCCTGATCTTGATGGTGGAATTTTTACCTATGCAAAAGAAGGTTTTGGTGAGCTAGTCGGTTTCTGCTCTGCTTGGGGGTATTGGCTATGTGCTGTTGTTGCCAATGTATCCTATTTAGTGATTGTCTTTGCCGCGATCAGTTTTTTTACTGACACACCTGAACGCGTCATTTTTGGCGATGGTAATACTTGGCAGGCATTGATTGGCGAATCTATTTTATTGTGGTTTGTGCATTACCTTGTTTTACGAGGCGTACAAACCGCAGCAGGTATTAATAAGCTCGCAACCATGGCAAAGTTAATCCCATTAGGTCTATTTATTGTTCTGGCATTTATTGCCTTTAAACTCGATATTTTCGATGCGGATTTTAGTGGTATTAACCTTGAAGTTCCTGTGTGGCAACAAGTCAAAGACACCATGTTAATTACTCTATGGGTGTTTATTGGTATCGAAGGCGCCGTTGTTGTTTCTGCTCGCGCTAAAAATCGCCGTGACGTTGGCTTAGCAACTATTTTTGCCGTTAGCTCGGCATTAATCATCTATATATTAGTGACATTGCTATCACTAGGGGTTATGCCTAGAGCTGAGCTTGCTGATATCAAAAATCCATCAATGGCTGGTTTGATGGTAAACCTGATTGGTTCTAGTGGCGAAATTATTATTGCTGCTGGCTTAATTATTTCAGTGTGTGGTGCTTACCTTAGCTGGACTATTATGGCTGCAGAAGTGCCATACATCGCAGCACAGCACCAGTCGTTCCCTAAAATCTTTAACAAATTGAATGCTAATGATGCACCTTCATCTTCTTTGTGGTTAACAAATGGTGCGGTACAGCTTTCTTTAGTTCTTATTTGGTTAAGTGGTAGCAATTACAACACATTACTAACTATTGCTTCAGAAATGATTTTAGTCCCCTACTTTTTAGTGGGTGCTTTTTTGATGAAAGTTGCTTTTAAGCGCCATAACAAACCATTGCTGATAGTCGGTTTTGTCGCCAGTATTTATGGCCTTTGGTTGTTATACGCATCGGGTCTCATCAATCTGATGTTATCTGTTGTACTGTATGCACCAGGGATACTGGTTTTCTGGTATGCACGTTCACAACAATCTCAACAGAAGCCACTGAATGGCGTTGAAAGAATCACAGCGCTTGCCATCATTGCAGCTGCAGTCCCTGCCACTTACTATCTTTTTGTATAACCCTTCATTCAGTCACTACATTGAATATTCAATGTAGTGATTTTTTTATCCAAGATATTCACCTTTTACTCCCTTGTAGCGGTTTTTTAAAACATTTATTTCCCACTAATGTACTATGCAATCATTAAACCAAGGAGATAATATGATTTATAAAGTTTATGCTTCGCCTAGAACTGATTTTAAAATACCAAAAAATGAATTTTGCGGTCTAGGCCTATTTAGCTCTTTGAGAACGGTTTTAACCTATTTTAATTTATTCACAATTGTATCATTAGGTTACACAACCTTAAAGCATGTTGTAACTAAAATGTACGTATTTAGATGAAATGATAATGGTTGGATGGTTTAGTATTAATACCCTTTACTTATATATTTAAACCCAACCGTCAGGATATTACTCTGTAAATGAGTCTTGTTATTAATTAAGATAATAGAAAATAGTTACTACTAATAAAAAAATGTGATCAAATTTTTTGCTTTAGTGCTACTAAAAATACCTCTTTTTCGCTCAAAAAATCTCCTTATCATATTGCGCTCAATTAGCCAATTTTTTTAGATAAATACACACAGTACATCATTCACAAGGTCATACAATGAAAAGCATATTAAAATACATATTAATCATTCTATCTTTTAGTCATTCTTTATCTTTCGCTGTTGATGGGGAAATAAAGTTTGTCGGTAGCATAATACCAACCGCTTGCGCTGTTGATACCAATTCAGTTCATAAAGTTGTTAATATGGGAAAAGTTTCCGCATCTTCTTTCACAAATAAGAATAGTGTTGCAGCAGCAACGCCTTTTAGGATCACACTATCTAATTGTCCTACTGATTATAAAAAGATTCAGTTTAAATTTGATGGGCGAACTGATCAAACTAATCCAAGCTTGCTAAGCCTTTCTCCTAATTCAACTTCAACGCCAGCAACCGGTGTTGCTGTTGCTCTTTATGAAGAAAATAGTATTCGCCGCATTCCTTTAAATGGCGGTACACAATTTAAAGAAATTTCACCGAGTAAAACAATTGAAATGAATTTTGTCGCCAAATATATTGCAACTAGCGACCAAGTGACGCCAGGTTCCGCAGATGCGCTAACACATTTTAGCATTATTTACCAATAGTATGGAGAGCAAGGAGAGAATATATTCTCTCCTTATTTATTATGAAAAAGATACTATTAATTTTATTATTTATCACTTTCAGTAGCTATAGTGGTGTCATAATTAATGGAACTCGCTTTATTTATCCACAAAATGAGCGAGAAATTGGGTTGTCGATAGAAAACCCTGAAGAAAAAACAACCTACTTGATTCAATCATGGATTGAAAAAGAAAATCGAAAAACACATGACTTTATCATCACTCCCCCGCTATTCAAGCTCAATCCTGAAGCAATAAACAAGTTAAGAATAATGAAAGCGAAACCATCACATCAGAATAATAAAGAAACCTTATATTGGCTCCATATCAAATCATTACCCTCTCTTAGTGAAAGTGTCGAAAACAGCCTCCATATTGTTGTAAAGTCAAGCTTTAAGCTCTTTTATCGTCCTGAATCATTAAATAAAACGGCTGAGTTTGCCTTTAAAAACCTACAGTTTAGTTATCAAAACCAATCCTTATCTGTTAAAAATCCAACAGGACATTATATTACGTTGCGAGAATTACGAATTGATAGTATCGATATTCCTGAACCAGGGATGATTGCGCCATTTAGTAGACTATCATGGAATGTTCCCATATCTAATCCTAACACTGTATATTGGAATGCGTTAAATGATTATGGTGGAAAAACCCAATTAACCTCTCAAAAACTATTATTAAATAATGAATAAAAATAAAATTTCAATATTGCTATTATTAGCAAGCTCTTTTTCTTCTCAAGCAGAGCATTTCAATTTAGAAGCACTAGATAATATTGACAACATTAATGAAATCGAAAATATATTATTGCATTTAGATAACCAACCTGAAGGTATTTACTCTGTTGATATCATTATTAATAACACAAAATCATTCACTGACAATATTAAATTCAAACTTATCAAAAATAAATTATCACCCGTATTTACTAAGGAACATATTCTACGCATAGGCTTAGCAGACCATATTATTAAAAAACTATTTACTGTTGAAAATAATGTCATTAATAGCAGATTGGAAACCGTTATTGATGGATATTCTTATTATTTCGACTTTAATCACTTAGTACTAAATATCAACATCCCTCAATTATACCTTAAACAATTTTCTCATGAGCAAGAAAACCCAGAGTATTGGGATAATGGCATAACATCAGTGTTTGTTGAATATGATATATCGGGCAGTAACAGCACCAATAATAAAGTAGAGAAAAATAATAATTTTAATCTATCATTACAAAATGGTATTAATTATCTTGGCTGGCGATTACGGAGCAGCCTTACCTACTCTCAAGAGCAACAATGGCAAAGCTATAATACAACATTATCATATCCACTTGCCTTATTAAAAAGCCAACTAGTTTTAGGTGAATATTATCTTTCCTCATTATTTTTTATGCCATTCACTTTCAAAGGAATATCGCTGTCAAACGATGAGCTAATGTACCCCGATTATGACGCTTACTTTTCACCCATTTTACAAGGGGTTAATTACAATCCCTCTCAAGTCACTGTAACACAAAATAATATCATTATTTATAATGAATACTTACCAGCCGGCCCTTTTACATTAAATAGATTAAAGCCACTTAGTCATAAAGGGATTTTTGAAATGACAATCACTGAAACCAATGGAACTGTACGTAAATATATTTATCCATATTCTTCCGCTCCATTAATGGTAAAGCAAGGTCAATTTCGCTACGCTTTAAATAGTGGAGTAATTTCAGATAAGCAAAGAATATTGAACCCATATTTTATCCACAGCGAAATAAAATATGGGTTCAATAATAATATAACCGCCTTTACAGGCGCCATTCTATCTTCCCCATTTAAAGCTTTTACGATCGGTAGCTCATTTTCTAATAGTATCGGAGATTTTACTGTTGACTGGAACCATGCATACAGTAGCAATAATCACTCAAATACCTATCAACTGGAATATTCAAGAAATTTTGCAGCAACGGGTACAGATGTTTCACTCAATACACAATGGATAGATAACCCAAAGCTGCGTCAACTATCTGATATTCTAAACAAAACACAATCCTATTCTACATTTTACCCACGGCAAACCTTTAAATTACATGCTTCGCAATCCATTGGGCATTATGGCAATTTATCATTGTCTACCTCTCAACAAAAATTTACCAATAACGATAATTATCAATGGCTGTATAGCCTTAGCTATTCAGGAAGTTTCTACGAGTACCACTTTAGTTTCAATTATCAATCAAATTATTCATTCATTGAACAAAAACGTGAACATTCTCTTTCTGCTGCGCTCATTATTCCCATTAGTGCTTGGTTACCTAATACGCATTTTAGCTACCAAACTCAATATATTCAAAACAGTTATCATAACCACCAAGCCACTCTAACAGGCACAGCTGAAGGCGATCATTTCATTGCCTACACCTTACAGCATAATTACCGTAATCATCTATGTTGTTCAGCCTCAAGCTCAGACTCAGAAACCCGAATTTACACTCAATATCAACATCACCAATTTTCGTTAAATGCAGGTTATGGCTATAACCAAGATCATCAAGTCCATTATGGTTTACACAGCGCCATTGTCGCCCACCCTTATGGCATTACATTTACACCTAGTCGTGGTGATACCGCAGCTCTTATTATTGTTCCTGAAACTGAGAATGTTCATTTAGATAACCATACCAACAATATTACTGACAGTACGGGGCATACTATTGTCAATTACCTTCAGCCATACCGAAAAAATAGCTTTGCAATTGATACACTGACTTTACCTTTAGAGGCTGAAATTGATAGCAGCATTCAGTCTATTTTACCCACAAAAGGCGCTCTAGTTGCCGTTCATTTTCCAGTAAAACGAGGCAAACGAGCATTCTTTACCATCCAATTTAATGATGGTTCACTCGCACCATTTGGCGCGATCGCAAGTTTAAATACCAAAAATGTTATTCATACAGAGACAGATATTAATGTCGGCATTATTAATGATATGGGGCAAGTTTATTTAAGTGGGCTTGAACCTTCTGGTGCCATCAAATTGAAATGGGGGGCACAACAATCGCAGCAATGTGAGTTTGAATATCAACTATTAGAGTCACACTTTGATCAGGGGTTTTATCATCTACACGCCATATGTCAACGTAAGGAAGCTTTATGACAATATTAACTTCTCGTTTATGGATTGGTTGTATTTTCATCTCTAAAAGCGTTTATGCATCACAATGCCAATATGAGCCGACCTTTACTCCACACCACACCTCATTATCCATTGGCACTATCATGGTTCCTCATCGACTTCCTGTAGGCTCAGTGATCCAAGAAATCACCCTTAATGAAATTGACCAATATCCAGTCATGGTAAGTTGCCAAACCCCTACTAGAGCTCAATGGGGTAATAGCTTATTTCCATTACTGTCAGAGCAATATCACGCAATGCATCAAACCAATGTTGAGGGAATTGGTATCCGTTTTATTCCACAAGAACAATCCTTTAGCCGTGATAGACTTCCTCTAGTCAATCATTCCCCCTACAATTGCTATAATACCTCGTACCAGTATAGTTACTGTGGAAATGCATTTAGGGGGATCCGCGTACAACTAATTAAAACAAAGGCATCAACAGGCTCTGGTGTGCTAGCATCTCACCAATTAATTGAAGCTTCGATAGGCAATTTGATCGTTCAAAGCTATCGTTTTCTCAACACTCAAATCATCACGCCAAGTTGTGAGTTACAAGAAAAGCATAAACGTGTAAAAATGAATAAGGTCAAACAAAGCCAATTTCGAGGTGTCGGTAGCCACTCAACACCGATCCCGTTTTATCTCACTTTAAACTGTAGTGGTGAAACTGCTGTTGGTATTATTTTTAGTGGACGGTCAGCAGGTTATTTCGATGACTCAGTGATAGCGCTAGATAAAAGGCCAGATAGTGCCGAAGGAATTGGTCTGCAAATTCTTTTTCAAGGTGACGCGATCTCCCTCAACAAACCATTCCATTTAGGGACAAGCTTTGATAGAAGCCCTTATGCCGTCTATTTTTCCGCGCAATATATACAAACTCAGTCGTACATCAGTGCTGGCAAGGCCAATGCGACTGCAACATTACAAGTGGTTTATCCATAAATACCAAGCCCCCGCAATGATGAACAGTCTAACTTTATGGGTCAGTTCATAACAGCGAGGGCTTTAATGTTTATGATTGATTAAAGTGATTGTGCCAAACTTTCCATTGCCTGAATAATTCGTTTATCCGAGATCGGATATGGTGTTCCTAACTGCTGAGCAAACAGGCTGATCCTTAATTCTTCGATCATCCAACGAATTTCTTGTACTTCAGGTAATTTCAGTTGTACTGGTGTCAGTTTAGCTTTCCATTGCTGCCACATATTGGTCACGTGCTCCACTTTACTGAGTTGAGCACGATCCCTATTTGGATCAATCGCTAATTTTTCTAGCCTGCGTTCAATGCCATTTAAGTATCGTAATACGTCAGCTAAACGTTTCCAGCCATGTTCAGTCACAAAGCCTTTAAAAACTAAACCTGACATTTGTGCTTTGATATCAGAAAGTGCCATCGCCATTGAAAAATCAACACGGCCTTTCAAACGCTTATTGATAGCAAATACTGAGGTAAGAATTTGTTCAACCTGCTTAGCAATATGCACAACTGCATCATTCAGCTCTGCACGTACAAAATCTTGCAACTGACTAAAACCTTCTTCAGACCAAACTGGCCCGCCATAGCTGGCAATAAGTTGATCAACACCACAAGCGATGCAATCATCAATGAGTTCTAATACCTTACCATAAGGGTTAAAGTACAAACCAAGTTTAGATTTATTTGGCAACTTTTCATGTAAGTATTTAATTGGCGATGGAATATTTAGCAATAGTAACCGCCGAACACCTGCCCACATCGCTTGCTGTTGCTCAAACTCCGTTTCGAATACCTTGATCCCAACACTATTTTTTTCATCAACTAATGCAGGATAAGCTTTGACTGAATACCCACCCCGTTTTTGTTCATAACGTTGCGGTAATTCACCAAAACTCCAAATATGCAAACCGCTTTGTTCTATACCATCATCAACCACTTCTGAAAGCGTTTCTTGTACTTTCTCTTTCAAACTATTTTTTAATGCATCAAGATCTTGGCCTTCAGCGATTGTTTTATTCTTTTCGCCGACAACTCGGAAAGTCATCTTTAAGTGAACAGGCAATTGTTCTAACTGCCAAGCCTCACGATCAACCGTGACACCCGTCATTTTACGCAATTCACGCTCTAACTTATCCAAGATGCTACCATCAGGTACAGGAACCCGTTCAAGAAATGCATCTGCATAGTTTGGTGCAGGCACAAAGTTACGACGAATGGGTTTCGGTAACGATTTGATCAGTGCGATAACTAGCTCTTGTCGCAAACCAGGCACTTGCCAATCAAAACCTACATTTTGAACCTGATTCAAAATTGCTAAAGGAATATGAACTGTTACACCATCTGCATCAGTACCCGGTTCGAATTGATAACTTAAGCGGAATTTCAATTCACCTTGATGCCAATAGTTAGGGTAATCCAGTGCGGAAACATTAGCAGCATCTTCTTTAATCAGCATGTTTTTTTCAAAACTAAGCAAATCAGGCTGCTGTTTAGATGCTGATTTCCACCAGCTATCAAAGTGCCGAGCTGAAATCACATCATTTGGAATACGTTGATCATAAAATATAAATAACGTTTCATCATCGACTAAAATGTCTCGACGACGCGATTTGTGTTCTAGGTCTTCAACTTCAGCGAGTAACTTATGGTTTTCCCTAAAAAAGGCATGACGGGTAACCCAATCACCTTCAACTAAAGCATGACGAATAAATAATTCACGGCATAATAATGGATCTATCGTGCCATAGTTAACTTGTCGAGCAGCAACAATCGCCAGTCCATATAAAGTCACTTTTTCTGATGCCATAACGGCACCTTGTGACTTAGACCAGTGAGGTTCGCTATAATGATGCTTCACTAAATGTTCTGCTAACGGTTCAATCCATTCAGGTTCGATTGATGCCGCCACTCTTCCCCATAGTTTAGTCGTTTCCACAAGCTCAGCAACCATCGCCCATTTAGGTGGCTTCTTGAACAAACCAGAGCCTGGGAAGATGGTGAATCGAGCATTCCTAGCACCAGTAAACTCCGGTTTTTCAACATCTTTTTGGCCTATATGCGATAGTAGCCCCGCCAACAAAGAAGTATGGATCCCACGAAAATCGGCTTCAGTACTATTAATAGGAAAGCCCTGCTCTTTAACCACTTGGCGAAGCTGGGTATAGAGATCTTGCCATTCACGAATTCGCAAATAGTTCAGGAAGTCTTGGCGGCACATTTTCCGAAATTGAGCATTAGATAAAACATCTTGCTGTTCTTTTAGATAATCCCATAGATTGAGGAACGCCAAAAAGTCAGACTGTTTATCATGAAAACGTCGATGTTTTTCATCCGATATCTGTTGTTTGTCCAATGGACGCTCGCGCGGATCTTGGATCGACAACGCAGATACAATCACCATTGTTTCACGTACTGCACCCTGTTTTCTTGCTTCGATCACCATGCGAGCCAAACGGGGGTCGACGGGCAATTGGGCTAATTGGCGACCAATGTCTGTTAATATATAGCCACGTTCTGTTTGTTTATGTGGTTTGATGCCACCCAACTCTTCCAGTAACTTTACTCCATCCTGAATATTACGTTTGTCAGGCGCTTCAACAAATGGAAAAGCTGCAATATCCCCTAAACCAATTGAAGTCATCTGTAAAATAACTGATGCCAAATTAGTTCTTAAAATTTCAGGATCAGTGAATTCTGGGCGGCTGAGGAAATCCTCCTCAGAGTATAATCGGATACAAATACCATCTGATACACGACCACAACGGCCTTTACGTTGATTCGCCGAAGCTTGAGAAATGGCTTCGACAGGCAAACGTTGAACTTTAGTTCTAAAGCTATAACGGCTGATCCGAGCATAACCCGTATCAATAACATATTTAATACCAGGAACAGTCAATGAAGTTTCTGCAACATTAGTCGCCAAAATGATACGTCGGCCACCATGAGGCTGAAATATACGGTTTTGCTCACTGTTAGATAGTCGAGCAAAAAGAGGTAAAATCTCAGTGTGGCGTAATTGTAATTTAGTTAATGCATCAGCGGTATCGCGGATCTCACGTTCACCACTCATGAAAATAAGAATGTCCCCTGCGCTTTCCTGCCCAAGCTCATTGACCGCATCAACAATGCCGTCTATTTGATCCCGCTCACTGTCATTATCATCCCCCATAATTGGGCGATAACGTACCTCAACAGGGTAAGTGCGACCGGATACCTCAACGATTGGCGCTTGATTAAAGTGACGTGAAAACCGTTCTGGATCGATGGTCGCAGAAGTAATAATAACTTTTAAATCAGGACGTTTTGGCAATAGCTGACGAAGGTAACCTAAAATAAAATCAATATTTAAACTACGTTCATGCGCCTCATCAATAATAATCGTATCGTATTGCAACAGCAGCTTATCGTTTTGTAATTCTGCCAGCAAAATACCATCAGTCATTAATTTGACTTGGGTATTATCACCAACTTGATCACTAAAACGAACTTTATAACCTACAATCGAACCTATTTCGCTTTCAAGTTCCTGCGCCAAACGCGTAGCTACGGCTCGTGCAGCCAAACGCCTTGGCTGAGTATGACCAATAAACCCTTTAATACCTCGCCCTAGCTCTAAACAAATTTTAGGTATCTGAGTGGTTTTTCCTGAGCCTGTTTCACCGGCAATAATCACGACTTGATGCTGTTTTATCGCATCATAAATAACTTGTTTCTTTTGACTTACCGGTAAGTTTTCCGGATAGATAATTTTTGCTGGGTTAAGCAGTTTGTTGGTTATTTTTTGTTTCGCTGCTTCAATATCTGTTTTGATCGCATTCAATACTGCTGTACGTGATTTTTCATCAGCAATTTTAGCCATCCCATGGAGACGCTTTTTTAGTAACCATTGATCACGCAATGAAGTTTGTCCAATATCAGCCTCTAAAGCTGTCAGTATGGATTTCACTTGTTAAATCCTTATTATTTATATTATTTCTATTATTGAGTGAGATGGACATATCTATTTATAGTAAAATGCATCAATGGCGTATTAATAAACCAGCTTTTTCAACATTGACTATTTTTTCTTCAACCATTGTCCATTAATGCCACGAACATATTCGCCACTGCCTGCTCGCTCAACTAACTTTTGGCCTGCAATTCTACCAACATCTTTGGTTTGCAGGTTATTTTTTGCTGCTATTTCGCTATATTTGATCTCTCGCTCACGATTGATGTCATTGACCAGTTGATTAACAGCCGTATTACTAGCATTGACTACTGCTAAGTAACCAGACAACGTTTCACCAACCAAACCTTGGTTTTTTGCTTCATCAATTGTTAGCGCATGAGCGGAAAAAACAAATAAGCTGGATAAAATCAGTGCTCGGAAAAAGTATTTCATTGCGCATTCACCTTACCAAATAGATCACTGTTTTCTTTAAGCAGATCTTCAACCTGCCTATCCGCTTTGATTTGTATCTCATGTTCAATCTTAACATTCATATTGATATTGATAGGTTTGTCAGGCGTTGCTACTTCTACCCTTAAACATCCCGTTAGCATCATACTCATCAATACAAATACACATAGACTTAATATTTTCACTCTTAATCCTTTTTCTTTAGAGATTCTTTTCTAACCATTCTTCCAGGTTGCTACCAAAACGTAAGCTACGCCACAGCTGAAAGATATTTTCTTCATGTGTATAGTTTAGGTGCACTTCACGCTTTTTAGACTCTTGTGAATTAAAACCTTGAATAATTGTTTTCATCGTTAATAAGCCTAAATTAGTAATATTCACATCAGTGCGGCTGCGAGAAATCTCTAAGTATTGTAACCAGCCCATTGCAGAACCCGCAGAAATATTATCTTGTTTGATAGACTCAACAAATTGAGTATCAAGGCGTAAAGCCAACGGACCACTATTTTCTAGCCAACCATTACGCACAATCCATTCAGGGTTATTAAGATAAAAAGGTAATTCACCATCAACTTTACCAGAGGCGGCAAACTGAGTGACTTTCAATATGGTAAATAGCCGGCTCAATTCAATTTGATGCAACTTAATTGTGGCGGGTTGCTTTTGTGGCCAACGTAATAAATCAAGGCTAACTTCACCGCCAAGCATACTAAATCCTACATTGCTAAGCGTTAATGGTTTCATCTCAGTCGGTGGGTAATTTCCTGATAAATCAGCACGAATATCCGTTAATTCAAATAAGTTCGTTAGCTGTTTTATGCGTAATTTTACGGGTGATTTTTCACCTAACGTCCAAATACTATCTTGCAATTTCCATGGTAATACAAAATTTAGACCACTGATTTCACCATCTTTCAGCCATAGCCCTGTATTTTCAACTCGCCAGTGACCTCCCGCAATAAACCCTGTTTCTGGATCAATGGAAAATGCAGCTTGCGAAAACAATTTACCTTCCCGCAAGGTAATACCAAGATCAGTTGGGATCAAGGTTTGGAATGCACTGACTGATTGTTCGGGCCAACGCGCTTGCCCCCTAAAACGTTCACCATCCCAGCGGCTAAAGATCACTATCGGGCCAACTTCTTTGGTACTTAAATCCGCTTTCAACTGGAAATCAGCCGGCGATTTCCCATCCAAAGTGGCATTAGTCGTAATTTTAGGTAGATAACTCGCCGTACCAAATTGCATACGATCACTCGTCAGCTGTAATTCACCTTGAAAATGCGTATTCGTTGGGTCACGCTGCCATAATAAAGGCTTAGTCAAAATTAGGCGCGTTGCTTTCATCGAAAGCAATCCATATTTGATCTGATCAAAGCCTGTGTTTAAGGTATTCAAAGTAATTAAGGTATCTTGCCAGCTACCTTGGCCTTTAATATCCCAGTGTGCTGACAGTGAGGGTAAATGCGCATTTCCCCAATAGTTCCAAAACCACTTACCTTGATCAGGGGTAAATTTATTCGCTTGCCCATCTAAATGAATGGCAAAATTTCCCCAATACTGCTCTTTTATTTTTAAAATCGCTTGTAAGCGTCCAGAAATTCCCTCTGCGCTTAGTGATGTTCCCGCTAACGGTAATCGAGCTTCTTGTAAAAATAAGGTTGGCGATACCCGACCATAAGCTCTTAAAAGAGATCCTGAACGAAATGAAATAGCCGGTACAACAATTGGCCCAGTGATTTGTGCGGGCAGATTAATGTCTAAGATCATATCATCATATTTCAATTGCCCATTGAGCCCAAATGTAATAGCAGTATCGAGTAAATTAATTTTATTTTCAGGGAGAGTCAGAACAATATTAGCTTTGCCTTTTTTTCCCTCAGTCACCATATTTGTACGGCCGCTAATAACCATATCAGCAAGCTCTGCCTGCCAATTTTCGACTTGAAATGCAAGACCACCATGTAAAGGAATGCCACTTTCTTCCCACCGCCAGCGCCCATCGACAACACGAAAAATAGTTGAATCAAATTGCCAAGGCAAATTCGCAATTTCATCTCCAGTGCCTTTATCATAAAGAGATACCACTCCCTGCTTGTCTCGCCAATGCATTTTGACTTGTAACAATTTTGCTGGCTGGGATAGCACAAATTCTGCCTTTAATACACCAGTGGAAGGAAGTTCAGCGGTGGTTAATGGTAAGCTCAATTCGCCATTGAGATAGAGGCGTTGCTCTTGCTCTGGTAATTGCACTGAAAAACGTTCAATAACTAACTGATTGGTCGGTGTTATATGAGCTGATAAATCAACATTTTCCCCATTATACTCTAGCGCCAATGGCACACCTTTACGACTGTGCAGCCAAAGGCTACCTTGATATTGTCCCCAAGGAGAAACTTGCACGTTCTCAATGACAACGGAAAATGCGGGAAGTCCATCAATAATATCTATAATTGAAATGGGAGGATCATCATTTTGCTCATTTGTCGACAACTGACTAAGGCATTGGTTGTCTTCAGATAAGGTATTCACTAACAAATGCATAGGAAAAAGTGAAAAACGGCTATCTTTAGCATCAAACCACAAGCAATTAGCCACTTTCAGTTGTATGTTAGCGATCAGTAACTGCTGATTGTTCAAAACAGGTTGGCTCAACGAAAGTGTGACATTCTCAGGCAAGTAAACTTTAGCCACTACAGGAAGCCAACGGGTTACCGTCACCCATAAAACTGATAAGAGCACTAAGCACCCAATTACGCTTAACAATAAATATTTCAGTGCCCTTCTCATTAAACTGCTTCCTTGTCTTAGTGCTGATTAATATTGTTTATCGCTAAACAACTATAATTAAGAATTAAAGGTCATTAACGTGTTATTTTCAGTATTTTTTTGGTGATTTACAGTAATAATTATCTTATTCTGATTTAAGTTTTGGTAGTGACTAACTTTGTACTACCTCATTACTTTACTTTTGGTTCCTAAATAGTACACGGAGTTCCTTAGATGAAAATCGTTTCTTATAGTACTAAGCAGTATGATCGCAAACATATGGATCAAGTCAATCAAGGATCCGCTTTTGATTTTAATATCGAATACTTTGATTTTCCATTAACGGTACAAACAGCAAAAAATGCTGTTGGTGCAGATGCAGTATGTATTTTTGTTAATGATGATGCTAGCCGTGATGTTTTAGAAGAACTTGCTGCTCTAAATATTCATATTTTAGCCTTACGCTGCGCGGGATTTAACAATGTCGATTTGGCCGCAGCGGAAGAACTCGGCATTCAAGTCGTTCGTGTACCTGCCTATTCACCTGAAGCCGTCGCAGAACATGCTGTTGGTATGATGTTATGCCTTAACCGCCGTATCCACCGAGCTTACCAACGAACCCGTGACGCGAACTTTTCTTTAGAAGGCCTAACCGGTTTTAACATGCATAACCGTACGGCAGGTATCATTGGTACGGGTAAAATTGGTCAAGCAACACTGCGTATACTAAAAGGGTTTGGTATGCGTTTGCTTGCTCATGATCCTTATCCAAACCAAGCTGTTCTCGATTTAGGTGTAGAATACGTTGATTTAGATACATTATATAAGAACTCCGAAGTTATTTCACTACACTGTCCCTTAACACCTGAAAACCATCATTTATTGGATGAACAAGCCTTTAATAAGATGAAAGATGGCGTCATGATCATCAATACTAGCCGAGGTGCTCTCGTTGATTCCGTCGCAGCGATCAATGCTCTAAAAGCACAAAAGATAGGCTCTCTCGGTATGGATGTTTATGAAAATGAACGTGAATTATTCTTTGAAGATAAATCAAACGATGTTATCCAAGATGATATCTTCCGCCGTCTTTCATCATGTCACAACGTGCTGTTCACTGGCCACCAAGCTTTTTTGACCGACGAGGCATTAACAAGTATTAGTGAAACAACTTTAGAGAATATCCGCCAATTAGCCCATGGTGAAGCTTGTCCTAATATTGTAAAAGCCTAGTAGGGGCAAGAAATAATGAAGCGGATTATCCCTTTAACACTACTGGGGTTTTTATTGGCGGCATGCCAAACACAAAATGTAAGTGCTGATAATAGTGACGATGTAACTGAGCAACAATTAATACATCATAGTTTTGTGCTAACTGAAATAAACGGCAATACAATTACAGGCAAAGTGGGCATGCCAACGATCTCTTTTGGTGAGAAAATGTTTGTTTCTGCAACAATGTGCAATGATTTTTATGGAATCGGCCGCATTAACAGTTCTGTACTGATGGTTAAATATTTATCTAAAACAGAACTAGAATGTGTTGATGAGGATTTATCAACGTGGGATAAGCTAATCAAACGTATACTAACTGATGGTACCGTTGTTTCTTATCATGATAAAAAACTGATCTTAACCCAAGGCAGAAATAAACTCGTTTATACATTGCGCGATTACATTAATTAGCCTGAGAATATTTAATTAATCCCATTATTAATAAAAAATAGTAATGGGATTTTCACCATCAAAATAATAAAGCTAATCACCGTGCTTGATCAAATAATAAACTCACTCCTGTTATTTTTGCGACATCTTTCATGTAACTTAATATGACTGTACTAAATGGAATGTCATTAACAATAGATAAGCTACGCAATAACGGGAAAATGATAATATCGTCAATATTATAGTGACTTTTACGCTTTTCTAGCCATACGTCGAGAGCATCCATATGCGGCTCTAATTCAACAATCAACGTACGTGTTTCCTTTAGCAGAATATTAAGGTCGCCAAACGCTTTTTCTTCTCGACTAACATAAGCTGCTCGCGCGTCTTCAGTACTTAATTCAGGAAACTCTGCCTGTGTAAAGCGAGGCACAACCAGCTTATAGACCGTTTCAGACACAGCCTGATACCACTTATCAATTTCAGGTGAAACCGTTGATTGAATGATCTTAGGTTCTGCTAACTGATCAACATAATGAACAATATCTAAGCTTTCAGGTAAGTAACTGCCATCGTCTTTTTGTAAAATGGGAAGCATCTTGCGGCCAATCATTTTCGTTGGGGTTGCTTTATCATCTTCCATCAAAAAAATCTGCTCGACATCTATTTTTTTTAGTCCAAAAATCATTCTTGCTCTAACACAAAATGGGCAATGTTCATAAAGATAGAGTTTCATTATGGGAGCCTCTTTAGTTGAATAATTATAACTGTACATTCCGTTACTCTAACTATAGCCTACTATGTGAAATTTTTGTAAATTTTATTGTTTGCTTCGCGATTAATAACCTTTATTTGACCAACTTCTTAAAACTCTTTAATTTAGTCGAGCATTATCCTTAGTCATTTAATTCAGTTAAATTAAAGTAAATTGTATTTTTGTTACAATTTGAAGTAATCCTACTCAACTTATACGTTATTAGACTCTATAACATCAAAAAACACGGAATATACAACCAAAAATACACAAAAAAGCAATCATTTAAGCCAATATAATTATCAAAAATAGATATTATTTCCGATGTAATCTCTAGAAATGTCTATTTACATAATTGCTAATTTTTCATGATTCAGTTCAGTTATACTTAAATCTATAAATTCATCACATCAACAAAGCATACATAAACTAGCTATGACAAACTTGTTTTCTTTTAGCACATTTACATTAATGTTTATCCTGTTACTTGTTATAGGAATATATGATGAATTACTCTATATATTACATTTTTTCATTGTAAAGATGTAATAACATAACGTATTTACATTTAATCAAAGTACACCAACCTAGCACAACATTTAATTAACCTTGATATCAATTTATTGAACTATAACTAAACACCTCTTTCTCATGCTGAGATAAATTTTAAAGCCTATATTTTTCCTTTCACAACTCTTTATAAGACAATCAATATAGCACCATCCAAAAACAACATTAATACTACTCATTTATTACTAATAATATCACGCCTGCTTGATCACAAAACAACTATCGTAAAAAGTCAACGCTTTATTACTTTAAACTCAATATATATTCACATTAAAAATAACTGAATTATCACCCTCTATTTTATATAGACATTTAAATTATAAAAAAGCATCTTAATTGAAATTTCATACTAAATATTGCACCATATCACTATTACACTTGTAACTATTTTTCCATAAAGTTTTTGACTAAAAAATATCTATTCATCCCTGTTAGGTACACATAAATTAAATATCGGTCATATTGAAATTAATTGTTTTTTTAATATTTCATATATTGTATAATTTTATTATGCATTAGCATTCACTATAATCCCTTTATCAATCGAGGGTGTCATATGGACATTCATTATTTTATTGGAATTAAGATAAAAACAAGGCGAAAAGAATTAGGACTGTCAGGTGCTAATTTAGCCCAGAAATTAAGTATTAGCCAACAGCAAATATCACGCTATGAGAACGGAATCAATAAAATACCTTTAAATCATTTAGTTAGTATAGCGATCGCGTTGAAATGCCCTATAGATTGGTTCTTTCAAGGCTGCATTACTGATGAGGATTTCTCAATCCAAGATGATAATATCAGCATCAAAAATCAAGAGTTGAAATACACAGCTGAAAGCGTTATTGTTCATAATAAAAATGTAATCTAATACTCTATTATTTTTTATTACTCCTCTTAGATTATACAATCGCACCAACATAATTTTCTTTCAAATAAAAAATAACATAGCACTTTAATCGCCATGTTATTTTTTATTGTTTAATTTTATTTAAAATAGCATTAAGCACCCAAGATTAAATATTAAGGGTGCTTGTTTTATATTAGTATTTAATTATACTGTATTTCATAAGTGGCATAACTTGCCATTAAACCTGTCGTTACCTCTTTGGGTGATTCAGCAGTATACCCTATATAATATTGAAAAATAGCATCCTTATTATCGGAGATTTTAGGGGCTACTTTAAGCTGTGCAGGATCCGCAGGAACAATCTTATTGTCTGCATCCAATGTTGTATTATTATTAATCGATAGTGCAAAATTAATATTTTGTGCCCCATCAGCTAACATATTTCTTAACAGTCCTGACGTTTCAAAATTAGTTTTAGGAACTAAGTAGCCATTTGACCATGCCACACTGATTTTATTTAGATCCGCATCGACCATTTCACCATTGTGACTCACCGATTGGCACTGTGATAGTTTAATGGTAAACATTTTAGACTTCATATATGCGCCACCTTCACTATTATGAATTTCAAATAATGAGATAGGTGCAAGATAGATATTGGCATCACTACCTTGGTCATTGACAGATATTTCACAAGATATATCAACTACTTTACCTAAAAAGTCGATCTTACCTTCATCATAATTAGCTTCCAGTGCTGCGGAGATATTTGTATAGCTCAACATGGACAGGAACGTTATGAGTAACCAATGTTTCATAGATAACCCTTGTTAGTCATAAGTAATATTGAACAACATTTTAGCTTCAACTTCGCCAGCTGAAATTTTTTGGTTAAATTGATAATAGCGAGCAATGTAATTCATACGAATTTCCTTATCTTGCGCACTAGTTAACTCGCCAACCTTATAAATTTTTCCCCACTCTAACTCTTTATTCTTATCCGTTAATACTTGAACACCAATACCTTGAGCCATAGAATTTTTTGCCATATTGTCTAATACGCCTTTATTTATTGGCGTATTAGGTGCTTTGGTCCCACCAAAGGTCATGTTGACGGCAACAGAATCAGGGGAAATACTAATCCCACCATTACAAAGTAAATTTATCGGGAATTGTTTTTCACCTGCCGTTGAGCCTACACCTCTAAACTCTGTACGGTTCACTGGCGGTAAAATCACATCTTGATTTTTACCTGTAGTAATTTTGCAAGATGGTGACACGATGGTAATTGCGTCAGCAGATAAATAAGTAATAATTGCAGGCTCGATCGTTTTAGGGTTATACCCATAGCGGGTATATTCCCCTTGAGTAATACGCCCTGAGCCAGTATTTTCCGCTGTTTTGATAATTTCTAAGCTAAAAGTAGAACCCGCCAAATACACATTTATTTGGTCTCTAGCATTCCCTTTAACTGCAAATTTATCAGGATAGGTCATCGATACTGCTCCCATCCGCTTAAAGCGTAGCCCAATCCCCGGAACGTTGGTGCTATAAATTTTATTGGCGCCTTCCGTCACTCCTGATGCTGTCACCACTGCATCAAGGAGAGTTCCGCCATAACATTTAGCCCAATATTTACCCGTTTCTTTCATTGGCCAAGTCTTTGACTGGATCACGCTGCCAACAGGCAAGTCAGGAGAAACGACCACTCGACCAAACTGCATATCGATACGCTCTGCTGCAACATCATAGTTTCGAGTACAAGTTGCATATGCAGAGATACTTGATAACACCGCTGCCAGCGCTATCCCATTACGTAAAATTACATCATTTATCGACATACACTATCCTTACTGGTTCCGGCTTCCAGAGAAAATATACACTGACCGTTATCCCATTTCACATAAGCGTCTTTTGCTTCTTCATTACTAATAAACACTGTTCCGCCTTGCCCAACAACACCAATAGATTCACCTTGTGCGTTAGTGACTTCTGCGCCAAATGGCATTGGTTTTTTATCAAGGCGTACAACATTAAAGGTACGATTACGCTCAACTTTTGTGCCAAATTTAACTTTAACAATACTGCCTTCATAAGGAACAACTTGATCGGAGGTATTGTCAAAAACGATATCTTCAGGGCTACCTTTTGGATCAATTTCAATATTATTAATACGATAAGGTCTAACGTACGGTGCTAAAGCATAGCCACTCTTATTGACACGCACACCAGGTGCACTGGTAATTGATGCACCTTCCGCACCTTCCGCTTCAATTAATGCCATTGTGGTTGAGGTGTTGGGTGTAAAGACCACTCCACCTGAGTGCATAACGACAGAACCATTAGCACCTAAGCCATATTGACGATAGCCTTGACCTTGGCTGTAGTTAGCATTGGTATTAACATACGGCGAACGATAGCCTGTATTCATTGCTACGCTATACTCTCCACCTCGTGCAGCAGCAGTGTTAAGTCCGTAAGTCCAGTTATTTTCATCATCAAATGCACCATTAACCCCAAGCTGGGTTGAACCAAATTTTTCATTATTAAAGGTGGTATTTGATGTTAATGTCGTACTTCTGCTATCACCATAATAAAGTGGGATATTTAGATTTAAACTAATACGGTCATCTTTCTTTCCATTATTATTATTGTCGGAATAAACACGCATAAAGTTAATGGAATACGAAACACGTTGAAATTGATTGTTATAGCTAAATTGATACTGTTTTTCGGTTCCTGAGCGTTCCCAATAGCTAGAAATGCGACCAGTAAAATACAATCCACCGAACCCTTCTGGTAGATTTTGATTTACCGTATAGCTAAAGCCATTCTTTTCACGCCACCGACTATTTGCTACATCACGTTTATCATAGTCAATGGCATATAATGCATCGTTTACGTTGAAATAATCTTTTGTTGAATAACGATATGCCGCTAATGAAATATTAGTGTCTGTTTCAGTAATTAAACGGTTAAACGTCACTCGGTAACTTTGGCCATTATCTGTACGATGTTTCAGTGATGTTCGTGATTGCGTAACGTCAACTGCAACAGCACCAATCCCCGTATTCACACCAGTACCAATTAAATAGGCTTGATAGTCATCAAATGCTGTCACGCCACCATAAAGTGAGAATGTGTTATTTAAACCATGCTGAATAGTACCCTGCATAATATAAGGGCGATTATGTAAGCCATCAGTATCGGCTTTACCAGCAGCAACTTGATAACGAGTAAAACCAGGGCGTAATAACTGTGCTAACGATGAATAAGGCACACTAAAACTACTTTCGCTACCATCAGCTTCTTTCACCGTAACATTTAAATCATTACCATAACCTGATGGGTAAACATCATTTAATATAAATGGCCCCGGAGGAACAGAGGTTTGATAAATAATTGAGCCATTTTGGCTAACGGTAACTAATGCGTTACTTTGTGCAACACCGCGAATTTCAGGGGCATATGATGTCATTCCATCAGGATACATACTGTCATCAGTTGCTATTTTTGCACCGCGTAATCCAATACTGTCAAAAAGATCACCATCAGTATAAAACTGACCTGCCGTCACTTTTGATTTCATATCAGCAATAGGTTTTTGCAAATACGTTTGGTTACTGTTCCAACTAGTACTTCCTGAACGCTGCCAGCTTAAATTACCAATATGCTTTAATAACCAGCCATCAACAGATAAACCCGCATTAAGTCCTAAGTAGGCACTAGCATCGTTTTGCCCTTGAGAGCCATTAGTATGGCTATCATAATAGTTGGCCATATAGGCCAAATTTAACGCAGGAATGCCTTTCTCCCAAAATTGAGGAGCAACATATCCACGCGATAAACGTTGTTCGTAAATTTGTGGAACTGAAATATCTAAACGTAGGTTTGAGGAACTGAATGTATCATTCACGTCCTTCATCGTATTCCACTCATTCAACGGAGAACAAGTAGATTCTTGCGCATTCAATTGCGGATTTAATTTTTCTGAATCAACACCAAAATTATTCAACATAGCTGGCGTATAACAAACACCTAATTTGCCATCTTTTTGTTGGATAATATTTAAATCATAGCGACCTTTCCAGTTACCGTTAGTATACACATCAACAGAATACTTACCTTCACTGATTGCAGTGGTGTTGAAGCGTTCTAAATCAACATTATCTTTACTGCCTACTATGAACCCACTATTAAATTCATAGGTCGTGCCTTCAGCACTCCATGCATAAAATGTTGGCATCATACATACAGTGACGAAGCAGGTCACAGAGAGTGTATTGCTATATTTATTTATTAACTCTCGCTGTTTCATTTTTCTATCCTATTTAGCAGTGGTTTTTACTGCTATATCCGCACCGTAATCATTAATATTGTTCAAAACAACACTTTCACCTGCTCTAATTGCTTTTTTCAATACCACTGAAGTTTGACTTTTGGGTGCTAACATTACCGCCTTATCCGCTAATCCATTTTTGCCATCAGTGGAAATTTTTGTAATGGTAATAAAAAATGGCGTAGGATTATTAATAGTCAAATTATTGCCATTAGCATTTACAACTAATTGTTCAGGAGCTAATTCACGGCTACCTAATCCAACTGGGCGATAGATAAATTTAAATCGAGAACGAATTGCTAGCTGTAAGAAGTTCTGATCTTCCTTCCCTGCTGTTTTTACCGTTGGTGGAATATCCAAAATATTCAACCACCACAAACTTTCCTTATCTTGTGGTATTCCATTCTTATCCATTAATTTAATGCGTAGTGTTTGGCCACCTTTTGCATCAAGACGAGATATTGGAGGCGTAATTTGAAATGGTGTTTTTATTGTATCTGGTGTTTCTGATGCATCACCGGTATCTAACCATGCTTGCGCGACCGCAGGTCTCTCTGCTGTATTATTTAATTGCACGGTAATTTCTTTTTCATTTCCAGGATAAATAAATCGCGTGCCGTTAACAATAATATTATTCGCTAATGAAGATGCACTGAAAACGAAGCAGAAGAATAAAACAATTGCTTTCATTTGAACCTCTAAATAAAAGCGGCAGTAATGACTACCGCTTAGATAATTATTACCTTAGAAATAATAAAGAATTATTCGTAAGTAATTTCGTAAGTTGCGTAGCTTTCTACAACACCGCTTGTTGCTTGATCAGGAGTTGAAGTTGCATAACCTACAAAATAAGTGAAACGCTTACCATCTTGAATAGCGGTGGTGTCTGCTTTAGGCTGAGTACCGCTATTTGGGTTAATTTTATTTGCTAAGTTAGAGTCTGCATTTGTTGCTAATACTAATTGAACTTTTTTAGCACCTGTTGAATCAGTGTTTGCTAAATAACCTTCGTTATTAGTATCAGCATCAGCGCCAGTTAATACGTTACCACCAGTCCAAGTTACTTTAAATGCATCTTTATCTTTACCCGCATCAGCACCTTGACAATTTGTTACGTCAATAACAAATGGTTTTGGTTTCAAATAAGTATTTGCACCTGCATCTTTAACTTCTTTTACTGAAACTGGAGCCAAATAAACTTTAGCATCGCTACCTTGACCATCAACAGAAATAGTACAAGAAACGTCTGTTACTTTACCATAAAAATTAACTTGACCACCGCCTGCATTGTCAGTTGCAGCGAAAGCAGATGATGAACCAATAATTGCAGTCACAACTGCAGTCAGTAATACTTTTTTCATTGTCATTTCCTAATGTGAGGGTTTTATTATTACATTATTACATTTAAAAGAACTTATTAAGCATCAGACTGTTATTTAATAAATAATTGCCGCAGGTTTCCGACCATATATTTAATATGGTTACACATGACTTATGGGTGTAATTCTATCGCCCGGTAATAACTTAATTAATAATATCGTTCTATCTCAATGAGTCCGTTTTTAATTAATAATCATAATGTGGTCTATATGATTTCGAACAAAGAATACATAAAAACTTAAATTACATTAAATCGTTTTTACTATCAGATAAGAAGATTTTTGATAGGTGTAATCTATCAAAAAAGATGATTTATACGAAATTACTGATTGATTAAATTCACTGAATTACACGTATTACGTCAATTTATTAAATTAATAAATCAACATTTATGTTAATGTAATAGTTAATATCAAAAAACTGACTTAAATTATTAGATCATAAAAATCAAAATCACCACAAACAATCCAAATAAGACCATCTTTATTGTACATTCCTATGTTAAATTTATATATTCGTAATGCATACCAGTCTAATTTGTATAGATAAACATCAAATAACATAAATTAATTTTATGTTTCTATTAATTTGAGATTAGTTAGGGATCATTTGCTAGTTTATTATATAACGGAGATTCATCATATTTTGATTTTTTACACAAAAAACGAGTGAATTTATATTTTAATGCAGAAAAAGTGATATTTACAGAGGAAAAGACAGTTTAAATACGATAATTAGAAATTAGCATTGATTATTTTGAAGTAGACAGCAGAAGTAATGAGATCAAAAATGAGTAATTTTAAAAATTCTCTTTATTCCGCCATTTTATCTCTTGCCAAGTGTCAAAGGTGCTTTATTTGAAAAACTATTTTTTACTCATTTTGTTAGTAAATGTTATCAATTAATTTGACTAACGCATCGCTTTTCTTCATGAAATTTTATTTATTCAAATTAATTTAAAAATGTAACCATATGATAACTAATATTAAAAAATAATTCACTTCGTGACCATTACAGCCTAACTAAGAAGCTCAAATCAGCCTTAAGAATACTCTTAAAACTCATCATATGAGTACAGACCGCTTTTTATTCCACCAAATGGAACAAAAATGACCATCAAAAAAAGTCACAACAATACAACCGGATCATAATCTATCTAAAAATGTAGTCGTTAATTGCTCGAATAGCCAAGTAAAATGTAATTTATTCAGGCGATAACATAAAACACACGTCATATCTTGAATATCAGTAATAGCCAAAAATGAGAGTTAGATCTCTTTCAGTGTTATATGTTGTTTAGCGTTTAACCAAAATTGTAATAAATTGGAGTTAAGTCTGATAATTCAATAAGTTTGTTGATTGTAAACCAACCAGCCAATGGTTAATGAAATACTCACTACTATCGCAATTAGTCAAATGACAGCCATGATGACTGTCAGTACGACTGGTTTACTACAATAAAAGCTTTATGCCATTAACCTTACCAATATTTAGGTTAATGACATAAAATGATACCGCTCATCATCTATCGTGTTTGCTGTGAATGCCTAATCTATGCATTACGATGATTTACTATTTATGTTCTGATTATCTGGAGCTGAAAATGCCAGTTCCTTCATCCACTCTGAGAGAATTGGTTTTGTTTTCTTTGCATCAAGTTCAGCTCTTTCTTTCTTCGTCAGTCTAATTACAACAACCTCTGTTTTCATTTGGTGCATTATTATTTCTCCCCTCTATAAAAGAGCTAACCATGCCATAGCCGAGTCAAGGACGGGTCTTAATTACTTAATATTACAAAAATAGAACATAGCAATACAAAGCACCAACAATGTATACATAAATGATTAAAGAAAGAGATTTTATCATTAGCCTATTTTACGACTTAAAAAGATAACAAGATAATTCTGGAATGTTCTCGAATATTCATGATAAATTCATTAAATGTCAGTATGTTACTGTTTGAAGCGTACTCCTTAGATTGACGCTCTCAATAGGGAATACTTCAATGTCAATATCAAAAATCCGCAGATCTTTTATCTTATCTCTATGGGTCATAACACCATGGCTAATTGGGATCATCTACCAACAAGCTATGTTTGGGCTTTTAATGTCTTTCGGTGGCTACCTATTAGTGGTTTCATTTCCTAAACTACCTCAGAAAAAATCACTGTTTGCTTTACTTCAAGGTGCTTGCATTATTTCAGCCCTTGCGAGTATCGGTGTCAATATTCCACTTGGTAGCCTGCTATTTTTCCTATGTTCTGCCATCGGAGCCTACCTTCAAGGTTATTCAGAAATACGAGCGACCTATCTACGATTGCCAATTGCATTAGGTGTATTAGCCTATTTTCTTTCTATTGGGCAAATACCGACTCAAGGCGCTTCATTTTACGCTAGCGCATTCAGCGCTGGTACTTTTTGGGGGGTTATCATCGCCTATATCATGTTACCGCATGATACGAATGCCGCTGTAACGGTAAAAAGGGAAATGAAATCTCCTACTGTACAACGCTTTTCTATCGCAATCGTACTTGTTGCACTGATTGGCAGTGCCATCGCAACAGTAATACCGAGTTTGCACCCTTGTTGGCTACCCGCGGCGGGACTAAGAGTTATGAAGGCTGAACGAATGGCAACATGGGTACGATTGAAACAACGTGGTGCTGGCACACTACTTGGTGCTATTGTCGGTGGGCTAATACTTGGGTTGTATCACAATCCATGGTGGCATATTTCGTTAGTAGGACTACTATTATTTGCCATGTTAATGATCGGCGCAAAACGCTATGGTTATTGGACTTTTTGTTTAACCGCCATTGCCCTTACCTTCAATCTGGCACCTAATGCGGGACCTATAGCATTAGCAATAGATAGGTCAATGCTAACTGTTTTGGCATTAGTTATCGCCATAACCATGCTATTGCTACTTCCAAAAGCAGAAAATAATCTGCCTAACAAAAACCCGCACTAAGCGGGTAATTAAGTTCTAACTGAGTAAACAGAAAGGGAGCCGCCTCCTTGGCTGATACAATATTAGTTGCGTTCGCCACTATCCAATCTAGTAGTATCACACTTTGTCCTGTCAGGACTGTATCCCTGCCATCTCGTCACCTGATAATTTCAATACTATATAACTCGTTAGCCTGTAACCTTTCTATTTTTGATAATTCTAAAAATATTCAAGGCCAAACTTGCTAATATTGCAACAGCTCCTCCAATGAAGGTCTCATACACTCTAGATATTGGTAATAAGTAAGTTGGGTCATGTAAATATTCAGTTTCTTCCATAAGTAGCAGTACAAATATAGTGATAGAGAAAGTCTTGAGCGTATAATTCAAATGGAAAAATGTAGGTATAAAAAATATCACCAAAGCTAACATGATTAAATAAACGTCAATATCCTGTGATTTTGTTATGCTAAACATAAAGACAATAAAAATCGCTGCCAGTAAGCTCCCTAGAAACCGTAAACAAGTCACTTTGATTATATTCAGTTCTTTTGGATGAAGCAGCATAACAAATGTTAAGGGGGCCCAGTAAGGCTTATACAAATTGAGATAATCAGGAATAGATAGACTTAAAAACAAAAAAATACTAAAAAAAAATGCCCTGATATAAATATGCTCATTACTGTGAAACATTTCTTTAGAAAATAAGCCACTTCTAAAAGCATGATTTTTATAATGTTTTCTTTTCAACACAGTTAAAACAATTAAACTAACAATCACTCCTGTCCCATAAGCCATTGGTATTTCTGCGCTGACAGAACCGAGTGTTGTTCCCATACAAGAAAAAATAATAATAAATGGAAAAACGCGATCTAAATAGTCATCTTTTTTATAAAAAAGATAATAGCAATATGATATAAGAAACAAATAAATATAAAAATAAATGGTTAGTTTCAGTAGAAAACCAATCGCCCCACCTACCATTACCAATAATAATAAGAAGGCCATATAAAAAATATTACTACTATCATTTTTCGCGTCATAAACAATACTCGAAAACAGTGTTGTTAAAACACCAAACATACAACCAACAATACCAAACAAAGAAAAACATACTGCTGAATTAATTATTACAGCAATAAGAAAAGTGCCATTATTACGAAAACTGACATATTTCGACATCCTACAAATACCTCGCACATAAGCCCTGTTTAATTAAGTTTATTGGGGGCACTATGTTTTAACATATTCATCAATAGAGGTACACTCACCATCCTTCAATTTGCAGGGATTTTCGTTAAGGTGTGCTAACGACGCTCCACAAACCAAGTCATAGAACTAACCTATGCTCCCCGTCTGTCTTCTTTTGACGCCTACCTGTATCTCGAATAGAAAATCACGATATTAACCAGTTGTATGCCTAGTTGAAATATTAATGTTTACTTCTTTGTTTTTTGCATTCTTCCACGGCAGTAGCAAAGCCCTCTTCTGTATCTCCATTGTTTCGGTTTCCAGTATAGGCATATTCTAGATCAATATAAAAATGATCTTTAGATTGTTCTGCTGTGAGATTGATTGTCAAATCTTGATCTTCAAAAAAATAATAACGCTCCGTTCTATCTATACTTCGAGCCTGCTGTAATACACCATAATCTCTTTTTAAATTTTTAATAATTTTACTGATAAGGGGATAATAATCCTTCATATTGTCTGGCTGACTTTTATAGCTTATCGCTATTAGCCCGCCAAAAGAAATACCATCATATTTTGACATAATGAGTAATTCATATTCCCCGATGTCTTCTATTCTGTTATCTAAGTTCTTGGTTTTTACGATTACGAATGGGCATCTTTCTTGGTCATCAATTATTTCATATTGGCCCGTTAGCTTACTTTTGACCACGTCTAAATCATCACCCCACCGAAATCCAAATGGAGCACTATTGCTGTCTGCACTCGCTTTAGCTACAATATTGAAACATGCAAACATAATCAGGCCAACCATAAGAATTTTATTCATTTCGCTATACCGTTAATTAGCTTCTTTGCCCTTTATTTATTATACAACTTTGTGGTGTTAAATCACTTAAACTAATTTATTCCTAATTACTGATTATAAAAAATGATACAAAAATTAACAGCCCTTGGTTAAAATTAATCTCTAATAATCATCAAGATATTCGATACATGACACAACTTGTTTTGCAGCCTCTTCCATTTCTTTATATGGAAGGCTAAATGACATATTACGAGTGATCCTAGGGTCTATATATATTTTAGGAAATTTATAATTCAGAAGATACAAATATGATGCCTTTCCATTGTTTTGCTTTATAAAATTAGATATATTGTGATTATTATTAAAGCCAACATCTAATCTGTTATCTTTCCCAGTATTTTTTATTATTTCTGCATACTCTATATCCTTACAAGGAATAGAGTAATAACTACTATCTGACTCAAGCGTAATGCATATATCATCCCTATAGCATTGGCTATATGCAGCACTAGATACAAAGAGAAAAGCAGTAAGTATAAAAGTATTATATTTAATCATCAGAAAATCCATTTTATTAATTAGCCGGTAATTATAAACACCTTAACTGAAATATCAATATTGGCAATCCTACCTCTTAAGCATTCATATCGCTATTAATAATGAGGAATACGTACATAAAGAATTCATGTTAATTCAGTGAATTAAATACTGATAAAATCTAAAATATAAGGTGATTATCTGGCATTTGTGAACGTTAGCCCACTAATGCCAGCCGGAAAAGGAATTCTTAATAGTTGGTAACCAAATGATTAACCTCTGCCTACAGGTCTATTCAAGATATGATCTTCCCATTCCACCACATCTTTTTCTCTCACCGCAATATGGCGAACGGAGATCCGTTCACCATGCATTGCTGCCTTAGAACCTGTTATCAACGGGTGCCAAGCTGGTAATGTTTTACCTTCAAGTAATAATCGATAAGCGCAAGTATGTGGCAGCCACTCAAACGTTTCTAAATTATAACGGTTGAGTTTGATACAATCTGCCTCATAACTGAAGCGATCTTCATAATGCTTACACTGGCAAGTCTTGATATTTAACTGATTACAAGCCACGTTAGTAAAATAAATTTCATCTGTGTCTTCATCCATGAGTTTATGCAAGCAACATTGGCCGCAACCATCACATAGAGATTCCCATTCTTCGTCAGTCATTTCATCTAACGTTTTTACCTGCCAGAAAGGCTGAGACATAATACTTATCAATCCTATACTTAAATCACTCGCGTGGTTAACGAGTGGTCATTAATCGAAAGCTTTAGCATATCACCAGAAATTAAAGGCCCAACACCTTCTGGTGTTCCCGTTAAAATAATATCTCCTGGACGCAAGGTGAAAAAACGGGACATATAGCTAATCAAAGGCAATATAGGTGTGATCATATCACGAGTCGAGCCTGACTGGCGAATTTCACCATTGATCTCCAAAGATAACTGTGCACTTTGTGGGTTGCCAAAACTATTTACTGGGATAAAACCTGATATAGGACATGATCCATCAAATGCTTTGCTCTTTTCCCATGGCTGCCCGGCTTTCTTAAATTTAGCCTGTAAGTCTCTTAATGTCAGATCCAGTGCAACCGCAAAACCCGCGATTGAACGTGATACTCGATCTTCATCAGCATTTTTTAATGGCATACCAATCAAAACAGCTAATTCAATTTCATGATGCACTGAGCCAAGATCTTTTGGTATCACAATTGGCTGATTAGCGTCACACAATGCCGTTTCCGGTTTAATAAAGATAACCGGTTCTTCAGGGTGTGCGGAGCCCATTTCTTTAATATGCTTAGCATAATTGCTACCGACACAGACAACTTTGTTTGCAGGGAAATCAAGTAAGGCACCTTGCCAGTCACGATGTTGGTACATAGTTGTAACTCCTATTATCGTTATTGTATTTTTTGAGCAACGCCATCAGCCATGAGGCAAACGCTCAAAGCGAAGTAATATGAGCGGTTCCAATGCATGATAGTACGAAAGTTTTCAGTTACCAAGTAAGTACGCCCTTGAGGATCATCAGGGATTACCAACCATGCTTTATCCCCTGGAGCTAGCAGTGCAAATGCAGGAAGTTTTATGCCCAATTTCTCCCACTGAGCAACCGTTTTAGCTTGTTCCGCCTTAACGCCTTCTAACTGCTTATCAAAATTATCAGGTAAACTGACCTGATAACCCCATGGCAGCGCAGACTGCCAACCTTCAGTTGACAGATAATTGGCTATCGAGGCAAAAACATCGGCTTTGTTGTTCCAAATATCCATTTTACCATCGCCATCACCATCTGCGGCATACGATAAATAAGACGTTGGCATAAACTGGCTTTGCCCCATAGCCCCTGCCCAAGATCCCTTTAATTGCTGGTCTTCAGGAATATAACCTTTATCCATTATTTCTAAAGCGGCAAGTAATTGCTTGCTAAATAACGCTTCTCTACGACCTTCAAATGACAAAGTTGCCAGTGCAGAAATGACATCTTCTTTACCTTGAGAACGTCCGAAGCCACTTTCGAGCCCCCATAGAGAAACGATATATTGAGGTGGAACCCCATAACGTTTACTTATTGCCTTTAAGATAGCTTCATTTTCCCTATATTTTTCTGCTCCAGCATTAATCCGTGAAGCAGGTAATACATTTTTTAAATAGCTATCCAGCGTTACCGTTGCTCTTTTTTCAGGTTGACCTTTATCTGCTTTAACAACACGCTCAATAAAATGGATGTTAGCAAAACCACGTTCAATGGTTGCTGGTTTTATTCCTTGTGCTAATGCATGTTGTTTTAATAATTCAACATAAGCTGGAAATTGTGATGATTCACGGCTTTCAATTGGGAATGCTTTATCTAACGCAGCAACTTCTTTTTCAATTGCCGCATCTTGTTGTGCAGTTAATACTTCTGGAGCAGCTGAAACAGGTGGTTTTGCTGAACAGCTCACTAAAAATAGACCGCCAATTAAAGTAAATAATAACGTTGGTTTCATTTAATCACTCCCACCGGTGAAAAATTATCTAAGGATTGTCCTAATTTTATTTACTCGACGCATCACGGTATTCTGCGAGTAGATTTTCAACAGGCGGTGGAAATTGAAGGTAATATCCAACTTCAATTAAATCTGCCTTTACCTTTTCAATATCTGCATTTGCCAGCTTGTCGCGGTTGGTTAGGGATAAAGACATTGCGAACTGCGGAGCACCAAATTGCTTCATCAATTCTTCGGGGACTCGCGAAAAATCATCTTTCTTCTCAATATAAAGATATGTTTGATCACGGTTCTGACTACGATATATTGCACAAATCATTATATTTAACTCTTTTTCTTTGTTCATTGGCTTGCTTGAATAATACAGTAACTATAACATGCTATTGTTTTACAGAATATCGTCACCCGAAGTTTGTTTCGGATATTTTAATTTGCTGAGCCCGGATAGATGTCACAGTCGCCAATAGAACTCAAAGGCAGTAGCTTTACACTTTCAGTTCTTCACTTACACAGTGAAGAACCTAAACTCATCAAAAAAGCGCTACAAGATAAGGTAAGCCAAGCACCTGACTTCCTTAAAAATGCGCCTGTCGTCATTAATATTGCTAATCTTACAGCCAACGCTGATCTATATAGTATCCACAAAACAGTTGTCTCTGTTGGTTTAAGAGTTGTTGGCATTAGTGGATGCAGTGACCCATTGCTACGTAAACAGGTGAGTGATGCTGGCTTACCCGTGCTTAATGAAGGCAAAAGCCAAAAAGCCATTGAAATTCAACCTGAGCCAGTTAGAGAAGTTATCGAAGCGGTAGCCGCCTCAGATCCTGAATTTAGTTATCGAAAAACGCGGATTATCAATACCCCCGTTCGTTCTGGGCAACGAATTTATGCGCCAAATAGTGATCTTATCGTCACAAGTAATGTGAGTGCAGGTGCAGAATTACTTGCAGATGGTAATATTCATATATACGGCATGATGAGAGGCCGAGCGCTCGCAGGTGCTTCCGGCGATACCGAAAGCCAAATATTTTGTATTCACTTGCAGGCAGAACTAGTCTCTATCGCAGGTGAGTATTGGCTGAGTGATCAGATCCCATCTGAATTTCTCGGCAAAGCAGCGAAACTCCGTCTCGTTGATAACAGATTAAATATTGAACAATTAATTTAGACCTTATTTACAAGGAATTATTCATGGCACGCATAATTGTTGTTACATCTGGTAAAGGTGGTGTCGGTAAAACCACGTCAAGCGCGGCCATTGCTACAGGCCTAGCGCAAAGAGGGAAAAAAACGGTCGTGATCGATTTTGATATCGGTCTGCGTAACCTCGACCTGATCATGGGATGTGAACGCCGAGTAGTGTATGACTTCGTTAACGTCATTCAAGGCGATGCTTCGCTTAATCAGGCATTAATCAAGGATAAACGGACAGAGAACCTTTATATCCTTCCTGCGTCACAAACACGTGATAAAGATGCCCTGACTCGCGAAGGCGTTGAGAAAATACTCGACGAATTAAGCAACGATCTAGAATTTGATTTTGTGGTATGCGATTCCCCTGCGGGTATCGAAAGTGGCGCGCTGATGGCACTGTATTTTGCTGATGAAGCGATTATCACCACTAACCCTGAAGTTTCTTCAGTTCGTGACTCAGACCGCATTTTAGGTATTCTTGCGTCAAAATCACGTCGTGCAGAAAAAGGCCAAGATCCCATTAAAGAACACTTACTATTAACGCGTTATAACCCTGGTCGTGTGACCCGTGGTGATATGCTAAGTATGGAAGACGTTCTGGAGATACTGTGCATTCCACTCATTGGTGTGATCCCTGAAGACCAGTCTGTACTGCGTTCATCAAACCAAGGTGAACCAGTTATTTTAGATGCTGAATCTGATGCAGGTCAGGCATACAGTGACTGTGTTGACCGTATTTTAGGTGAAGAACGCCCTATCCGATTCATTGAAGAAGAGAAAAAAGGTTTCTTGAAACGCCTATTTGGGGGGTAAATAATGGCTTTATTGGATTTCTTTCTGTCGAGAAAAAAACCGACAGCAAATATCGCAAAAGAGCGATTACAGATCATCGTTGCGGAACGCCGCCGCGGTGATAGCGAACCTCCTTATCTTGCAGACATGAAAAGAGATATCTTACAAGTTATCTGCAAATATGTTCAGGTTGATCCTGAGATGCTTTCTGTGCAATTTGAACAAAAAGGCGATGATATCTCAGTACTCGAACTGAACGTAACATTACCTGAAGGTGATGAAGTCAAGGTTCCAGAGAAGTAATACTTGCAAAGTAGCCGCTGTTTTAGCTGACAAATAGCGGCTCGCTTTAATGCCCTGCATTATAAGTGTGTAAAGGCACTAACCCCAGCTTTTCTGCATTTTATACACTAGCTAGTTCAAGATGCAGATACTGGCACGTAAAAATAGCCAATGAACATAGATAAACACTGTGATTCGGGCAGTGAGCAGAACATCATCACCCTACCTTAACAAAAAGCTCTGTGACTTGAAGTATGTATTTTAGATTCAATTACCTATGCTATAAAACTCTATTGCATGCATTTGATTATCCATCCTAAAATTAACTGCTCCAAATAATTTATCAATATAAGTAATAAAAGATCTGGCATTTATGATATTATTCACAACAGCTGTTCCACTATATTCAACACCATTTATAATACAACCTTCTAATTTTATCTCTGCGATATCACTTTTTAGAAAACCAGTATAATAATATTTATCAAAGTTTAACTTAACATCTCCAGCAAGTGGGTAATTAATAATACCAACATTATGTTTTCCTACTACATGTAAATCAACTACCCCATAATATTTATTTCTGAAATCGCTGTTCTTGTTTGATGAGCATTTTTCTTCTAGTATTTCATCATGTTGAGATATCAGAGCTGTATTTGTTAGTGGGCTTTGTATTTGTGCATAAGAATACGAAAAGCTCCCTAAGCAAGTAAAAACCAAGTAAGTGAGTAGCCTTGTTTTCATTATTATCCCCTTAAAAATGATTATTAATAACATTGCAATCATCAAAGAGTAACAATAAAAAAAATAACATATTGCTAATTTTAATAAATTAATTCTAATTCATAAACATTAATGGCCTCTCAAAAAATATTTCAGAGGCTAATGAATAAAATTAATGAGATTGGGATAATAATTTAGTAATGGGCTCCGCGAGCAATCGACCTCGCCAGCCATCAAGAAGTTCAGGTTGCTGAGCTATTGATTTAATTCCCCAATGCACAGAAAGCAATTGGTTTATCTGGCGTCTTGAAGCCAGTAACTCGGCATTGAATTTTTCATGCTCTGCAATTTCTTTTACGACTGTTTTGATTTCTTTAAATAGGCTTTTATATTGTGATTGCTCGTTCAGATTTGCCACAACTTGCGGATATTCCTTTTCATCCATTTGTTGAGCTTTTTCAACAATACTCAGCAAACGCCGCCCATGACAACGGATCTCTTGTCCAGTTAACCCTAATGCATCCAGTTCACCCAATGAGCTAGGTAAATAGCGGGCAACTTTCCATAAATGTTCTTCTTTAACAACAAAGTTGATCGCCATATCGCGCGCTTTCGCTTGATTTAAACGCCACTCAGCTAACATTTGTAAACAGGCCAATTGTTCACCTCTTAGCTGACACACATTAGTGATGTTCTTGTATGCCAACGCTGGCTCGATAGTCTGCTGCCTTCTAGTAACGGTTCTTTGGCACTCTTCCATCGCATCAGCCAGGTAACCAGCCTCTTCTACTTTTTGCATCAATATGTTAGCGAGTGGCAATAAATAAAGCACATCTGCCGCCGCATAGAGGCATTGTTTTTCACTTAGTGGACGAGCTAACCAATCCGTTCGAGATTCACTTTTATCAAGTTCAACACCTAAATGCTCGGCCACTAATGAGGCAAAACCACAAGAAATTGGATAACCCAAAAAAGCAGCAACAACTTGTGTATCCACCATGGGCTCAGGTACACAGCCAAAATCATGTAAAAAAACTTCAAGATCTTCACTGCCTGCATGTAAAAATTTAATCAGATTTTTATTAGTTAATAATGCTTTAAAAGGTGAAAAGTCATTAATAGATAAAGGGTCGATCAGGGAAACTTGTTTTCCATCATAAAGTTGTAGCAAACCTAATTGAGGATAATAAGTTCGAGTACGGACAAATTCCGTATCCAGTGCCAGCCAATCGGCTTCACTCGCCTGTTGGCACACTTGTGCAAGTTCACTATCAGTAGTAACTAAACGGTAATTCAAAACAAATTTCTCTTTTTTATAGTCTTATCACAGTAACGCCGGTAAAAAACCGGCGTTACTCATTTTTGGATGCAAGCTAATCAGTCGTTATTAGGCTGTTGATTCATCCATTCGCTTTCTTTCTTCATCACGTAGTTCTCTACGCAATATCTTACCGACGTTAGACTTAGGTAACTCGGTACGGAATTCAAACAATTTTGGTACTTTATACGCCGTTAATGAACGACGACAGAAGGTTTTTAATTCGTCTATTGTTAGGTTAGGATTGCCACTAACAACAAATACCTTAACCGCTTCCCCTGTGCTTTCACTTGGAACACCCACCGCTGCACATTCAACCACATCAGGGTGAGATGAAATAACATCTTCAACCTCATTTGGATAAACATTAAAGCCAGAGACGATAATCATGTCCTTTTTGCGATCGACGATACGTATATAGCCTTCGCTATCTATTTCTGCGATATCACCTGTGGCTAACCAGCCATCACGTAAAATTTCCGCAGTTGAATCAGGACGGTTCCAATAACCTTTCATGACTTGAGGGCCTTTCACCCACAGTTCACCGGGTTCACCAAATGCCACTTCGTGACCATCATCATCAACTAATTTCACATCTGTTGATGGAACAGGTAACCCGATACTACCACTATAAGCAGTCAGATTATACGGATTTCCAGTAACAAGTGGCGAACATTCTGTCAAACCATAACCTTCTAACAAATGCTTACCGGTTAGTTTTTGCCATTTTTCAGCAACCGCTTTTTGTACTGGCATACCGCCGCCAACCGTTAACCTTAATTTAGAAAAATCTAACTTTTGAAATTCTGCATTATGTAGCCATGCATTAAACAAGGTATTGACCCCTGTGATTGATGTCACTGGGTATTTTACCAGCTCTTTAATCGTGCCCGGAACATCACGTGGGTTAGTAATCAACAAGTTAACCCCACCGACATTAATAAATAGTAAACAATTAACCATCAGTGCAAAAACGTGATACAGCGGTAGTGCTGTCACGACAAATTCCGCGCCAAATTTTAAAACAGGCCCATAAGCTGCTCGAGCTTGCTCAAGGTTAGCTAACATATTGCGGTGGGTTAACATGGCTCCTTTAGCAACCCCTGTCGTTCCGCCTGTATATTGAAGAAATGCAAGATCATCACCAGAAATATTTGGTTTGATATACTGCATCCGATACCCATAATGCATCGCCCGACGAAATGAAATTGCATCAGGCAAATTGTATTTTGGCACCAAACGTTTGACATACTTGACGACGAAATCAACCAATGTCGCTTTAGGACGTGAAAGCTGATCGCCCATACGCGTCAAAATAACGTGTTTAACTTTGGTATTAAAAACAATTTTTTCAAGGGTGTGTGCAAAATTAGATACGATAACAATGGCAGTCGCACCACTATCGTTTAACTGATGTTCCAGCTCCCTTGGAGTGTAAAGAGGGTTAACGTTGACGACAACCATACCCGCCCGCAAAATGCCGAACAACGCTATCGGATATTGCAATAGATTCGGCATCATCAGTGCAACGCGATCGCCTTTTTTTAGCCCTAACCCGTTTTGTAAATAGGCAGCAAAGGCTCGGCTTCTTTCCTCTAATTTGCGATATGTCATGACTGCGCCCATGTTAATGAACGCAGGTTGATCTGCATATTGTGATACCGAGTTTTCCAGTAATTCAGCCAATGAAGCAAAGCGATCAGGATCGATTTCTGCCGGCACATCGCTTGGGTAATTTTTTAGCCAGATTTTTTCCAAAGTATGACTCCTGAATTTTAGTATAGTAATATTGCCCGCACATTCTTTTAACAAATTATTAACTCAGCGTACCAGTTTGAAAAATACCCTGTGCTAAGGTTGAGAGCTCTATCACTAAATAAATTTCATTCCTTCGAAATAAAAATAGGCGGACAATCCGCCTATTCTCACTTAAGTTTATTTTCACAGAACGATACTTGCTACATTTAGCATTACAACAGTATCCATAACTCATCTATTTGAGCAGTACTCTGCCGTAACCTATTTAAAGCATCTATCTAATAATGATGACGCGATGATACACTTTTCTGAAACATTTTTGGAGAAATTAACGCATTATCTATCGATATGCGTTAAATGAAATAGAGGAACAGCAATAGCCGTTCCTCTTAACCGAAGATTTACTCAGTGAGGTAAGTTTGAACTGGAGCCACGCCACCTGGGTAGCCATAGTAGCCATACCCATAACCCCAAGGATGATCATGGTAATAAGGATTGCCATAATAGCCATAACCCCATGGCCCTACCGGTGGTAATACAACACTTTGTGCTAGGTTCCAACGCTGATAGCCAGTAACATTCAAAGTGACATATTTATAAGGGATATCACCGATTTTACCTGCTTGTTCCCCTGCAATTTTACCTACAACAGTGATATAACGGCCGTTGTAATCGGCAGGATCAAGGAAACCATTCACAAAAGCATAAATACGACCAACGGATGCTGTGTTTAACTCAGGCGATGCATCGTACTTATTCAATGGAATAACGGCAATCTCAAGGCGTGTTTTATTTGGTTGGTTGAAAACTGAAATTACCTTCCCGCCAAAACGCCCTTCTTGCCCAATATACATTTCAGGTGCATTTTGTACTGATGATAAGTTAACCGCAGGATCAGGTGACGACCCTTGAATTGATGCAGGGATCGAAACACAACCTGTTAATGCTAATACGCCGACAAATAAAGCTGCTTTAAGAGTAGTGCGGCAGTTAATTTTAATTCCCATATACCACCTCCGTTTTTAGCTTTAAGTATAAATTCAGATAGCATAGATTAACATCAATATTACCTAACATAACACGATATGTTCAGTATACTTGCCATCATGCAAATTGCAGCGCCTTTCGTTAAGGCATTGTGGTGACGATCACTCGCTACTGATATATGCTCCTAGCATCTCATTCGCTTGCCGCCTAGCTGCACTTCGAATTATTTAAAGTATAACGTCTATATTTATTATAGATAAATAAGGCAACCATTGATGTGAATTTTAATCATTCATTTAATAACAATTCTATTTATGATTGATTAAATTCAGTGTTTGAAAAAACAAAAGCTGGCTAAACAGTTTGAGCTATTTTTAGCCAGTCTTAAAATAATACTATTAACGACCCGGTAGTTTTTTCCAAGTCACTTCATTACGCAAGTAGGTTGGTTCAACATTTTCCACTGCTTGAACATTCCCCGCAAGCCATAAACGCTCAGCGATAGGCAACATGTCTTGTGCTGCTGGCAGTTCAACCTCACTATTAACTAGTGCAATACCACTTTCGTGTAACTGAGGATAGGCCTGCCAGCCAGTTCCTGCATAGCCCCATTGGCCCGTCAGTTGACTGATTGCATCCTTAAATAGGTCAGGGTTCATCACCGCTTCAGTTTGTTCACCAAGCCACTCGCCACCAGCACCGCGTTGATACTGAGCACAATAAACTTCGGTCATACGTGCATCAATGGCAGCCAATACCTGAGTGTGCCCAGAGATTCGATAAGCCCCTTCTGCTAACGTCATGAGAGATGAAACACCAATCATGGGTAAATCAGCTCCTAATGCTAAACCTTGAGCAATACCAACACCAATACGCACCCCAGTAAAACTACCTGGGCCACGGCCAAAAGCTAGTGCATCTAATTGATTTAATGCGATCCCCGCTTGCGACAAAACCTCTTCAACCATGGGCAACACTTTCTGTGTGTGCTCACGCGGTGAAATTGCAAAACGAGAAATAATTTCTCCATCGCATAACAATGCGACTGAACATGCTTCTGTTGCTGTATCAACAGCAAGAATACGGCTCGACATGCCATAACCTCGGCAAATGGATTAGGTTCGATGCCATGGCGATATCGCCATGCCCTGAAAGTGATTGTTATATTAGCATAAACTCAGGAAGAGGTAGCAGAAAAATACTCATATCGCTTTGGTTTAATTACTATTATTAATTTCAGTTCTTTTTTTCTCAAGAAACTCAATCGCTTTAGTTAAACTACGAGTCCTTGGTGAAGGCGGTAGACTGTTTAAAAAAACAGCGCCATATGGACGAGTTACTAAACGATTATCACAAATCACAATTACCCCATAATCACGCGTATCGCGGATCAATCGCCCAACCCCTTGCTTTAATGTGATAACCGCATCGGGGATCTGTACATCGGCAAAGGGATCGCCACCACGTAATTGACAATCTTCGATACGTGCACGCAATAGAGGGTCATCTGGCGCTGTAAACGGTAATTTATCAATAATGACGCAAGTTAGCTCATCCCCTCTAACATCAACGCCTTCCCAAAAGCTACTCGTTGCTACCAATACGGCATTTCCCGCAGCAATAAACTGAGAAAGTAGCTTGTTTTTGCTACTTTCACCTTGCATCAGAACTGGCAGTGTTAATGTTGTTTTAAACTCTTCCGCCAGCTCACGCATCATCGAGTGTGAGGTACATAAGAAAAAGCAGCGCCCTTGGTTTTTGATAATCAGTGGTCTTAGCATTGCAGCCAATTTTTGTGCAATGCCTTTTTGATTGGTTTCAGGAAGAAAACGCGGCACACAGAGTAATGTTTGGCTTTGATAATCAAATGGGCTAGCGAGTAATAACGTTTCCGCAGAAACTAAACCAAGCCGATCAGTAAAATAATTCAGTTGCTCATTAACCGATAGTGTAGCGGAGGTAAATACCCAACTGGCAGGAGTACTGGCAATCATCTCACTGAATTTTTCAGCGACGGTTAGCGGTGTTAAAGCTAATAAAAAATGCCGACCATAGCTTTCAAACCAATAACTATAACCGGGGAGCGTCACATCTTTTAACCGATTTAATCGGTTGCGGTATAACGTGACACGTTCAAACACCGAATCCAAGGTTTGTGAGCGGCCTAATGAACTTTTAACGACCTCATAGCAAAGTTCAAGTGAGTCATCTAATAGTATCAGCGCACGCTGTACTACTGGCATTTTTAACAAATCACGTAAGTTACCACGAAAACTGTTTTCCCCAAGGTTCAAACGGAAATCCAACGTACTTTGAGTCAGCCTATCTGCACTTTTTTGTAATTGAGCCTGATCTTTGAGCTCGGTTCGATAAGCCATCACCATGTCACGGGCCAAATCCAGCAGTTGACGACTACTCAACTGTTGGCCGAAGTATTGGCTGGCAATATCAGGGATTTGATGTGCTTCATCAAAAATCATGACATCAGCTTGCGGCATCAGCTCACCAAAACCGGTGTCTTTAACCACACGGTCTGCCATAAAAAGATGATGGTTAACCACAATAATATCGGCATCTAACGCTTTACGACGCGCTTTTAATACGAAGCACTCTTGATAGCGAGGGCAATCGCTGCCCAAACAGTTATCATTAGTACTGGTGACCAGTGGCCAAACAACATGATCTTCGGCAATATCATGGCAGGTACTGACATCACCTGACTCTGATTCAATCGACCAACTACGCAGTCGCACTACCGCAGAGAGTATTTCAGGCTCAAGGCTACCACCACCAAGCGATTGCTGATCTAAACGCTCTAAACAAAGGTAATTAGAACGCCCTTTCAGTAGCGCGGTTCGCCCACGATATTGCATCGCATCAATGATAGTCGGTAAGTCACGGTGATACAGTTGATCCTGCAATGCTTTCGAACCCGTCGAAACAATCACTTTTTTACCGGAGCGTAACGCTGGGACTAAATAGGCGTACGTTTTACCCGTTCCTGTTCCTGCTTCCGCCACCAGCACATGCTGCTTTTGAATCGCATCAGTGACAGCATTCGACATAGTGACCTGTGCTGCCCGTGGCTGAAATCCTGGAATTGTTCTCGCTAGAAAGCCATCTGAAGAAAAATCGTCGTGCACCGCAAACCTATATAGTATTCAACTTAGAAGTCTCGATTTTAACATGTATTATGATCTGCCGCTGTGTTAAATAAAGTCATCACATCAGAAAGGATTTTCATCAGTCAATCTAACTGTTATCCTTAAAAAAACATGAAATAAGGAACTCAGATGACCATTGAAAGAATTGATCCAGATAAACGTTGGTCCGAAGCAGTGATCCATAATAACGTTGTCTATTATACCAGTGTCCCTGAAAATTTAGATGCGGATATTATTGCACAAACAGCAAACACCCTTTCTGCCATTGATATTCTGTTACAACGAGTGGGTTCAGATAAAAGCAAGATTTTAGATGCAACCATATTTTTGGCTGATAAAGCCGATTTTGCGGGTATGAATCAGGCATGGGATGCTTGGGTTGTCGCGGGTAGTGCTCCAGTTCGTTGTACTGTGCAAGCCGCACTGATGAAACCTGAATATAAAGTAGAAATTAAAATCGTCGCGGCAATTGATTAATTTGTTAACCATGAAAAAGCGCCAATGTGATATTGGCGCTTTTTTTGGTTTATGACATTTTGATGAGAACCATACCTAATAAAAGTAGGACAATGCCTCCCCATCCTTTGTAGTTAAGTCGCTGGTTGAATAATATCCACCCTGCCGCCACTGTGGCAATAATACCAAATGCTCCCCACAGCGCATAAGCGATTGACAGTTCAATTCCTTTAACCGCTTGAGCAAGTGAACTAAATGCACCTAATACTGCGATCAAAGAGAGGATACCTAGCCAATAACGTTTAAAACCGTTCGACATTTTTAATAAAATATTCGCCAAGATCTCAAGTATCACGGCTAATACTAAAAATGCCCCATGCCACCATTCAAATTGAACGTCCATGATCAGGCCTCCGTTTTAGCGTTATTATGCGCCAAACTTCCTGATTTCACTGCGGATACTGCACGATCTGCTGCTTGTTTTACTTTTTGTGCCGATTTGCTGACTGTTGCCTTTTTGGTTCCTGATTTAATCAAACCAATACCTGCTATTAATAGAACCAATCCGCCAATTTTCATTGGTGATAATGACTCGCCAAACCACAACACACTGAAAGTAGTAATGAATAGAATACCTATACCTTCCCATAATGCGTAAGCAACGCCTAAGGCAACTTTTTTTACCGCAATTGCTAATAAGATATAAGATGATGCAATCATAACGTACATCACAGCCATACCCGTAAAATCACCACTCACACTGGCATGTTTCATTGATAAGGTACCGATCACTTCGGTAACGATAGCTAATGCTAAAAATATCCAATATATCATTATAATGTCTCTCTATGGATAATTGCATTATAGCTTGTTTTTTGTACAATCAAAACAAACTTTTAGGCTAAAAAATTTTTAATGCAATTATAAAAAATTAATAAATAACAAAACGATACTGATTTTATTCAGTCGAATGAATATTAGAGAAAGACGCTATAATGCACCGCACCAGTGGTGTTCACTGGAAAGGATAGCTGAAAGGAAAAGCCGGTGAGTTGATCTTCTTTGGGACTTGCTGATTTTAATGCTATTCACGCTAAGCATGATATCTCATTCATTTCATCAGATGGACATCCATCTAAGTTACTCCGAACCCTCATATAAAGTTATTTTCAAGTTATTTTTATCACGGCAAAAACATTAAGTCAATGAATGCAAACAGCTTTTTAAAATGAATATTTATTGCATAATTATGCATTTAATTATAAGTGAACCATGATGTATCCTAAAAATAAGCGCATAATCAATCGCAAAACCGCTACTAATTAACCATACTTTTTATTGAAAAAAATAAATTTTTCATTGTTTTATTTTATTACAGACTGACTTGTGTGGTTTATGATTGACTTCAAACTCGAACAAGCATCTTATAGAGAGTAGACAGATACTTAAGCAATCCCTAAGAGAGAGCAATGGACACCTTTAACCTCACCTCAAATAGTTTTCAAAATGATACTAATGCAACTCCACTTCCCTACGATGTGATATCGATACAATCACAAGTAATCTACGGCAGCGTAGGTAATAGCATTGCTGTTCCTGCGTTAATGAAACAAGGTTTACGCGTTGCCGCTGTTCCAACCGTAATTTTAAGCAATACCCCTCATTACGCGACGTGCCATGGTGGTGAGTTACCTTCCGAGTGGTTTCGTGGTTACTTGAGTGGCTTGGTGGAGCGTGGCTGTATGGATAACGTGCGTACAATTTTAACTGGCTACTTGGGCTCTAAAAATAAAGCTCATGATCTTGCACAATGGCTCTCCGCTATACGGAAAACTCACCCATCGCTCCCCGTGATCGTCGATCCTGTAATGGGAGATGAAGATAGCGGATTCTATATCCCGCCTGAAATTGCTGAAGTATATCGAGATGAAGTCATTCCACTTGCAACGGGGATCATACCCAATAAATTTGAGTTATCAACGCTCAGCGGTCAAGAAATACAGACTTTAGATGATGCGGCTAAAGCAGCACGCTGTTTATTAAAAGGTCATACTCAGTGGGTAATCATCACCAGCGCATTTCAGGCTGATGAAGACAGTATTGACGTGGTTTGCGTTACTAAACATGACGTTGCCGTTATTCGCCATAAACGTTATCCTGTCACTCCAAAAGGCACTGGTGATTTATTTGGTGCTGAATTAACAGCACAACTGCTTGCAGGGTTATCTGTACCTGATGCCGCTAAAATGGCTTGCTTACGCATTGAACAAGGGATCATCCATATGGCTGCAACAGGCCGCAGTGAACTGGTGCTGTAATACTGTTATCACAATCATTATCTATGATAACAATATTCAGTCAATCCATTGATTTTGCAATAAAAAACCAGCTCGACGGCTGGTTTTTTACATTATATACTGGTAGGTTTATTCAAACTCATTCCACGAACGACCATCACGGGTGATCATCGCAACGGAAGCAATCGGGCCCCAAGTACCTGCTTGATAAGGCTTAGGTGCTTCATTATCCATTGCCCATGCATCCATAATAGAATCAACAAACTTCCAAGCCTCTTCAACCTCATCACGACGTACAAACAGTGCTTGAATACCACGCATTGCTTCAAGCAATAGGCGCTCGTAAGCATCTGCTAAGTGAGTTTGATTAAACGTTTCAGAGAAACTTAAATCCAGTTTTGTGGTTTGCAAACGGTGTTTATGATCGAGACCCGGTGCTTTATTCATGATCTCGATATCAATCCCTTCATCCGGTTGTAAACGGATAGTTAGCTTGTTCTGCGGTAGCTCTTGGTAACTTTCAGAGAAAATATTCAGTGCAGGTTTTTTGAAATAAACCACCACTTCTGAACATTTTGCAGGTAAGCGTTTGCCAGTGCGTAAGTAGAACGGCACCCCAGCCCAACGCCAATCGTCGATATCAACGCGCAGAGCAACAAAGGTTTCAGTCATACTTTTCTTATTGGCACCTTCTTCTTCTAGGTAACCAGGCACTTTATTACCTTGTACAAAGCCCGCAGTGTACTGGCCACGCACCGCTTTTTCTCTGACATTAGTATGATCAATACGGCGCAGTGAACGTAAAACTTTGACTTTTTCATCACGAATGCGGTCAGTGGTTAAATCTGCCGGTGGTGACATTGCAATCATGGTTAAAATTTGCAATAGGTGGTTTTGCACCATATCGCGCATTTGACCCGCCTGATCAAAATAGCCCCAACGCCCTTCAATACCCACTTCCTCGGCAACTGTAATTTGGACATGGTCGATGGTCCGATTATCCCAGTTGTTGATAAACAGTGAGTTAGCAAAACGCAGTGCTAATAGGTTCAGAACTGTTTCTTTACCAAGGTAATGGTCGATACGGTAGACTTGGCTTTCATCAAAATATTTAGCCACTTCATTGTTAATTTCTTGCGAGGAGGCTAAATCCGTACCCAATGGTTTTTCCATGACCACACGGTTAGGTTGCTTATTCAACCCTGCATGACCAAGGCCATGACATACAGCACCAAAGGTACTTGGTGGCATAGCGAAATAGTGGATTGCTGGATGACGGTCTTGCTTCAGCATTTGCGCTAAGCTGTCAAAATTTTCAGTTTGGTTGACATCAAGATTGCAAAAATCTAAACGTGAACTCAGTTTCGCCCAAAGCTCTGGGTCGAGATCTTCTTTCAAAAATTCGTTGAATGCTTTCTCAACAAAATCAACATAATCGCTCTGGCTCCACTGCGCACGTCCCACCCCAATGATGCGTGTTTCTGGATGGATATAGCCTGCTTTCTCTAATTGATACAGAGACGGAAGCAATTTACGACGAGCAAGATCCCCTTTGGTGCCAAAAATAATCAAATCACAGGCTTGAGCAGCGTTATGTACCGCCATATTGGTTCTCCTCAATTTGCGGAATTTATTGTAATTTTGTTACAAAATTAGCCAGATGTTCCGCTAATGTACCCTTTTGAAGGTATTCAGTAAATATTGATGATACTGATCACAGTTTTTATGGTGAAAAAAGCACCAAAGGTCAATAACCTTATCATAACTGAATGGTGACAGCACTTGTAACAAAATGACAAAACAGCAAATGAAATTACGGATATGAAAATTAGATACAGCTCATAGTTTCGCAAAAAACTGCATCACAAACACCTATCATTCAGATAGGTTAGCCATAACTCATAGTATATTTCCTTTTTTACAACAGCTGTAAAAACGCTATTAATAAATACACAGTAGCTTTATGGCGGAAAAATTTCTCCTTTTGATGAAATAGGCGCTTTCGTGACATGAATATTTTAGAACAAATGAAAAACAGCCTCGATTTTTTGAGCAAATCCGAAAAGAAAGTTGCCGAAGTGATCCTTGGAATGCCACAACAATCCATCCATCTCAGCATAGCAACCCTAGCTCAACTCGCTAATGTCAGTGAGCCTACGGTAAACCGCTTTTGTCGTAAAATGGATACCAAAGGGTTCCCCGATTTCAAATTACGTTTAGCGCAAAACCTAGCCAACGGCACACCTTATGTAAATCGCAATGTAGAAGAAAGCGATACTGTTAATACTTATACCCACAAAATTTTCGAATCCGCTATGGCTGGGCTAGATAATGTTAAGCACAGTTTAGACATTACGGCGATCAACCGTGCGGTCGATTTACTCACACAAGCACGAAAAATTAGTTTTTTTGGTTTTGGAGCCTCAGCAGCCGTTGCTCATGATGCAATGAATAAATTTTTCCGTTTTAATATTCCTGTCATTTACTTTGATGATATTGTTATGCAACGCATGAGCTGCATTAATAGCAGTGAAGGGGATGTGATTGTGTTGATCTCACATACAGGAAGAACTAAAGCATTAGTTGAAATGGCTCGCCTAGCCCGTGATAACGATGCTACCGTTATTGCAATTACCTCCGAAAATTCCCCATTATCTCAAGAAGCCACCCTTTCAATCATAATTGATGTTCCTGAAGATACCGATATGTATATGCCAATGGTATCGAGGTTAGCTCAATTAACTGTTATTGATGTACTGACAACCGGTTTTACATTGAGAAGAGGTGAAAAATTTAGAGATAACTTGAAACGGGTCAAAGAAGCATTACGTGATTCGCGGTTTGATAGTGTGTAGCAAAAAGAGCCTCTTTTATAATAGTTTTGCAGACCCGATAGCATTAACTAATTAGCAGTATATAATAGCTGTGCTCGTGTCAGCAGCGTAACTTATTGTGGAAAAGTCGCGAAATTACGCTAAATGTACTCGTTATACTTCAAGTTGCATGATGGCAATCCCTTCATTCATATTTGATGGCATGCCACTTGAAGTATGAAAAGATTTCAATCAATAAAACAACACCATTATAGGTCAACGGAGTAATACATGACTAGACGGCTTAGAAGAACTAAAATTGTTACTACCCTAGGTCCAGCTACCGATCGTGATAATAATCTTGAAAAGATTATTAACGCCGGCGCCAACGTTGTACGCCTTAATTTCTCTCACGGAACTCCAGAAGACCATATTCTCCGCGCGAATAAAGTGCGTGAAATTTCCGCTCGTTTGGGTCGCCATGTAGCTATCCTCGGTGATTTGCAAGGCCCTAAAATTCGTGTTTCTACATTTAAAGATGGTAAAGTATTCCTTAATGTGGGTGATAAATTCACATTAGACGCCGCGTTAGGTAAAGGTGAAGGCGACCAGCAAAAAGTCGGTATCGACTACAAAGGTCTCCCTGCTGATGTCGTACCTGGCGATATCCTGCTACTTGATGACGGTCGCGTACAGCTCAAAGTTCGTGAAGTCCAAGGTTTACAAGTGTTTACTGAAGTCACTGTCGGTGGCCAACTATCGAATAATAAAGGTATTAATAAACTCGGTGGTGGCTTATCCGCTGAGGCATTAACCGACAAAGACAAAGCCGATATTATTACTGCTGCAAAAATTGGCGTTGATTACCTTGCAGTCTCCTTCCCACGTTCAGGTGAAGACTTAAATTATGCACGTCGTTTAGCACGTGATGCAGGTTGTGAATGCCAAATCGTTGCGAAAGTTGAACGAGCTGAAGCCGTAGCGAATGATGAAGTTATGGATGAAGTGATCCTAGCTTCTGATGTCGTGATGGTTGCACGTGGTGATTTAGGGGTTGAAATTGGTGATCCCGAATTGGTCGCTGTACAGAAAAAACTGATCCGTCGCTCTCGCCAACTTAACCGTGTAGTGATCACTGCGACACAAATGATGGAATCCATGATCACTAACCCAATGCCAACACGTGCAGAGGTTATGGACGTGGCTAACGCCGTACTTGATGGTACCGACGCAGTGATGTTGTCAGCTGAAACCGCTGCAGGTCAGTATCCAGCCGAAACCGTGGCAGCCATGGCTCAAGTATGCCTTGGCGCAGAAAAAATGCCTGGTTTAAACGTTTCTAAACACCGTTTAGATGCTGAGTTTGATACCCCTGAAGAAGCTATCGCCATGTCAACCATGTATGCGGCTAACCACCTTAAAGGGGTAAAAGCGATTATCGCCATGACCGAATCTGGCCGTACCGCACGTATGATGTCACGCATTAGCTCTGGTTTACCTATTTTCGCGATGTCTCGCCACGAAAAAACCCTGAATCAATCTTCACTGTATCGAGGTGTTACCCCCGTATTTTGTAGCACACATACCGATGGCATTGCAGCAGCGAACGAAGCGGTAACTCGCCTACGTGATAACGGTTACTTAATGACCGGAGATCTGGTTCTAGTGACCCAAGGCGATTTGATGGGAACTATCGGCAGCACCAACACCTGCCGTATTTTAGAAGTTGAATAAAGTATAAGTAACCAGAGGAGGATTATTCCTCCTCTTTAATTAATCTTTATAAATGAATGACCCTATCAGCGGAGAGAATTGTCGATTCGCGATGTGCAACAATAATACGGGTAATTGATAACTTCTTTATTGCTAGGTTAATCTTCTCTTCACTTTGGCTATCTAAATGGCTTGTAGCTTCATCCATAAATAAAATTGATGGTTTTCGATACAATGCTCTAGCAATAAAAAGCCTCTGTTTTTGGCCTCCCGATAGCCCCTCTCCCAATTCCCCAATTAACGTTTCATACTGCATTGGCATTGCCATGATAATATGATGAATATCAGCATTATTAGCGCACTCTATCATCCAATTTCTATCAATGTTATCAGAAAAACCACAGATATTTTCCTCTAAAGAGCCAGAGAATAATTTATCCTCTTGCATCACACATGAAATTATTTTTTGGTAGTTATTTAAACCTAACTGTTTGATATTGATATTATCGATTAAGATCTCCCCTGAATCTTGCTTAATAAGGCCACTCAATATCTTTAGTAGCGTTGTTTTCCCTACACCAGAAGAACCAACAATAGCAACACTTTCACCTGACCGAATGTTGATATCTAAACCATCAAATATTGGTCTTGATTGTCCATCATAACTATATATTAGTTTCTTCACCTCCAGAGAAACTGATTGTTTATTTTCATATCTAAAGCTATCTGTTTCGTCATGATATACCTCGTTTAGTGCGATATCAGATACTCGCTCAGAATGAATACTTAACATTCTTAACTCTAATATATAATCAGTTAATGATGTCACTCTATTTGATAGTTGAGTTCTGAGCAACCCAAAAGCAAAAAACATTCCCATAGTGATTTTACTATCAATAATAAAAATAACACCTAACCATAAAAAAAACACTTGTTCGAGTGAGATAATTAATGTGTTTACACTATCAAAAAAGATATTCATTTTTTTCAATTTAATACTGGAATTAACTTTATCAATAACTAGATTTAACCAATAATTTTCCCTTTTCACTCTAATACCTTGCATTTTTATCGTGACTATACCATATAAGCTTTCCATAAAATGTGAATTGACCCTAGCATCTCTAAGTATTTCATCTTCAGATAATCGTTTGTAATATTGATATGTGAATAATCTAACTGATACATAAACTAATAAAAATGCCACTACGAACAAAGTCAGTTTGACATTATAAATGGTCATTACAGTTAAAATACCTAGCGTAATAATACTATCAATAATAATTCCTACTATATTAGTCGTAAATATATTACGCAGAGTATCTACAGATAAAAATCTAGATTGGATATCACCTAGTTTTCGTCGCTCAAAATAGTCTAAAGATAGTTGCATTAGATGACTAAAAAGACTTATTTTCCATTGTATTTCGATTAATGTATTCAATACCAATAATGCCCACGAACGAAGAATAGCAACAAAAGTACGGAATAAAATGAAAAATATAATCCCGATACAAATTAACATTAAAAGTTGTTTATCATTTATAGGGATCACATGGTCGATAACTAATTGAGACCCTATAGGAATTAGTATACCAATTAACTCAATAATAAAAGAGAATAAAAAAACATTTAATAATACCTTTTTTATCCCATGCACACTATTGATTAGCATTCGTAAACCAAGTTTCTTCTGTATAGTTTCCTCTTTAAACTCACTACTAGGCCAAGTTTCAAGTACTACACCAGTGAAATGTTGCGATAATTCCGATATATTCATTTTCCTGGGGCCTGATGCAGGATCATAAATTACAACTTTAGTTGATGTAACTTTCACTAACACCACGAAATGATTAAAATCCCAGTGAATTATGACAGGAAGCCTCAGGCTTTTAATAGATTGCAAATCTACAGATAAAGCTCGACTTGTTAACCCTAACCGTTTGGCAATAATAGTTATATCTTTTAAATTTACGCCTCGAGAAGATATTTTATATTTTTGCCTTAGTGTCATCATATCAATGTTCTTACCATAGAAACCACAAATCATCGATAAGCATGCCAGTCCACACTCTGACGACTCGGCTTGATGGATAAAAGGAACCTTATTATTAAAACTGAGATCTAATTTTTGAAAAACTTGTTTAATTTTTTCAATTTTCATCTGATGGTCCTTTTATGCTACTTTCTAGATTACGTATAGGCGTAATAATCCATTGATATATTTTTCTTTTCTCTAAAAAGAAAAATATATTTGCCTTCATTCCATTTTCAATACTAAATCGTTTTTTATTGTAGTAAAAATATTTTTTTTCTGGTTTAATGACGACTTTGTAGTATGGAGACTGATTATTCTTTGCAATATTATCTCCTATTGAGTAATTAGATATTTCTCTAATTGATGCTGGGGTTTTTGAGATTGTTATTATCTCCCCTGAAAAAGTACCAAACTTATCCGCAGGGAAAGCATCATAACGAATATTAACCGAATCACCCACTTTAATGTAGGGAATAGTACTGTTAGTAACCCAGCTAACTAGATAATAATTTTTTATTTTACTCGGTGATATTTGTAATAAACTATCACCAATATTTATCATTTGGCCTTCACTAACGCTAAGTGAATCTATTCTTCCATCTGAAGAAGCCCGAATAGCAATTGAATCATTAGACATTATTGTTGATAATTCTTTTTTTAGTTCTGTTTGTTGTAACTTTGTTTGATAAACCTGGTTATCAAACTCAGAGCTTTTTAATTTAGACTCATTGTCAATTTCATTAATATCGAATGTGATTTGCTTGCTTTTTCCCTCTAAATTCACTAGTTCATTTTGTAATTGATAATATAATGTTCTTTGATTAACTAATTGGTCCTTTGTAATCAAACCTTTCTTTTGATATTTTGAGTAGTCATCCTTATTTTTTTTATAGAATTCCAATTCTTTTTTTGTTTCTTTAATCCTCTCCTCTATTAAAAATAATGTATCTTGATACTGTATTTTCTGTTTTTTTAAGTTTTCAATTGACATCCTTTTACTTAAATTTATTTCATTAATAATATCATCTGTATTTGATATTTGCTTTCTAATATTTTCAATTTGAGAATCACTTACATTGCCTTCAGTTGTTGATTTACTGATATCAATTAAGTAAATAATTTGATTTTTTTCCACATACTGACCTTCCACAAAAAAACTTTTTTTCACAAAACCTTGTACTGGTGAAAATATACTTATCGCCTTAGGAATTGTTGATATTTCTCCCAAGTAATTGACACTTTGATAGTACGAGCAAAAAAACAAAAAGTACATTATAAAGGCTGTAAATATCGAGAAAAATAAAAGTATATATTTAACAGGAAAGCTTTTTATTAAAATAGCTTTACCATGCCATTTCTTAGTATTATGGTTTACTGCTTCTTTTCGATAAAACACAATATTATCCTCTAAAAACTTATATAAAGTTTAAGCTAATAGACTAGATATGAGTTATGTTTATAGCATGAGTGAAGAATAAAAAGCCATTGAATAAAGACTTTTTATTCTTAATTAAAAATATATTGGTTAATAACGAAGTACGGCACTACTCATTCTATATTTATGCGCTACGTGGCAAGAAAGAGAATGAGTATAGACTTGCGTCAACAGTTGCACCAATACCGGCTCCTAATAAAGCACCAGCACCAAATGCGGTGTTAGTTCCTTTTGACCAATCAATTACTTGGCCAATACCAGCACCTAATTGTGCTCCAGCAAACTGCGCAAGACCAAATGCAGCACCACCAGATACATCATTCATTTCTTTTTCAGTTAGTTCTCTCATAATAACTCTCCAATAATTTAATGTTTAATTACTATCTTAATAACACGTTACTTTCCCCGTGTTACTATAATTAATATGCTAAATTAATGAACAATACTAGACTTTTTTTATTCAAAAAAAATATAAGAGAAGGTTAATTTATTATAACAAATCTATAACTGAATATTATTTCATTACATTTTAGTAAATTAAGTGAAAACAATATAATTCCAATTATTATTTTTATTTAGTTATTAAGATTATTCTAATATCCAAATCAATATAGGATTAAAATTCACCTTACATTTATATGAAAAAATATATTTTAGTATAGATAAGCTTTAATTTAATTACTATTTTAAAAATGGAATATTTACCCTCTATCATAGGTAATTGTGGTTTTAGCCACCTGAATGTTGAGAGAATAGTACCGAGTTTAAGAAAAAAATAATAAATACAATTTCGTAGAAGTGATCTACTCTATTTTATGAATAGCGCTTATACTCCAAATAATCCGAGATGATGTTATTGCTACAACATCATCTCGATTAGGGCTAGTTTTGCTGTTCGTTTTTCCAAGTATTAAAAGCAACGGTGATAACTGGTGAAATTTTATCGTAATTTTCCCAAATGTTCTCGACATGATATACCGTCGGCAGACCTTGAGCTAAAACACGCTCATAATCATCAAAAAAACCGCCTTCTTCTGCTTGGTAATAGAATTCAGTAAACGCCAAACCTTCATCATTAACATCTTCATCAGTAAATTTTTCATCGCACATATCGATTAAAAATGCACGCCCATCCATTCTACGTTCACGAACAGCTGCTAATTCATCAATAGATTCTTCAAGATGAAACTCACCCACAAGATCATTTTGAATTAACCATGCCAAGTAAAAACCAATATGTGTTCCACCATTTTCATTGGGTAAGCCTTCAGGGTAATCACCACCGTAATGCCAATCCATTCTGTCAAATGCCATATAAAACCTCACATATATATCGGATATATCGAGCTATTAAAATAAAAATTAGCGATATAAATCATCACGCTGATACGGTTCGATCTCATCGCCCTTACGTGTTTTTAATAATTTAAGTATCCATGTATATTGCTCTGGGTTTGGAGCAACAAGATACTCAAGTTCTTCATTCATACGCCTTGCTATATAGGCATCATCTTGACCATCAATATCATCCATCGGTGGACGAATATAAATATGTAATTGATGGTTATGGTGATCGTAAACAGGAAATAATGGAACAATTTTGGCCTTACAGACTTTCATCAAACGGCCAACTGCGGGTAAGGTTGCCTTATAGGTCGCAAAAAAATCGACAAATTCACTATTCTCTTCACCATGATCTTGATCGGGTAAATAAAACCCCCAATAACCTTGGCGCACAGAAGCAATAAAGGGCTTAATACCCGCCTCACGTGAATGCAAACGCCCACCAAAATGGTAACGTGCTTTATTCCATAAATAATCTGCAACAGGGTTTTTTTGATGATGGAACATCGCTGCCATCTTATACCCCTTTGCAGCAAGCAACATCGCGGGAGCATCGACAGCCCAGCCATGAGGCACCATAAAAATAACATTACTGCCTTGCTGCTTTAATGACTCAATGATTTCTTCATTGTGCCAAAATGTTCTTGCTAACGTCTTATCTGCACCGCGAACACAAAGCTCAGCTAACATGACAAATGACTGAGGAGCAGTCTCAAACATTTTATCGGTTAATTGTTCCCGCTCTTGTTCAGTTAATTGAGGGAAACAATATAATAAATTTATTTTCGCTCGGCGACGTGCGCTTTTTGCTAATCGCCCCACCCATTTACCAACTTTTGCCAATAGAGGATCTCGAACTTTAACGGGGACATAAGCTAATGCTGCAAACACGCCAGCCCCTATCCAAACACCCCAATATTTAGGGTGTAAATAGGATTTATGAAAAGTTGGCACATAGCCTAATTTACTATCGGTGTCTTTATCTTTATTCATAATGTACCTAAAAGAGCAATTCGCGCTCTTTTATAGCTTAAAATGATAATAAGTGGAAGCTTACGGAAATGGGTAGATACAATATATCTACCCATCGTGAAGAGATTATTTCATTTTTAGTTGTGGCTTAGTTTCTTTAACCATTGCCAGATATTCTTTACGTTCTTTACCAGTTAAACCACCTGAGCTAGGTAATTTGGCGGTTAATGGATTTACCGCTTGTTGGTTAACCCACATTTCAAAGTGCAAATGAGGGCCAGTTGAGCGGCCTGTATTACCCGAAAGGGCAATACGGTCACCACGTTTTACCTTTTGTCCTGGTTTTACCAATAGCTGGCGTAAGTGCATATAGCGCGTGGTATATTGGCGACCATGTCGAATAGCAATAAAGTTACCTGCTGCGCCACTGTATTTAGAAACGATCACTTCACCATCACCGACCGCCAGCACTGGAGTTCCTACAGGCATTGCAAAATCGACGCCTTTATGTGGCGCTACACGTCCTGTAACAGGGTTAACTCGACGAGGGTTAAACTGTGATGAAACACGAAATTGCTTTGCCGTTGGGTTACGCAAGAAGCCACGCTCTAAGCCATTTCCTTCGCTATCGTAGTATTTACCATCTTCTGCACGGAATGCGTAATAATCTTTCCCGCCGCTGCGTAAGCGCACACCAACGAGTTGACTTTGTTCATTACGACCATTGAGAATTTCACGGCTCATTAAAACAGTAAATTTATCGCCTTTTTTCAACTTACGAAAATCGATTTGCCACTGTAGTGCTTTAATCACTTCACGGCCTTCATTGCGGGTTAAACCTGCTTGGCTAGCACTTTGTGCAAAGCTGCCGCTGATCACGCCAGGTAATACGCTGTTTTGCCATTCACCTTCGCGAATTTCTTTCTTTTCTTCAAATTTATTTGTGCTACCAACTCGGGTATAAATTAGCGTTTCACGGCGAGAAACTTCCCACGTTAATGATTCAAGCTCACCTTGATCGGTTAAACTCCAATTTAACGTTTGACCAATTTTTAAATTACGCAGCGCTTTATGTTGATTCGCAAGTGTCGCAACATCGCCAGATTCAATACCGAACTGCGTTAAAATACTGGAAAGGTTGTCACCACTAGCAACAACGTATTCGTGAGGGATAACAGCACTATCAGTCCCTTCTGAACCGTCGCTATCATCATTATCTACGACACCTTCATCTGGCAGTTGGTCACTACTATCTTGAATAAGCTCATCCGTTGCATCCGTTAGAGGCGCAAACGACAAAGGGATTACTGTATCAACAGTGTTTTCAGTATCTGAGGTTGTGCTTGGTAGGTGTGTTGGCCGCCAAATTGCGACGGCCAGTGTTGCTACAGTTAGCGTTCCTAACATTATCCGATGAGACTTGGACAGGCTACCATATACCTGTGCAAGCCCTTTAGCCATTTGCTGCACTAAACAATTCCTTCTTGTTTAATTCAGGCAGCTCGCGTATTGCTTCGACAGTTGCGTTAAAAACTGCATATAGCTATCTGGACCTATTTCCAGCCCGCTACCTAGCGGGTCGAGAGTTCCCATTTTGACTCCCGTATTTTTTGCTACGCTCTCTATGACGGCTGGCCTGAATTGTGGTTCAGCAAAAACACATTGTGCTTTGTGCTCAACCAATTGAGTTCGTATATTATGTAATTTCTGTGCACCAGGCTGAATTTCCGGGTTTATCGTAAAATGCCCCAAAGGAGCCAACCGATAGTGTTTCTCAAAGTAGCCGTAAGCATCGTGAAAAACAAAATAGCCCTTGTTTTTGGCTGGTTCTAAAATCTTAACAATATTCTCATCGTTTTGCGTCATTTTTTCATTGAATTTACGAAGGTTTACGTCCAGCTTATCTTTTTGCTCAGGATAAAGCACTACTAAACGATCGTGAATATCTGACGCCGCTTGTTTGGCTATCTCTGGAGACAACCAAATGTGCATATTATACTCACCATGATGATGATGTTCGTGATCCGCATCATGATTAGCTTCATCAGCATGATCATGACTGTGTTCGTCTTCATCGTCCCCTTTCATTAATAATGGAACAATATTCGCTTGCTCAGCTAGTGCCAGACGTTTCTCCTGTGGTAACGTTTTGAGTGGCTTATCTAAAAACATCTCCATATCAGGACCAACCCATACAAATAAGTCCGCTTGTTTAATTTTTTTCAAATCAGACGGTTTAAGCGCATAATCATGCGGTGATGAACCATCAGGCAATAGAACTTGTGTATCCGTTACACCATCTGCAATACCTGCTGCAATAAATGCCAGTGGGCGGATAGAGGTTACCACATCAGCTTTTGCCACTGTGGTCATCGCCGTACTGATCACTGATGCTGCGGCTAACCCTAAAATAAATTGTCGGGCATTCGATTGAGATTTATGTATCATAGATGTCTTTTTCCGTGATTTTAATTTTGAAATGTTATAATATAACACAACATAAATTCTGCAAGATGTTTTTCACATGCAACCATTACTGAATTTAAATAAAATATCTGTTTCCTTTGGTGAGAAACTGGTTCTTAAAGATGTCAGCTTTTCACTGAATAAAGGTGACATTGTGACACTTTTAGGCCCAAATGGTGCGGGTAAATCGACAATTGTACGAGTTGTACTCGGTTTATTAGCCCCTACTTCAGGTACTATTGAGCGAGCCTCTAATCTATCAATTGGTTATGTACCACAAAAATTACATTTAGATGCCACATTACCGCTAACTGTAAAACGATTTTTGATGCTAAAACCCAATGTACGATCAGAGCAGCTATTGCCCGCCCTAGAACGAGTTAAAGCAACACATTTACTCGATCAACCTATGCAAAAATTATCTGGGGGTGAAACGCAGCGCGTATTGCTTGCGCGTGCTTTACTGAATAGACCAGATCTGCTGGTTCTTGATGAACCCGCACAAGGTGTTGACGTTAATGGTCAAGTGGCCCTCTATGATTTAATCAATCAGTTACGTACAGAGCTTGGCTGTGCAGTACTCATGGTCTCGCATGATTTACATTTAGTGATGGCAAAAACAGATAAAGTACTTTGCATTAACGGCCATATTTGCTGTTCAGGCACGCCTGATGTTGTCTCAAATCACCCTGAATTTGTGGCAATGTTTGGCTATCGAGGCGCATCACAACTTGGTGTGTATCGCCATCATCATAACCATCAGCATGATTTAGAAGGTAACGTGGTAACAACTCATACCCATAGCAAGGAATGTCATCATGATTGAGTTACTGTTGCCTGGCTGGATTGCAGGGGTATTATTAGCTATCGCTGCGGGTCCTTTAGGGTCATTTGTGGTATGGCGTCGCATGTCCTATTTTGGCGATACCCTCGCCCATGCTTCTTTATTGGGTGTTGCATTCGGCCTTTTACTAAATATCAATCCTTTTTACGCAGTGATTGGTGTAACACTGCTACTTTCATTAATATTGGTATGGTTGGAGCGCCGACCTCAGCTCGCTGTCGATACCCTACTTGGCATTATGGCACATAGCGCACTTTCACTCGGCTTAGTCGTTGTCAGTTTGATGGCAAATGTGCGTGTTGATTTAATGGCTTATTTGTTTGGTGACCTGCTTTCAGTTACTTACGATGACATTATCACTATTTTAATTGGTGTGATTGTGGTGTGTGGGTTGCTTTTCTGGCGTTGGCGAGCACTACTGTCCATGACGGTGAATCAAGAGCTGGCGTTTGTTGATGGCGTTAATATTCAACGACTACGTTTGTTGCTGATGTTAGTGACTGCGTTAACAATTGGTATTGCGATGAAGTTTGTTGGGGCTTTAATTATTACATCTTTATTAATTATACCTGCAGCAACGGCCCGTCGCTTTGCTAGAACACCTGAACAAATGGCGTTTGTTGCCATATTAATTGGTATGTTATCGGTGACGGGAGGGCTTACCTTCTCAGCATTCTATGATACGCCAGCAGGCCCTTCAGTGGTATTAACGGCAGCGATTTTATTTGTTTTAAGCTTATTAGCTAAAGCGAAAAACTAAATGTTGATCAGCTGGCCTACAAATAGATTTACTCTATTAGGTCAGCTGGTAATGGGATCTTTGCTGATCACAACCAAACGATGCCGATACACATCAGCATCTTCCCCCCAACAGAAGGCTTCCCATTGCTGATAAAAATCATTGATATTAGCCATTGCAATTAGAGGTCGTTCAATTTGTGTTCCATCTGAGACATAAACAAAATATCCCGTTTTAAGCGCCCAATCAATCATCGTTTCCCAAAAGCGTTTACCTGCAAAAGTGTGTTCTTCATCGCTCACAACAATATGATAATTTAATAATAGATGAGCAAAAAAGGCTCTTGGTAGATCTTTGACCGCTTCATTGTGTTCTAAAGCAACAGTACGCCATACTTTTATCTGAGTACATGTAATGCGGTCGTAAACAATATCATGGCGAAATAGCAACTCTAACAGATAAACTGTCTCAGGTTCATCACCAGTAGTAATTAATCTATACTGCTCTTTTCGATTCGATTTCACTAACCGATAACCATTTGGAACCTTATAACCAAGCAAAGTGTAATTAATTACACCTTTTTCTAAAAAGGCCTGTGTATGAACAAGATTTCTTTCAGGCATTTTCAATTTAATATTAAAATCAGCGTCTTTAACTAAATGGGGCATTGACTGGCAGTCCCTTACATTTGACTTATTATTACTCATCTCATGCCCTCCACAAGCTGGACAATTCCTGTCCACAGTAGCCTAATAGGCGACTTTAGTCTGCCCCATCCGGCGATTTAAATACACATTCAGACTAACTACAGAAACTCACGATTTCAACACGCTTAAATATAGTCTCTACGACCAGTTAAATAAAATAATTAAATTTGAATGGCGTTAATAATGAACTTTATTGAACACAAATATGTCCTTTTTAAATTTATGTTAAAAAGGACATATTTTGAATGGAATATATACTCTAAATAATTCGAGGTGCAGCTAGACGAAAAATGAGCGTAGTCACATCTACCTCAACAAAAAGCGCTGCAACTTGAAGTATGACGAGTATAAATAGGCACTAGATTTCTTTAGGTGTTAAACCAAAGTGTAGATACGCATGAGCAGTTGCCATTCGACCACGAGGTGTCCGCTGAATAAACCCTTGTTGGATCAAGAATGGTTCTAACACATCTTCAATTGTTTCACGTTCCTCACCAATGGCCGCAGCAAGGTTGTCAACACCAACAGGCCCGCCCATAAATTTATCGATGATGGCTACCAGCAATTTTCTATCTAAATAATCGAAACCTGCGGCATCGACATTCAACATATCGAGTGCTTGATTAGCAATTAATTCGTTAATTGAACCATCACCTTTAACTTGAGCAAAATCACGTACACGACGTAACAAACGGTTCGTAATACGTGGTGTACCCCGTGAACGCATTGCGACTTGGCGGGCCCCCTCTTCACTAATTTCTAACCCCATATACTGTGCGCTACGTTTAACAATATGCTGTAGGTCATCAACGTTATAGAACTCAAGGCGCTGTACAATGCCAAAACGATCACGCAAAGGTGATGTTAAAGATCCGGCACGTGTTGTAGCGCCAATTAAAGTAAAAGGAGGCAAGTCAATTTTAATCGAGCGTGCTGCTGGCCCTTCGCCTATCATGATGTCAAGTTGGTAATCTTCCATCGCGGGATATAAGATTTCTTCAACAACTGGCGACAAGCGGTGAATTTCATCGATAAATAAAACATCGTGAGGCTCTAAATTGGTGAGCATTGCCGCCAAATCACCTGCTTTTTCTAGTACAGGCCCAGAGGTCGTTCGTAAATTAACCCCCATTTCATTTGCCACAATACCCGCCAAGGTGGTTTTACCTAACCCCGGAGGTCCGAAAATTAACAGATGATCAAGCGCATCTCCACGTAATTTGGCCGCTTGAATAAAGATTTCCATCTGCTCTTTAACTTGCGGCTGCCCTATATACTCTTGCAGTAATTTAGGGCGGATCGCACGATCAATGGCTTCTTCTTCGTCATGGATCACTTCAGCAGAAATTAGGCGATCGGCTTCAATCATCGTTCAATTCTCTCAATTAAAGTGCTGCACGCAATGCATCACGGATCAAGGTTTCACAGTCACTGTCAGGTTTGGCTACTTTACTCACCATACGGCTGGCTTCTTGTGGTTTGTAACCTAAAGCAACGAGGGCAGTGGCTGCTTCAGCTTCAATGTCTGCACTGCTTGGTACTTTACTATTAACAGCTGGCAAGGTGATATCGGTACTTTGATTAAATAAATCACCATTAAGACCTTTAAAGCGGTCTTTCATTTCAACAACTAAACGTTCTGCGGTTTTCTTACCAATACCCGGTAATTTAACTAATGATGAAATGGCTTCTTTTTCAATTGCAGAAACAAATTGTTGTGCTGACATACCTGATAAAATGGCTAAAGCTAATTTGGGCCCAACACCATTAACTTTAATCAGCTCTTTAAACAGTGCTCGTTCCTGTTTGTCATTGAATCCATACAGTAATTGAGCATCTTCACGCACGACAAAATGGGTAAAAATGATCGCTTCTTGGCCGACTTCGGGTAGTTCATAAAAACAGGTCATTGGCATATGAACTTCATAACCAACACCTTGTAACTCTAGCAGAACAATGGGAGGTTGTTTTTCTAATACAATGCCACGTAAACGACCAATCACAATGAAACCCTCTGTTTATTTTATTGATAGCGCTGTTTATACCATAAAAAAGGCTGGATGCATATCCAGCCAGACTGTATACAAACATATAATGTTTGGATGCGGTCGTTAAGGTTTTTGAAATAAACAAGGAAAATCAATTCATTGATTTTCGGCTGATAACACGGGGCGGGAAAAACCACGCTTTTATCCCGCTCCGTCAACAACCCTGCTGGATGCCTATCCAGCCAGACTGTATGCCGCTATCTTAACCGACCACGAGTTAAGACTAAGCGAGGATCGCCAACACGTAATAGGTTCTGATTGAAGTGACAATGTGTAATCGCGATTGCAAGAGCATCCGCGGCGTCAGCTTGCGGGCTCGCTGAAAGTTTTAAAATTGATTTCACCATATGCTGCACTTGGCTTTTTTCTGCCGCGCCCGTACCTACTACGGTTTGTTTAACTTGTCGTGCTGCATATTCAAAGACGGCAACGTTTTGATTTACCCCTGCGACAATCGCAACACCTCGTGCTTGTCCCAGTTTTAGTGCTGAATCGGCATTTTTGGCCATAAACACCTGCTCAATGGCCAAAACATCAGGTTGGTATTGAGTGATAATTTCCGAGACCCCCGCATAAATACGTTGCAGACGGCTTGGTAAATCATCAACTTGTGTACGAATACAACCACTTCCCAAATACAAAAGCTGTCTGCCTTGTTGGCGGATCACACCATACCCTGTTATTCGAGAACCAGGATCTATACCTAAAATAATCGCCATATCAAAGCCTATTTATACCCTTTATTACTTTTAACATCATCTTATCTATATATTTTGGATGTCACAATAGTCTGTTCCAATATAGGAGCAGTACCGCTCATACGGTCAGCAGGCTGTTTCAGTAAGGGAAAATGAGAAAAGGAGGCGTTAGAGAAAGCGGGCTGTTGTGATAACCATCCAGCTTTCTCTACGCGAGTGTTCAATGATTACAGCTGTTCAGCAACTTCATCAGAGATATCACCGTTGTGGTAGACTTCTTGTACATCGTCAGAGTCTTCCAACATATCAATCAAACGCAGTAATTTAGGTGCTGTTTCAACATCTAATTCAGCTTTGGTTGATGGGATCATGGAAACTTCGGCACCTTCACTGGTGAAACCAGCAGCATCAAGTGCATCTTTTACTTCACCAAATGTTTCTGGTGTTGTATAAACGTCGATTGCACCATCATCATAGGTTTCAACATCATCAGCACCAGCTTCCAATGCCGCTTCCATCAATGCATCTTCATCAACACCCGGAGCGTAAGTGATCACACCACGTTTGGTGAACAAGTAAGAAACAGAGCCATCAGTTCCTAAGTTACCGCCAGTTTTAGTGAAAGCATGACGAACTTCTGAAACAGTACGATTACGGTTATCACTCAGGCATTCAACCATAACGGCTGTGCCACCTGGACCATAACCTTCATAAATGATAGTTTCCATATTATCGTTATCATCATTACCCACACCACGTGCAATCGCACGGTTCAATGTGTCACGAGTCATGTTGTTTGATAACGCTTTATCCACAGCAGCGCGTAAACGCGGGTTAGTAGCAGGATCACCGCCACCTAAGCGCGCAGCTGTAACCAGCTCACGGATAATTTTAGTGAAAATCTTACCGCGTTTAGCGTCTTGCGCCGCCTTACGGTGTTTGGTGTTGGCCCATTTACTATGACCTGCCATGAAATATCTCCAAAAACGTCAATTAAAAATTAAACAGCAAATTCTAAAATAGCTTGTCGATTACTCCAAGATTTGGTGAGTTCTGCCGCCTCTCTCGGGGGCACCCAACAAAACTCAGTATGTTCCGTCAAGATTGGCGCTCGCTCTTCGCTAAGCACCATTTTAAACCAATGTTCTTTACAATGAGTGATATCGGGGGCATAGCGATGCCTAAAATGCGCAAATATTTCAAACGTAATCTCACGTTCAAGGTCGTATAATTGGCCTTGTTCTGCAAGAAAACCTGTTTCTTCACTCACTTCCCGCACAGCGGTTTCAAACGCCCTTTCGTTATGTTCTAAACTTCCGGTCACTGATTGCCAAAAGTCGGGATCATCTTTACGTCTTAGCATGAGTACGTTACCACTCGTTCTTGCCGTGATCATGACTAATACCGATTCAGGTCGTTTGAAACTCTTCATCATAAGTTAATTAAGCTTCTGCATCTTTAGCGACCACTGAAATAGCTAATTCTGTTAGCGACTCAGGGTTTGCATGGCTAGGTGCATTCGTCATTAAGCAAGCTGCTGCTGTTGTTTTAGGGAACGCGATAACATCACGAATATTATCAGTACCAGTTAGCAGCATAACTAAACGGTCAAGACCAAATGCCAAACCTGCATGCGGTGGTGTTCCATATTTTAATGCGTCAAGCAGGAAGCCAAATTTCTCACGCTGCTCTTCTTCATTAATACCTAAAATATTAAACACGGTTTGTTGCATTTCGCTGCGATGAATACGAACTGAACCACCACCCACTTCATAGCCATTGATAACCATATCATACGCGTTAGCAACTGCATCTTCAGGTTTATTCGCCAGATCTTCTGGTGAATAATCACGTGGTGAAGTAAATGGATGGTGCATCGCGGTTAAACCACCCTCACCATCTTCTTCAAACATTGGGAAGTCAATCACCCACAATGGTTGCCAACTATTCAAATTAGTCAGTTCGAAATCACGTCCTACTTTTAGACGCAATGCCCCCATTGAATCAGTCACGACATTTTTAGCGCCCGCACCGAACAGTAAAATATCACCATCGGCTGCACCCGTTCTTTCTAAAAGCTGATTGATGATTTCTTCAGTTAAGAATTTAGCCACTGGACTTTGGATCCCTTCCAAGCCTTTAGCACGTTCATTAACTTTCATCCATGCCAAACCTTTCGCACCATAAATACCAACGAATTGACCATATTCATCAATTTGTTTACGCGTCATTGCAGCACCACCTGGTACTTTCAATGCAGCGACACGGCCTTTAGGATCATTAGCAGGGCCAGCAAAAACAGCGAATTCAACATCTTTAACGATATCCGCCACGTCTACTAACTCCATCGGGTTACGCAGATCGGGCTTATCAGAGCCATAACGACGCATTGCTTCAGCAAAAGTCATGATTGGGAAGTCCCCTAAATCAACGCCTTTCACTTCCTGCCATAATTGGCGGATCATACGTTCCATGATTTCACGAACTTGTTCAGCCGTCATAAATGACGTTTCAACGTCGATTTGCGTAAATTCAGGTTGACGATCAGCACGTAAGTCTTCATCGCGGAAACATTTGACGATTTGGTAGTAACGGTCAAAACCAGACATCATCAGCAATTGTTTAAATAACTGTGGTGACTGTGGCAATGCATAAAACTTGCCTTTATGAACACGACTTGGCACTAAATAGTCACGCGCGCCTTCAGGCGTTGCTTTAGTTAACATTGGCGTTTCAACATCAACAAAACCTTCACTGTCCATAAAATTACGGACAAAACTGGTGATTTTGGCACGTGTACGTAAACGGTCTGACATTTCAGGGCGACGCAGATCAAGATAGCGATACTTTAAACGACGCTCTTCAGTATTGGTCTGATTGCTATCGAGAGGTAATGGCTCTGATTTATTAAAGACATCAAGTTCCTCAGCAAAAATTTCAATTTCGCCTGTCGCCATATCTTTATTTTTTTGGTTATCAGGGCGAGCACGTACAGTTCCTGTGATTTGGATACAGAATTCATTACGCAATTCAGAGGCTTTTTCAAACAGGTCTTTACGCTCTGGGTCGAAAAATACTTGCACAATACCTTCACGGTCGCGCATGTCGATAAAAATCAAACCACCTAAATCACGACGACGGTTTACCCATCCACAAAGAGTGACCTTTTGGCCTTCATGAGCAATGTTTAACTGCCCACAATAATTAGTACGCATACAATATCCTTTTTACTCAGCTTGTTGTGCATTTGTTTGCTGCGGAAATTTGGCATTTTGCTGAACATCAGAATGTCAAAAAAGGCAGACATTATACAGGAAATTCTGTTGCACAAACAGTGACGTATTAGGGGGCAAAACCTAATATTTTTGTTTTTAATCATTTTAAAATGGATTAAAAGGTAGCCAAAAATCTAACGAGCACGGCACCTTGGTATAGACAGAATTTATAACTAACAGTGATTTTAAGTGACTCTGCCGCTTATGTACATATTGTCATTAGGGTTTATTTCGTAGCTGATACATTGAATGAAGAAAAAACAAGCAAACTACCCATCAAATGCATCACAATCTAATGTGATGCACATTTTCTTCAGTTCTAATACAGTCATTTATTGTAGGCAACATCAATAAAATCTAAACAAAAAACCATTTTTGCATTCATATGCAGTCAAATCATTCATAGCACATCTATTTCGGAATCATTACTTCCTATCCTTTGCTATGATTAAACTAATTTAGACTATCGCTATAAAAAGGACATTCGATGAAAAAAAGTTTACTGGTCTCTTCATTATTTCTTTTACTCGTAGGCTGCCAAACTGTGAAACCTGCTGATAATACAAAAACTTTTTATGTCGATTCAACACTCGCTGATTGTGTTGGAGTCGCACCAATGAAATGCATGAAAGTTAAACAAGATCCAAATGCAGATTGGGAATATTTTTATGGCTCAATCCAAGGTTTCGACTACCAACCTGGTTATCAATATACCTTAAAAGTAAAACAGTTTGATGTTGCCAACCCACCTGCTGATGCACCAAGTATCCGCTATGAATTGGTTGAAGTTGTCAATAAAACCAAATAATTTCATATCACCTTATATTACATCGTTAGCAGGTGAATGTTTAATCTGCTAACGATAATTACCTCAATAATCCATTGTTTTTATTATGTTTAAATAATAATATTTTACTCATTAAAAATGGTTCTATCGCCTACACATATAGTGAATATTTCTATGAACAGTAAAGTTATTGATAAGTTAGGTCTCATTACACTACGTGATCGAAAAATCGCAATGGTTCGTTCTCACAATAAAACGTTATTTTATATACCAGGGGGAAAGCGAGAGCTGAATGAAACTGATGAGCAAGCTTTATGCCGTGAACTTGATGAAGAACTCACATTAACTTTGCACCCTGATTCGATTCGCTTTTACGGTGAATTCATTGGGCTTGCAGATGGCAAGCAAGATGGAACACAAGTACGCATCCGCTGTTACTTTGCAAATTATGATGGCTCCCCCATACCCGCCGCAGAAATTGCAGAGTTAGCGTGGCTTGATAGTCACGATATCCCTCTTTGCTCAACGACAGCCGCGATCATCATTTCACAGTTACACCAAGATGACCTAATTAATTAAACAAATATTATACGTACTCAAATTTTGCTGTATTTCAGTTTGGATAAAAGTGACTGCACGTTTTATCATTAGTAAATTTTACCAATATCCATTAATATAATACGCTGTATTAATCAATAGTAGGTCACTTTAGTTGAGCAATGGAGTGAATAAATGGTCAGCTCTTTGTATGCTGTACTGGGCGCTTTGCTACTTATTAGGCTATCGTTGAATGTTGTTAGGCTGAGAAACCAATACCGTGTTTCCTATGGCGACGGTGGTTTTTATGAGCTACAAACAGCAATACGCGTTCATGGTAATGCGATTGAGTATATCCCTATCGCTCTAATTCTATTATTATTTATGGAAATGAATGGTGCACAGGTTTGGATGATCCATCTTTGTGGACTAATCTTGATTGCAGGGAGAGTATTACACTCCTATGGGCTCAAAAACCATGATGCCTCTTATCGACGTTCAGGTATGGCCGCAACGTATATTGCGATGACATTAATGATTATAGCCAATATTTACTACTTACCTTGGATACAAATTTTCTCATTCAATCTTTAATTTTTATTATCTATACGGCACTTAATTAAGTGCTGTAAAACTTTTATAGCACTTTTGAGCGATTGATTTTCAGGTTACCCACCTTTTCTGCTACAATCTGCGACTACTTTTCGTTTTACATATACAGATCTTATGTCAAGTCAGGAATCCAACAATAAAGACAGCCTCTTTAGCGCCCCAATTGCTAATTTAGGTGATTGGCAATTTGATGAAAAAGTTGCTGAAGTCTTCCCCGATATGATCCAACGTTCAGTACCGGGTTATTCAAATATTATTACCATGATTGGGATGCTAGCGAGTCGCTTCGTGACAGAAGGCAGCCATATTTATGATTTGGGTTGCTCGTTAGGCGCTGCAACGTTATCAATGCGTCGTAATATTACCGCTCAACATTGCCAAATCATTGCGGTTGATAATTCCCCTGCAATGGTTGAACGTTGCCGTCGTCATATTGATGCTTATAAAGCGGCAACCCCTGTCAATGTTATTGAAGGTGACATTCGCGATATTCATATCGAAAATGCCTCAATGGTAGTACTCAACTTTACATTACAATTCCTCAATCCTGATGATCGCCAACGACTATTAAATAAAATATTTCAAGGCCTGAAACCTGGTGGCATTTTAGTGTTATCAGAGAAATTTAATTTCGAAGACCAACGCATAGGTGAGTTATTATTCAATATGCATCATGACTTTAAACGTGCAAATGGTTATAGCGAGTTAGAAATTAGCCAAAAACGTAGCATGCTAGAAAATGTGATGCTGACAGATTCCGTTGAAGCACATAAGTCACGTTTACAACAAGCAGGTTTCACCCATTGTGAAGTTTGGTTTCAGTGCTTCAATTTCGGCTCACTGTTAGCACTAAAAGGAACCGCATCATGATTGATTTTGGACGCTTCTATCAACAAATTGCGACAGGCCCTTTAAGTCATTGGTTGGATACGCTACCGGCACAGATCACTGAATGGAAAAGCAATGATTTACATGGTGGATTCAAATCATGGGAAAAGATGCTCGATAACTTACCTGTGATGACACCTACACATTTAGATCTAAAACACAGTGTAACTGCAACGCGTGATCCTGAATTATCTGCGGGTGAAACACGCCGCTTAAATAATATCCTTGAACAACTCAAACCTTGGCGTAAAGGTCCTTTTTCCCTGTATGGCGTCGACATTGATACTGAATGGCGTTCCGACTGGAAGTGGGATCGTGTCTTACCTCATATTTCACCATTAAAAGGTCGAATGGTATTAGATGTGGGATGTGGTAGTGGTTATCACATGTGGCGAATGCTGGGTGAAGAAGCCTCATTTGTGGTTGGTATTGATCCAACTCAGCTATTCCTTTGCCAATTTGAAGCTGTCAGAAAACTGCTTGGCGATGATCAACGTGCACACTTGTTACCCTTAGGTATCGAACAACTGCCCGCTTTGAATGCATTTGATACCGTTTTTTCTATGGGAGTACTTTATCACCGCCGCTCACCACTAGACCACTTATGGCAGCTAAAAAACCAGTTAGTGAGTGAAGGTGAACTAATATTAGAAAGCTTGGTGGTTGAAGGCGATGAGTTCCAATGCCTAGTGCCCGGCGAACGCTACGCACAGATGCGTAATGTGTATTTTATTCCATCAGCAAAAATGCTAAAAGTGTGGCTAGAAAAATGTGGTTTTGTCGATGTGCGTATTGTTGACCAAGCACTGACTTCAGTTGAAGAACAACGACGTACTGAATGGATGAAAACGGATTCATTAGCTGAGTTTTTAGATCCTAGTGATCCAACTAAAACCATTGAAGGCTATCCTGCACCATTAAGAGCAATTCTAGTCGCTCGTAAGCCATAAACAAAAAGGTGAATATTCACTTTCCAGACTGCTGACAAACGCTTTATGTTTGGTAGCAGTCATTCAAATTTTTTGAAATAAATTAGGAAGATTAATTCATTGATTTTCAACTGATAGTACAGAGCGAAAAAATCACACTTTATCCTGCTTCGTCAACAACCTGAGAAATCAGTCATTTTCTATAAGACACAATCCCTGAACTCACTCGTCACAATATGTTCCAATCCAATTAAGACTACCCTATAAATACCCTTAATTTACTTATATCATCAATAGGTTAAATAACGTTCTAGCATATTTTCAAGCACACTCACATATGTGCTTAAAAAGCAAAATATTATCCTATTAAGATATTTTTATTTTTATAAAAATATATATAATTATATTTATTCAAGAATAATTTATTTTAGATTATTAATTTTAACTCATCACTTTTGGTTTTTCTTATGCGAATTTTTTACTGTCTCATTATATCATTGTCTTTACTCGCCTGCTCCCCTTCTGAAAATCGAATTTTTACTGCTGTAAAAGAAGTCATTAGTAAACATTACCCTGAACCAGATACCATTCAATATAAAGATATCTCTATTTATAGAAATATTGATGAGGCCACGATATGTGGTGAATTTAATGCAAAAAACAGCAATGGCGAGTTTATTGGATATAGACATTTTGTCAGCCAAGTTATCATAAGCAATAATATAGATATTCTTAGTATAAATATTAGAAATAGAAGTAACTCCAATAATTTTGCCTCATTGATTTGTGAGAATCAGGGTTATGAAGGTGCCAAAAAAGCTCAGAACCGCCAAAAACAAGAATTCATGAACAACGTAAATAAGCTTGCTGAAATAGAAGAAAATATCAATGATGAGTCAGTTCGTAAACGCGTTGTGACACATTTAATAAGTAGAGCAAAAGACATTTATGATTCCGAACTAAGTACTGATACACTCAAGATAGTTGATAATGGGGAAGGACGTTATGTGAGTATAATCGCATATAAAAAAGGAAACGATGTTTATTTCACTTCATTATTAAACTCCGAAATATACGATTTAGAACCTTTTAATAATAATATTATTAAATACATACATACAAATGAAACAGATAAAAATTTAATGGTGATTGGTAATTATGACTCTGAAATAGAAGATGACAGCCAAGAAGAACCAGAAATGTTCACTCTCGCTAAAGAGATCCTAGAAAATGGGACCCCCTATGCAAACACTGTTTTATCTGCCAAGAATTAACCTTTCATTTGGATATATACTATAAATAATTCAGATTGCAGGTAGGCGGCTAACTGAACGTAGTCCCCCCTGTAACCTGAAGTATAACGAGTATATTCCCCATCCTCTTATCATTTTAATAGACCTCCTAGTATCATCATAAATAAAAAATAGGAGCCAACGATAACATAAGGAGATATAGTTAAAAATACAATTAAAAACAAAAGGATAGATATTTTTTATTAGATATAATAGATGAAAACCACAGTGTTGTAAATATTAAAGTAGCGACTACAATAGGAGAGACTTTATGAAAAACATAGAAACTAAATTTAAGTAATATTATAATAGACATTCCCTGTCACTTATCCTTTTACCACTTTAATTTTCTTTTTATTCGTTACAATTGAATGAGACCATATTTAATATTTCATCCATTTTCGAATAAGCTACACTACCGCCTTTTCAGTAATAGAAATAAAATCTTTCATCGCTTCAACAGTTGGCCCATCAACGCAATAATGAGTAAACTCATCATTTTCACTGTTAGAGGCCATAGTGACGCCAACTTTACGGTAATTCATACTTGAAGGAACCGATTTCCCCGCTGAGCTATGCACTTCTGTTAGGCCAATTTCCATAAATTTACTCAGGTTAGCCAAGCGTACACCAGCCCCTGCCATGATCACTGGGCCATCTATTTCGCGACTTTTTTCATGTAATTCTTTAAGTAATGGTAATCCAAGCTCTGCATTTTGCTGCTGACCTGACGTCAAGATACGTGCGACACCGAGGCTCTTTAACTGATCTAATGCAAGTAACGGATTGATACACATGTCAAAAGCACGATGAAAAGTAATATGCATTCCTTGTGCAACGTCCATTAATGCATGCATACGATCAATATCAATACGCCCTTCTGTATCTAATATTCCAATAACTGCACCTGGGAAACCCATTTCTTTAACCATGATCAGATCTTCACGGATCACTTCAAATTCATTCATGTCATAACAAAAGTCACCGCCACGTGGACGAATAATCGGATGAACTGGGATATGAAGTTTTTCTTTCGCCAGTTTCAGATATCCATAGCTTGGTGTTAAGCCACCATCGGCTGCACCGGAACATAATTCAACACGATCTGCGCCATACTCTTGGGCAACTTGAGCACATTCGATACCGAAACAGCAAATTTCCAGCTTTGCCATGACCACCTCCAAAACGTAAGATTAAAGCATTCACTTTAATATTTAATTAATCACTCAGGTTAAAAATGTTATTCGTTAACATTCGTGCAATGATGCCACTAATTTCTATTCGTAACCGGATAAACATCACAGCATGAACAGTTTTTTGCGAGTTATTCTCAATAACGTTAATTACATCACTTATTTTTCGCTTTCAATGATCTGTTTTAGCGTAAACGGGTGGTATTTAACCGTAATCGTTCCATTTGTTACTGCTAATGTTGGATTGGGCAATCTTTCTGACTGGCCTTTAGGCTGGCTTACTTTTACCTTATAACCTTCAGGTAATGGCAGAGGTAATAATGCTCGTGCGGCACTTTCTAGTCGTTCAGGATCAACATTAATCACCATTTCAACGTGCTCCCATGTTTCTTGTGGATAGCTTTTCTCTTTAGGAAAAGGTAATTCAATAACAAACACATTTTGTGATACCACACTCAGTGGCTGGAAAAGATCAAATAAACAAATGGGTCGCCCATTGATTTCATTTTCTGACATTAGATGTGCACAACGTAGCAACCCTGAACGCCAACGTTCTGCTGTTTCAATATGATGACAACGCACAGAAATATGATCAATCTGAAAATCAGTCAGCGAAATCCCTAGTTCTTGCGCCATTTGTGTTAACTGTTGTTCAAATTCAGGTAAAGCCAGCCATAAATCATGCAGTTCTGGCACGTTAGCAAAGTCAGTCATGTCAATTACTCTTTTACTTTTGAATAAAATCGCCAGACTGTAGCACGACTCCCTCTAAATATGGTATAAAACCAGCCGAATTTTCTCTTCTTTCTTTTAGTTCTGCGCATGTGATGGCACAATGCGATAACTATGTTCGTTATTTAAGGTAATCCGGTGAATATTCAGGCGATTCTTTCAGATAAAATCAGTGCTGCAATGCAGGCAGCGGGAGCCCCAGAAGGCAGTGATGCACTCGTGCGTCAATCAGCAAAAGCTCAGTTTGGCGATTATCAAGCTAACGGTATCATGGGCGCTGCTAAAAAAATGGGCATCAATCCCCGACAACTGGCCGAGCAAGTCGTTAGCCATTTAGATCTTGAAGGGATTGCAAGCAAAACAGAAATTGCAGGCCCTGGCTTCATTAATATCTTTCTTGAGCCAACTTGGATTACAACACACATTGAGCAAGCACTTAACGATCCACATCTAGGTTTATCACCTGTTAAACCTGAAACGATCGTAATCGATTATTCTGCACCAAATGTGGCAAAACAAATGCATGTTGGCCATTTGCGTTCAACCATTATCGGTGATGCTGCGGCACGTACCCAAGAGTTTCTTGGTCATAAAGTGATCCGCGCAAACCATGTTGGTGACTGGGGTACACAGTTTGGTATGCTAATCGCTTACCTTGAAAAAATGCAGAATGAAAACGCCAGTGATATGGCGCTGGCTGACCTAGAGGAATTTTATCGCGAAGCCAAACAGCACTATGATGCTGATCCTGCATTTGCAGAACGTGCCCGTGGATATGTGGTTAAATTACAGTCTGGTGATGAGTATTGCCGCAAAATGTGGCGCAAACTAGTCGACATCACCATGCAACAAAACCAAGAAACCTATCGCCGCTTAAATGTTACATTAACTGAAGATGATGTGATGGGCGAAAGTTTATATAACAGCATGTTACCGGGTATTGTTGCTGATCTTAAAGCCAAAGGCTTAGCGGTAGAAAGTGAAGGTGCCACCGTCGTTTACCTTGATGAGTTTAAAAACAAAGAAGGTGAACCAATGGGCGTTATCGTCCAGAAAAAAGATGGCGGATTCCTATACACCACCACTGATATTGCTTGTGCCAAATATCGCCATGAAGTATTGCATGCTGATCGCTCACTATATTATATCGACTCACGCCAGCATCAACACTTGATGCAAGCATGGACCATTGTACGTAAAGCAGGTTATATCCCTGAGTCTATGGCGCTTGAACATCATATGTTTGGCATGATGTTAGGCAAAGATGGCAAGCCATTTAAAACACGTTCAGGCGGAACAGTACGCTTGTCTGACTTACTTGATGAAGCTATCGAACGTGCACAAGCCCTGATCCGAACCAAAAACCCAGATATGTCAGAAGACGAGCTAAACAATGTGGCCAATGTGGTGGGTATTGGTGCAGTTAAATACGCTGACTTATCGAAAAGCCGTACCACTGACTACATCTTTGATTGGGATAATATGTTGGCTTTTGAAGGCAACACTGCGCCGTATATGCAATACGCCTACACTCGCGTTGCTTCTATCTTTAAAAAAGCCGATGTCACGCAAGCTGATCTAACATTACCTGTAACGTTAGAAGATCCGCGTGAAATTGCGCTCGCAACTCGCTTAATGCAATTTGAAGAAACCATTCTCATGGTTGCTCGCGATGGTACACCACATGTGATGTGTGCTTACCTATATGACTTAGCTGGTCTATTCTCTAGTTTCTATGAGCACTGCCCAGTGCTCACTGCAGAAACTGAAGCACAACGTCAAAGCCGTTTGAAATTAGCGCTGCTGACTCAAAGAACCTTAAAAACGGGTCTAGATACTTTAGGTATTGAAACCGTTGAGAGAATGTAATTTGTTCTTTTTATATTAGAAACATTAAGGGCGCATATTAAATAATATGCGCTACAAACAGTAGCTAAGTATATTATGTTTAGCTACTGTTTGTTAGTTTTTGAAATAAGAAATAAAAAGAAAGGTGATTCATTAAATCAATCCCTTGTATTTAACCATCCCATTGTTAGATTGCATGCGCATGATTTTGCTACCTTAGTAATTATTCACCCGATAGCAACCAGTACACAGCCATTTGAGCATCCACAAATCACTTTATGACCTTCAAGTGCGACAGGTATCCCATTGATTTTCATTAAATTATCGCCCTCGGCGATAGTGCCAGTTTTTTTGCATGACGGACAGTAAACCGAGTCGCCTACACAAGCGACTCCTTGGGTTTGTTTGGCAAGGGAAGATCCCGTCAGTACAGTGCCACTAGTGTCGGTGGTATCATTTTTTAAAATGATTTTGCGTCCGTTAACTGTGCTGCGCATATTGATATCCTGATATAATTGGTAATTTACTATTGCTAATTGGGGCAAACTATCTTCGTAACCGTGAGACAAACTTTCAGTTCTCTTGAAAAGTCATCACTATTACTGTTATGGTTCTAAGCTTCTATGATGTTAAGTCAAAGCTCCACGGAATAAGCCCTGAAAATTGCAACTGACCAAACCACTTTGGCCTGAATTCGTCTTGAAAACAGTTCAATCCATCCAAATATTGTGCGACAACGCATAAAAAAATAATATTCTCTCTACGTATTGGCATTGAATTAATATTCTTTAATGCTTGTTTTAAAAATAAATCTTTTTCTTTATAGTTATCAGTAAATTGTTTATTGATATCTTTGAATAAAAACAAATCCATTTCTGATTTTAATAATGATGGTGTTTCACCTATCACATGATAGCGATTTTTAGCATACGCTATTATTTCACTGACGTTGTTGGACAAATCGAGCGTTTGATAGTTTTCAATCTTATTTTCTAACCATGCTTTACTTTTGAGATCTTTAAATAAAACCACCTGCTCAAGATGTTCTTGTTCTGCTTGATATAATGGCGACTGAGTATAAAACTGCCCACAGTAGAGCATCAATGTGGTTTGTGTCACACACAAATATTGGCTTGCTCGACCAATTGATTCAAAGTGCAGGTAATTTTTCTTTAATAGATTAAATAATGCTTCCCGATTAATTTCATAATACATTAATGCAGATTTATGTTCTTCTTCAAAATAGTTAACCGCATCCAGATAAAAGGCTTGTAGCCTATTATCTCGAATAATTTGTTTGCTTTGGGCTGTTAGCTTCATCGCGTTATCCATATCGCAAGGCGGTAAATTAACCGCCTATTGTTCGTGATTAAAATAGCTTATTAATAACTTGCAGCTCTGGATTAATTGTAATGAGATCATCAATCATCTGATCATAAATTGCTGACCTATTTTGCTTCCAACCCACCATGTCTGGGCGGTGTTCAATCGCCATCGGGGTTTTAAGTAATGGGTGATCGATAATAGGGGTTGTTAATCCATGTTTAGCACGAAAATTTTTTACAGCTTGATACTCAAAAGGCCACACTAATAAAATTTCCATGTCGATTTCATAGCCCGTCGCACTTTGTTCATTTTCATCCCAATCAAATAAAGCTGACCATTCTACATGACGATCACAAAGTGCGATAAGCCATTGGGCGACAACATCGTGATTTTCATTATATAACGCTTCTTGGCAAAAACGTTGATAAAATGGATCGATAGGAATACCTGCACTCTCCCAATCGATGGTTTGATTTTTTTCACTTGCCAACATTTCAACTGCAAGCACGCCTAGCTTCTGTGGACGAGTATACATCGGGAGTGATTTTGCCATTTTACCCGATTGAATACTTTCAATGATTTTATCGTAACAAAGATTGCCAACCTTAAAGTAATCACAAGCAAAATCCATCAGTAAAATTTCGCCTTGCTCAGAAAAGTCTAAAGATAAATTTTTATCCTTAAATAAATTATAGTAATTAACTAAAAAAGAAACATTTCTATGCCAAAAGAATTTCTCAAAAGCATATGACTTTTCATCCTCATTAGAGTAGACTTCTTTCATATAAAGTTCCCCAGTAATTCCCATTGCAGAATCAAGAGCAACAAGGTAATTTATATATCTATCAACAGGTTTTTTTGTGCTATCTATTTCTATATCTTTATAAAATCTAATATCTATCTTTTTTTTCAAATCTATAGTGCTAACTTCTATATCTTTCAATTCAGTTTCTATATATTTATTTATTAATTCCATTCTAGCCATTATTTTATTATCTCCATAAGAAACATGTTATCAAATCGAGAAGTTTTACCAACAGAAAACGTCTCATCTATTCCAACGGTTATTTTGATGCCCCTTACATTATCAATATTATCACGTAAAGTAGAACGAATATTACGAATATTATCTAAGTCCGCATCGGTTATATTGTAATCATTTTTTTTGTAGAATTTATTTTCAGCATTTTTCATGTGTTTGCTTAAATTTTTAATCGGCTCTTTTTGAGCTTCACTAAGGCTCCCTCCAATTAATGACCCTGAATCATCAAATTTTTCTCTCATAACTGTTTTCGTTTCAATCGTGATCCAATGAGGTGGTGGCGAATCGATTTTACAAATTAAATCAATCCCATGGCCATTCTTTTTTTGTAAACTGAACACTTGACTCGTATTAATGTTTTTCCCATATAACGGATTTAACTCCTCCCCATTGGCTCCTTTTATTGATAATTGATTAACTGGAACTGCTTTTTCAACTTTACTTGAACTTTTAGTTTTATAAAAAGCGCCACGGAGTAAGCTACCATCCTTTGCTGCTTTAACCACATGATTTTCACCAATATAACCCACCAAGTGCGCTAATTTCAGTGCTGCAATGTCATCATACAACTTTTGCTCTGCGAGAACTCGATATAAGTCACCTGATTTGACGTTCAATTCAACATGACCCTTTACTTTTTGTGATTGTCCAGCCGGTTTACCCTCGATACGCAGAATATAACTACCATCGACTCTTGGCCCAAACTGAGTAACCTTAACATCATCCAAATGTCGCTGAAATGTTTGTAGTTTTGCGTAGGTTTGAGTGATATCTACGGCTTTTAACCCTTTGGTTTTTTTTTGATTCGTTGTACTAATTTCATATGCAATATTTTTATGTGTCATATCGTTATTTCATCCCTATTAACGACTCGATTCAGGTAACACTGTAGGCTCTTGTACCGTAAAATTGCCAAGGTAAACAATACTTGCACCACCAGAAGCACTGCTGACACCCGTTAACGCTTTGGTTTTGACATTTTTTCCAAATAAAATAAACATATTAGCCGCGTGGTAACTGGCTTCAAACGCTTTGGTGTTTCCCGTTTGGCTATCAAGGTATTTCATTGAATTTAACAACACGTTATACCCTTGATTTTCGTTATAGCCCAAGAAGGCCGTCATATCTTCAATGGTTTGATTACCCATCAAAACCACATTGGCGACTTCGCCGGCAACACGGTAAGCCACTTTCCCTCCCAATCGGATAGCGGCGCCAGCCCCAGTAAATAACAACGCGATATCGACCGCAATCATCACCCCTTGTGCAAATTTCTCGCCATTTTCATCCGCTTTATTTTGGATATCGATATCTGAAGCAATGTATTCAATCAGTTCATCGGCTAACTCCGAGTAGGTTTTCACCATAAGGCTATCGCCCCGAGTTGCCTCTCGCTCTTTGTTCCCTTTTTCATCTACAGTCCACCCATCAATCCAAGCATCGACTACCGTGTATCTCGGAGACACCGCAATCACTTTTTGGAGGTCATTGACTGCGGTCATCTGTACATTAGAAGGTGTTGCCATCCGTTGAATATCATGCACACTCCCTGTCGGGTTTGTGTACGCTTTGCTGGTATAAGGTTCAAATGAACGCTCTAAAAAGAATTCAATTTTATAGTGGTGACGCCCAAATTTATGTGATTTCCCTTTATAGTGAAATTCACTGCCTTTTGGGCGTTCATATTGAGAAACAAAGGCCAACATAAAACCGAGAAAAGCCTCGGAGGTACCCAGTCGCTCTCTTAATGTCTCAAAAAAGCGATTATGCCCCATAATCTCTTCCGCAAGTTCTTTCATGTTATTCGGGGCGCTAGGAGACTGACTTATCGTTGAAACATATTCCAACAATGAATAATAATCGACGCCAACCGGAATTTTCTCTTTAGGTACCGTACCGTCTTCATTTTCAGGGTACTCTTCCCAGTCTTCATCAAACGGGCTAGCAATATTTTGATTGTAATAATCAATATCCGCTTGCTCATCACTTAAAAAAAAGCAATCTCGAGTACTCTGTTCACACGGCTGGACATCAATAGGGTCTTCAACAGGTTCATCCTTAAAACATTTTTCACTTTCCATAGAGGCTCCTTTACTGCAACACAATAAATTGGTTGCCGCTGACATCATCGGCAAGAATAAATAACAGGTTATCCATAAACTGGAGGTAGTCGTTCACCGGTAAGTAAGGCAACAACGTTTTCACCGTGACAGGGTCGTAATAACGAAACATCAACCATGTTTTTGCTTCGGTATCATACACTTGATTAAATTTGCGCAGTTGGTGAGCCAGTTTTTCGAGTGGCAATCGTGAACGCAAATAGATCCCCAATGGGGCTTTTTGGCTGTTGTCGAGTAGCCATGCCACAAACGGCGATTCGGGCTCTAGCTTCACTAAATATGGGGCATAAAACGAATAGTGCTCTGCACTGTCGCCTTTCCACAGACAACAATATTCCACTTCAAAAATATCTAACAACACCGCAATATCAGGGCGTTTAATCGCATCGATTACCGCCCATGTCTGGCTGTCTGTTACCTGTGTACCTCTGATAACCTGTTTAGCGTCATGCCGGGTGAACAACACGTTACCAAATAAGTAATCTTGCAGCAGTATGAGCTTATTGCTGTTATCGGACTGATAAGGAAATAATGTTAAGCGCGATAAACTCATTTGGCACTGTTCTCCTTTTTCGCTTTTGCACAAATTTCACAAAAAGGCTGTCCTTCTTCCGTTGCTGCCATTAACGCTTTCACCTGATCAACGCCACCGCCGCCAATATCGAATGACGAGGTATTGATTCTGAGCTGTTTCGCTTTAATGGTGATCCCTGAGCTATCAATCACAATACTGCCCCCTGAGCCCGCCAGCGTCAGTTGGTTTTCCGCATGAATAATGTAATAAGGGGATTGTGAAAACAGCTTAGTTTTCACTTCTTCGTGGCGTTGGCCTTCCACCACCGTTTTTTGGTTACCACTGATTTGTGTTTGCTTATCGGCAAAAATCACCGATTTATGGCTACTGTTAATCACTTCAGTCAGGTTCTGATCAATTTGAATTTCTTGGTCTTGTAAAATATGGAGAACTGAGTTACGTCCAATTTTTTCATAGTGATCACGCCCTACATCGGTGCGTTTATCTTGGCCAATACGCTCTTCCTGATCGACACCCACCTGTTTTTGGCGATTGTGCCCAATGGTATGAGACTCATCATTAAGAATGTGCGTGCGGTGATCTTTTTGCGCATGCAGATAAATTTCTTCGCGACCGTTATCATCTTCAAAGCGCAATTCATTAAACCCTTCGCCTTTGTGGGTTTTTGAGCGAAATGTGGTGCGCGTTTTGTCTTTTGGTAAGTCTATTGGCGGACGATTTCGGCCGTTATAGGTACATCCAACCACGATAGGTCTATCTATGTCATTGTTTAGATAGGATATTATTACCTCTTGCCCTATTCTGGGGATCGCCATAAAACCAAACCCATCGCCGTTCCAACCCTGTGCGACTCTCACCCAACAGGAGGCGCTGTGGTCAGCTTTTCCACGCCTGTCCCAATGAAAATAGACCGTCACCGCCCCTTGCGCGTTGGTGTAGATTTCTTCCCCCGGAGGTCCTACAACTGTTGCAAGTTCATTGCCATCCGCCGTCGGTTTATAACGATACGGCGGTCGCCACTCTTGAGTACTTGGCATAAACGTAATAGTGTTGGTCAGTTGAGTCCCTTCACCGCCACTGTTG